>NZ_JQLO01000001.1:0-650625 GCF_000744255.1 Carnobacterium divergens DSM 20623 | reverse complement strand
AAATCGGTATCTCCTAGCTCTTCTTGTGCTAGTTTCCATTCTTTTTGCGCTTTTTTTACATCATAACTCATTAATGAGCCATTTTCTGTTCTGAAATCTTCATTGCTAGCAGGATTTTTTGAAAAATCTAAAGGAATAAACCCATCCATTGGCTTTGAACCATCAATCAAAATCGATTCTGTATAAGCTTTTTTATCAAAGGCTAACGCAAGTGCACGCCGAACGTGTACATTGCCAGTTGCTTTCCTAGTTGTATTGAAGCCTAGATAACCGATTAATGCTTTTGGCTGCTCGTGATAAGAATTAGCGCCTTGATATTTTTGAATAAATTCATCTGTTAAACCTGTATAGTCTACTTGATCTCCATCAAATAAATTAGCTCCCGTTGACGTTTCTTTTGCTACCTCTACATTTATTTTTTTTAGTTGAACGTTTTTTTGATCCCAATACGTTTGATTTTTTTGATACGTCCAATTTAAATTTGTTCCTGACCAGTCAGTTAATTCAAATGGACCATTTCCAACTATATTGCTACTGTTTGTACCGTATTTTTCTCCTAGTTTTTTAGCAAGAATTTCATTTTGTGGAAAAAAAGGAGTTCCAGTTAACATTTTTGCTAAATATGGAATTGGGTTTTCTAGTGTCAGCTCTATAGTTTTAGTGTCTAAGGCTTTCACACCCAAGTCAGAAAGCTCTTTTTCTCCCACTCGAATTAGGGCTCCATTTTTGAAAATGTCCATTTGGTTGGCACTTGGAGAAGCCGTTGCTGGGTCTACTACTTTTTGAAACGCATATACAAAATCACTTGCTTTAACGTCATCGCCATTTGACCATTTTGCTTCTTTCAATTTAAATGTATAAACAGTCTTAGCATCGTTGACACTAGGCTCGCTTTCAGCCATTCCTAATTCGGCGTTATTATCTTGATCAATTCGATACAGACCTTCAAAAATTTGACCAATCGCATCGGAACTAATCACGTCACTATACAGTGCGCTATCTAAAGTTGCTAACTCATTACTCGTTGTTACGGTTAATTCTTGTATATCCTTTTTTTCAGGTTGCTTTATTGATGTTTCTTGAGATTTTTTTTGTTCGCTAGCACAACCTACAATCACTAACAAAAGCGCTATTAAAACCCCTATAATCCAAAATTTCTTTTTCATTTTTATATCACCCTATTTTTAGATTAGAATTAAATTCTTTTTTAGCCTAGCATATCTTGTAAAACCCATTGGCTACGCTCGCTTGTTAAAATGTAATCTTTTTCCATGTGTCCATCTTTTAAAACCAACACGCGTTGGGCCACTTGATTGATTAATTCAAAATCATGACTAATCATTAAAAAAATAGTACCAAGTGCAGCTTGTTTTTCAATAACTTTGACAATACGGTGTAAATTTCCACCATCTAAACCAGCTGTTGGCTCATCTAAAATCACTAAAGGTACTTCTTGCATCAATGCCACACCTATTGTCAAACGTTGCTTTTGCCCCCCGGAAAGCGACGCTGGATGCCGTGAGTGCACACTCCATAAATCTAACGCTTTTAAAACCTCTTCTGCTTTATTCTTTAATTCTGGTGTTCGCTTCTTACCAATCATCAATTCTTCTAAAACACTCGCAGAAAACAATTGATAGTCGGCTTCTTGCATCACATACCAAGCTAACTGACTGCGTTTCTTCGTTGCTATTTTTTGTTGATTTAACCTAATCGTACCCGCTTTTTCTTTCATTAATCCACTTAACGTTTTTGCTAATGTTGTTTTTCCAACACCATTTCCGCCAATTAACGCCACTACTTCTCCTGATTTTAATTGAAAATCAAGTTTTGTACCAATGTTTTTTTTACTTTTTGGAAATCCAATACTTAACTGTTCAACCTCAATCTTGTTCACACTAGCAGACGATTGAAGCCTAACCGGCGAACAACCACTGTCATCCCAATGTAAAACAGGACTTCTCAATCCATACTTTTTCAATTGTTCTTGTGTTAAATTTTGCCATTCGTCCTTTGTAAAGATATGCTCCAATAAACCGTTTTTTAAATAAAAAGCACGGTCAATCAAATCCGATAAATAGTACAAACGATGTTCCGCAATGATAATTGTATGTCCTGCTTTTTTCCAATCCATTAAAATGGATTGAAGTTCTAGCGTAGCCTGACTATCTAAATTTGCAGAGGGTTCATCTAAAACATAAATTTTTTGATTCGCAACACGAATCGATGCCACTGCAACTTTTTGTTTTTCACCGCTTGATAATTGAATCACTTCTTTTTTCAACAGATGTTGAATCCCTAATTCTTCACTAGCAAATGTAACTCTTTTTTTTATTTCTTCACTGGGAAAGCTATAATTTTCACAAAAAAAGGCAATCTCATCTTTGACGATTGGAGCAAAAAACTGACTTCTTGGATCTTGAAAAACACTTCCCAAAATTTCTGCTAACTCCCAAGACGACTGCTCACTAATTTCTGTTCCTTGAACCTGAACCGTTCCACTTCGTTCGCCACCAAAAAAATAAGGAATGATGCCATTTATAACACGAGTTAACGTCGTTTTTCCGCCTCCACTTGGACCGGTCAGTAAAATAAACTCTCCTTCTAGGATTGAACAAGAAATATTTTTCAATAAATAATGATCAGAGTCATATGAAAAAGAAACATTGTTTAATTCAATAATTGGTTCTTTGTTTTTTGTCTGATTAGGATACATAGAAAACGACACCTACCCATATGAATAATAGCGTAATTACAAAATAATCCGCCTTTTTAAATTTGATTTCTCGTAATGATGTGCGCAGTCCTGGATTTTCAATCCCTCTTGTGACAGCTGCCATAGAGATATCATCTGCAATCGTTAAACTTCGAATAACTAATGGCACTAATAAATATTCAAAAGTCAAAATTGGATGACGCCATAAATTCCAAACAGTCGGCGCAATCCCACGTAGCCTCATCACATCCATAATCATTAAAAATTCTTGTCTGATTGTTGGAATAAAACGTAAGCCTACCGCTAGTGGAATAACTACAACCCGCGGAACTTTACATTTTTGTAAGGCCGCAATCAATTCGCCAGGTGGTGTTTGAGACAATACCATTCCCGCCATAAATAACGGAATTAAACGAACTTGAAAATAAGCAAAAAATGCAATGGTTGCCATTATCACGGATTCTTCGTACCCAAATGTAAAACGCTGTAAAAAATCAGTTACAAGAAAAGCAAGAATAAATTTTGGTGCTGCTTTAAATTTCCCTAACGAAAGTAAGTATCCTGATAAAAAAGTCATCAATAAATATAACCCAATGTCCGATACCCAAAAAACAAAAAAACCAGCCACAAGAACAACCAATGCTTTTGTTCTTGCGTCTAGTTTCAATGGTTGCATCATTTAGTCCTCTCCCTTGACCTTAATTTTATAGTTTAACTAAACCTGCGCGAACAAAATGTTTATGCAATAATTTCCAGCCCATTAAACAGCCAACTAGACCACCAACGAAGGCTAATCCACCAATCAAGGCAATCATCCATGGGTTATAATAATAATTTAACATTAATGCCAAGCGTTCTGTACTTGGGCTGTGTGGTGCTTTTTCCATCATGTATTTTGCACCTAACATTACAAATAATAACGGTCCATGTAAGGCATTAAACGTTGAAAAGACGGCCCATGAGAGCGACGTTTTCCCTAAACTTTTATATGCTGTTGCTGGAGGCGTCATAATTAATTCTGCTAAAATCGCAGCTGGAATGAAAATTAATAATACGTGAGGAACACCCATGATGACATACATCAATGAACGTAAAAGTGCATTTAGAAATGCTACTCCACGTTTTCCAACACGAAAAGATAATAGCAAATAAATGGGAGCTGAAAAGAACGCGCTAAGTCCTCCTGAAATTAAAATCGATAAACCTCCTGTTGCAATACGGCTTACCATTGAGACGATTAAACCAAACATGATAATTAATACGGTAAAAATGCCAATTGTTACTAAATCACGAATGGTTAATTTTGAAGATTGTTTCATCTATAAAGTCCTTTCTGTTCACTACACCTAATGTATGAACGTTCATTATTTTCAAAAAAGAGTCAAAGCCATTCTAATTTAATTTTTCACAAATGAGGTTTTTCAAACTGAAAAATAAGTTCATCTCCACCAAGCAATTCTTCTCCTGTCTTATGAAATCCTAGTTTTTGTAGAATGTGATGTGAAACTTGATGATGTTGATAGGCTTTTGCCACAAGCTGAAAAGAATAGGATGCTTCTAAAAAATCAATAAAAGCTATTGTTGCCTCAGTCGCATAACCATTTCCTTTAAATTCGTCAACAATTCCGTATCCAATTTCTGCGATACCAGAAACTAACGGGTTGCCTTGTGCACTAACTTCACCGATAATCATCTGTTTTTCTTTTACTACTACTAAATACGTCCAGTGTTCTAAGGAAGCATCTTGACGTACTTCTTCTAAGACAAAAGGCAAATAAAAAAAGAATTCGACACCAGGCCAACCTTTTGCAACTTGAAAGCCTGATACTTGAGTTAATTTTTCATCCCCTAAAAGAGTTGCTTCAATTAATTCTTGACGATAAGGAATTAATTCTAAACGTGGGGTCACAATTGTTTTCATTCGAATAAACTCCTATTTTTCTTAATAAAATTAAAATAAACTGTTAACTATCGATATTATCTCATAAATGAGAATTAAAATCATTACAAAAAGTAAAAATAGTTAAAAATCAGATTTTATTTGTTCAATTAGTAACTTGTTTAGCTATTTTGAAAGGATCTCTATTCTATGATACACTAAAAAAAATACAATTAAAAAATGAGGCGAATAAAATGCGGATTATCGAAACAAGAGATGCTGAATTAATGGGACGACTAGGAAAGGTCATGCAAGAAAAACATATTGAACTGTATCCAACTTTTTTTAAACCTTATCATCAAGAAGCTATTACGAACGCTTTTATAAAGCACTTTGAAAATCCTAAGGAACGTGTCTTTTTATGGCAAGACGACACCAATCAAGAGGCTATTGCAGCTTACCTTTGGTTGGAAGAACAAGCCGTTGAAGAGACCATTTATACCTTTGGTTACCAACGCCTTTATTTACATCATGTATTAGTTATGCCAGGCTATCAAGGTCAAGGACTAGGCAAAGAATTATTGAATTTTGCAGATGACTATGCAAAAAAACAACAAATTAAAGCGGTTGAACTTCACTATTGGCCTAATAATGGCATTGCCAAACATACTTATAAAAAGCATGGTTATGAAGTTTACAAAGAATCTGCTCAAAAACTACTTTAAAAAAAGGCTTAAAGCATATTCTCTGCTTTAAGCTTTTTTTGACCTTTAATGTCTTTCTATCGTACTTTACTTAGTACCCCATCTTGCATTTCATAGACATGATCACAGCTTTCCGTCAATCTAGTGTCGTGAGTTACCATAATCGTCGCTTTTTGTTTGTCTTTTGTTTCTTTTGCTAAAATTTCAACTACTTCAAAAGCTCTTTTAGAATCTAGACTAGCGGTTGGTTCATCGGCTAAAATCACACTTGGATTATGATACAAGGCCTTGGCAATAGCAACTCTTTGTCGCTCGCCTCCTGATAAATCACTTGGGTATTTATTTTTTAATTCCATTACACCTAAGTCCTTGAGTAATCGATCTTGTTCTTGAACTTTAATGGCTTCTTTTGCTACTTTATCAACTAAGTTTAATTGATCTGCAACCGTTAGAAAAGGAATTAAGTTAGACGCTTGTAAAATAAACCCAATTTCACTGAAACGAATTTTAGAACGCTGTTTTTCTTTAATACCATTAAATGGATTTCCGTTAATTAAAACTTCTCCTGTTGTTGGGGATTGAAGCCCTCCTGCAATTGTTAATAAGGTACTTTTTCCTGAACCACTTGGGCCAATAATGGCAACAAATTCTCCTGCTTCAACAGAAAAATCCGTCGCTTTTAGTGCTTCTACTTTTGTATGACCCTTCCCAAAAGTTTTAGTGGCTTGTTTTAATTTTAATAACGTCATTTTTTATCCTCCTATCGCTGTTAATGGATCAATTTTTGTAATTGTGCCTACTGAGAACACTGCACCTAAAATCGCAACAGCTATTAAAACCAATGCAAAGCCGCTTAAGAAGAGGACATTTGTCAAATAAGGTACTGCTGGAGGCAAGACTGCTGCTGTAATCAAGGTTAGAACTAAGCCGATTGCAACACCAACACTGGCTAAAATAAAGGTTTGAGCAATAATTGATTTCGAAATATAGCTAGTTGGAATTCCTTCTGCTTTCATCACTCCAAACATGCTTCGTTTTTGCAAGGTTAAAACATAAATGAAAATGCCGATAACAAAGGCTGCTATGACAAATAAAAACCCAATCATAATACCAAACGTCAAGGTTTGTGCTGCATACCCAGGAATTGCTTGAATAAATTTTTTAATAGGTAAATACGATAGCTTATCTGAATCTAATGTCAATTTTGATGAGGGTGTATTCTTCATCACAAGCCCACTAATTTTCCCCGTGTCGGTTAAATCTGATTGTTGGAATTTAGCTAACTGCCAATCTGATAAATTCAAATAAATTACAGGTGCAGTATTAAACTTACTATTATCTGTAAACCCAACTACTTTTACTTTTGTGTTGCTAATTGAAAGTTCTAGTTCATCCCCTAATTTAATTCCCTTTTCAATTAAACTATTATCGACTACTGCTTCATTATTTTTTTCAAACATTCTCCCACTCACAATAGAGGGCTTTAAAAATTCAGTTGAATCTATTCCAAAAATAGTGCTATTGATTTTTTCAGAACTTCCAGCTTTTTTGATAACTGTTGCGGATTGACCTAACCTAGCAGTTGATTTGGTTTCCAATTTTGTGATCTCTTTTATTTCGATTGTTGACGCTGATAAATTGTCATTTGCTTCACTATTTAAAATAATTCCTGACGCATCCCACTTATCAATTGCTAATCGGTTGTCTTGAGCCAATCCATAGGCAAGTCCTGTTAAAAAGAAAACCAAATAGGAGACCAATACCATCACTCCAATAATTAAGACAAATCTTGTTTTTGAATACTTGATTTCACGCCATGCTAAAAACATATGGTTCACTCCCTTATTTCGTTTATCGTTTGATAAATAGAATCATACCATTAATCGATTGATAAGTGAATTTTTTTGCTTAAAAAAAACCACATTTAGTATTTTAGTCTAAATGCGGTCAATCCTTATTTTAGTTAAAAACACCATACAACATCAACTGTATCAACTCATCAACTTGTTCTTCAATCGGCTTTTTATGTTTAAATGGTTGCTGACCAAATAACGGGCTAATACTCATCATGACAAAACTAGCTGCTGTATTAGGATTAATCGTACTTTTTAGTAAGCCCCTTTGTGCCATTTCAACAAAATAGTGACTCAAAGGTTTCGTATAAGCTTCTTGACTTAGTTGAAAAAGAATTAATTGATTTTCTGGTTTCATTTCATTTAAAATATCGTGAATCATCAACATAATATTAGTTGGATGTTGATCAATCAACGTTAAAATCATTTTTTTTAATGTCAATTCAGGTTCTATATCTCCAGCTATTATCGCGTTTAATTCAACTGTTACTTTTTGAGTGACTTCTCGAATCACTTCAATATATAACGTTTCTTTATCTTTAAAATGGTGGTACAGTGCTGGTTGAGTGATTTGACTGAATTCCGCAATTTCTCTTGTTGACGTTGACCGATACCCTTTTAGCATAAATAATTGCTGTGCATGAGCTAGAATCGTTTTTCTAGTTTTCTGCATCTCTTCTTTTCTAGTTAACTTTTCCATCTCTACACCTTCCATTCATCAACTTCATTGTAGCATAATTTTAAAGAAGAAAGGATCTTTCAATTCATCTAATAAAAAAACTAAAGTAGAAAACTACTTTAGTTTTTTCTATGAAGGCAATACTTTGCTTAAATAGTATTTACATTCCCCTTCTATTGGGTGATTTTCTACTGTACCGAAAATCTGATACCCGTTTTTTTGATAAAACTTAGGCGCTTGCCAGCTCATGGTTTCTAAAATAACCATCCTCGCACCGAATTGCTTGGCGTACTCTTCAATGTGTTGCAATAACTTTTGACCAACACCTTGTTTTTGCATGGTTTGATCGATTCCAAGCAAACTGACATGAAGATGATTCCAAACAATTTCTCCTACAACGGCGCCTAATACCGCTCCATTATCGTCATAAGCTGTAAAGGCAATTTCTTTTTTTTCGTAAGCCGGAATCGCTTTTCCAACTGCTACAATATGTTTTTCTAGTAAATCCGAAACTAATTTATCTGTTGAAGCGTAATTGCTCTCTTTTATTTCCATTTTGTACTCCTTTAAACCCCTTAGATTTTTCGTTTATAATGTGAGTAACACTGGCCTTCTTGGTCGGTGGTTTCTTTAATGAAAATAAAATCCTGTGCTTCATAAAATAATGTAGCCAGTTCATTTTTATGAATAAAAGAGACCCATTGTTCTTTAGCTCCTTGCGCTTGGTGAACTTTAGTAATTTCAGCTAATATTTTGGTTCCAATGCCATTTCTCTTTCGAGTTGGATTCAAATATAAGGCTAGAACTTCAGCTTGTCCCTCTTCATTATAGCCACCAGCACCGGCACCAATAATTTCGCCATCCTCATCTGCCACGATCCAACCATTCCAAGAATCATCAAGATTCATAATCTCATCTTGAATGCGGGTACTATTGTAGTACGTTACAATTTTTTCTTCCATATCTGAAGCGGGTAATAAATCTTGATACGTGACACGATTTCCCTCTATACACACTTGAATAATTCCATCTACATCTTTTAAAGTTGCTGGTCGAATAATAATCATAACGTTTCCTCCTATCGTTAATAGTCAATAGAGATTAAATCGTTAAACATTTTCTTACTTCCAGTTTACCTTGCTTAAAGAATAATTGCACCTAATGTGTTTTTAAAATGTCTCAATGCCCAACGATGACCCTCAGAATCAAAACTAGCAACCGCTTTTTCATGAACGACAATTTGATAGCCTAAATTATAAGCATCTACAGCTGTATGCAGCACGCAAATATCTGTACAAACACCCGTTAAATGAAGCTCCTTAATGTTACGCTCTCTTAAACGGATATCTAGATCCGTGCCACTAAATGCTGAATAGTGTCGTTTATCTATCCAATGAACCGTTGATTTATCTTGATTTCCTTCATAGACATCTGCTAATTTCCCATAAAGTTTTCGACCGTTAGAGCCCATTAAATTATGCGGTGGAAACAGTTTATTTTCAGGATGATACGTATCTTTTTCATCGTGTCCGTCAATTAAAAATACAACATATTCATCTGCTGAAATAAAATCTCTCGTAACATCAACTAAATGATTTTCAATTTTCTGTCCTGCTTCTCCTGTAGTAAGGATACCGTCTGTTGCAACAAAATCATTCGTATAATCAATAGATAAAAGAGCTCTCATCTTAATTCCTCCTTATGCTAAATCATGAATAAGTTCCATCACCATCAAAGCAGATTTTTTCCCAGCTTCAATAATAAACTCATCAAAAGTAACCCCTGCTTCTTCATCAGCCGTATCTGACATGGCACGCACAATCACAAATGGAACGTCAAATTGATGACAGACTTGTGCAATTGCTGCGCCTTCCATTTCAGCGGCTAACACGTCTGGAAAGTTCTTCATAATTTTTGTGGTTGCTTCTTTTCCAGCAATAAAGGAGTCACTCGTTACAATTAGGCCTTTAACTGGCGTTAAGCTAGCTTTTTTAGCTGCTTCAATTACTTTCTCAACGATTGCTGCATCTGCAACATAACGAGCAGGCATTTGTGGAACCTGACCAATTACATAACCAAAAACGGTCGCATCCACATCATGATAGGCCATTTCTGAAGAAACGACGACATCGCCAATTTTCAACCCTTGTCCAATGCCGCCAGCAGATCCTGTATTGATGACCAAATCAATATCATGTTTTGCTAACAGTAACGTAGTTGTAATAGCTGCATTTACTTTTCCAATTCCCGAACGTACCAAAACAACTTCAATACCGTCAAGAGTCCCTTCAATGAAATCAGCTTTCGCTTCAGTCCATTCCTTTGTAACAGTCATTTTGCTCTTTAATAGGATAACTTCTTCTTCCATTGCACCAATAATTCCAATTTTCATCTATAAAACTCCTTTTTTTTAAACAAGAAATACAATTGCTAAAACAATTGCTAATAAAACCGCCACAATCAAAATAGCTTTCGTTAAAAAACGCCCAGTTTCACGACTTTTTTCATTTTCAATCACTCGACTTTTTGTTACTTGTCCCTCTTTTTCTAATTGCTTTTGATACTCTCTTTCAACCTTAAGGCGTTCTTTGTCACGTTTTTTGCGATTTTTTTCTTCTTGCTCCTTTAATTTTTTTAATTCCGTTCGAGTCATTTCTGGTTTAGACATGTAGCGATTCACTCACTTTCATTCTTACATTTAATAATGCCTATTAATTAGCCTAACTAATTATAAACTTATTTACTTGTTTTTCCTTTAACTTTTAAAACCCGCTAGCCTCTTATTATGACCTATCATACCGTGCTCATCGATAATTTTCAATTAGAATTCATTCTTTTCTTATTATTTTGCTTCTCTCTATTCTAAAAGACTTAGATGGAAATACTTCTTTAGTCGCATAGGATAAGTAGCTAGATTTGTGCTAAAATAGAACTACATCACCCGATGAAAAAAACGGAAATTTTAATAAATACAACTAATGGAGTTGAGACATATGAAAAAATTACTCAAAAATATTTCAGATATTTTATCTTACACGATTGGCAGTGTTTCTTGCTTACTAATCTTTATCCTGCTACTTTTTTTCTTTAAAGTAGGCCTATTTCTTTCCATTCTATGGACAGTCTTAATCGGAGGTGTATTTTTGTTTTTCAAACGTAAAAATAAAAACGGAACGAGCTTGCAAAAGGCAACGGATGAAAAATTACAACGCTTAACTTCTGAAAAAGAAGACTTTTATTTGCAACAAGGGCTATCTAAAGAAGAAATGATCTTCTTTAGAGAAACAATGAATACAGCTAAAAATCAAATCGTTCTATTGGAAAAAAATTTCATTCAAGTTTCTAAATTAAAAACAATTGAAACTCGCAATGACACGATTCAATTAACAAAATCACTTTTTAAAGAAATCGTGGAAGAACCAAGACGTTTACATGAAGTGGATCAATTTTTATATGTTCACTTACCTTCCCTAGTTGAGTTAACAAGTAAATATATTGAAATCAACCAACATAAAGTTAAAAATAAAGCAACATTTGATGTCCTTGATAAAAGTGCGACCACGATTGACCAAATGTGTCAGTTAATTGCAACAGACTATGAACATTTTATGTCTAATGATTTAGAAGACATGGACATCGAGCTAGAACTTGCAAAACAAACTCTTGCAAGAGATAATGAAGCAACAAATTTAACTGAAAACGAAGATTCAAATGAATCGTTAAAGGAGCGACTATAATATGACTGAATTAGATGATACCATTCAACCACAAGAACCCACAATCAAAGAAGTAAACAATGAATTAGATGAGTTATTAGCAAATCCTTTTTCAGATGCAACGGCTGCACCAAGCGTTCAAGTTGACCCTTTACAAGCAGTTGGTGCGGATGCACCTGCCCCACGAATGATTGATCGTTTGCCAAAAGAACGTCAAGTCCAAGCAAAAGCATTAGCTGAACAAATTGATGTTGCCAATGCCCAAGCTATTATGAGCTATGGTGCCGCTGCGCAACAAAAATTAGGTGAATTTTCTCATACAATGTTAAATCATGTCCAAAATCAAGACACTGGTGAGATTGGAGAGTCTTTAAATGACTTAATGTACCGTTTAAACGAAGCAAATCCAGATGAGTTACGAGCAGAAGATAACAATGTTTTCAAAAAAATATTTGGTAAAGTTCGTAAATCAATTTATGAGATGACTTCTAAATATCAAAAAATCGGTGCGCAAATTGATAAGATTGCCATTAAACTAGACCGAGAAAAAAATGGCTTATTAAATGACAACATGATGCTAGAGCAGCTCTACCAAAAAAATAAAGATTACTTTGATGCACTAAATATTTATATTGCTGCAGGCGAAGTTAAGATGGAAGAATTACAAGTTACCTTAATTCCAGAAGCAATTAAACAAGCTGAACAGTCAAATGATCAAATGGATGTTCAAGTTGTCAATGACTTAAACCAATTTTTAGATCGCCTTGAAAAACGTACCCATGACTTAAGATTAGCTCGCCAAATGACAATTCAGCAAGCTCCGCAAATTCGTTTGATTCAAAATACAAACCAAGCTTTGGCAGAAAAAATTCAATCTTCGATTAATACAGCAATTCCTCTTTGGAAAAATCAGATTGCAATTGCGCTAACCCTTCTTCGTCAAAAAGATGCTGTCACTGCTCAACGACAAGTTTCTGAAACAACGAATGACTTATTGAAGAAAAATTCTGCTATGTTAAAAATCTCAGCAATTGAAACTGCTAAAGAGAATGAGCGTGGCGTGATTGATATCGAAACCTTACAACAAACACAAGATGACTTAGTTGAAACCCTACAAGAAACATTGAAAATTCAACAAGAAGGTCGTGTAAAACGGAAAGAAGCTGAAAAAGAATTATCTGTAATGGAAACCGATTTACGAGATAAATTACTCGCTTTAACTTCCGACGATAATCAAGCTAATCAATATTTGAAATAACTTTTAAAGGAGCAGAGAAACCAATAGATGGTTTCTCTGCTCCTTTTTATTTTATCCCCTCTTTTATTTTCGTTATTTAATCTTTAGCTTAATTTCTTAGAATTTCCAGATGTATGAGCATATCTTTTGAATTGTGAACGAATTATGTCTATACTATTAATGTAATCTTAAATGATTAATAGAATTAAGTGATTGGAGGAATGTACAATGTTAGGATTTATTTGGTCAATTATCGTAGGTGGTATTTTAGGAGCTATCGGTGGTATGATTCTTGGTAAAGACGTACCAGGTGGTGTGATTGGGAACATTATCGTAGGATTCTTAGGATCTTGGGTAGGATCATCATTATTTGGTAGTTGGGGACCTTCAATTGGTGGTTTTGCAATTTTACCAGCTTTGATTGGTGCAGTTATTTTAATTTTCATCTACTCTTTAATTGTTGGCAATCGTAATAAATAAAAAAAATAAACCCTCTAAGAGGGTTTATTTTTTTTATTTAAGGAAACTACTTGCTATGTAATGCATTACACGCTTTATACTTATACATATGAAAACGATAACAATTACTAACTAATGGGAGGAACGAATATGCAATTAATTATTGAAGAGTCTTATAAAAAAATGAGTGAAACTGCTACTAAACTAATAGTTGGAAAAATGTTAAATGATCGTCGTGTCAATCTTTCAATTACAGCTGGAAATAGCCCTAAGAAAATTTATGAAGCATTAGCACCGTTAGTTAAAAACAAATCCTATTTATCCAACGTTCATTATTATAGCTTTGATGAAGTTCCATTAAAAAATGAAGTAGTTGGTATGACGGAAGGTTTATTGAGGGAGCAATTTTTGACACCTGCTGGAATTCCAGAATCACATGTTCACTTTGTCTCTCCTGCCAATTATCAAAGCTATGACGAGGAAATAGAAGCTGTTGGTGGGTTGGATGCCATGCTAATTGGAATTGGTGCTGACGGTCATTTTTGTGGCAATATGCCTGGTTCTACAAAATTTGAAAACTTCACCTACCAAGTAACTGTAGCACCAAAATATCCATGGTACAAAAGCTTGGTTAATGATTTAGGAGAAAGAACTCCTGACTCATTTGTCACAATGGGACCGGCAAGTATTATGCGCGTGAAGCATCTTATTTTAATTGCAAATGGAAAACATAAAGCTGCTATTATTAAGAAAGCATTAGAGGGTCCTGTTGATCCTAATATTCCTTCTTCTATTTTAAAGCTTCATCCAAATTTAACAGTTATTTTAGATCAAGAGGCTGCAAGTCAATTAAGTTAATGACAACTAAAAAGAACGCTCATTCTGTGTGAATGAGCGTTCTTTTTATCTTACTCCTTAATATAAGTTGAAACAAAATCATGAATTTCTTTTTCATAGCCTTTTTTATCTTTTACATAAGCTTCAGCGTGTCCGGCGCCTTTGACTATATAAAGCTCTTTTGGTGCTGTAGTTGCTTCATAATTCTCATAAACCATTTCTGTTGGGACAAATAAATCTTTATCGCCATGAATAAAGAGCATCGGAGTTTTATTCTTCTTCAATTGTTCCACTGCACTTGCTTCACCAAATGAATAACCTGCTTTTAATTTGGTAACCACACTTGTCACTGGTATCAATGGGAAACTTGGCAAGTTATACATATCCTTTAATTGATAAACTAATTCATCTGTTACTGAACTATAACCACAATCTTCGACAATCACTTTTACATTTGCTGGCAATTCTTCCCCACTTGTCATCATAACGGTCGCGCCACCCATACTTACTCCAAATAGAGCCAGCTCAGTCGCGCTACCTGTTTCAGTAATCATTAAGTCAATCCATTTCAAATAATCTTTCCGCTCATGCCAACCAAATCCGATATAAGAGCCTTCACTTGTTCCGTGACCTCTGGCATCTGGTGCGAGTACATTGTAACCCCAATCATGGAAAAGCTTAGCATAGGGACTCATTTGTTCATAATTCCCACCATAACCGTGTGCTAAAATAACTGTTTTTTTAGACGGCTCTGCTGCTGGAATATAAAGTGCATTTAATTTCAAGCCATCGTCTGACGTAATCGAGCGTTTTTCTCTTGGTGCTGATTGATACCATTCTTTTTGTGTTTTCCAAGGGTCATCCTTTTTACTAGGTTCTGCTGCTAAAAAATCTTTGTCATTGATTGCAATCGCAACATTGTAAAAATACATTCCTGCTCCAAAAAGCGCAATCCCAATGATTACAACTAGACTTCCAAGTATAATGATCATCTTTTTCATTCTCTACCTCTTTTCTTATCTCATTCATTTTATTAAACTTTTATAAGAGAAGCAAGTAATTTTTTACAAAAAAAAGCCCAACTTTTTAGCTGGGCCTCTCTTTCTTATCCTTCTGATTCTTGAATTTCTTCGTGCAAGTTAGTTTCATCAAATTCTGATTTTAAAAATGTTTCATCATGAATTTGAAAGTGTTGCTCTAGTGTTTCAAGGGTTTGAATTTCTAAAACACCTTTTTCAAGTACAAAATCTAAAATATGCCCACCGAATTGTTGGTCTTTATCAATGAAATGCAAATGAAAACCTGCTACTGTAGCTCCCTGAAATAAATCAGGCGCAAAGAAACCAACAATTGTTCCTTCAACATCTGTTTGCGTATACTCAGGTTGCATACGAGAAGCATTAATAAAACGTTGGTAAGGTTTTTCTTGTTTCGGGATAATACGCACGTGCATTATTTTAAAATGTCCTTTGATTTTAATCCCAGAAAACGTATTTAAACTACTCATTTTTTCTCTTAAGAAAGTTTTCACTTCTTCGCTTGTCATTTCATTTTCAAGCAGTTCATATTTTTCTCCTTCAAAGTAGGTTACAGCAGCATATGGAACTAATTCTTTTCCAGACAGTTTCACTATTGTTCCATCCGATTTGGCTTGAAAAGCTTCACCATCCAAGACGATTAATTCACCATCTAAAACGTCTAACGTCCCAATCCCCATATTTCCATGACTTAATAACTCATTAATAGAAAATGTCCCATCATATAAGCCTGCCATTAATGTTCCTAATGTTCCATGTTGAAATAAAATTTTGTTTGAGTTCACGACAATGTACTTCCTTTCAATCTCTAGGACTTTTTTAATAAAATTGGTCTGGTAAAATTGTTTTTCCAAGCTCTTTATTATCTTGATAATCGATTGGAATATCTACAATAACGGGACCTTCTGTAGCAAAGGCTGCTTTAAGAACTTCTTTTAATTTGGTTGGTTCATCTACACGCATACCTACCGCACCAAAAGCTTCGGCATATTTCACAAAATCAACAGGTCCAAAGTCAACACCAGAAGCACGACCATATTTCATTTCTTCTTGAAATTCTACCATATTGTAACGTCCATCATTCCAAATTAAGTGTACGATATTTAGATTCCGACGAACTGCCGTTTCAAGCTCTTGAGCTGAAAATAAGAATCCACCATCACCTGAAATAGATACAATTTGAGTATTCGGACGAACCAACGCCGCTGAAATAGCCCAAGGTAGCGCAACACCCAGTGTTTGCATTCCATTACTAAATAATAAATGGCGTGGTTGGTAACTTCTAAAATGACGTGCCATCCAAATATAATGACTTCCAATATCTACTGTTACAGTCATTTCATCCGTCACTATTTTTTGTAGTTCTGAAATCACTGCTAGCGGGTGAGTATAAGAAGATTTTCCATTTTCTGGTGGGACATCTCGTTCGGCTAATTTTTCTTGTAACGTTGTTAAATAATTTTTTGAATCACTTGCTAATTGATAACCTTTTAAATAGGGTAATAAAAAATCTAATGTTTGTGCAATATCCCCAATCAATTCTTTTTCAGGCTGGAAATACTGATCAATTTCAGCAGGTGTGTCATCAATGACAATAATTTTAGCATCCGACTCAGCATTCCAATTTCGTGCTTCATATTCTATTGGATCATAGCCAATCGTAATCACTAAATCACTGCGTTTTAATAACATATCTCCTGGTTGATTTCTAAACAATCCCACTCGTCCAAAGAAGTTCTTTTCAAGATCGTGAGAAATAATTCCTGCTCCTTGAAAAGTTTCTACTACTGGAATTTCAGATACTGCAATAATGTTCCGAATGGCTTGAGTAACTTCAGAACTTGACGCACGCATGCCTAATAATAAAACTGGTAGTTTAGCTTCTTTAATTCGTTGAGAAAGCAACGTGATTTCTACTGGACTGGCAGGTCCTAATTTAGGGGCTTGCAAAGGCATAATGGCAGCATTTTTTATTGGTGAGTCAATGACGTCTTGAGGGATACTCACAAAACTTGCGCCTTGTTTTGAACTTCTAGCTGCACGATACGCATTTGACATCACCTCAGAAATATTTTCTGGTTCTTGAATTTCAGCACTGTATTTTGTAATTGGCTCAAACAAAGCAGCATTATCCATACTTTGATGTGTCAGTTTTAGCAAATCAGCTCGTTTCACTTGTCCTCCAATTGCAAGAACTGGATCTCCTTCAGCAGTTGCAGTGACTAATCCAGTTGCCAAATTACTTGCTCCTGGTCCACTGGTTGCAATTACAACGCCAGGTTTACCTGTTAATCGTCCAATTCCAGCAGCCATAAATGCAGCATTTTGTTCATGACGAGCGACAATTAATTCAGGTCCTCTATCTAATAAACTGTCAAAAACACGGTCAATTTTTGCTCCCGGAATTCCAAAAACATACTCGACTTCGTGATTAATTAAACTATCGACAACAGCGTCTCCACCATATTTTATTTTTTCTGACATATTCAATTCCTCCACCTATCTCATTTAACTTTAACTATTCATATTATATAATGATATCATAAGTAATAGATTTTACAACTAATTGAAACAGAAAACTTCCAACTATAAAATAACAAATTATAGGAACACTCGCGAGGAAAAAGCCTTACTCTAATCGCCTTAATATATAAAACGTTTACAACTAATTATTAAGGCCTATTCTGCTCTCTTTACTTTTTTAATCCGATCTTATATTAATACAATTTTGTATTTTTTATATCTTTTTCAAGTTTAATTTGATGCAAGTAAAAAAAAGAAGTGACTCCATAGAAAGGAGTCACTTCTTTTGATTGAATTCAAAAATTATAGTTTTACAACGTTAGCTGCTTGTGCGCCACGATTTCCTTCAACGATTTCGAATTCTACTGGTTGGCCTTCTTCAAGTGTTTTAAAACCGTCACCTGTAATTGCGCTAAAATGTACGAATACATCTTCTCCGCCTTCTACTTCGATAAAGCCAAAACCTTTTTCACTGTTAAACCATTTTACTGTACCTTTTTCCATCTGTCCGTGACCTCCATTTATCTCTTTTTGCAATAGATTTCTTTGATAAAAAGTCCAAGTTTAGTTGTTTCTATTTTAATTAAAAGAGAAATAAACCATTCAAGTCCTCTTGAATTCAAACTCTTCTCGCCATTATAAAAGTAAACCCATCACGAATCCATTATAGCTCAATATTTTTTCTTATGCAAGGGTTTTACACGTTGGTTTAATAACCTTTTTAATATATTTTTAGTTCTTTTTTAAAACGTTTTGAGCCTCTTTGATAAATTCTTGATACGCGTCATTTTCATTTAAAATCATTAATTGGCTATTACTAAAATCACCCTTTTGTGCATCTGATAACGATAGTGTGATTTTTTGTAAATAGGTAGCATTTCCAATTAATTCCATCCAATAATTGTCTTCATTGTCTTGATGAACAATCGTTTGAACCATTCCACCTGGATTGAAAACTTGAATTTTTTGATCAAATGACCCCTCTTTTAATAAAACATACATTAGACTGCTGGCAGACATCGCTGTCCCACAAGCATTTGTAAAACCAACGCCACGCTCATAAGTTTTCACAAAAATTTGATCTTTTCCTAATACTTCAACAAAACTAACATTAACGCCATCAATAAAATAAGGGTTTTCTCCATTAACGAATCGTGCTATTTCTTCAAGTAAAGGACTCTCCATTGTTTCATGGTCAACAAAACTAATTAAATGTGGATTTGGAACCGCCACTGCTGAAAATAACAGCTTTGAATCTAGCTCTTTAAATGGCTGATTGATTAACGTTTCTCCTTTGCCAATTAAAGGCAGTGTAGAAGTTTGAAAAGATACAGGTGAAATTTCTACTTGATAGGTTGCAACATCATTCCCAATTTCAGTGGTTTTTTGAACTAATAAATTGGCATGCATCGTTTCTACATGAAAGTAATCTAATTGCTCTTTTTCTGCAAGGTAACGCGCCACCGTTCTTAACCCATTGCCACACATACTCGCTTCACTACCGTCACTATTGATTACACGCATTTTAGCAACTGCTTCCGGCTGTGAGCTCTTAGTGATTAATAGAATTCCATCTGCTCCATTCAATAAACCTGTTTCACGATTCGTTAACGTTGTTGTTACTTTCATTATTTCTGCTTCTGTTAAAGGTCTTTCTAAAATTGTTTCATCAAGAATGAAAAAACTATTTTCTGAACCGTGAACTTTTATCAGGTCAAGTTCCATCAAAACCACTCCTCTATGTCCATTTTAATAACATTATCTTATCATAAAAACGATTAGTTGACTATTTACTTCATTGAGTAAAAAAACCGAATCTTAATTTCTAAGATTCGGTTCAATTGAATTTACTCCGCTTCTTCTGGTAAAAGAGCTGCTGGATAATGTTCCTCGACAATTGTAGCACAACGATCACACAAGTTTGGAGCGTCTGAATGACTGCCAACGTCATGTTTCACTCCACGACATCGCTCACAAGTTTCTCCTTCAGCTTTTTCAATCAAAATGGCTGCAGAATCAAATTGTAATGCATTTTCAGGTGCTGTTTCTTTCATGCCTTTTACTTCTAAATCAGACACAATAAACAGTTGAGCAAGATTGCTATCTAAAGCAGCAATCAACGCTTTCGTTTGTTCATTTGGATAAAGCACTAATTTTGCTTCAAAGGATTTTCCAATTTTCTTTTCATTTCGCGCTTCTTCTAGTGCTTTTTGAACATCATTTCTTAAGTCCATAAAGGCTTCCCACATATCCACTAATTCTTCTTCATTTGGATAATGAGTCACTTCTGGCATTTCTGCTAATTGAACATAGTCTTCTTCCTCGTTTAAGAAATCCCAAACCTCTTCGGCTGTATGAGGTAAAATTGGTGTCAATAATTTTGTTAATGTTACTAATACTTCATAAAAAACAGTTTGCATTGCACGACGCTCATAGGCATCTGCCGCTTCAATATAAACAACATCTTTAGCAAAGTCTAGATAAAATTGTGATAGGTCAACCGTACAGAAGTTGTTGATTAATTGATAAATTGTAGAGAATTCATATTTTTCATAGCTTTCTTCTACTTTTCCAACTAATTGATTTAGTCGAATCATTAAATATTTATCTACTGAACGCAAATTGTTATAGTCGACTGCATCTGCTTTTTGATCAAAATCAGATGTATTTGCCAATAGGAAACGTAAAGTATTACGGATTTTACGATAAACTTCTGAAACTTGTTTTAAGATTTCATCACTTACTCGAACATCTGCTTGCGTATCAACACTAGCTACCCATAAACGAATAATATCTGCGCCCATTTGTTTCACAACTTTTTCAGGTAAAATCGTATTTCCGATTGATTTACTCATCTTGCGACCTTCACCATCTAATACCATCCCTTGAGAAAGAACCGTTTTGTATGGTGCAATTCCGTTAATTGCGACACTTGTTGTAATACTTGAGTTAAACCAACCACGGTACTGATCTGACCCTTCTAGATACATATCAGCTGGATACGTTAAATAAGGTCTCGCTGCTAAAACGGCTTGGTGAGAAGAGCCTGAATCAAACCAAACATCCATAATGTCATTTTCTTTTGTAAATTCACCATTTGGACTTGATGGATGAGTAAATCCTGCAGGTAATAAGTCTTTTGCTTCTCTTTCAAACCAAACATTTGAACCATGTTCGCCAAATAATGTCGCAACGTGGTCAATTGTTTCTGGAGTAATAATAGCTTCTCCATTTTCACCATAGAAAATTGGCAATGGAACACCCCATGCACGTTGTCTTGAAATAACCCAATCGCCACGATCACGAACCATATTATAAAGACGAGTCATTCCCCATTTTTGAACCCATTCAACGCCTTCAACAGCTGTTAAAATATCCGCGCGGATGTCATCAATTGAAGCAAACCATTGCGGTGTTGCTCGGAAAATAACCGGTTTTTTTGTTCTCCAGTCATGTGGGTAACTATGAGTAAAGAAATCAAGTTTTAGTAATGCTCCTTTTTCGTCAAGAGCTTCTGTAATCAATTTATTTCCTTTGTCATAAAAGACACCTTCAAAACCAGGAGCTTCATCAGTGAAGACACCACGATCGTCAATTGGTGATAAAACACCTAATTTATATTTTTGGCCAATAATAAAGTCATCGTCACCATGTCCTGGAGCTGTATGAACTAAACCAGTACCAGCGTCTAACGTCACATGATCGCCGACCATTACTAATGAGGTGCGTTCGTATAGTGGATGTTGTGCCGTCATATATTCCATTTCAGACCCTTTTAATTCACTTAAAACTTCAACAGACTCCCAGCCAATTGCATTTTGAACCGTTTCTAATAGGTCCTTAGCCACTACAAACTTTTTGCCGTCAGCTAAAACAACTACATAATCATATAAGGCATTTACTGAGATTCCTAAGTTAGAAGGAATTGTCCAAGGCGTTGTTGTCCAAATAACTAAGGACGTATCAGTATCTAAGACTCCTTTTCCGTCTACTACTTTAAATGCGACGTAGATTGAAGGAGATTTAACGTCTTTGTATTCAATTTCCGCTTCTGCTAGTGCTGATTCGCTTGAAGGTGACCAGTAAATTGGTTTTAATCCTTTGTAAATATAGCCTTTTTCAGCCATTTTTCCAAAGACACGAATTTGTGCTTCTTCGTATTCTGGTTGTAACGTTACATAAGGATGATCCCATTCTCCAGCAACACCTAAACGTTTGAAATCTTCACGTTGTTTGTTGACTTGCTCCCATGCATATTCTTCACATTTTTTACGGAATTCAGCGACTGTCATTTCTTTGCGCTTAACTCCTTTATTTGTTAAAGCTTGCTCGATTGGCAAACCATGAGTATCCCAACCAGGAACGTATGGTGAACGGAAACCTGACATTGATTTATGACGGATAATGATGTCTTTGCTGATTTTGTTTAAGGCATGCCCCATATGGATATTGCCATTTGCATAAGGAGGGCCATCATGTAAAACAAAGCTTGGTTTGCCTTCATTTAATTTTTGACGTTGAGCGTAAATGTCAACAGTCTCCCAATTTTTTTGCCATTCCACTTCTCTTGTTGGTAAATTTCCACGCATTGGAAAATCTGTTTTTCCAAGCTGTAATGTTTCTTTCATTTTCATGTTATATAAACTCCTTATCTATTTTAAAATTTAGTTTAATTTATTAAAAAAAGACTCCACCCCTATAGTAGGGACGAAGTCTTCGTGTTACCACCCAAGTTTAAGAAAAATTTCTTTTTCTCCTCAAGTAATTGTTAACGCCAATCAAACGAATTAGCTTACTTAGTTTCAGCTAATTGACTCCTAGAGGATCTAATCATAACAGGGACTTGCTAGTCTTTCACCATTCACTAGCTCGCTAAAAGTATTGTTATCATTTTTCTGTTCTATTCAAAGTCATTTATTTTTCTTCTGGCAATTCAATAGCTTCCAGTGTACCTTCTACTCGGTAGTTTAAATCTTCTGGCGATTCTTCTGCTACACTTGTATCAACATCATCAAATTTTTTAATATCTGCGACATCAATTGGTTCTTGGATTGCTACTTCTTCCGTGTCTTCAGTTGCTTTTGGTAAATCTGCTAAAACTTCTTTTAAAGTTGGAATTTCCAAGGTTTCTCCTGGTGTTGTTTGTAACAACTCATCCCATTCCTTGTTGCGTACCATTTCTAATTGTGATTCGATCATTAATTGTAGACGTTGTTTAAACACACGACTTTGTTTTTTCAAGCCATCTGTTTCAATGCTAATTTTGCGTGCTTTTGTAACAGCTTCATCTAGTAAACGATCTGCATTTTTTTCAGCATCCATCATGATAATTTTAGATTCTTTATTTGCATTTTCTTTTACGCGATCTGCTGCCTCTTGAGCTACAATAATCGATTTATTTAAAGCATCTTGCAAGTTATTGAAATGTTCTACTTTTTCTTCGCTGAATTTTAATTGTTTCTCTAATTCACGTTTCTCTTTTAGCACCATTTCATAATCTTTAATGATTTGATCTAAATAATCATTGACCTCATCTTGGTCATATCCACGCATCTTGACAGGGAACTCTTTGTTATGTATATCTAACGGAGTTAACACCATGGAAGACACCTCCAATTTCATTTTATATTGTTGTTTACTATTATAAGCTACAAATGGAATTTCTACAAGAAATGTCTTTTGTTATTTAAAAAGAACACCGAATCGAATTCGCCATTTGTCTTTTTTAGTCTTACCTTCAATTTCTTTGATCTGAATTCGACCAAAACCTCGAACAGATAAAATATCTAACAAGCCTATTTCAAAATCAGGTCGCAAGATTTCTGCCCAATTCAATTTTACTTTACCAGCTTCAATCAACTGTTTTGCTCGTTGTCTTGAAATATTGAAAATACTTGAAATAATCGTGTCTATTCGCATGGATGAAACCGTCCCGCTAATATAACTCCAATCATCAATTGGGGTTATAATGTCTACATAGGTCCGTTCTTCAACTCGAATCGACACATTGCCAATTTTTTCAATTTGATTTCGAACATAACTTTCCATTGATTCATCTATAAAAAATTGCCAACGTTCTCCATCACAAATAATATCTCCAAAAAACTCCCGTTTTACCCCAGTTGAAATTAGAGTTCCTAAAATCTTACTATGAGTTAAATGAGCAAACTTTACAGGATAATGAATCTCACATAAAGCAACCTTAAAATCATCTTGCTTGGGAATAAAATATTCTGGGCAAATAAAGGCTCGTTTTCGCTCAGCTGATTCGTATCCGCCAAATAAATACAATTTTAGTTCGCTTCTTTTGCCAATCAACGTTTCAATAATATAGACTTGTCTAGGATCTAAAAACTTGGTCAAATAGGGTGTATATTGATCTTCACATTCTTGAATCCAACCCGTTACAGCATCAATAAAAGAGCGCTCTTCTTTTCTAAAATGCTGATACACATTTTCAATCATCTTTCAGCGCCCCCTTATTCTTATGATGCTATGGTTTGAATTAAAAACATTAAAACATAATAAAGTCCACGATTTACTAAACTTAAAACAATCAATGCCACAATTGGTGAAAAGCTAATCCCTCCAATTGGTGGGATAATTCTTCTAAAGACATCTAAATAAGGCTCACAAAGTCTGGCTAATATTTCTCCTAGCTTAGAATTATAAGCGCCAGGTAACCAAGACAGCAGGGCATAGACAACAATTAAAATAGAATAAATATTAATCGCTTCGGATAACACTCTGTACACAAATATTAAAATATCTATCATATTGTTTTCAAACACCTCTTTCTAGTAGAATTCCTTATCGCGCATCATTTCTGTTAACATACCATCAATTTCAACATTTGGTGGTGTACACAAGAAAATTTCATCGCCGATACGTTGAATATCTCCACTAATTGCATAAATGGTTCCTGTTAAGAAGTCCACAATTCGTTTAGCTTGATCTTCTTCAATCCGATTGAAATTTAAAATCACTGATTCATTTGCCATTAACAAATCTGCAACTTCTTGAACTTCTGAATAAACGCGCGGTTCAAAAACAACAATTTTAGATTGAGATGGAATCGCTTGTTGATTCAAGGGAACAACTTTATTGCTTGTCTTAACAGCGTTGACATTGCGTGTGTTAAATGATGCTTTACTTTTTGGTTCAGTGTAAGCTTTCTCTTGAGCTTGAATAGGCGCTGCTGCTTTTTCAGTTTTTTGATCGTATTCTTCATACTCATAATCTTCTTCTTCATCATTTAAACCAAAAAATTGGCTAAAATTACCCATGAGTCCCATATTCTCGTCCTCCCTTATTTTAGTCTTTAAACAAAGCTGTTCCAACTCGTACAAATGTCGCGCCTTCCTCGGCAGCAATCTGATAGTCATTACTCATTCCCATACTCAATTCTGTACAGGGAGCGTATGAAATGCCTTTAACTTGAATCGTATTTTTTAGTTGATAAAGAGTTGAAAAGGCTTTGCGAATAGTTGCTTCATCTGCATCGATTGGAGCCATTGTCATTAGACCGATGATTTTTATTTTAGAATAGTCTTGTAAAGAATCAATAAAAGCTTCAATCTCTGAAGGATTTATGCCATGTTTCGACTCCTCACCTGTAACATTCACTTCAAGAAAGCAATTGATTGTGTGTTCTGCACGCTTTTCGATTTCCTTAGCTAAAGAAATGCGATCTAACGCATGAAAATAATCAATTTCATTAATAACTTGCTTCACTTTTCTCGTTTGTAAATTACCAATATAATGCCATTTGATGTCATTATCTGGTAAATAAGTTTTTTTTGCTTGTAAACCTTCTGGTCTATTTTCAGCTAAATGACGAATTCCTAAATCATAAATTTCTTTTGTTACTTCATTAGAAACAGCTTTTGTCACTGCAATCAACGTTACATCTGAGCGTTTACGCCCAACTGTATTAATTGCTTGGCATAGCGTTGACTCCACTGCTTCTAAATTTTTAGAAATTTTCATTTATTTACGACGTCTTCTAAAGAATGGTGGTGTGTCTAAACTATCATCGTCATTTCCATGCCCTTTTTCTGGCGATGAATCGCGTTTAAATACATCAAAATCAGCTTTTTCTGTTGGTGCTTCTTCGCGTCCACTTGTTTCACGAACATTAGGCTCACGACGAATATCCCAATCGCCAAATGGATCTTTTTCAGCTTGGTTGCTTGCAGGTGCTGATTGACTTTGTTCCTCATTGCGTTTGCTATAAGGTGTTGCTTCATTTGTATTTGAAAAACTACGCGTTCTTGAACTATCGCGTCGAGCTTCTTGCCCACGTTGATTGTCAATCCCAGTCGCAATTACAGTTACGATTACTTCATCGCCAAGTTTTTCGTTGATTGATGTTCCAAAAATAATATTTACTTCAGTTGTTGAAGCTGCTGAAACGATATCAGAAGCATCTTGTGCTTCAAATAAGGTTAAGTCTGGTCCACCAGTAATGTTTAGTAATACTTGTTCAGCACCATCAATTGATACTTCTAGTAATGGTGAAGAAATCGCTTTTTTAGTTGCTTCAGCTGTTCTGTTTTCACCACTTGCCATACCAATTCCCATCAACGCAGAACCTTGATTTTCCATAACTGTTTTTACATCAGCGAAATCTAAGTTTACATATCCTGGAGCTGTGATTAAATCTGAAATACCTTGTACCCCTTGGCGTAATACGTTATCTGCTTCGTGGAAAGCTTCTAACATTGGTGTCTTTTTGTCAACGATTTCTAGTAAACGATTGTTTGAAATAATAACCAATGTATCTACATGGTCTTTCATTTCAGAAACACCTTCTGCAGCAAAACGGCCACGTTTTGGACCTTCAAAAGTAAAGGGTCTTGTAATAACACCAACAGTCAATGCACTTTGTTCTTTTGCAATTCTAGCAACAATTGGTGCAGCTCCTGTTCCTGTTCCGCCACCCATACCTGCAGTAACAAATATCATATCTGCTCCACTTAAAGCTTCTGCAATTTGTTCTTCACTTTCTTCTGCAGCTTTACGTCCAATTTCTGGATTTGAACCTGCTCCAAGACCTCTTGTTAATTTTGGTCCTAATTGAATTTTGATTTCAGCATTTGAACTTTGTAGTGCTTGAATATCCGTATTAGCAACGATAAATTCAACACCTTTAACACCTTCATCAATCATACGATTTACTGCATTGTTTCCTGCTCCACCGACACCAATAACTTTAATGACAGCACCGTTGTTTATCATTGAATCAAATTCTAATTCCATCCTATTTCCTCCTACTAACATCGATTATTTTCTGTTTTACCATTCGTCTATGTTGATTAATCAAAGAAGTTAGAAAAGAAATTTTTTGCTTTGTTGCTTAACTTATCTTCTTCTTTTTTTGGCTGTTTTTCTTCTCGTGGTGTTGGGGCATTATTTTCAAAAACGTGTTCTTCAACGTGGTGTTGGTTCACTCGTTCATCCATATGATGCACTTTCCGACCTTTTGATACTGCGTGAATCTCATCTAAATTAGCCACATATTCAATCAAACCAATTCCGGTAGAAAAGGCTGGGAAACGCATGCCCATTTGATCTGGAACATATAGTTTCACATTGATTTCAAAAATATCTTTCGCCAATTCAATCACTCCTGGTAACGAAGCAGCTCCACCAGTTAGAACGATTCCTCCTGGTAATTCTCTTGCACCAACAATATCTAATTCAGCTTTTATTTTTTCGAAAATTTGGACTAGACGAGCTTCAATAATTTCTGATAAATATTGTTCATCAATTTTGACTGGCTCATTTTTGCCAATCGTTTCAACTGGAAAAACTTCATCAGGAGAAGTTTCTTCTGGCAATGCAAATCCATAATCACGTTTAATTTTTTCAGCATTTTCAAGGGTGGTATTCAAAATAATTGAAATATCTTTTGAAACGTATTCGCCACCTTCTGGATCAACAAATGTATATTTTAATTGATTGTCATGAATAACAGAAGCAGAGGTTTGTCCCCCCCCCATATCAATGATAATCGTTCCAAAATCACGTTCGCCTTTTGATAAAGCGGTACTTCCGACTGCAAGAGGTTGAACGACGATTTCCTCAATTTGTAATCCTGCCTTTTCTACACAACGTTTTGTGTTATGTAAAATCGTTTTGGGTCCTGTTAGCATCGTAGCGTGCATTTCTAAACGAACACCAATCATTCCTCTTGGATCACGAATTCCATCAAAGCCATCAACAATAAATTCTTCTGGAATCACCGAAATAATTTCTCTTTCTGGCGGAACTGATCTTACCATTGCCGCAGCCATTACATTTTCAACATCCAACTCACTAATTTCACGATTATCTCCTGAAACGGCAATCATTCCATGGCAACTTTCAATTTCAACACTATTTGATGGAATTCCAACGATGACATTGTTAATATCCATATTTGCTTTTTGTTCAGCTTGTTTAACTGCTTTTTTAATTGATTCAACTGTTTGATCGATGTCGACAATAATCCCTCGACTTAGACCTTCTGATTTTTCATTTCCAACTCCAATAATGTTCATTTGACCATTGACATACTCAGCAACTACTACTTTTATTGAAGTGGTTCCAATATCTAGACTCACATAAATCCCAGTATTTCCCATTAATTGAAACCTCCTTAATTGACCTAAGATTTTAGTTTTTCTCAATAAATGATACACATTTTTAATTTTACCATATTTATCAGTATTTTACGAAGATTTTAGTAGAATTATTCTGTACATTATTAATTTTGTTATTTTTTTATTAAAATGGTTCGAAATAAACGCCCACTTCCATATTTATAATTCCTTTTTGGTCCCCTAAACTTTTTACAAAGCTTGGATAATACGCCATTTTTTCAGCAAAAGATGGGATACTTGCTTGCACTAAATTTCCATCATTCATATTTATTTTAATTAAATAGTCATCTGTTTTATTGGATTGATGCTCAATATCTGACATACTATTTTTAATGTCGCTGCTTAACTGGCTGTATTGTAAAATCATTTCATCTAAAGCAGGTCCTTCTTTAAAGTTCTTAAAGATTGGGGGATTGCCTATTGAAACTTTTCTACTTTCTTTTACAATTTTTCCATTTTCTAAAATATTGTAGTATTGATCGTCTTTAGCTAAGTAAGCTACCGTTTTATATTCTTTGATTGCTACCTCATAGCTGTTAACTCCATCGAATTTTAAATGGACTGATTTAACTTGATTTAATTTCCCTTTAATTTCTTGCTCCATCTTAGCTCGATTAAAATAAGCTTCCCATAAAGAGTCTCCTTTTTTCAATTGACTGGCGTCAATAACCGACTGGTCAAAAACTTCATTTGTACCAGAAACAGTTACTTTTGAAATGCGACTTAAAGGTGAAATAAAATAAAGAATCACTAAAATTGTAAAAGAAAATAAAAAAACCATTGGAATCAATCGACGCAACATCTTTCTTCGTCTTTGTTCCTTTAAACGGGGTAGCTTGTGTTCCATTGAGAGCACTTTTTTTCCAGCTTTGTTTTTCTTTTTTTCTTCGCTACTAACTGTTTTTTCACTATTTTTTTCACTATTTTGTTCAGCTGCTTTTTTTTGCTGTTCTTGCTCCCAAGGAGTTAAAGAAGGCGCAGGCTCTTTAGCAGTATTTTTTTTATACGAACTTCTTTTATTCCAATTTGCCATGCGTCTTCGCTCCCTTCTCGTTTTTAGTTGTTTATTAACTTATTGATTAAACGAATCAATCGATCACTGGCGTCAACTACACCTAATTTTTTTGCTTCTTTTGCCATTTCTTCACGTAAAGGTTCATTCAACATTAATTCGTCTGCTGCTTGAATAAATTGCGCTCCATTTAATTCATTGTCTGGAATCAAACGTGCTGCATTTTGATGAGATAGACTTTCAGCATTTTTTGTTTGATGGTCATTCGTGACGTATGGGCTGGGAATTAATATACTTGGCAAACCTAATGCCGTTAGTTCAGCCAGCGTTGTCGCTCCACTTCTTCCCATTACCACCGAAACATTTGCAAAAACTTCAGGCATATTGTAAATATATGGAACAACAGCCACATTTTTGTTTTGGAGATTTAATTTTTCAACTTCTTGATTGATTTTTTCATAATGAACTTCCCCAGTCGCAAAAAGAACTTGATAGTCTTTTGTTGCTAATTCTGGTAAAGCTTCAAGAAATGCTTCATTAATTTTTCTAGCTCCACGACTCCCACCAAAAATCAATAGTGTTGGAGTTTGAGTTGCTAGACCATATTCAGTTAAAACAGGTGATTTTTCAATATTCGCTACTTCTTGGGCTCTTGGATTCCCAGTTAAAACTACTTTATCTTGAAATTTAGGGAATTCAGCTCTTGCTTCTTCAAAACAAATTGCAATTTTAGATACAAAGCGAGCTAAAAATTTATTGGTTACGCCGGCAACACTGTTTTGCTCATGGATAATGGTAGGTACATTCAATTTAGCAGCTGCGTAAACAACAGGGCCGCAAACATATCCACCCGTTCCAATCACAATATCCGGTTTAAATTCTTTTACAATTTTTTTTGAATCTGCTACACTTTTAAAAAATAATTGAATCGTTTTAAAATTAGAAAGTGATAGAGAACGTTTAAAGCCTTGAATCTCCACTGATTTAAATGGAATTCCCGCCTTTTCAACAATCTTCTTTTCTAAGCCTTTTTCTGTTCCAACATAGAGAACTTCAACAGTGGGATTCATTACTTGAAGACGTCGAATCAGGGCTAGAGCTGGATAAATATGTCCACCAGTGCCACCACCAGATAAAATAATTTTCATAATAATAACGTAAGGCTTTTTAATAAAGCATTACTCCTCCTGTTCTTCAACTTCTTCAATCAATTGATCAATTGCATTGATAAACGCATCGCCACGAACTTCAAAACTACGGTATTGATCCCAACTAGCGCACGCTGGAGATAATAAAATAATTTCTTCCGGTTCACTTAATTCATACGCAACTGGGACTGCTGCTTCAACGTTTTGAACATGTTGAATGGTTTTAACTCCTGCTTCAATACCTGCTGCTTCAATTTTACTAGCTGTCTCACCAAAAACAATGAGCGCTTTGACGTTTTTTAAAGCTGGAACAAGTTCTTCAAAGCCATTTCCTCGATCCAAGCCGCCGGCTAATAAGATGACCGGTTTACTGAATCCTTTTAATGCATTTTCAGTTGCTAAAATATTCGTTGCTTTAGAGTCATTATAGAATTTACGTTGTTTAAACTCCGTCACAAATTGTGTCCGATGTTTAACACCTGAAAAATTCGTTAATAACTCTACAATGTTTTCATTGTTTTGTCCTACTAATTTTGCAACCGCAATTGCAGCCAACGCATTTTCAACATTATGCTCACCTGGTACGACAATATCATTTTTATTCATAATAGCTTCATCTTGATAATAAATCATGTCATCTTTTACATAAGCGCCATTTTTTAAACTCTCTTTTCTTGAGAATGGAATAATTTTTGCTTTACTTGTTTTAGACAATTCACGCAACTCTTCTTGATCCCAATTTAAAATTAAATAGTCATCTGCTGTTTGATTTTCAGTAATACGCCATTTGGCTGCTACGTATTCGTCTCGTGAGCCATGATAATCAATATGGGCTTCAAAAATATTGGTGATGACAGCAATTTGTGGTCGTAATGTTTTAATTCCCATTAATTGGAAACTTGATAACTCAATCACGATTTCATCATCTTTAGTTGCTGTTTGAGCAACTAAACTAGCTGGTGTCCCTATATTTCCTGCAACATAAGCATGACCATTTTTACGGTTATGATTTAAAATTTCAGCAATCATCGTGGTAGTTGTTGTTTTCCCATTAGTTCCAGTAATGCCGATAATTTTACTTTCAGCAACTTCATAAGCTAATTCAACTTCTGTAATAACAGGTATTCCTTTTTCAATTGCACGATGTACAATTGGGTTGTTATACATGATACCAGGATTTTTTACAACTAATTCAAAATCCTCATCTAACAATTCAACTGGATGTCCGCCTGTTACAACCCGAATTCCTGATTCTAAAAGTTCTTGCGCTTCTGGGTTTTCTTCAAAGCTCTTATAATCGTTAACGGTAACTAATGCGCCTAATTCATGCAACAATTTAGCCGCGTTCACGCCACTCATTGCTAAACCGACAACCAATACTTTTTTATGTTCGTAAGCTGTTACTTTTTTCATTCTAAAAAGCCTCCTGTTAAAGAATAATCACTAGTGCTAAAGCGGCTGCAACTAAACCAACAGCCCAAAATGTTAAAACAACACGCCATTCACTCCAACCACTCATTTCAAAATGATGATGGATTGGACTCATTTTAAAGACACGTTTACCAGTTAATTTGAAGGATGTTACCTGAATCATAACGCTTGCCGTTTCAATAACAAAGATTAATCCAATCAATAGCAATGACCATTCTTGATGTAACAGAATAGAAACAGCTGCTAATCCGCCACCTAATGCTAACGAACCAACATCTCCCATAAATATTTTTGCTGGTTTTTTATTAAAGAAAAAGAACCCAACAAGTCCACCAATTACAGCTAAACAAAAAATCAAAATATCTGTTTGACCTTGTTTAAATGCTAAAACGGCATACGCACCATAAGCAATACTTGCCGTGCCTGCCACCAAACCATCTAAACCATCTGTTAAATTAATTGCATTTGAGAAACCAACTAACCAAACAATAACAAAAACAGCATACAACCACCCAATATTCACTTCACCAAAAAACGGAAGGTACAATAATGTATCTAAGCCTTCTATTCGGTATACAGCAAAAAATACAATACCGCCAATAATTTGACCGATTAATTTTTGTTTAGATGTCAAACCAAGATTTCTTTTTTTAAAGACTTTGATAAAATCATCTAAAAAACCTAAAATACCGTAAAGAACTAGGATAAACATTAGCAACCCTAAAGATATCGTTAAGGATTTTTGCCAAATGCCAACCCAAACACTCGTAATAACAATGGCGATTAGGAAGACTAAACCACCCATTGTCGGTGTTCCAGTTTTCACTTCATGCCATTTTGGACCGTCTTCTCTTGTTGTTTGTCCTAATTGTTTCATTCTAAAATAACCAATAAATATTGGCATCGCCATAATTGTTAGTGCAAAACCACTGACAACTGGCATTAACATTTCTGTCCAATGCATGTTCAACCGCTCCTAATTTTCAGTGACGACCATCACTTTTTTAAAGATTCTCTGCTACATTTCATGAAATTTCAAAATCGCTTTTTCTGCTTCTTCAACATCATCAAAATGATGTTTCGTTGTACCAATAATTTGATAATCTTCATGCCCTTTACCTGCAATCAGCACCACATCATTCGGTTTTGCTTGTTGAATAGCTGATTCTATTGCTTCACGACGATCTACCATCAGCTGATATTCCTCATCTACAAGTTCACTTACTACATCTTTTAAAATTAAAGTTGGATCTTCTGTTCGAGGATTGTCAGAAGTAAAAATAACATGATCTGCAAAATCCATTGCCACTCGTGCCATTTTAGGACGCTTCGTCTTATCACGATCGCCTCCACAACCAACTACACAATAAACTTCTCCTACTTTAAATTCATTAACTGTTTTTAGCACATTTAATAATCCATCTGGAGTGTGTGCATAATCGACAATTACAGCAAAATCTTGGCTACCTTTCACAAGTTCAAAACGACCACGAACGCCACGAACGGATTCAAGTGATTGAATAATACTTGAAAGCTCTAATCCCGCTGCAAAAGCAGCTGCCATTGCTCCTAAGACATTTAAAACATTAAATTTCCCTACTAATTGTAGGGATACTGGATAACTTGAACCTTGAAAATTCAAGTCAAAGCTTGTACCACGATTAGTAATTTGAATATTTGTTGCTTTAAAATCTGCCTCTGATTCGATCCCATAGCTAATAACAGGTGCTGCAGTCATAGAAACATAGCTTCTTCCAACTGGATCATCTGTATTTAAAATAGCGAACTTAGGACGATCTTTTTGGTACGTATTGCCTAGTTGTGAAAACAATAAGCTTTTGGCATGGGCGTACTCTGCCATTGTATGATGAAATTCTAAATGATCTTGGCTTAAATTAGTAAAAACCGCAATATCAAAATTCGTTCCCCAAACGCGTCCTTGTACTAGCGAATGAGAGGAAACTTCCATCGCACATGTTGTCACGTTTTTTTTACGCATCTCACGAAACGTCTTTTGTAAGGTTAGACTATCTGGTGTAGTATTTTTTGTTTCAAAAATCTCATCACCAATTCTGCGATACATCGTTCCGATAACACCGGTTACTTCGTGATGATCTCTAAAAATTTGATCAATCAAGTGAGTAATTGTTGTTTTGCCATTTGTTCCTGTTACACCAATCAATCTCAATTCATCACTAGGATGCTCGTAAAAAGCATCTGCCAAAATCGCCATTGCTCTCATTGTATTAGGCACATAGACAACCGGAACTGAAACGTCGATTGGTTCACTTGCAACGATTAGAGAGGCTCCGTTTGCTACAGCTTCTTGAGCGAAATCATGCCCATTAAATAACGCACCTTTGATACAAATAAATAGCGATCCGACAGTTATTTCACGATTATCTTGAGTTAAATGCGGAATATCTAGTTCTTTTGGAATTTCTTTTTCAACTGTTTTTAAAGTTAAATTGGCTACTAAATCAATAGCGTTCATTATTTCTCACCTTTTCTTCTTATCTAGGCGGAGCTAAGGTAACGTTAATTTCAGGCACACCTTCCATGTTAGCATTTTCTGGTAAACTCTGAGTTGTTACAAAGCCATCTCCATCGATTTTAAATTTTTGACCGGTTATTTCTGATACTTTAAGAACGTCATTTTTTGACCATCCTGTCATATTTGGCATCGTCATCGCTCCGTTTGTCAATAGCACTACTTTTTGACCTGCCAAAATAGTTGATTCTGGTAGAGGTAATTGCTGTACTATTGTATCACCATTTCCGATAATCGTCACATTTAATTTTTTATCTTCTAATGTTTTTAATGCTTCTTCTTTTGTGATGCCTGTTACTTTACTCATCTCAACCTTGTTAGAATCACTATCATCCGGTTGATTGCTTAAATCTTGGTATTGTAATGCTCTTTTCATAATTGGGTTAAAAACATCTGCTACCATCCGTCCGCCTGTAACTGTGCCATCATATTTTTGTGGTTGTTTCATTGTAACATACAGCACTAGTTCCGGATCATCAGCTGGTGCCATTCCTACTACTGAGAAAATGTAGTTGTTGTCTCCTGTATAATATTTTTTTGTATCAGGATTTACAATTTCGGCTGTTCCGGTTTTAGCAGCAATTTTATACCCGTCAATTTGGTATGCTTGACCTGTTCCGTTTTCACTGTATACCACATTTTGCAAGTAGTCCAATTCTTTTTGTGCTGTTTCAGGAGTAATTGGTTCCCCTACTACAGTTGGCTTTGTAATGGTTTGCTTGCCTGTTTTTGGATCAACTGTTTTATCTACAAAATAAGGTTTCATCATTTTTCCGTTGTTCGCAATCGCGGAATAGGCTTGCATCATTTGAAATGCTGTAACGGTAACCCCTTGACCGAATGCTGTATTTGCTTTTTCTAATGGCCACTCATAAGGATTGCTTCCGGTACTTTCATTAGGTAAACCAGAATTGGTTGACTTTCCAATTCCAAAGGCATCCATGTAATTTTTCCAGGTTCCTTCTCCCATTTGTTCCATTAAATTAACAAAAGCAACGTTACTTGAACGCTCTAATCCTTCTAAATAACTAATTTGGCCCCAGCCAACTTTGTTATGATCTCGAATTTCTCCACCTTCAACTTTTTTAACTCCAGACATAAAGGTCGCATTCGGATTGAATTTCCCTTCATTAAGTGCTGCCGCTAATGTTAAAACTTTCATGGTAGATCCAGGTTCAAATGTATCTTCTACTAATAAATTTTGCCAAAATGATAGGTCTTCCAATGTTTCTGCATTGAATGAAGGTCGCTGAGAAGCAGCCATAATAGCCCCAGTTTTGGGATTCATTAGTATTGCCGTCATATTTTTAGGTGCATATTTCTCATTTACTTCTGTCAGCGTACTTTCCATAAAGACTTGCATCCGATTATCTAGAGTTAAATAAACATCTTTGCCATCTTTTGGTTTTACTTCTTTTGGTTTTGAATTTGGCAATGAATACCCAAAAGAATCTTTCTTGTACTCAATTTTTCCATCTGTACCTTTTAAGATGTTGTTGTATGCTTGCTCAGTTCCCATAATACCGTCTAAAATATCATTTTTTATTTCGCCTGTTTCAGTATTTTTATCAACTTGTGCCAACCCAACTAGATGAGAAGCAAAGGTTCCGTTTGGATAAAAGCGGGTTGTGGTTTCATCAAAAACCAAACCAGTTAATTTATTTTTATCAATGTTGCTTTTAATTTCATAACTTAAATTTTTCCCGGCATTTCCAAATTCAACTTGATCTACGTTTGGAGTATTTAAACGCTCTAAAATTTCTTCTTTACTCATATTAATATTTTGGGATAACACTTCAGCTGTTTTTTCTTTGTCTACAACATGATTCGGATGTTCCTTATCTTTTGACCATTTATCGGTTAAAACAGCCACTAACGAATAAGAAGTAGCATCTAATGCAACCGGTTTTCCACCTATATCATAGATAGTCCCACGTTTTGCCTTCAGTACACTACTTCTCGTATAAAGTTCATTTACTTTCTTCGACAGATTCTCACCGTTAATTTGTCCTTTAACCATAATGTAAGAAAATCGACTAATGAACACTACAAATAGCAACGCTGTAGTAAAAAATAGAATGACCGCAATTTTTTTTCGGTTTTTTTGTGGATTTTTACTATTTTTCATTTCGAAACATTCCTTACATTATTTTCATTCATTTTCAACCCTGCCGCTCCTGCAATACTATAGACACGATCATATCTTGATAGCTCTTGAACCTCTTGATGTAAATTCTCATTTACTTTTGAAATATCCGCAATTTTCGTTGTCGTATCTTGCAATGAGCGATTGGTAGTAGCAATTGAGATTTGCATCGTGATACACGCTGAAATCAACGCAAAAGCAATGATCGCAACGGCTCCCAGCAAGGCTTTTTCAAACTTTGTTATACCAGCTGTCCTGGGAGCAGGCATATGTATGCTTGTTTGATCAGGAATACTTGGGGATCTCTTTGGAATATCAACTTCTAGTTCTCTTGCTAAACTGCTATTTTGCGCCATATCGCTTTCTTCCCTTCTATTCGCTCATTTTATTTTTTTATCTGTTTTTCTGCAACACGTAATTTTGCGCTTCTTGATCGATTGTTTTGTTCCAATTCTGCTTCACTTGGTAAAATTGGTTTACGTGTGATAATTTTCAATTCTGGTAAAAATTCTGTTGGCAACACCGGCAATCCTTTGGGTAAATCTGGCATTGCAGCATGTTCTTTATAAATCGATTTCACAATTCTGTCTTCTAATGAATGGAATGATATTACGCTGATTCTGCCACCAACTTTTAGTAACTCAATAGCACTTTCAAGAGAATCTTCCACTGCTGATAATTCATCATTCACTGCAATTCGAATCGCTTGAAATACTCGCTTAGCAGGATGTCCACCTTTTCTTCTAGCAGGTGCAGGAATAACTTCTTTAATAATTTCAACTAATTCCCCTGTGGTTTCAATGGGCTTTTCTTCACGTACCGCTTCAATTTTTCGTGCGATTTGTTTAGAAAATTTTTCTTCACCATATCGGTAAAAAATACGAACTAGTTCATGATAAGACCATGTATTAACTACTTCTTTAGCTGTTAATAGGGCATCTGTATCCATTCGCATATCAAGAGGTGCATCTTGATGATAACTAAATCCACGCTCTGCTTCATCCAGTTGTGGAGAGGAAACACCTAAATCGTAAAGCACACCGTCAATTTCAAAAACTCCTAAATTATTCAAGTCTTCTTTAATCTCTCTGAAATTTGACTTTACAAAAGTAACCATTCCTTTTTCTACAAACGTAGCTAATCTAATTTTTGCGTTTTCAATAGCACGTTCGTCTTGGTCAAAAGCGTATAAATGTCCTTCTTTTCCAAGTTGTGATAATAAGTATTCGCTGTGTCCAGCACCGCCTAACGTACAGTCTACGTATATGCCATTTGGTTTTAGATTTAAGCCGTCTACTGTTTCATGTAACAATACGGTTTCGTGATTAAATGTTGTCATTTGTTTTCCCGCCCTTTTTAAAATCCAAAGTCGATCATGCTTTCTGCAATCTCATCAAAACTTTCTTCTGCTTCTTCTGAGAATTTTTCCCATCTATCTTGACTCCATATTTCTATTCGGTCAGAAACACCAATAACATGGCATACTTTTTCTAGTTCTGCATGTTCTCTTAACGTTTGAGGAATATTGATTCGTCCTTGCTTGTCTAATTCGCACTCTGTTGCTGCGGAATAAAAAAACCGAGTAAAAGCACGAGCATCTTTTTTTGCAAGTGGAAGTTGTTTTAATTTTTCTTCAAGTGTAGTCCATTCTTTTTCTGGATAACCAAACAAGCAACCATCCATCCCTCTTGTAATAATGAACTTTTCGCCTAAATCTTCACGAAATTTGGCTGGCATAATCAATCGACCTTTTGCATCGATATTATGTTTAAATTCACCCATTAGCATGTCTACACTCACCCCACTTTCAAGATACATTTTCAGTCTACCACATTGCCCCACTTTCCACCACTAATAACTTAAAATTTAAGAAAAAATAATTAATATATCATACTTTTGACATAATAATCCTAAAAATAAAGAGTTCTGCCATTTTTTAGAAAGTGGGGGCCTTTCCCAAAATTTCTTCAGTTTAGGAAATATTTATCAAACAAAAAAAGCATTTCTCCAAAAATCAGGAAAAATACTTTTAATAATACTACTAATTAGATAAAGGTGGTCACTAAATTAATAATCACAAGAACATAATATACGAAAAATGAACTTATAAAAGTGAATCGCCAAAAAATTTTAAAAAATTGACTGTATAAAATTTCACCCTTTTTTACAGCTAGCATAATTAAAATAGCAATACCTACAGCTAAAATAAAAATGGCAAAATAGGGAAACCAACTCACACTAAATGACAAACGACTTAAAATATGGATTCCTACAAATAAAAATGGAACTAATAAATCAGGCGCTTTTAGATTCCACTTTAAAACCAGTAAACCTTTATGTATTAATTTTCCTAATCCCCAGAGTAAAAAAATTGGTAAAAGATAAAGAATCACTTCTTCGATGGCAATCGGCAACTTCATATCTTTCCCTCCCTTTGGTTATTTTTTGAATTTCATTCTCTATTGTACTACGAACTTTAGAAAATGCAAAAATAAAAAACAAAATCCCTTTTGAGCCATGGTCTCAAAAGGGATTTAACAAATTATCTCACGGAATAAGATGAAATGTTTGTATTAAGCTTCTTTGCTTACTACTTCTTTACCGTCATATTGCCCACAAGCTGGACATACATGGTGGCTCTTTTTCAATTCGCCACAGTTAGGACATGGGTTCATGCCTGGAACTTCCAATTTGTAATGAGTACGACGTCTATTTTTTTTAGCTTTTGATGTTCTTCTAGCTGGTACTGCCATGATCTACACCTCCTTATAAGGATTGCTTTTTGCTATTTGCCTAGGGTTATAGTTAAAAAGCGATTTATTCCAATCTTACTCTTGGTTGTCACGAGATTCGTCCGGAAACAAATCTGCTAAACCAGCAAGACGAGGATCCACGTTTTGTGTTTTTTGTTCTTCAATCCGCACTTCATACATTTCTTGTGAAATTACTTCCCAATCATTTCCAGAAGGCAGTTCATCACTTTCTTCTTCTTCAGGCGTAAACACCTGCATTGGCAAGTTCAAAAGAATAATATCTTCTACAGTTTCTGTCAAATCAATTTGGTCTTTATCTAGATAAATGACCGTCTCGTTTTTTTCATCTTCTGCAAAATCGGTTACGTCTTTTGGAACATAAAGTTCGTTAGCTTCAATCAACATTGGAACCGAAACTGGTTTTAACGAACGAGATGAGGGTAATGTAATTACCAACGAAATTTCCAAACGGGCGATAATTTCATCTTGAACAATTAGTGTACCTTTAACGGTAACAGGACTAATGTCTAAGATTTCACTTTCTCTTACCATTATGGATTCTTTCAAATCAATCTCTTCAGAAAAAATTAGCGGTTCATTGCGATATTTTTGCAATTCTAATAATGACCATTTCATTTCCATCACTCCTAAAGCAACAAAGGTAATTATACTAGTTGTAACCACCTTTGTCAATGTGTTTTACCTTACAGCTTAATTCTTTTGTAGCTTGGTTTTCAATTTGTTTTCATAATGAATGTGATTTATCATTTTTTTATTCGATTTACTTAAATCTGCCGATAAATTCATTAGGTTAACTTTTTTTATCATTTTTTTCTAATAGGATAACGACGATAATCCTGATTTATTTTTTGATCTATTTTTCCCATTTGGTACACCAATCCAGCTCGGATATCAAGCTCAACAAGATGTTGATTTTTTTGATTGATATTTGTAAGCAAAGGTATTTCTAGCTGTTTTTTCTTAATTTTCAAGTATTCTTGGCCCTTTTTAGTAAATCCTAAAACGCGAATGGCTTCAACTTGTTTAACTTTCTCAGCCATCTCTACTTTTGTTAAATTTAATAAAATATAACAAAAGAGGCGCTGTATTTTCACCCAAGTCAAACGTTTGCTTTTAATCAATTGAATAAATTCATTAAAAGCAAAGGCTTCTTTCACTTTTTCTTTTAATCGAAATTCTAGGCCTTCATTCACTTGATAAATACCACGTAAATCGCTTAATGACATTGTTGTTAAGCGATATTTTAGCAATTCCCAATAATTTTCCCAGTCAACATATTCTGTTGTAGAAATAAATTGAAAAACATCTTCTGGTACCACTTTTTGAATTTCTTTAAATGAATCAGACGGATTGAACAATTCTTTTCGAATCGCCGTAGCGCTTGCGATTGTTTTTTCTTCAATAGACTCATCATGAAATTGTGCAAGGTGTCGTTTCACTGTTTTAATTTCCATTGAGGATTGAGCTTTAATGATTTCTTTTGCGTAACTAAACCCTAACATATTGTTTGGTTGCATTAAATCAATTGAATGGGTTGGGAAAACACTTTTTATTGCTTGATTCATTTGAACGGGATAACTTGAGCCATTGTTTTTAAAATTTTGAAATGCCTCATCAATAACTACTCGCTTTTCTTCTACTTGATTAGCTAACCTTTTAAAATCAGTTCCCGTTCCTTCTTCAGAGCCAAAGCACAGACTATCACATTTTAATGCTTGGAGCAACGCCACGCCGCCCTTAGCAAAGTAATCCGCTGACTGAACACTAAATTGGACGGGCAACTCAACCACAAGATCCGCTCCGTGATTTAAAGCCATTTCTGCTCTTGTCCACTTATCAAATAAAGCAGGTTCCCCACGCTGTAAAAAATTCCCACTCATTACTGCAATCAAAACATCGCAATTGGTTGTTTTTTTTGCTTGCTCTAAATGATAGAGATGCCCGTTATGAAAAGGATTGTATTCAACAATAACACCACAACTCTTCATTCGCTTGCTCCTCCTTTTTGTTTAGCCCTTAACTGCTTCCGCCTTTTTTAATGCGTCTAGGAAATAAGCTCCATATTTTTCAAGTTTATTTTCACCAACACCTTTAACAGTTAACAGTTCAGTATCTGTTTGAGGCAATTTCTGACACATTTCTCGTAGACTTTCATCTGAAAAAATAATGTACGGAGGAACTTTATGTTCGCTTGCTAAGAGACTTCGAATTCCTCGTAACTCATCGAATAACGCATCATCCACAGCTACTTTTTCAGCCACTTGTGCTTGTTTCCGACTTACTTTTAACTCTCCTTTTAGTACTGATACACCCGTATTTGTAATTTTTAAAATAGGAAATTGACCATCTGTTGGGGCTAAATATTTTTCTGCTGTTAAGTAATCAATCAGTTGTGTGACTTCTTTTTGAGGCATCCCTTTCATTAATCCATAGGTAGACAATTCTTCAAAATCCCACTGTTTCATTTTTTGATCTTTTGAACCAGTCAAGACTTTCATGATCATCGCTTTGCCAAAGGTTTCACCCATCCGTTTTACACAAGACAATACTTTTTGAGCTTCAAGCGTAATGTCTACCTCATCACGATCATCTAAACAGTTGCTACAACGTTCACAGTCTTCACAATCTTCTCCAAAGTAACGAACAATAAAACGTTGTAAACACATTTGAGTTGAACCGTATTGAGCCATTTCACGCAGTTTTTTGTATTCATATTTTTTAAGGGACTCTTCCATTTCAGACTGGTCAATAAAAAATTGCTGAATCTGCATGTCTTGGGGTGAAAACAGGAGGATGGCATCACTGTCTAATCCATCTCGCCCAGCTCTTCCAGCCTCTTGATAGTATGCTTCAATATTTTTTGGTATTTGATAATGAATGACAAAGCGCACGTTGCTTTTATCAATTCCCATTCCAAAGGCATTTGTTGCTACCATTACCGTTACTTTATCATAAAGAAACTTCTCTTGCGCGTCATTTCGTTCGCTTTCTTTCATCCCACCATGATATTTCCCAGCTTGAATCCCTTTGGTTAACAATAATTCATAAATACGTTCAACTTCTTTTCTTGTGCTTGCATAAACAATTCCTGATTGTGTACGATTAACTTTTAAATATTCTAATAAGAAGCGATTGCGATCTTGTCCTTTTACAACTTGAAAGGCTAAGTTTTCTCTTGAAAAACCTGTTTTAACTCGATTATCTGGTGCAATTCCTAGTAAGCGCAGTATGTCATCTGAAACAACAGGCGTTGCCGTCGCTGTTAAGGCTAAAATCGTGGGCCTTGGATGGATGCTCTGCAATGTCTCACATAACGAAAGGTAACTCGGTCTAAAATCATGTCCCCATTGAGAAATACAATGGGCTTCATCGATTGCAATAAACGGTACCTCTACAGACTGCATTAAGTAAAAAATTTCTTCTGTTTGGAATCGTTCTGGCGCAACGTATAACAACTTATATTCACCATTACTTGCATTTTTTAATCGTTGATGCATTTCTCCATTTGAAAGTGTACTGTTAATATAAGTCGCAGGTATCCCTAATTCGAGAAGGGCGTCCACTTGATCTTTCATTAGAGAGATTAATGGAGATACTACAATTGTCAATCCATTAAATAAGAGTGCCGGAATTTGATAGCAAATTGATTTGCCGCCACCAGTTGGCATAATCGCTAAGGTATCTTGTCTAGCTATGACTTTATCAATCACATCTTGTTGTCCTACTCTAAATTCTGGATACCCATAAATTTCTTGTAGAAGTTGAACGGCCTCTTCATTCATCCCTCAGAGCCCTCCTTTCCTTGTATTATCTGCTGTTTAAGTAAAAATTCATTTTTCTTTTAAAAAAACAGAAAAATCGGGAATGATTTTTCCGTTCGTTCGTCTGATTTATTTTTTAGAACAGGTAAAGAACCAACGGGTTGTTTGATCTGTTACTTCTTGAGTTCCAAATTCTCCACTGACTTTGACTTGACTAAAACCAGCTTGTTTCAACAGTTGTAAGTATTGTTCTAATGGATAGGTCCGTTCCTTATGACACTCATCGAAACGTTCATAGCTATCTAGTTCTTCATCGTAAACAAAGAAAGTTAAATCGTGTTCAATACTATGTGGCACTTCGCCTTCATAACTTTGCCATAGAAAACTAATTTCTTGTGAGGCATCATTATACATATATCCAGGAAAAACTTCATCCATTTGATAAACAGAATGTACATCAAATAAAAATTGCCCTTCTGCTGGTAACAAGTTCGCCACTTCATTAAAAACTTTTCCAACTGCAGCTTCATCTGGCATGTAGCAAATAGAATCTGAAAAACAAGTAACAACGTCGTATGTGCCGATTTCAGATAAATCCAGCATGTCGCCTTCAATTAAAGGCAATTTCACACCAGCATTTATAGCCCGTTCATTCGCTAAGGTCAACATGTTTTCAGATAAATCTAGACCTGTTACATCAAAACCTGCTTGTTTTAAGGTGACGGCTAAGGCACCTGTTCCACAAGCTAATTCTAATATTTTTTGGTCTTTTGTTGCCACTTGCTGTTTGACAAATGAAAGCCATTTTTCATATAACGAGTCATCCATAATGGCATCATAAACTTGTGCAAATGTTTGATAACTCATCTTAGTCAACCATTTTTGAGATATCAACTAATGGAGCGTCACTCCACAATTTTTCTAAATTATAAAATGAACGTTCTGAGTAATGGAATACGTGAACAACAACGTCTCCTAAATCAATCAACATCCATTTAGCTGAGTCTCTTCCTTCGATACGCTTTACTTCTACTTTAGCCATTTCTTCTTGATCGACAATTTCGTTTACAATTGCTTCTACTTGTTTTTCACTGTTTCCGTGCATCACTACAAAATAATCTGCTAGAATTGAAATGTTGCGCACGTCCATCGCCATGATGTCCTCTGCACGCTTGTCGTCTGCTGCTTTTACGGCGATTTCTAAAATTTCTTCACTTGATATTGTCAATTGATTTCCTCCTATGATTTGGCAACCCATGTATTGTAAGTTGCAATGGTTTGTGGGTAAATTTTGGTATTTTTTTCAATTAAATAGTGTAAAGTATGTTTTGTTTCAAAAGCAACAGCCTCATCTAAATTACGAATCGCAATTTCTCTAGCTTCTGCTACTCCTGGAAAGTCGCGATTAGGTTCGATAAAATCTGCTACATAAATAATTTTATCCAACAACGTCATCTCACTTGCTCCTACCGTATGCTTACGAATGGCATCTAAAATCAAGTCATCCTGAACACCTAGTTCTTTTTGAACTAAAAATGCGCCCACTGGACCATGCCAAATCTCGCTTCCGTAATTGAGCAAATCCAAGTCAAAGCCTTCTTTACGGATTAACTCTTGCATTTCATCGCGATCGCGCTCTTTTGCATAGTCATGAGTCAGCGCAGCTATACTAGCTGCCTCAATGTCTGCTTCGTATCGACCGGCTAACGCAATCGCCATTTCTTCTACGCCTAAAACATGTTTGAAACGGCGTTCACCCATTTGCATTTGAACGCGCTCAAGTAGTTCGACACGACTCATTTTTAAATAGTTAGTAGTGTATTCCATCTTATTTGTCATCTTGATACAGCCCCTTTTCTTTAATATAAGTAAGAGTTTTTTCAGGAATCAAATAATGAACTGGGCAACCTAATTCAAGTTTTTTTCGAAGATCTGTTGAGCTGACATCAATCGCTGGTACGTCTACCCAAATGATAGGATAAGGACTATCGGTTCCATAATTTGGTCGTTTCACACCAACAAACTGGACCAATTGAATCAATTCGTCAATACGATACCATTTTGGTAAGTATTCAACCATATCGCCACCAATAATAAAATAATAGTCGATTTCAGGATGTTCTTTGGTTAATTCAAGTATCGTATCAAAGGTATAGCTTTTTCCACCACGAAGGATTTCTCGCTCTTCTAGTTCAAATAGCGGGTTGCCTTCAATTGCTGATGCCACCATTTTTAAGCGATGAGTTGCATCTACTGCTTCTTTTCGATCAATGTGTGGTGGCTCAGCATCCGGCATAAAGTAAATTGTATCTAATCCTAATTGGTGCCCTACTTGATCGGCAATTACTAAATGACCAATATGAGGTGGATTAAACGTTCCGCCAATAATCCCTACTCGTTTACGCTGCTCAACGAATGGTTCTGCTTTTGTCATCACGATTGTTTGATTTTTCAATGAAATCACCTAACCTTTTGATTAATTAGCTTTCACTCTAGGAAGTCGACTTGAAATGCGTTGGTATTTTTCTTTTGTTGATGGTTGGAATAAGACGATCACGCGTCCAATAATTTGAATGGCATCACAGCCAACTGTTTTTTCGATGGCAGCTGCTACTTCAGTAACTTCTTCATCTGTATTTTGCAGTAAGCTAACTTTTAAAAGCTCTCTTTTTTCTAAAGCTTCGCCAATTTGTTTCATCATTTCATCACTTAATCCGCCTTTTCCAACTTGAAAAATAGGGGTTAAGTGGTGCGCTTCGCTTCGTAAGAAACGTTTTTGTTTTCCTGTTAAATTCATGCTTTCAACTCCATTAAGTCGCTTTTGTACGACTTTTCTATTTTAATTTGTTAAATCAATGATTTACGAATCACAACACTAACGCCTTTTGGCGCCCAACCAGCTACAACTGCACCTGGTTCGTTAACCGTTACCCAGCCTAGACCAGCAAAGACAATATCGCTTTTTTCTTTGACAGAAAATTCAAAACGAACCAACTCAGGGAAGCTTTCCACTTCTTCTTGACGAGGGGGTTGCAACATTCCTCCCACATGATTTGCATACAATTCATCGGCTTTTTCAAGCTTTGTACGATGAATTTTCAAATCATTTGATAAGAAACAAGTGAAGGATCTACGCCCACCTTTCAAGTAATCAAAACGCGCTACTCCACCAAAAAACAAGGTTTGCTCTTCGTTTAATTGGTAAACCATTGGCTTAATTTCTTTTTTAGGAGCGATCAATTTTAGATCTTTATCTCCTAAAACGTGTGCCATTTGGTGACGATGAATAATTCCTGGTGTATCAATTAAATTTTTCCCATCTTCTAATGGAATCTCGATACGGTCAAGGGTTGTTCCTGGAAATTGTGAAGTCGTAATTAAATCTTGTACGCCAGCTGTGTTTTTGATAATTTGATTAATCAAGGTTGATTTCCCAACATTGGTTACCCCAACTACAAATACATCACGGCCTTTACGATGTTTTTCAATGGTTTCTAGTAGGCTATCCATTTCTTTTGCTTTCATTGCACTTGTTAAAATGACATCTTCAGGGCGTAGTCCTTCTTCAAAGGCACGTTCTTTTAACCATTGGGTCATTTTGCCACGTTTTAATGATTTTGGTAACAAATCAACTTTATTTCCTACTAGTAAAACCGGATTGTTTCCAACAAAACGATGTAGTCCAGGAATCAAGCTACCATTAAAATCAAAAATATCAATCACATTCACAATTAACGCATCTTTTGTGCCGATTTCGTTTAATAATTTTAAGAAGTCGTCATCGGTAAGTTTAACGTCTTGAATTTCATTGTAATGTCTTAGTCTAAAACAACGTTGACAATAGACTTCACCGCTCTCCAACCCTTTTTCTAATGCCGAAACCGGAGTGTAGCCTAGCGCGTCTTTATCAGTTGTTTGAATAATTGCTCCACAACCAATACAGCGGATTTCTTCATTTAAATCTAATTCGTTATTCTCCATCAATTGTATTCCTCCAATTCATTTCTGGATGTTTTTTCAATAAGTAGTTCATAATCTGTCTTTCCATCAAACGGTTGAACTTTGTATTCCACGCATCAGTCGTTACAATTGGCTTAACTAACACATTTTGAATCTTAGCAGCGTTTGCACCACGGATGTCCGTCATGATTTGGTCACCTACCATCAGAATTTGTTCTTTTGGTAAATTCAATTTTGTTTCTGCTTCTTTAAAGCCTTTTGTCAATGGTTTCATTGATCTTGCAACATAATCAAGACCTAATTGTTCCACCACTCGTTCGATTCGAGCCGCTTTATTATTTGAAACAACAATCACAGGAATATTAGCTGCTTTCATTTCGTCAATCCACCCTAAAAGTTCAGCTGTTCCATCTGGGTTGTTCCATGCAATCAACGTGTTATCTAAATCAGTTAGTACCGCTTTGAAATTGCGTTTTTTTAATTGTTCTGGTGTAATTTGATAAATGGCTTCCACCATCCATGTTGGTTTGAATTTAGTAAACATAGTTTCTCCTTAGCAATAAAATAGGAGCACTAAAAAATCAGTACCCCACCACTTTTCTTATCTTGTTAATTATACGCTATTTTCTAAGAAATTTCACCTATTTAATTTATTCATTTTATTGTGTTGTTGTTTCTCTCGCCATTTTCTACTTTAATTAGGATTCTCGTCTTCAATGATACCGCTTCATTCATCGAAAAAACAAACCCATCACAAGGACGGGTTTGTTTTTAGGTTATTCAGCTTTGTCAATTCGACCAAAGGTTGTAATTGGCCAAATTCGATAATCAGCAACTCCTTGAATATCGTCTGCATCAATATAGCCAATCATACGACCATCTTTTGAATTTTGACGGTTATCTCCTAATACTAAATACTTACCTGCTGGAACTTTTGATACCCCACTAATTTGCTCTAATGTAAAATCAGTTGTTAAGTTTTCGCCAGTCGGAAGATTTGCTTTAAATTCTTTTAAATAAGGTTCATCATAATTTTTCCCATTAATGGTTAGGATATCATTTTTATAGCTAACCTCGTCCCCAGGCAATCCAATCACTCGTTTTACATAGTTTTCACTTGGGTTATCTGGTGCTGGAAAGGTAACAATATCAAATCGCTTCACTTTTTCCATTTTTAGTAATAAGATGCGGTCGTTATTTTCTAAAGTAGGATTCATCGATTCGCCTTTAACAATGACCGGTGTAAAAATAAAGGTTCTTAATAGCATTACAATTCCCAACGCCACAACTAAAGTCATCAAGGTACTTAAAATTTCTTTTTTTACTGAAATGTTCTTTTTAGTTTTCTTTGTTTTATTTGTATTCATAAAAAAATAGGCTCCTTCAATTACAATTGATTTTGTTCTATTATATCAAATTTTAATAAAAATAGTTGCTTTTTTTATTTTATATTTTCTATATCCATAGAAAATAGAGGAATAAAAACAAGTATTAGTATAAATCTTAATAAATTCTACATGATTTTAATTGTATTATTTTGTGTGTTGTAACTAAAAATAAAAAAAACCTTATCAACAAGGTTTTTTATTTGAGACTTATTTCTTTTTAATTTTACCATTCCAGTTTTGATACCCATCTTTTAATCGATAGATTTTTGTGTACCCTGCTTTACGTAACTTAACTGCCGCACGGCCACTCATTGATTTTTTTTGATCGTATAAATAAACGGGAATATCTTTTCTAATTTCTACCATTCTCGTTTTAAAACCTGAATACGGAATATTACGAGCACCTAAAATATGACCTGCATCAAATTCTGGTTTTTCACGAACATCAATCACTTGGACTTTACGCATATTTTCTCTGAATTCTTCTTCAGTTAAAATAACAGCAGCCCGCTTACGATTAAAATGTTGATACACTTCATAACCAATCATTCCTAATAAAATGATCGCTAAAATAATGTTAACAATTAAATTTCCATTCACGTTGTTTTTCCCCTTTCATCAATAACCTTCATTGAACAATTCTACACAAGAACGTTGCAATTTACCACCTATTTTTTGAGAAAAACCAAAGATTCTATTTAATCGTTCCTTTATCTTTTAATAAAGAGTAAATTTTTTGGTTATCAAGATTGATAATATTTTCAAATCGCCATCCATAGAGCAAGGATTTTCCATCTGGCGAGATTAAAATCGGAGCATTATCTGGTAACTCAACAACAGACTCAACTTTACGCTTGTCAAAGTTTAATTTAGCTAAATGAAATTTTCCAGCTTTTAATTCTAAATGAACGGTTTCTTTAGGTAGAACCCCATAGATAGCTGATTTCCGCTCTAACTGAGTCAAATAAGGAAACACTAACCGATCGTTCATCGTCATTTTTGGAACTTCTAAAAAGCCTTTGTCTACCATAAATGGATACTGATAACTTAATAATAAATCATTGTCGTTAAAGTCAGACGGAGTGAACATCACTAATGAGTCTTGATTTAAGTAAAACCCTGAAACTTGACTCCTTAAATGCGTACTTTCACCTGTTCGGATATCCCCTAGGTAAAGCTCTCCTTTTTTTAGCAAGAAATCATTTTGATTATTAACATATACATAAAGATTTTCTGAATACCAAACAGGATTTAACGTGTCACTAGGGACTTCTTTAGTTGTATTTTTTGCAATATCCCAATCGCTTACCACAATCTTGTTCTCATTTTGATAATAAGATAAAAAGATTTGATCTAACGAAACAGGATTCCAACTAACATTTAAATATCCCATGGTATCAACCCTTTTAGTCTGCAATTTTTCACCCGATAAATTAATAATTTGAATTTCACTGTCCTTATCGTGAGCTATTTGAATAAATACTTTTGTTTGATCTGGTGATAAAAGAGCAATTAAAATCAATGCATTGGGCTGATAAATAAGATGTAGTTCCCCTGTTCTGACATTAAATCGATATAAAACATCTTTAAATTGATAACCACAGTGAATCAAAACCTCATCCTTATTTAACCAACCAATCACTTTTTTAAAACTGTCTGTTTCAATTGGAATTTTTTTTAAAGTCACTGCTTCTTCACACTGAGTCTTTTTTGTGTCATCTGTTTTTTTAGTAGTATGACAACCAACTAAAAAAAGGCTAATCAAAAGAAACAAAAATAAAACCTTATAGCCATATTGCTGTTTTTGCCTCATATAGATCACCCAATGTCTCCTACTTTTACATAGATATTTTTTGAAAAATGTAGTTCAAGTATATCATATGGTATGTACTTTCGCATCTATTAGCCATTAGGCATTGCCGTTTGTTAACATAAAAAAATCATTGAGAAATTTCCTCAATGATTTTTTAACTTTATTTTTTTAGAAATTGTTTTGCTAATGAACTTGCACCAATAACACCTGCATCATTACCCAATTGTGCTAATTTTAGATTCGTGCTATGACGAACTTGTGGGAAAGTAAATTCTTCAAAGTAATGACGGACTTGCTCTAACAGAAAATCTCCAGCTGCTGAAACACCACCACCAATTACAATATCAGAAGGATTCAGCATATTGCCAATATTTCCACAGGCTAACCCTAAATAGTAAGAAACTTTATCAATAATTTTGATCGCTAAAACATCGCCATCTTTGGCTAAATCAAAAACTGTTTTAGCTGTAACTTCTTGTCCGTCGTCAATTAAATACTTCAAACGAGAATCACCAGCAAACTCATCCGCGTAATCTCTTGCTACCCTTACAACACCCGTCGCACTTGCAACTGTTTCTAAACAACCTTTTTTACCACAAGTACAATCATAACCACCAGGATCTACTGTAATATGCCCAATTTCACCTGCTGCTCCAACAACACCGTGTAGCAACCGACCTTCAGCAATAATTCCGCCACCTACACCCGTTCCTAACGTAATGAAGGTCACATCATCCCCATTCTCTCCAGCGCCTTTCCAACGCTCTCCTAAGGCAGCAACATTCGCATCATTATCAATAGCAAATGGTATATCTGTTCCCGCTTCAATTTCTTGTTTGACTTGTTGCAATGTCTTCCAATTTAAATTATATGCCCCAATTACAGTTCCTAATTCACGATCAACAGTACCAGGAGAACCCATACCGATTCCGATAAAATCGCTGTGGGACATTTCATATTTTGCAATATGTTTATTTATCGATTCCACAATACTTGGGACAATTTTTGAACCTTCATTTGTAGTATCTGTTTCAATGCTCCATTTTTGTTGAACATCCCCATCTACAGTTAAGATAGCAAATTTGATTGTCGTCCCACCTAAATCAATTCCAATTAGTTTTTTAGACATTGTTTTATTCCTCCAAGTTGTTAGTTATCCATACTAATATTTTTTTGTTTTTCTTCTTCCAAACGATGCTCTTTTCGTAAAACTAAAGCTGCTGGTATATAGACATCATCTTCAATCAAACCGGAATCTTTTAAACTTTTTAGTTCGATTGACATCATCTCAATATCCCATAACCGCTCTCCTACGTAAACATATATTCCAAATCTTTTTAATAATAACTGTACATCATATAAGATTCGCATAACTTTACTTCACGTCCTTCACATTATAACCCGATTTGTGTTTTTTTGAAACCGATTGCGATAAAGAAAGCGATGGCAATCAGATAGGTTATTCCTGATAAAATTCGTTTAACAGTCAAGTCGCTTGACGCTTTTGGTACAGAAATCGCTGTAGCAATTAAAAAGCCACCAATCAAGCCACCAATATGACCAGAATTATCCACTGAGGTAGACATAAAACCCGTTACTAAGTTTAAACCGATAAAAATAGCAAAAGTTTTTGCCATTTCTTGCATTTGACTATTGTGTCTAAAAGTTTCAGCTAACATCAAAGCTGTCCCAAATAAACCGAATAAAGCCGTACTTGCACCTGCAGAAACCGCATCGTTAAAAGCAAAACTTGCTACATTTCCCGCAATTCCGCTTAATAGGTAAATCAAAGCAAATCGAAAATGGCCAAAAACGCCTTCCAGTTGTATCCCTAAGTAATACAGCGTTACAGAGTTTACGATAATATGCAGTGCTCCAATATGAACAAACATCGGTGTAACTAAGCGCCACCATTGTCCCATCGCAATAGACATATTTTCTTTTGCTCCATATTTAATAAGAGTAGCAATACTTTCACTGCCTCCATCAATTGTCATTAATAGAAAAACAACAAGTTGAATGGCTAAAAAACTATACGTTACAATCGGTTTTTTTAATAGTTCATTTAATGTTCTCTTTTTTTGATTCGTCAAAGCGCCACCCCATTTTTCTTATGATTCTGTTCTTTATTATAGCGAATCTAATTTGTTTTTTCCATCGTTTATTCAGTGAACACTTTTTTGACTGGAATATCGTAACTATCTGGAGTCCAATCATTTCTTATTTGAAGTTTTAGTGCAAGTGAAACGGTGTCACCCTGGTAATCTGCTAGATAGCGATCATAAAAACCAGCTCCAAAACCAATACGATAACCCTCCATTGAAAAAGCCACACCAGGAACAATCAATAAATCAATCTGCCTTTTGTCCACACTAGGTGAAGTTGACATTGGTTCAAGAATTCCAAAAGGGGTAGTTTCTAAACTAGTAGCTGCGTCATATAAACAAAAATCCATTTTGCCTTGCGGTCCCGTTCGTGGAATAACCATTTTTTTCCCAAGTGCGTGACATTTCTCAATAATCGGTTGCGTGTCTATTTCAATTTTCTGCGATAATGTTAATCCAATCGTTTTTGCTTTTAAAAAGTAATCCGATTGAAATAATTGGCTTAGTAAATGTTCTTCATTTTGTTTTTTTACCTCTGAGTTTAATTCGTTTAGTTCAGCTAAAATTATTTTTCGCAATTTTTTTTTATCCATAAAAAGGTGCCTCCTCTTTATCTCATTTAATGACTTTTAAATACAAAAAAAACAACAGGATTCCTGTTGTTATTTTGTTTCACGATGTAATGTCGCACGACGTTCGCGCGGACAATATTTTTTGAATTCAACACGGTCTGGATTGTTACGTTTGTTTTTCTTAGTGTGGTAGTTACGTTCTTTACACTCTGTACATTCCAATGTGATGTTTACACGCATGACTTTCCCTCCAAGCATTAAACCATAATTTAGAAGATACTCAATTGGGTACCTTCGGACTTGAATATCATATCATTTTTTTTAACAACTTGCTAGCTTTTTTTACACTTTGTTAAGGATTTTTACTTTACGCCTCTTTTTTTAAGGATTTTTAATTCTTTTAGGAATAAGTCAATTATCAAATTTTATATTAAATTTCTTTTACAAAACACTATTAATCTGCTAAATATGGTACACTATGCAATGAGGTTTAATGAAAGAGGTGATTAAAAAATGGATGTATGGATGATCGTTATTATCCTGTTGATTATCTCCGTTGCTCTTATTGTATGGTCTTTCTACAAAAAAGACAATGGCGAAAAAGTAAAAGAAGAATTTGAAGAACTTTCTTTACAACTAATGCAAGATATCTATCATTTAAAAAATCGCGTTGCGATTCTTGAAAATGAATTAAACATTACAACAGAAGAAACATTAACATCAATGAAAATTCACGATGTATTAAAAAATCATGTCGTTACCTTGTATACTCAAGGTGTTTCACTTGAAAACATCGCATCACAAACTCAATTACCTGTTGCAACAGTACAAGTTGTTGTCGATGAATACGTTGAGCACAAATAAGTAAGGGAGAGTCACGAATGAATAGACCTGCATTACGCTATTTAGCACTAGGATTTTTGCTTTCAGCTCTAGTTCTTTCAGGTTATCGTCTCTTTTTTTATGAACCCGCAGCGTCTACCAGTAAGACGGAGCAAACTGCTAAAAGCAAAGACGAGAACCTAAGTAAGAGCGAGAAATCCTATAAGAAAAAATACGAAGAACTTTTAACTAAAATTGAACTTGAAAAAGTTACAGATAAAACGGATTCAAGCTCAACAACCGATAGTTCTGCTGCTGACAGCTCTGCTAAAAAAGAAGAGCCTGCAAAAGATACTGAGAAAAAAGATGAAGTTAAAAAATATACATTAGTTATTGGTCAAGGCGACCCAACTAGCACTGCAGTTGATCAACTAGCTGCAAATGGCATCATTAAAGACGCAAACGAATTCACCACATTCTTAACGTCAAATGATTATGAAATGTATATTCGAGATGGATCTTACGAAGTAAACAGTGGTATGTCTTTAGAAGAAATTGCTAAAATCATCACCCACCGTAACTAGGATAAGATCAAAAAAACTGCTTGATTCTACTATTAATTAGAATCAAGCAGTTTTTTTGTTGTTATCTAAACATCGTTTTAGCCGCTTTTGCCACTACTTTTGGATCACGGTTATGAGGTGTAACTGGACAAATTTCTTTATTGATATCAAACAATGTATACACAGCTGTTTTAGCCGCTCGAACAGAATATTCTTCTGTAAAGACCATATCTTTTGGTATTTCTACGAATTGACTGATCATTGCGAAATTGGTGCTTCCTGTTGGAACTACTTTTGGACGGTCACTCATTTTTCTTGGTTGAAATTGAGCATCAATATATGGCATGTAACATGGAATGACGTTTACAATATCCTCTTTGATTTTTTCCCAATCATCTTGCCATTTGAACTGGCAAATTAATTCATAAAGAATCTCTTCTCCAGTACATTCACGCATTGTTTTTTTTACATAATCCCCCACTCGATCTGGGTACAAACCGTATCCCCAGAAAATCGTTGTGGTTAAATCTTGATTCTTAAAGTGCGGTTGTGCTGCAACCACAATGCTCATTAGCCAGTTTGAATCTTTAAACGTCATTAACGCTCCGCTTCCTGGAATATTTCCTGAAAATTCCTCAAAGCGTTTCAGTAACGCATTTCCTTTACAAGTCACTGTAAAACTTTCCCAATTGGTTTCTTCTTCATGATCGAAAAAGGGAGCTGGGTTGCCTAAATTTGATTTTTTTTGAGCAATTTTATACCAAAGCTCACCAGATATCGGGCGTTTTTCAGCTTTTGGAGCTGGGGTGTGATAGTCTCCTTCTGTCGTGCTATCCGTCATGCATGCATTTGTCATCATCACCTTATCTTCTGATTTTAACTCAATCACTTCTCCATCTGTCAAGTGAATAGCAGTTGCTGTGATGTCACTGCCTTCTACAAAATCGATATCCGTTACCGTTTTATCAAGAATAAAATCTACTTTATGCTTTTCTAAGAAACTTTTTAACGGTAAAATTAGACTTTCATATTGATTATATGCCGTTCTAGTAACACCTTCTAATGTGTCGATGCGACTAAATTCTAGCATCATACGATTCATATAACGACGCAATTCAAATAAGCTGCTCCATTTTTGAAATGCGAAGGTTGTTTGCCACATATACCAGAAATTGGTTTCAAAGAAATGAGGTGCAAACCAATCTTGAATGGATAAATCATCTAATTCTTCTTCAGGTGTTGCTAATAGTTTAGACATTGCTGCTCGATCCTTGTTATCAAATCCCATTTTATGTGCATTTACAATTTCAGCATTTTTATCAATGAGTCTTGCTTGTGCATGGGTTGGATGTAAATGGTCAAAATTTAATATTTCTTCTGTCACACTCATATGTGGCATTTCAAGGGATGGAATACTTCTAAATAAGTCCCAAAAATTTTCATAGGTTTCTTCATTTAACATTCGCCCACCACGACAGATAAAGCCTTTTTCATTATTTCCTGCACCATCGTTGCTTCCACCTAAAATCTTCATTCCTTCAATAATATGGATGTTTTTTCCTTCGAAGTTCGCATCTCGAATCAGAAAAGCCGCACTTGCTAAACTTCCAATTCCTCCACCTATCAAATAGACTTGTTGATCGCCATAATAACGTGCTTCAATTTCTTCATCAATCGCTTTACTTTTTTCTGATTTTAACTGATTTAACTTTTTAACTCCGTACATACTTCCAATAGCGGTTGCTCCTGCTGCTAACAATCCCAGTTGTTTCTTATTCATAAAACATTCCTCCTATTGACTTTCATACTGTTAGTATAGCCCAATAGAAAACGCTTCACCTTAAACAAAAAAAACAATCTGTCGTATTTATGGACAATAGATACAAATTGTCTAAATGTTAATTTTCAATTTCACAATAAAGTTGATAGGCTAATTTTTCAGTATCTTTTGCTAACCGAGCAAAGCTTGCCGCAAGTTCTTCTGCATATTCTTTAAAGCCTGCTACAATCCATGCAATTAACATCCCACCACATCCGTATGAAAAAAATGTTGCATAGAAAAGTCGATTTGCTTTGCTCACACGTTCTTCATTATCCAAACGACTAAATAATTCTAAAAAAAGCTCACAGGTAAGTTGAGAAAATTGATTCGCTAACAACGCTGATTCATCTTGCACAGTATTACGATAGAAAGCCGCATTGCTTTGGATTTCCTGCAGCATTTTCAATACTTGATCATGCCAATTTTCTAAAGTCACATTTTCCTTTAAATAATGAATAGCAGTGTGTTGATACGTCCAACCTAATAAATCAAATTTATCAGAAAAATGATAATAAAAAGTTTGACGATTTAATTTACAACGTTGTGTAATATCCGAAATAGTAATTTTTTCAAAACGTTTATAATGACATAACTCTATTAAGGATTTGGATAAAACTTCTTTTGTCATAACTGATTCCGTCATATTTGAACGCTCCCTTTAATGATTAATTGTATGTATCATAGCATGTTTAAAACTGTTTAGGAAATAATGTAAATAAACAGCCAGTTGATTTAAAATCAACTGGCTGTTTGACTACTTACTACTTATCTTTCCCTTCAAAATAGGCATCAAATACTTCTCTAGCGGTATTTATATTCACTTTTGAAGTTGTATTGTAAGGTAGATAGGGTACAACAACAGCAATCGCAATTTCTGGGTCATTCGAAGGAGCGTAGCCAACTAAGGTTAAGTTGAAAACTGATTCGCCTTTTGAAGCCTCAAGTGGCCCATCGTAGAATGCTTCTGCTGTCCCTGTTTTTGCAGATATGCTGTAAGGTGCACTGGCTAAAAGTTTCCCTGTTCCGTTTGAATTCCCACCATGTACTACGTTATACATTCCGGTTTGCACGCGTTTCATTTCTTCTGTACCCACGTTCACCGTATTTAATACTCGAGGTTGAATCTCTGTTTGAATAGCACCAATATTCCCATTCTCATCTGTTCCTCGAATTTCTTTTACAACATGTGGTGCAATTCGGCTTCCGCCGTTAGCAATAGTGGAAATGTATTGATTTAATTGAAGTGGTGTATAGGTATCAAATTGACCAAAAGCAAAATCGAGCGCTAATCCTGGATTGCTCGTTGGACCTGGGTAACCCAATGCTTCACCTGGTAAATCAATTCCTGTTGGAACACCTAAACCAAATTGTGCATAATACCCTCTTAGTTTAGTAAATACTTTATCTTTATCGATATCTAACGTGCCTTCAGGAGTATAGCTGTTTTGACCACCCATTCGCATTGCTAATTGCATCATGTAGGAGTTTGAAGACACTTCTAGGGCTGTTTCATCGTTCATTGAAATCGCTCCACCTCGGTTGAACCAAGAACTTTTAGCTGGTGTGTTTTTAAATTTTAAAGGACGATCGACCATTACATTATTGTCTAAAGAAATCACCTTATCCATGTATCCAGCCAATACAGTTGCACCTTTAACAGATGAACCCATTGTATACTGAGTATTCATTGCACCTAAAGCGTCATCCTCAATCTCTTTTGTTTCGTAGTTGTATTTTTGACCCGTCATTCCTAATAGTTCACCTGTTTTAGGATTGGTTGCAACAACATACATTCGATCAACAAGGCCACTTCGAATTGAAGCTAATTGTTTTTTCGTAATATCTTCTAATTTCTTTTGAAAATCAATATCGATCGTTAACACTAAATTGTCGCCTTTGGCTCCTTCATATTTAGATGCCGTATCAATAATATCGCCACTATTATTAGTTTTGGTTTCAGATTTTGATTTGGAACCACTTAATACTTCTTCGTATTGTTTTTCTAAATAACTGTTTCCAACACGATCATTTCGCGCGTAACCTTTTGCTAGCATTGCACTTGCTTGATCGCTTGGCAGTCCAGTTTTTTCAGTTGTAACACTTCCAAGGACACTGCGTAACATGTCTCCTTGAGGATAGATACGATCCCAGTCAGTTGAAGTATCAACACCTGGTAGACTCATTAAGTTTTCACTGATTTCAGCAATTTCTTGATCAGTCACGTCTTTACTTTTGATGTAGGTTGTTGTTAGAGCATAGGCTCCATTCATCTTTTTAAAAATAGCAGCTACTTGACGTTCAGCTTCATCAAATTGAATTTCTTCAGGTGTGATTTTAGATAGTTGAACATCATACAACTCCCCACCTTTTAATTGGGTTTCTTTTTTGGATAAACGATCATTTAATTTTTTCTCATTTGTTGCCGCAAAATAATCTTTTAAATCGCGTTCTTTTAAATCAGAGGTATCCATCGTAATATACTTCGCTAAATTTTTAGCAATTTTAGCCATATCTGCTCCGCTTACTTGGGCCCCTCTTGTATAGGTAATTGCCTGTAACGGTTTGTTGCCTACAAGCTGACGATTTTGACTGTCATAAATCATTCCTCGAGGTACTGTTCCAGTGGCTGTTGTTGTCTCAGTTCGTTTTACTTGCGTTTCAAACTCTTCTCCACGTACTATTTGTAAATAGCCTAGTCTTAATATTAATGAAGCAAATAATAAAAACACGACAAAAAACAACAAATTTAGTCGGAAAGGAATATGAGATTTATTTTTTTTCTTTTTATCGATCTTTTTCTTTTGATTAATAATCACTTGTACACCTTCCTGTTGTTAGATTACACTTCTATTATTGTACCAAACTTGAACAAGTTTAACCAATTAATAAGTAAATTTTTAATTAATTTCCTACTATATATATGCTATTCTATTACAAGAACCCCTTTTTAGTAATAGAAACAATCGATTCTTTATAAAAAATTAGAAATTGTTACTGGAGTGATTTGTGAATGACTGTCTTTTTCAAAAAAATTTTACACAATAACTGGCCCCTTATTTTAGCAGGCGGCGTTCCGTGCTTTATTTTATTTTTAATTTATTTAGCTCAAGGTGTGTTTCCATTTGGGGACAGTTCTTTATTAACAGTCGATTTAGGTCAACAATATGTTGATTTTTATACCTATTATCGCAATACATTGTTAGGAGATCCAACAAGTTTCTTTTATTCTTTTTCAAAAGCGATTGGAGGCGATATGATTGGTCTCTGGGCTTATTACTTAACAAGTCCTTTTAATTTAATCTTGTTGCTGTTTCCAGCTCGCTTGATTACACTAGGAATCACCGTTCTCACATTAACTAAAATCAGTTTAGCTGGACTTAGTTTTGGGATTTTGTTAAAGAAAGCTTTTAATGGAAAGGGACTTTATCTTGCAACTTTTTCAACTTCTTATGCCTTGATGGGCTATACGATTGTCAACCAATTAAACATTATGTGGTTAGATGGATTAATTTTCTTGCCGCTGGTTATTTTAGGAATTGAAAAATTGGTTTTTGAAAAGCGTGGACTTTTTTATACGGTATTTTTAGCTCTCATGTTAATTGCTAATTATTATATTGCTTATATGATTTGCTTGTTCAGTATTTTGTATTTTATCTTCCGTTTAACGGCTTTCCAATTTCCATCAAAAACGACGGTGAAAGAGAAAGTGATTTTTTTAAGTAAACAATTGGCTCGATTTAGTTGGCATTCTTTATTAGGAGGCGGATTAGCTAGTATCCTACTTGTACCGACATTTCATGCTTTGTTAGATAGCAAGGCCAGTTATAGTGACTTTTCTTTTGAATGGAAATTTGCTTTTCCAATTCAAGAAATGATTTCAAAATTATACATTGGTGCCTTTAATTTTGACCAAATGCCTGATGGGTATCCCAATTTATTTATTGGCAGTTTAGCATTAATTTGTTTTGTTTCCTTTCTGTTTAGTCGTGCCTTTCCGATTCGAGAGCGTTTGATGGCTTTCTTAATTGTTCTCTTTTTAGTCGTTTCAATGGACTTAAAAGCTTTTAATATTGTTTGGCATGGTTTTCAATATCCAATTTGGTATCCGTATCGTTTTTCTTTTGTATTATGTTTTTTTATGATTTTAAATGGTTATCGCGCCTTTATCAAATTAGAACGTCTTTCAATTCCCGGTATGTTACTAGTTGTAGTTAGCACAACCGTTGCTGCTTTTTATATGCTTAAGCATCCTTTTGATTTTGTTTATCATGAGCAGATTATTTTAACGTCTTTATTTATTGCCATCGTGACGTTCTTATTGATTGTAAAACCTAAGTATACTCTTTGGCTACCGTTTCTTTTATTTTTAGTAAGTGCCGTCGAAATGGGCATCAATGCGCAATTAGATTTATCTAGATTGAGTTATGTTTCCAATAGTGAATTTTTAGAGTATCGAAGGGAGTTTGCTCCTGTTATCGATCATATCAAAGAAAAAGATAACGGATTCTACCGAGTTGAAAAAACGTTTTTACGTTCTAAAAATGATAGCTTTCAATTTGATTATCCAAGTGTCACTCACTTTAGTTCAACTTTCGAAAAGGAAGTGCCAACGTTATTTGGTAATTTAGGATTTCCAGTTGGAAATGGTTTTATTGCCTATTCTAATGCTACCTTAGCAACAGATGCTCTATTTGGAATCAAATACTATGTAGCGGAAAATAATGCGTTATATGAAAAAAGTCAGGATGATTTAGTTGATCCAGCCACAGGCCAAACCCCACTTGCTAAAAATAAAGTAACTGAGTTAACACAAAAAAATAATCCGACAAACTTAACACAATTGCAATTGACTATCATGGCCACGAAACCCGATTTAAGAAGCTACAGCAAATTAACGAATACAGACAGAATGACCACCTTTAAAAATCAAAATGCCTTATCAATCGCCTATGGTGTCGATAAAGATATTTTAAAAGTGAAAGAATTGACCAATCAGCCGGTTCAGTTACAAGAAAATATTTTAAGGGCTCTCAGTCCAAATGAAAAAAAACGTTATTTCACACCCATTGCGTTTAATAGTACTGTTTATCAAAATATTACGCCTAACAATCAGTATCCAAATCCTACTTTTTTCAAACAAATTGCCAATAATAAAGCAACGATTGATTTCCAGTTCACCCCTCAAACCAATGATGCTTATTATCTAACTTTAGGACCCAGCGTTAAAGAAGAAGATGCTACTTTTTATCTAAACGGGAAGAAATTATCACAATATAAAACCTATCGCGATACATTAATTTTAAATGTTGCCAATCAACAAAAAGATCAAACCGTCACGATTACAGTTGAGCTGAAAAAAGAAAGTCTCTGGTTGGAACAATTTCAGTTGTATCATTTTGACACAACAGCCTTCGAAAAGATTGTAACGAATTTAAAAGAAAATGAATTAAACATTGAAAAGTTCGGCAATACTTATTTTAAAGGGACAGCCACCATTACGGATGAAAATAAGATTTTAATGACGACTATCCCTTACAGCAAAGGTTGGCGTGTTTCAATTGATGGAAAAACTGTTTCGACCACTAAAGTTCTAAACAGTTTGCTTGCGGTTCCTATCACAAAAGGAACTCACAAAATAGACATTTCTTATCAAACACCTTATTTTAAAATAGGTTTGCTTATTTCCTTCATCTCACTTATTCTACTTGTGTTAACAAATTGGCTCTTTCACAGAGGGAAGCGCCATAAACATTTTTGACTTTAAAGGAGTTTCTTTTATGAAAATACAAAAAATAGAACCACCCCGCTTTCCAGTTGATCTTAGAGAAGAAACTTTTGAGTTGATTGAAGATGAGGCTTTTTATGAAAATTGCCTCTTTAAAAATTGTACTTTGACAGGCAGGGATCTTGAGAAAGTCTGTTTTCAATCTGTTCAGTTTGTGAATGTGACCTTTAGTGACTGCCATTTTCATCAACTTGAATTGCTGGATGTGGAATTTATCAAGTGCAATTTAAGCAATACTGAAATGATTGGGGGTATTTTACATCGGTGTGCTTTTCTTGATTCTAAAATTGTCGGCGTTAATTTTGCTGAGTCTTCTATTTTAGATACCACTTTTAAAGACTGTCAGGCAAATTACAGTTCTTTTAGTTATGCCTCTTTAAAACGGGTCTCGTTTACTGAGATGCCTTTGATTGAAAGTGATTTTTTCAATATTAAATGGTTGCACTTAACGTTTAATGCTTGTGATTTAACAGGCGTTAATTTGATGCAGACGAATTTAAAAGGATTAAACTTAAGCACCTCTTCCTTTGAAAAAATCAACCTTTCTATTGAGTTGCTTCGTGGCTGTAAAATCAATACTGAGCAATCGATTGTTATTGCAGGAGCTTTAGGTTGTATTGTAGAATAACAAAAAAACGGTTCATTACTTTAAAAAGTAATGAACCGTTTTTTAATAGTCATTATTTAGCTGCTGCGTAACGTTTTGCAACTTCATCCCAATTTACAATGTTCCAGAATGCTTTAATATATTCAGGACGAACATTTTTGTAGTTTAGGTAGTAAGCATGCTCCCATACATCTAATCCTAAAATTGGTGTTTTGCCTTCTGATAATGGTGAGTCTTGATTTGGAGTTGAGATGATTGATAATTTTCCGCCATCTAATACTAACCAAGCCCAGCCAGAACCAAAACGAGTTGTTGCTGCTGCTGCGAATTCTTCTTTGAATTTATCAAAGCTACCAAAAGTAGCATCAATTGCTTCTTTAACTTCGCCAGTTGGAACACCACCAGCGTTTGGAGCTAAAATTTCCCAGAAGAAAGTATGGTTTACATGTCCACCACCATTGTTTCTTACAGCCGTACGGATATCTTCAGGAATTGCATCTAAATTGCTCATTAGTTCTTCTATTGTTTTGCTACCTAATTCAGGATGTTTTTCAATCGCTGCATTTAGGTTGGTTACGTAGGTATTGTGGTGTTTGTCGTGATGTAAGTGCATTGTTTCTTCATCGATATAAGGCGTTAATGCATCATATGCATATGGTAATTCTGGTAATTGATAAGTCATATTGTAGGTCCCCCAATAAATTTATTTTTGTATGTAATCCTTTTGACGACTACATTTCTACTCTACCACCTCTCGATTCAAATTTCAAAGTATCTGCTTACAAAATTTTTCTTTTTTTTATTTATGAACACTTTATGAACGTTTACTGGCTATTGAGTTTCTTTAGTGAAACGTTTAAAATAGAGAGGATGATTTGTTTTAATTTAGTTGATACTTTTCATACAAAATAAAAAAAGGAGTGATTCCAATTCAAGTTGTAAAATTATTTATTGCTTCTTTAACCAAACCAGAGAAATTAAGTGAGGCGGTGTCATTAAAAAAAAGCAAAGTCTTTTTGTATTTACTATTCCTTGCTTTAATCACAGCTATTCCATCCATTACTCAAGGAGTTAACGTCTTGAATGATTTTCAAAAAGTCTCGACTAAAATTCCTGAGTTTAAAATTGAAGAGGGTGTTTTAAAAACAAAGGATGCTGAAAAAAGCTTTATTTATCAAACCAATTCGTTAATTTTTACTTTTGATCCAAATGGTGAACAAAGTGAAAAAGATGTGGATCAGCACGCGATTGGATCAGTTTCTAGTTTGGCTTTGTTAAAAGATCGGTTCTATTTTAAGAGTGCGGTTAATTCTTATAATTTTAAATACAGTGAATTAGCAGGCTTAAAAAACAGTGATTATGGCGATTTAATGGGTATCTTTTCAATGCTACACGGTTTTATTATTGGGTTTACAATCTTTATGCTTCTTGTAGCTGCGATTATAGAAACGTTGATTAATACTTTACTGTATACGATTTTTGCGAATCTGCTTTGTTTATTAGCTAGAAGAACGATGACTTTTGCTGCCAATTGGTCGATTGCATTGTTTGCTTCGACTCTCCCAACACTCTTTTTTGCTTTCTTAAATAGCTTTGGATTGTTTCCACCATTTCAAACGCAAATTGGATTGATTGTAACTTTATTCTTTTATTATTATGCAATTAAGTCGATTCCAAAAAACAGTTAAAAAAACTCCTTATCTTAATTGATAAGGAGTTTTTTGTCGCACTATTATTTTTTCTTATTTGCTTTTTTGATTGCTCTAGCTTGACTACGACGTTCAACACGACGTTTTTTCTCGTTACTTTCTTTAATGACACGGCCAATTTTCTTTTTATAGCCTGGTTTTACTTTTTTCTTCGATTTTTTCACAATTCCTTTTAAGGAAGGATCTAAGACATCTTTTGATGTTTTTTCACGAGTTGTACGACGGTTACGATCGTAAGTATCAATAATTTCGCCATTTTTAATCGTTTTAGGTGAAAACTCAACACCAATTTTTTCAATATCCGCTACAAGAGCTTCATCACTTGGTGCGTATAAAGTAATCGCAGTCCCATTCATACCATTACGTCCTGTTCTGCCAACGCGGTGAATAAAGAAATCTAAATCACGAGGAATTTCAGCATTAATGACATGTGAAACACCTTCGATATCAATACCACGAGCAGCTAAATCCGTTGCTACTACAAATTGGTAATCAAGGTTTTGAACTTGTTTCATTACACGTTTTCTTTCACGAGGTTGAATGTCCCCATGGATTTTAGCAACTTTTAAGCCTCTTGATTTTAGACCATCTGCTAATTCGTCTACTTTTTGTTTCGTATTTGCAAAAACAATGGCTAGATAAGGTGTTCCTGTTGTTAATAGTTGATAAACAACATCTACACGGTCTCTGCCTTTAGTTGAAATCAACCAGTTGTCAATTGTTGGTGAAATAATTGATTTAGGTTGAATATGCTCGTAATGAGGATTTTCCATGTATTTTTTTAAGAATGGTTTTAAATTTTGTGGAATCGTCGCTGAAAAAACAAGCATTTGTAAGTTGTTTGGCAAACGTCCTGCAATTTGATCGACATCTTCTAAAAATCCCATATCTAGCGTCATATCCGCTTCATCAATAACTAAAACAGGGGCGGTATGAATCAGTAAGGCATTTTCATTTACCATATCCAAAATACGTCCTGGTGTTCCAATGACAATATGTGGTTGTGTACCATTTAATTTAGTCATTTGACGTTTCTTGTCTGTTCCACCTACGAAACTTTGAACAATAATTTTTTCCGGTGCGTGTTTTGCAAGTTGCAACGCTGCTTGATAAATTTGTTCAGCTAACTCACGACTTGGTGTGGTAATAACTACTTGAACTTCTGCTTTTAAAGGATCAATTTTATTGAATAATGGAAGTAAAAAAGTATGGGTTTTTCCTGTTCCTGTTTGAGATTGTCCGATAACACTTTCGCCTTTCATGATGGCAGGGATCAATTTTTCTTGAACTTCAGTCGCTTCCTTGAAGCCAATCTCGTTGATTGCGTCTATTAAAAATGGTTGTAAGCCAAATTTTTCAAAAGTATGTTCCATTTTTTCGCCTCTTTTCTCTTGGTGCTGTTTTGCATCCTTAATATTATAACATAAAAAAAGCCGTTACGCTGACAAAATATTTCATTAACAGGTGTTTTCTATTGATTTTAGTCTTCTTCGTGTTCTGACATTTCCAAGGAAACTTCAATTTTTTTTCAGAAAGGATTGCGTCCCTCAAGATAAAACAGTACAATAAAAACAATAATCAAGTTATAATGAGGATTAGCTTATATAATTAAGCGGCATTTGAAAGTGAGGTACTCTGTATGAATCAAGAAAAAACAGCCCTTTTCACCATTTTCGGCGGAACAGGTGACTTAGCAAAACGAAAACTTTATCCATCGCTTTACCGTTTATATAAAAAAGGTTTTTTAAAAGAGCATTTTGCAGTTATTGGAACGGCTAGACGTGAATGGACAAATGATTACTACCGTGAGATTGTAATGGAGACAATTAAAGATTTAGCCGATTCAACAGAAGAGGCGACAAAATTTGCGAGTCATTTTTACTATCAAGCTCATAATGTGACCGATACGGAACACTATTCCGAACTAAAAGAATTATCAACAAAGCTGGACGAAAAATATCAGCTTGAAAATAATCGTATTTATTACCTAGCAATGTCGCCAAACTTCTTTGGGACAATTACAGAACATTTAAAAGCTGAAGAATTAATTACAAACGATGGATTCAATCGTTTGATTATAGAAAAACCATTTGGACATGACTACGAAAGTGCTGCTATCTTAAATGACCAAATTCGCGCTTCTTTCCATGAAAATCAAATTTATCGCATCGATCATTATCTAGGAAAAGAAATGATTCAAAATATTTCAGCCGTTCGTTTTGCGAATGCTATTTTTGAGTCAATGTGGAACAACCGCTATATCGATAATATTCAAATTACCTTAAGCGAATCAATTGGTGTTGAAGAACGTGGCGGCTACTATGAAACAAGTGGAGCTCTTCGTGATATGGTTCAAAATCATATTTTACAAGTTGTCTCTCTTTTAGCAATGGAGCCACCAATTGAATTAAAAGACGAAGAAATTCGTGAAGAAAAAATCAAAGCACTGCGTTCTGTTCGCATCTTCAAACCAGAAGAAGTTCGTCATTATTTTGTTCGTGGTCAATATGGTGCAAGCACTGTTCATGACGAAAAATCACTTGGTTACCGTGAAGAACAAAATGTAGATCCCGCTTCACAAACAGAAACTTTTGTAGCAGGTAAAGTCATGATTGATAACTTTAGATGGGCCGGCGTTCCCTTCTACATCCGTACAGGTAAAAAATTGCGTGAAAAAGGAACTCAAATCAATATTCAATTTAAAGGGATGCCGTTAAATTTGTTCAGTGAAGACCACACAACTCCGCAAGAACCAAATGTGCTGACGATTTACATTCAACCAACGGAAGGTTTTTCACTTCAATTAAATTCAAAAAAAATCGGTCAAGGTTTAGAAACGGAATTATTGAATTTAAAACATAAAAATTCGGCTGAAACTTCAGCAAATAGTCCAGAAGCTTATGAAAAATTAATTCTTGATTGTTTAAATGGCGACTCTACCAACTTCACTCATTGGGATGAAGTCGCTCAATCGTGGAAATTTGTTGACGTTATTCGTCAAGCATGGAACAAAGAAACTCCAGAATTCCCAAATTATCCAAGTGGTTCAATGGGACCTGTTTGTAGCGATCAATTGCTTGAAAAAGACGGCTTCAAATGGTTTTGGAATCCAACTGGTGAGTAATCACGTAATCGACAAAAAAAGTTCTTTCAAAATTGAAAGAACTTTTTTTGTCGATTTTTATTGATTCCACTCGATGGCTAATGCTTCAAATTCAGTAAGAATTTCTGCAATTTCTGCGCGATCTTTTGCATTTGCACCACTAGCTAATGGATGTCCGCCACCATGATGACGTTTTGCTACTTCATTGATTGCTGGGCCTTTTGAGCGTAAGCGACAACGGAAGTAACCTTCTTCTTGTTCAACAAAAATCCCCCACATTAAAATGCCTTCGACACTTCCTGGCAACGAGACAATTGCTGCTGTTTCAGAATCAGCCACGCCAAATTCTTTTAAAATCTCATTTGTTAAAAGAACATTTCCAACCCCATTTTCGTCAACTTTAATATTTTGTAAGACATAACCGGATAAATGGGCCACTGCTTTACTCATTGTATTTAGCTGATTATTTAATGCTGTGGCTGAAAATGAATAGTCCATTAATTCAGCAGCAATTTTTAAGGTATGGGAGGTTGTCGCTGGATATAGGAAACGCCCTGTGTCTCCGACTATTCCTGCATATAATAGGCGGGCCGCTTCATCTGTCATTGTTAACTCTGATTGACAAGCATGATAAAAATCAACAATAATTTCACTGCAGCTACTTGCCTCTGTGTTAACGTAGACAAGATCACCGTATGGTTCATCATTTGGGTGGTGATCTATTTTAATTATCATATCGCCTTTTGAATAGTTTTCACCACTAATGCGTGGACTATTCGCTGTGTCTGTTACGATAACTAGTGCTTCTTTATAATCAGCAGCTTCTACTTGATCCATTTCAGATAAGAATGCTAGACCTTCTACCGATCCTCCTGCTTTTAAAAGACGTTTTTCAGGAAACGATGCTTTTAATAGTTCATATAGTCCACCTTGTGAACCTAAGGCGTCTGGGTCTGGTCTTTGATGACGATGGATAATAATCGTTTGATGTTCTTTGATAGCTGTTAGTATTTCAGTAAAAATGGATTCATTCATTCAATTTACTCCTTTTAATTCGTTTAGTTAGGTACGCTCCATCAATTGACAAATCACAATGGCTTTGGCAACAAGGGTATTTTCAATAAATACTTCAATGTCTAGCTTAGACGAGCGCCTCCCAATTTCTAGGACTCGCGGACGAATCTCTAATTCACTTTCTAATTGAATCATTTTAAAATAATGTAAATTCATTTGCTCAATGACTGCATTGCGCTTTTGATACGCTAAAAGTGTTCGCTGAGAAGCGCTAGCAACAAGTTCACTTAATACACCAAAAGAGATGGTTCCAACACTGTTGGTCATTTGAGGCGTCACTTTAAACTTGAATGCTGGAATAGCTGAATGCCAATCATCAGGATTTTCACTTGTTAACTCTAGCTGTTCTGCAATTTGATCAGCAATCGTATCTCCCACCTGTGGTTGGCGTTGCGCTAGTTGCATCGCTTTCATCACATCTTGTCTAGAAATAATCCCAATCAAGGTTAAATCATCTTTCACAACAGGCATAACCTCTAGCCCATCCCAAATCATTAAATGCCCCACACTTGCCACACTCATATGTGTTTTAACATAAGAGGGATCCTTTGTCATCACTCGTTCAATACTTAGATTATCTGGCTTTCCAACTACATCTTTAGCAGTTACAATCCCGATTAAGCGCATTTTTTTATTCACAATTGGGAAACGCGAATGTCGACTTTCATCATTTAATTTGCGGTAATCCGCTACTGTATCTTCACTATTTAAATAGATCGTTTTTTCTACATTCGTAAAAATATCGCCAACGAGCATAATGTCTTTTTTAATCAGCTGATCCGTCATTGCTCGGTTGATTAACGTTGCAACCGTAAAGGAGTCATAGGTGGTTCGAATAACAGGCAATTTGGCCTGATTCGCTAATTCCACAATCTCCTCAGTTGTATCAAATCCACCGGTAATTAAAACTGCTGCACCGTTTTCTAAAGCGAGGCGCTGAGCCCCAATTCGATTTCCGACAATCATTAGTGAACCTGGTGTAATGTAACGTAGCATGGCGTCTTCCTTCATCGCTCCGATGACAAATTTATTTAAGACTTTATCTAACCCGTCAATACCACCTAAAATATCCCCTTCGATAATCTTCACGATTTCACCATAGGTTAATTTTTCAAAATGTTCTTTCATTTTGCGCTCAATTCGGATAGTTCCCACTCGTTGAATGGTCGAAACTAATCCTATATTTTCTGCTTCTTTAATGGCACGATAAGCAGTTCCTTCACTTACTTGTAAATTTTTAGCAATCAAACGTACTGAGATTCGCTCTCCAACTGGTAACGTTTCAATATACGTTAAGATCTGGTCATGTTTTGTTGTCATCTGCTATCCTCCGACTTTTTCAACTTATAATTCGATTATTTCTCCCACTTGCATTGCCATCCCTACGTTTTTAGGTAAAGCTTCAACAAAGGCAGTTGGATCTTGTTCAATCAAAGGAAATGTATTGTAATGAATTGGCACAACTTTATTAGCTTTTAGCCATTTACTAGCGATTACGGCTTCTTCTGGTCCCATAGTGTAATTGTCGCCAATTGGTAAGAAAGCTAAATCGATTTTGTTGAATTCTCCGATTAATTTCATATCTGAAAATAAAGCCGTATCTCCTGCGTGATAAACAGTATGACCTCCGTCACTAAAAACAATGCCGGCTGCTAATCCAAACGTAACGGGTTGGCCGTGCACTTCGTACATTGAACCATGTATTGCGGGAGTCATTTTGATTAAACCAAAATCAAATTGATGTTTCCCACCCATTTGCATGCCATGGGTTTGAAGTCCTTGACTCGCAAAGAAACCGGCTAATTCAGCATTTGCAACAATTAAAGCTCCTGTTCGTTTGGCAATCTCGGCAGTATCTCCGATATGGTCTGCATGAGCATGAGTGACAATAATCACATCAGCTTCAATCGTCCCTGCATCCAAATCACTTAAGGGGTTTCCTGTAATATAGGGATCTATTAAAATTTGCTTATCTGTATCTGTTAAAATTTTAACACAAGACTGTCCATGCCATGATATCTTCATTTCAATCGCTCCTTCTATGTTATAATCAAACACAAAAACTGTATTAGTATTATTCTATTGTACAACTTATTCATCTAATTTGCACCTAGCATCTAATAAAAAAGTTCAAAAACTCTGTTCATCAGAATTTTTGAACTTATTTTTCTTTTTCCCATAGTGGCAAAACAATATTTTCAAATGTTAACGGGTCAAGGTTGGTCACAGTAATTCCTAATAACCGAATTTCTTTCCCTATCAATCCCACATCTTCCCATAAATTTAACGCATGAAAATAAATTTCTTCACTGTCTTTTACATAACTAGGCAAACTAATACGTTTAGTCATTGTTTCATAATCAGATGTACGTACTTTTAACACAACCACCTTCCCGTGTTTTTGAACTTTTACTAAAGAAGTGTGTACTTTTCCAGCTAAAAAACGAAGTTCTGCTAAGATTTCCTCTTCTGTCGTTAAAGGTTGGCCATACGTATGCTCCCGTCCTACTGACTTACGCACTCGAGTACTCTCAACTGGATTGTTATCAATTCCTCTTACTTTTCGATACAAGGAATACCCCATCTTACCGAAGCGTTGAATCAAATCCATCTCGCTTTTTTCAACTAAATCTTGTCCCGTAAAAACGCCCCAATCATGCATTTTTTCAGCGGTTTTCTTTCCTACGCCATAAAATTTTCCAATAGGTAATTCTTTTAAAAAGACCAATGCTTTTTCTGGCGGAATAACTGTGATGCCAGCAGGTTTTTTATAGTCAGATGCTAGTTTTGCAATAAATTTATTGTAAGATACGCCAGCTGAACAAGTTAAATGCAATTCTTCCCAAATTTCTTTTTGAATCATTTTTGCAATAACCGTAGCGCTACTAATTCCTTTTTTATTTTCTGTCACGTCTAAATAAGCTTCATCTAAAGCTAATGGTTCAATGATATCTGTGTAGTGTTTAAATACTTCTCGAATTTGAGTGGAAATTTCTTGGTAAAGTTCATGTCTACCTGGAACAAAAATTGCTTGTGGGCAAAGTTCATAGGCTTTTTGAGCGCTCATAGCTGAATGAATACCGTATTTTCTCGCTTCGTAATTAGCCGTCGTAACGACGCCTCTTCCACCATTATCTTTTGGATGCCTAGCAATCACTAACGGTTTTCCTTTTAATTCAGGATTTTCACGTTCTTCTACAGAGGCATAGAAAGCATCCATATCCACATGAATAATTTTTCTTGATGTGTCACGTACTGGTTCTGCAAATTGTAAAACGACATGTTCCATCTTTCTACACCTCCATCTTTATTTCTTATTATACACGAACACAAGTTCTTTCGCTAGAACAAACAAAAAAAGTTTACTCTCTGTCGAGAAAGTAAACTTAAAATAATTTATTTAATACGTTCCATTTTTAATCGATAGGCTAATTCTTTTTTTTGACGATTTCGTTGTCTAACAGCTTGAATCAATCCTTTTTTAGGTGAGAAGATAAAGACTAATAAGAAAGTTATCCCAATAATAACCGCAATCATCCCTGCAATTGAAACATCCAAAAACATCGCTAATTGGAATCCAACGATACTGTCTATCACACCCACAATACTACTAATCCATAACATTTTCTTTAATTCATTTGTCAAAAGATACGCGGTAACAGGTGGCCCCACAATAAAAGCTACTACTAAAATTGATCCAACTGCCTCAAATGCTCCAACTGCAGTGATTGAAACCAGTGTCATCAACGCATAGTGTAAAATGACTGGCGAAAATCCTAATGCAGCGGCTAAAACCGCATCAAAAGTGGCTAATTTTAATTCTTTATAAAATAACAAAATAAAAATTAAGTTGATGATTAAAATAATCCCCATTGAGTAAATTCCTTGTGCTCCTATATCCATTCCAAAAATAACCATTCGCTCAAATGGCGCAAAAGCCAATTCACCAAGTAGTACTGAATCCGTGTCTAAATGAACAGAACCTGCATAGCGGGAAATCAAAATAATCGCGATACTAAACAGTAATGGGAAGACCACACCAATTGAAGCATCTTTTGCTAATAGCCTTGTTTGATGGAGCAATTCTGTTAACCAAACCGTAAAGACACCCATCAAAGCGGCACCAACAATTAAAAATGGTGAGGCCAAATTTTCAGTTGCAAAAAAAGCCACTACGATTCCTAATAAAATGGTATGAGTAATCGCATCAGCCATCATTGTCATTCCTCTTAAAACTAAAAAGACACCCAGTAAGGAACAGGCAAGTGAAACAATAATCGCAATCAATTGAATTTCTAATTCTGGATGCATCCTAATCGCCTCCTTGATTTAAGCGGATAGTCAATGCTTTTTTTTGACGCCTACGCTGTTTTAATTTCCACAACATCCCACGATTTGGTGCTATCACTAAACTAATCAGCACAATCATACTAATCACAACAACGATTGTTGGTCCTGTTGGAATTTGCTTACCTAAGGAACTAATGACCGTTCCTAAAACCCCTGAAACACCACCAAAAACTGCTGCTAAACTCACCATCACCGCTAACCGATTCGTCCATTGTCTAGCGGCAACAGCAGGTCCGATTAATAACGAACTCATCAAAATAACTCCAACTGTTTGCAGTCCAATAATAATCGTTACGACTGTCATCGCTGATAATAAAATACTAATGCCATGAACTGGAACACCAATGCTTTTAGCAAATACTTCATCAAAAGCAATTAATTTAAATTCTTTCCAAAATAGGAAGATTAATACTAAAATAATCATCCCAATTCCTAGCATCCATTTAACATCACCTACTAATAAGGTGGAGGACTGACCAAAAATAAAACTTTTTAATCCTGCTTGATTTGCATCTGGCGTTTTTTGAATATAGGTTAGAAAAACCATACCTAAACCAAAAAATACGGAAGTAATCAAAGCTAATGCACTATCAAATTTTATTTTTGAGTACTTAACAATGCTCATGATCAGCCATGTTGCAACTAAGCCTGAGATCAAAGCACCTATCAATAAAACTTCTGTCTGTTTAATATTCGTAATCATAAAGGCTAAGCATATCCCTGGTAGCGCAGCATGACTTACAGCATCCCCTAATAAGCTTTGTTTTCTAAGCACAGCAAAACTACCAATAACGCCACTCAGCAATCCCAATAAGGCTGATCCAAGTGCCACAACTTGAAAAGTGTAATCTGAAAAAAGAGTCCAAAATGTCATCTACTTCCCCACCTCTTCTGGCAATCTTTCAGCGGTTTGATAGGTTTTTGCGATATTTTCGGCTGTAAAGGTACTTTCTACAGAACCTGTTGCGACTAAAGCTTGATTGACCAGTACAACGTTATCAAAGTATTCTGGCACGGTTTGTAAATCATGATGAACCACAACAATCGTCTTGCCTTCATCTTTTAATTCTTTCAGTAGACCAATAATGATTTTTTCAGTTTGGGCATCTACTCCTTGAAACGGTTCATCCATCAAATAAATTTCCGCTTCTTGTACAAGCGCGCGTGCTAAGAAAACACGCTGACGTTGACCTCCAGATAACTGACTAATTTGGCGAGTTGAAAATTCAGTCATCCCTACTTTTTCTAGCATTTTTTTAGCTAAGTCAAAATCAGCTTTTTTAGGACGTTTAAACCACCCAAGATGTCCATAACGCCCCATTACAACGACATCTATTACCGTTGCTGGAAAATCCCAATCAACGCTTCCATTTTGTGGAACATAGGCAACCAAATTTTTACTTGATTGATAACTTTGCTGCATTTGGTTTTTAAATTGAAAGGTTACTTCACCTGCAACTGGTTTAATTAAATTGATAATGGCTTTAATTAAGGTTGTTTTTCCTGCTCCATTCGGACCGATAATCGCTGTTAATTGTCCTTTAGGTATATCCAAACTGACATTCCAAAGAACCGGTTTTTCATCATAAGCAACCGTTAATTGCTGAATCGAAATTGCTTGTTTAGTTTGCTCCATTTTTTTCACCTGCTTACTTTTTTATTTTAATGCATTCACAATTGTATCTGTATTTGCTTTTAATGTTTTGATATAAGTGGCCGTATCGTGTTTTTCATCTCCTAAAGAATCTGAATACAACTCGCCACCGATTTTTACGTCAAAGCCTTTTGCTTTTGTTGCCGCTTGTAACGCTTCAATCGTTTTGGTAGGGACGGATGATTCGACAAAAACCGCTTTGATTTGGTGTTTCACAATAAAATCAGCCAATTTCCGCATATCTCCGGTACCTGCTTCTGCTTGCGTGCTGATTCCTTGTAATCCGACTACTTCAAAATCGTAGCGTTGACCAAAATAACGAAAGGCATCATGGGCGGTCACTAAGATTCGTTTTTCTTTTGGCAACTCTTGAACCTTATTCATCATGTATTGATCTAATTCAACCAATTCTGCGAGATAACGATCTAAATTTGTTTGATAGGTCGCTTGATTTTTTGGATCTGCTTGAATCAATCCTTTAGCAACTTCTTTGGCTCCTTGTTGCCACATGGAGACGTCGAACCAAATATGTGGGTCTGGTTGACTAGAATTGTCTTCTGACTTGAGTAATTTAGTTTTATCAAGACCGTTTTCAATTTTGATGACGTTTTTGCCTCGTTTATTTAACGCTTCAAAAACGTCTCCCATCTTACCTTCTAAATGCAAACCATTATGCACCACAACATCTGCTGTCTGCATTTTAGTAACATCTTTTGCACTTGCTTGATAGAGATGTGGGTCGATCCCTGGCCCCATTAGTCCGTTAACTTGAACTTTATCTCCACCGATATTTTCAACTAAATCGGTTAACATTGTGGTTGTCGCTACGACTTGTAGCTTATTCGAATCTTTTTGAGAAGAATTATTTTGACAACCAACCATCACTAACAAACTGAGTCCTATTAAGATAAGAAGATAGTTTTTTTTCATTTAATCTCTCCTCCTACTTTATAATGGTTGAATAAATAAATTGCAGGCTGCTTTATAGCTAATCTGAATGGCCTGCCCATCTTTAGTTAATGTAATTGGCCCTTCATAAGCACCTATTTCAGTAATTCGACATTGGTCTCCAATGTTAATTCCTACTGTCACTAAATAATCTAACAATTCACGATCATCTAATACTCGCTGAATTTTCACATCTGTATCTACTGACATTTCTACTAAGGTTTGTAGTGGACTTTCGATAATCTTCCCTTGTTTATCAGGAATTACTCCGCCATGAGGACAGTTGGCTGGGAAATTTAGGTATTCTTCTAAATGATTCGCTAGATTAGAAGACGTTACATGCTCCAAAACTTCTGCTTCGTCATGGACTTCATTCCAAGAAAAACCTAAATGTTCAACTAAAAAGACTTCCCACAAGCGATGCTTGCGTACTAAAATACTGGCTTCATGTAAACCAGCTTCTGTCAATTGTGCTCCTTGATAAGGAGTATGGTCAATGTAGCCTTCTTTTAGTAATTTCGACATCATCTCACTAACAGATGCTGCTGAAACACTTAAACCAGTTACAATTTGTTTATTATTTATTTTTTGATTGGCTCCGCCTAATTCAAATATAATTTTTAAATAGTCTTCTTTATTGGGTGTCATTTTATGCTTCACCTTTCTTTTAAGGAAATTTATTTTTAGGTTTCCCTAATTTTTACTATTATCATATCGAAAATCTATTAAAATATCAAGATTTATTCTTTTTTAACGCTAAATTTACTAACTTATTTCATTAAATTAGCTAATAAATAAAAACAGAATGAACTTTCTTTTTAGGAAAGTTCATTCTGCTTAATTTTTTCTTATTCACCAATATATGAATCAATAATAATTTGGCGTAATTCAACGATTAATGGTTCTTTTGGATTTGCTGTTGTACATTGATCTTCGAAAGCTAATTCTGCCATACGATCTACGGTTGTATCTAATGTCGCTTGAGTGACACCTTGACCTTTTAGACTCATATCAATGTTCAAATCTTTACCTAATTTGATGATTTCTTGAACAAGTGATTCAACTAATTCAGCTGTTGAGTTGCCTTTGAAGCCCATAAAGCGAGCAATATCAGCATAGTCTTCATCTGCACGGAAATATTCGTATTTAGGGAATAAAGCGTGTTTTGAAGGATCTTTAGCATTATAACGAATAACATGTGGCATTAGGATCGCATTTGTACGACCATGAGGAATATTATACTCTCCACCAATTTTGTGGGCAATTGAGTGGTTAATTCCTAGGAAGGCATTGGCAAAAGCCATACCAGCCATTGTTGACGCATTATGCATTTTTTCTCTTGCTTCTTCATTTGCTGTATTATAAGAATCACGTAGGTTTTCAAAAACTAATTTGATTGCTTGTAAGCTTAGTCCACGAGTATAGTCACTTGCCATGACAGATACATACGACTCGATTGCGTGAGTTAATACGTCCATACCTGTGTCAGCAGTTACTGATTTAGGAACACTCATCACGAATTGTGAATCAATAATCGCTACGTCTGGTGTTAACGCGTAGTCGGCTAATGGGTATTTCACATGTGTTTCACTATCTGTAATTACTGCAAATGGTGTTACTTCTGAACCTGTTCCTGAAGTTGTTGGGATACATACAAATTGTGTTTTTGTTAATGATGGAATTTTGTACGTACGTTTTCTGATATCTAAGAATTTTTGTTTTGCTCCAAAGAATTCAGTTTCTGGTTTTTCATAGAATAACCACATACCTTTAGCCGCATCCATTGCAGATCCACCACCAAGTGCAATGATTGTATCTGGTTCAAAGGCGATCATTGCTTCTGTACCTGCTTTAACGGTGTTTGAAGATGGGTTTGGCTCTACTTGTGAGAAGACTTCGATTTTAACGTTATTTTGACGTTTGTATAGTTCTTTCATTACTAAGTCAGCGTATCCGAATTGAACCATTCCTGGATCACATACTAAGAAGACGCGTTCAACATTTTCCATTTTTTGTAAATATTGTACTGAATTTTTTTCGAAGTATACTCTTGAAGGAAGTCTAAACCATTGCATATTTTTTCTCCGTTTCGCGATTGTTTTAATATTCAATAAGTTGATTGTTGAAACATTTTTTGAAATTGAGTTTTTACCATAAGATCCACAACCTAGTGTTAGTGATGGAATCATGTTGTTGTATAAATCACCAATCCCACCTTGCGCAGTTGGAGAGTTTACAAGGATACGACAAGCTTTCATTTGAATACCAAATTCACGTGCTAAGTTGTCATCTAATGTGTGAATTGCTGCTGAATGACCTAGACCACCAAGTTCTAACATTGTTTCACATAATTCAAAGGCATGTTTAGTGCTTTCTGCTTTCATCATCGCCAATACTGGTGATAATTTTTCACGTGACAATGGATAGTCAGCGCCAGCACCATCTAATTCAGCAATTAAGATTTTAGTTCTTTCTGGCACTTTAATCCCTGCTAATTTAGCAATTTCATAAGCAGATTTCCCAACGATTGCTGCGTTTACAGCATATTTTCCTTCGTTCATTACAACGGCTTCTAATTTTGCTAATTCTTTAGCTTTTACTACATATACTTGATGTCTTTCAAATTCAGCTTTTACTTCGTCGTAAATTTCAGCATCTACGATTACGGCTTGCTCTGAGGCACAAATCATTCCATTATCAAATGATTTTGATGCAATTACGTCATTAACAGCACGTTTAATTTTTGCAGTTTTTTCAATATAACTTGGAACATTTCCTGGGCCTACGCCAAGTGCTGGTTTACCAGTTGAATAAGCTGATTTTACCATCCCTGATCCACCTGTTGCTAAAACGATCGCAATGTCTGGGTGGTTCATTAATGTGCTTGTTGCTTCAAGTGATGGGTATTCAACCCATTGGATACATCCTTCAGGCGCTCCTGCTTTGATAGCTGCTTCGTAAAGAATACGAGCTGCTTCAGCTGAACATTTTTGAGCTGATGGATGGAAAGCAAAAATAATTGGGTTACGCGTTTTAATTGAAATCATCGCTTTAAACATAGTTGTTGATGTTGGATTTGTCACAGGAGTAACGCCACAAACGATTCCAACTGGAGCTGCAACTTCCATTAGTTGAGTTTGTTCGTCGTCGCTAATAACACCAACTGTTTTATTGTGTTTGATTGAATTCCAAATAGATTCAGTCGCAAACATGTTTTTAATACATTTATCTTCATAAATACCACGGCCCGTTTCTTCAACAGCCATTTTAGCCAATGGCATATGTTGTTCTAATCCAGCTAGTGCCATTTGATGGACAATGTAGTCAACTTTTTCTTGATCGAATGTTTCAAGGATTTTTAATGCTTCTAGTCCTTTGCTTGCTAATCCATCAATCATTGTTTGAACATTGTTTTCTTCTGCAACTTGTGTTTCTACTTTAGCTTTAACCATTTGTAGGTTCCTCCTATAGTGACTAACATTTTATTTTTAGTTTGTTAACTTCTTCACAAGAACATCATACAACGTTTTTTTAATTTTGTAAATAGTTTTTTGTGATTATTTTCACTAGTTGTATTTAGCTTTACATTACAAGGATAAAAGAGTATTCAAATAACAAAATTGTAAGGGTATTCACAAATAAAAAAGTTTTTATTTGTTTTTTTAAATATGAAACTTTTTCACAATTTAACAAAAAAAGAAGGAGACTGTTTTTTTGACAGTCGCCTTCTTTTACAATAAATCATCAATTTCCATTAAGTCTAAAGAATCTACCTTATAAATTTGGGCCTCTAAAGATGCAAAATCTAAATAATCATTTGGAGACAATTTACAAATTTGCGAAATTTGTTGATAATAATGTTCAGGTGTTTTTCTTTTCCAGCTAAAACGAGTGAGATAGCGCCATAAATCTTCTTCATTGATTTGTGAGTAACCTAGTTTATGAAACTCTTTAATTTTTAAAGATAACCATGGGGTGTATCGTTCGTACTCAACAAATGAATCCATCGTCAACTATGCGCCTCCTTTTTAGAACTTCTTCGTTATTTTATATCAATTTGACGTTTTTTTCCTACTAAGGTAACTAATTGCAACATCGTAAAGAGAATCGAACTTTTTTTCCTAAAAGCAACATATTTAGGAATCCAAGTAGTCACGTATTTTTCTTTGTAGTGACGTAAACCTTGAAAGCCATACAATTTCGTCCCAAAGCGATAAAGCAACCCTGCAATTCGTTCACTAATAAAACTATAACGCGTCGCTCCAACATTTGAGAGAGGTGCCATGCCCATATTAAAGGCTTGGAACCCGAGTTCTTGATTGTATTCAAATAGTTTGATAAATAAATAATCCATTACACCATTAGGTGCTTCTTTTGTTTTATAACGCATTAAATCAATCGAAATCAATTCATCTGACCCTGTTGGCATCATTGAAGCAAACGCAATCAACTGTCCTTCAGGCGTCTTCACAACCGCAATTTCAGCTTGATTTAAATAGAACTCATCATAAAATCCAAGAGAAAAACCTTTTTCAGTTCGTTTTTCTAACCATTCGTCAGAAATCTGTTTTAATTCTTCAAACTGACTTGCAGAAAAAGGCGGTTGAAGCATTTCAAATAGATAGCCTTCCCGTTCAATTTTATTCACAAGAGCCCGTTCGGCTCTTCGTTTTTTCCCAGACAAGGTAAATTCGGGTAAAGAAACATGTCCTTCCTCTCCAACCTTCATAAAGTCATAGCCAAGTTCATGTAAAATCATCACCAATGAACCACTTACTTCATAAAATACTACTGAGTAACCAAATTGATCGGCTACATCCATAAAATCGACAATGGCTTTTTCAAATAAAGAGGAATCTCCAATAGGTTCTCCCATCACGACTAATTTATCGGCTTCTTGACGAAATTGGAAAACTACTTGGTCTTCGCCATAGTAATAAAAATATTTATCTCGTAAAAAGGCCAAATGACTCACTTCATTTCCACCAAACTGATTAATGACCGCTTTTAAACGTTCCTCATCCAGTGAAACCCCAATTTTCAATTTTGACCGCATCAAGTAACTAATGACAATGGCTAAGCTGATTAAACCAATCACAACGCCAATTAACCCCGCTAGCCAAACGTGACCAGTTGGAAATAGTGAAGAATGGAATAGAATCGGTCGACGGTGATGGAATCTTGGCGAATTGAAGTAGCCAACTAAAATATACAATAACAAACTACCAAATAAAACAGCGCCATCTAATAAAGCTTTTCCCCAAGAATAAACAAGTTTATTTCGATAAAATTCATGCCTAGATAGATACACACACACAATAACGATTCCTAAAAAAATCGTTAATCCCCAAGAAAAGTCTTTGGTTAGTGTATTTAAAATACCAAAACCTAAAATAATAATCGTAGGCCAATAAGCTTTTTTTACCTTCCCTTCAATGCCACGGGCTAAGCCTAACAATAAGAAACCAAAAATCACATTGCTCAATTGAGTAAGAAAGAAGAAAGTAAATGGATAAAGCCTAGCAAATAAGTGGCTGTTAAACGCTAAATTAGGCACTGTTGAAATTAAAATCATCATAATTCCCGATGAATAAACAAAAACAACTAAAAAGCCATGAGCAACCTTTTGAATAAATTGCTTAGGTAAACCATCTAGGTAGCGATTAATTTTTTGTGCGCCATCGTGAGTGAAAAATGAAATTCCAATAAAAAATGGAATAATGTAGTAAAAAATTCGATAAAACAAGAGCCACACAACAGCTAACTCTTTCGAGACCCCTAATTGTCCTAACCCGTAAATCATAAAGACATCAAAGGTTCCAACGCCTCCTGGCACCATTGATACAATCCCAATAATCGAGGCAATCACAAATAATGGGAAAACTTGCCCTAACTGAATGGGTTCTTGTAATAGATATCCAATCAAAATAAAACATCCCATTGCCCCGCTCCATTCTAACACAGAGCCGACAATCAATTTAAATTCACGTTTTAATGGCAAATCAGTAAACAATGTTTTACTTTTTATTTTCGTAAAAGTAAATAAAATAGGGAAATATAATCCTCCACCAACTAACCATGGCCAGTAATGACGAAAACCTTCCCCATATCCTGGTAAAGAAAAACTGCCTAAAGCAACTAAAGATAAGATTGATAACCCTGACAATAAGAAAACGGCGATTTTTGAAATGGCAATAAGAATCTCTTTATGACTCGCACCTTCACCATAGAAAGTTGCTCTTAACGAAGCCCCTAAAAATCCACCAAATCCACCAATATTCGTAAATGTATTGGTAATCCATCCAGAGGTAAAAATATGCTTTTTACTAAACTTTCCAGGTAACAATTCAACGATTGTAAAATCATAAATCATCATCGGTAAAATAGCAATTAACCCTGCAATCAACATCAAACCAATCGCTACTGGACTTTGCGTAAATAAATTTTCCTTTAAATCACGGTAATTAATATCAGCAGCAATTTTTATGACCTGTAAGACCACAAACAATGAAACAAACCCCACAAAAATAATTTTGATCAGTGTTAGATGTTGCAAAACACCCTCCATTATTTTTTTGAATTTCTCTTTCATGTTCTTTCCTCCTCCACGATAGAAAGTAAAAATACTTGAAAAAGAAACAATTCATTCTTCTTCAAGTATTCATTTTGTAGCTAATTATTTTGTTTCATTTGGTGTTTCTTCAATAACTTCTACTTCTTCAACAACCGTTGGTTCTTCAACTAATACTTCTTCTTTTACTTCAACTGGTGTTGCAGCAGCTGTTTCTTTAATACGAGCAATTGCACCTCGTTCAAAAGTTAAGAAGACTCCATCGCAATCAATAACAACGGTACGGTCTACTTCAACTACTTCATCAACGATTCCGTGTAAACCACCAATCGTTACGATAGCGTCACCTTTTTTCAAAGATTCCATCATTTTTTTCTTTTCATCTGCCGCTTTTTTCTGCGGTTTAATCATCATAAAGTACATTAATCCAAAAATTGCGATCAATGGTAAAAACGTTACAATACCTGACATTTGTTCCACTCCATTTCTCTTCGTTCCTAAAAAACTATTCTCACTACTCACTTTAACAAACTTTTCTGTTTTCAGCTAGTGATTACACATGTTTTTTAAAAGTTTTTTGCATTTGGCTTGTTAAACCCATATTCTTCAAAAAATGCTTCTCTAAATTCTAATAAATTGTCGTCCATGATTGCTTGACGAACATTTTTCATTAGGTTTTGTAAGAAGTATAAATTGTGATAGCTTGTTAAACGTAAACCGAAAGTTTCGTCTGCTTTAATTAAATGACGAATATACGCTCTCGAGTAATTTTTACATGTATGGCAATCGCATTTTTCATCAATTGGTCTAAAATCACGCTCGTATTGAGCATTTTTAACAACTAAGCGACCTGCACTTGTCATACAAGTACCGTTACGGGCAATTCGAGTTGGCAATACACAATCAAACATATCAACGCCTCGGATCACGCCATCAATTAAGGAATCCGCTGAACCAACACCCATCAAATATCTTGGTTTGTCTTCTGGAATCAGTGGTGTTGTGTATTCCAACACTTCATTCATTAAATGTTTGGGTTCTCCAACAGACAATCCGCCAATAGAATACCCAGGGAAATCCATTGAAATCAAATCTCTTGCGCTTTGCTGTCTTAATTCTTTGTAGCCCGCTCCTTGAATGATACCAAATAAACCTTGTGTCGATGGATTTGCATGTGCTTTTAACCCACGCTCTGCCCAACGGCTTGTACGTTCAATTGATTTTTTAACGTATTCAAAGCTTTCTTCAAAAGGTGGACATTCATCGAAACTCATCATAATATCTGGACCTAATTTATTTTGAATGTCAATCGCTTTTTCTGGAGATAGGAACATTTTTGACCCATTTAAATGATTTCTAAAATGAACCCCTTCTTCTTCAATGCGACGCATATCACTTAATGAAAAGACTTGGAAACCACCAGAATCTGTTAAGATTCCTTTATCCCAATTCATAAATTTGTGTAATCCGCCGGCTTCTTGCACAATGTCTTCACCTGGACGTAACCATAAATGGTAAGTATTGCTTAAAATAATTCCAGCACCCATTGCATCCAATTCTTCAGGTGCAATACTCTTTACAGTGGCTAAGGTTCCTACTGGCATAAACATTGGCGTAGGGAACGTTCCGTGTGGTGTGATAATTTCTCCAAGTCGAGCGCCGGTGTGTTTTTCTTTTTTGATTAAGCGGTATTTAATTGCTGGCTCTGTCATTTTTTCTCCTACTTTCAATAGTGTATCTATGATTTTTTTAATCTTTAAACGGCTGCAGCATCATCTGAATGATACTATCTAATGTAACATGAGTTAACGTATCTTCCTTGTCATGACGGATATCACGAATCAATAACGCAAGAATCGAATTATTAAAGATAAAACATAAGGTTTCATATTCTGACTTTGTATAATTAGGATGATCGGATAAGCGTTGCAACTGTTGGCATAAAGAATGATTAATATATTCTTGCTTATAGGTAAAAATAGTTTGTGCTTTTTCGTTTCCGACTTCTTTAATTGAACCAATCACCACGTCGCGATGCCTTGAATAGATGTCTTCAATAAAGTAGCCTGTTTTTTCAAGCAACTCTCTTGTTGAGCTAAAGGGTTGTGAGAAAAACGCATCAACTTCTTCTTTGATTTGATTGGCATGTTGCTTAAACGCTGTGTCCATTAACGCTTCTTTTGATTTAAAGTTTTTAAAAATCGTTGTTTCGTTAACATGAGCCTCTTGGGCAATTAGTTTTGTTGTTGTACTTTTATACCCAACATGAGAAATTAAATGCAACGCCGCATCAATAATTCTTTGTTGCGTTCCAGTCATCTTTTTCTCGTCGATTGGACTCACACCTCTCTAAAAATAAATTCAAAAAAACAAGCAGATGCTTGCACAACCAATAGTATAGCACAGGGATTTTTAGGTAGCAATCCTCTTAAAGAAATTCTTTTTTTAGATTAGAAGCACATTATTTGCAAACGCTTTCTAATCGTGTTATTGTATAGATAGAAAGAGAGATGCTTATACGAGTAAACAACAGAATTTCTCATTTGTTAAACGAAACAAGTTAAACGAAACAAGTTAAACGAAACATCGTGTTTTGATGTACCAGATTCAACTGTCCCATTTCATTTAGATTCATGATCACTATTTGTTTCATAAGTGTGTTTGATAGTCCCGAATAACGTAAGCATAAACCGAATTTTGTTTTGAAAGAAATTCCCCTAACACTTATGGCATTTCAGCTTCGCTTCAAAATTGTTTACTCGTATCCTCTCTGATTCAATAAAAAAGAGCTTCCAGTGATGAAAAACTGGCGGCTCTTTTTTTGATTGCTTACTTATTTTATTTGACAAACATCGCATCGCCAAAGCTAAAGAAGCGGTAGCGTTCTTCCACTGCATGATGGTAGGCTGCTAAAACATTTTCTCGTCCTGCAAAGGCACTCACCAACATAACCAATGTTGATTTTGGTAAATGAAAATTAGTTGAAAAAGCATCAACCACTTTAAATTGATAACCAGGTGAAATAAAAATACTTGTCCAGCCACTATCGGCTTTGATTTCACCATCAAATTTTGTGCCAATTGTTTCAAGTGTCCGAATAGAAGTCGTTCCAACTGCGACAATTCTTCCACCTTCTGCTTTTACTTGATTCAGTTTTGCTGCTGCTGCTTCTGTTAGACGGTAAAATTCGGAATGCATATCATGGTCCTCAATGGAATCCACACTAACAGGTCTAAAAGTACCTAAACCAACATGAAGTGTTAGAAAAACAAGTTCAACACCTTTTGCTTTGATTTTTGCTAACAGGTCCTCTGTAAAATGCAACCCTGCTGTTGGCGCTGCCGCTGATCCATTTTCCTTAGCGTAAACCGTTTGATAGCGTTCATTGTCTTCTAAACGTTCTTTAATATAAGGAGGCAATGGCATTTCGCCAAGAGATTCTAAGACTTCAAGAAAGATGCCCTCATATGAAAAATCAACAATTCTACCGCCATGTTCTAATTCTTCCACAACCGTTGCTTTTAAACGACCGTCACCAAAGCTAATTTCAGTTCCAACTTTTGCACGTTTTGCTGGTTTAACGAGTGTCTCCCACTGGTCATTGACTGTATTTTTTAATAGTAATACTTCTAAATGTCCGCCGGTTTCTGGCTTTGTTCCATAAAGTCTAGCTGGTAAAACACGTGTGTCATTCATTACTAACGCGTCCCCTGCATGTAATTCATCTAAAATATCTGTAAAGTGCTTATCGGATACCTCACCCGTCTTGCTATCCAAAACAAGTAAACGAGAACTTGAGCGGTCACTTAGCGGGGTTTGAGCAATTAGTTCTTCTGGTAAATCAAAATCAAAATCTTTCGTTGATAACATGTTCATTTCTCCTATTTATCTGGCTTTTAAATTTTTTCTGTAGGATAAGAATACCCTAAATGCTCGTAGCCTAAAGGGGTCACAATCCGTCCTCTTGGTGTCCGTTGCAGAAAACCCATTTGCAATAAATACGGTTCGTACATATCTTCTACGGTTTCTGTTTCTTCTCCAATATTAGCTGCAATCGTTGACAAACCAACTGGCCCTCCACGATACAATTCAATCATCGTAGTCATCATTTTTTGATCAACATAATCCAATCCTTCTTGATCGACTCGTAATAGAGCTAGCGCTTCATCTGCCATTCTTTGACTGACTTCACCTTCGCCTTCGACTTGAGCATAATCTCGCACGCGTTTTAATAAGCGATTCGCAATCCGTGGGGTTCCTCTTGAGCGTCTAGCAATTTCATGGGCTCCCGTATCGTTGATTTTCGTTTGAAAAACGTCTGCTGAGCGGATCACGATTTCTTTTAAATCTTTCACTGGATAATATTCCATATGGGAAACTATTCCAAATCGATCCCTTAAAGGCGCAGATAACAAACCTGCTCTTGTTGTCGCACCAATTAACGTAAAGGGCGGCAATGGAAAATGGACGGGGTGAGCGCTTGGACCTTGTCCAACAATAATATCAACAAAAAAGTCTTCCATTGCGGAATACAGCATTTCTTCTACCATTCGAGGCATGCGATGGATTTCATCGATAAACAGAACGTCTCCTGCCTCTAATTCATTTAATAACGCCACCAAATCGCCAGCCTTTTCAATTGCCGGACCACTGGTCGTTCGAATTCCTACTTGCATTTCATTTGCAATTACCATTGCCATTGTTGTTTTCCCTAAACCTGGTGGTCCATATAAGAGTACGTGGTCTAATGCTTCTTCTCGGTTTTTAGCTGCTTCAATGTAAATCGTTAACTCTTTTTTTACTTTGTCTTGTCCGATGTATTGAGCTAACGTTTGAGGGCGTAAAGATTTTTCAATTGTTATCTCTACTCCGTCCTCACTCTCTCCAGAAACAATCCGTTCTTCAAATGTCATCTAATTTTCACCACTTTTCCTAAAATTCCAGTTTATTTTTTCATTAACAAACGTAAGGCCGCTCTTAAATAAGCATCTGTTGAATGTTCATTTAAAGCGATTAGTTTTGGTTCAATTCGTTTGATTTCTCTTGAGCTGTAGCCCAATGCGGTTAACGCTTCTACGGTTTCTGCAATGTGACCGTTATTCGTTGTTAAAACTAATTTTTCTTGTAGCGCGCCTTTTCCTGCACTTGAAGAAACCGTTAAATCGTCTAGTTTTCCTTTTAAATCCAATACGATCTGAGAAGCTGTTTTCTTTCCAACACCAGGAAATTTTGTTAAGTACGCCACATCATCATTTTCAATTGCGGCAACTAACCCTTCATGGTCATCACTAGCTAAAATAGCTAAGCTACTTTTTGGTCCTATTCCAGAAACGCTGATTAATTTTAAATACAATTGCTTTTCGCTAAAATCTTTAAAGCCAAATAATGTTATCGCATCTTCTCGGACCGCTTGATAAACATAGACTTGAACTTCTTGGTTTAATTTACTTGAAAATCGAAAAGGGTTCGCAATCAATAATTGGTAACCGATCCCACCATTTTCAATCACGATATACGCTGGTCCTACAAACGTCAACGTGCCTTTGATGTATTCATACATGTGTTCGATCTCCATTCTATTCTATAGTACATTCGTTCCCCTAGCATTTTACCATATTTTCAAGATTAAATGGACTTTCTAATGGAAAAATCTTTATTTTAGTCATTTCCTTACTGAAAAAGGAAAAACACAAAGACAAAGGCAGCTCCCTTATCTTTGTGCTTTTTTAAGAAAATAGCGAACGATACTGACCGTAGCCTTCCGCTTCCAATTGATCAACTGGAATAAAACGTAGGGCTGCTGAATTAATGCAGTAACGCAACCCACCAAGTTCAGGCGGACCATCATTAAACACATGACCTAAATGAGAATCTGCTGCTTTGCTTCGAACTTCAGTACGTGTCATTCCGAATTTGTGGTCTACTTTTTCTACTACCTCATTTTTTTCAATCGGTTTCGAAAAGGCCGGCCAACCACAACCCGCATCGTACTTATCTTTTGATGTAAAAAGTGGCTCGCCACTGACAATATCGACATATAGGCCATTTTCATAAAAATCATCAAATTCCCCTGTAAAAGCATGCTCCGTTCCATTTTCTTGCGTAACTTCATATTGAATGGGGCTTAACGTCTCTTTTAACTCTTCTTTCGATGGTTTTTCCATTTTCTTCACCTCTTTAGTTTAGTTGTCTATAGTATAGCAAACAATGACTAAAAAGGAGCATTTCTTGCTTACTGTATTTCTTTTAACATTCTGGCTACTACAGAGACGGGAAATCCTGCGACGCTATAAAAATCGCCGTCAATTTTCTTGACAAGTAGCGCGCCTTTCCCTTGAATTCCATATGAGCCGGCTTTATCCATCGGTTCTTTAGTCGCAATATACGCATCAATTTCTTCTGGAGTTAACTCAAAGAGAGTCACTTTTGTTGTCACGACTTGTGTAGCCTTTTGTTGTCCTTTTGTCAGATGGACTGCTGTCAACACTTCATGTGTCGTTCCGCTTAGTTGCTCAAGCATTCTTTTAGCGTCGGCTTCATCCTTTGGTTTCCCCATGATTTCATCATTTAGTACCACAATCGTGTCGCTTCCAATCACTAACTCATCTGGATACTCCTTAGCTACTTCATTGGCTTTACGAATCGCTAATACTTCCACAACTTCAGGACCTTTCATTGACGGTGGAGTCGTTTCGTCTACATCAGAAACAACTACGTCAAAATCTGTTGTGATTTTACTGAGTAACTCTTTTCTTCTAGGAGAACCTGAAGCTAAAATTAAGGTCATTTTTCATCTACCTGCTTTCTTAATGTGGGTCTTGGATACGTTTAAACATTTTTTCCATATCTTTATTAGTAAATTGAATCAAGACTGGACGGCCATGAGGACAATTATAAGGATTTTCTGTTTTTGCTAAATCTACTAACAAGGCACGAGCTTCTTGATCGTTTAGATAATGATTAGCTTTAATTGAACCTTTGCAACTCATCATAATAGCCGTTGCTTCTCTAAACTTCGCCACGTTAACCGTTCCTTGTTCTAAAAGCAAATCAATCATTTCTCTAACGATTTCTTCTTCTTCCCCTTTATGAAACCAAACTGGATGACTTCTTAGTAAGAAACTATTTTGTCCAAAAGGTTCTAAGAAAATTCCAATCTCTTCAAGTGCTGGTTGGTTTTCTTTGATTTTAATGGCATCGCTATTTGGGTAATCTAGCATCATTGGAACTAGTAAGTCTTGCAGGTCACGACTAACTTCCCCAATTTTTTTACGGAAATACTCATACTTTATTCGCTCTTGCGCCGCATGTTGATCCAAAATATACAACCCATTTTCATTTTGTGCAAATAGATAGGTACCATGCATTTGACCAATATATTCTAGCGTTGGCAAGTGTGAAGCAGCCTTTTCAGTTTGTCTTGCTTCTCTTTTTAGCAAATTAGTTGCCGTGTTTAAATAAGGTTCTTCATGAAGCTCTTCTAATTCGCTGATGGGGCGATCCATAGCTGGGATTGATTCTGTTACTGTTGGTTCAACTAGGAAACTTTCTGCTACTTGATTATCCTGTGTATCCTCAAAAGGCGCCGCTTCTTCTTCTACCAACTCTTCATGTTTAAATGGAATTGGTTGGAACGGATCGGTTGGCTTTTCTTTTATGAGGGGCTCTTTCACTTGATAAGCAGGCTGATTTTCAGGTTTAGTTGAGGACGCTACATTCAAGTCAATTTTTGTTTGTTCAGCTTTAAATTTTGTCGCGTCATATGGCTTTTTAAAACTAAAATTTTCCATCGCTTCTGGAATCAACTGTTCTTTACTAAGGGCTTGATGGATTGCATCTTCAATTAAGCCCATTAGTTCTTTTTCTTTACTGATCCGAACTTCTTGCTTTGTTGGATGCACATTCACATCAACTAATAGCGGGTCCATCGTAATATCTAAGGCAACAATTGGAAAACGACCTACCATTAATTTTGAACGATAGCCTGCAATAATTGCCTTATTAAGCAGGTAATTTTTAATGTAACGCCCATTGATCATAATGGACATATAATTACGGCTTGCTCTTGTGACTTCTGGTAATGAAATAAATCCTTTAACATTGAAGTCTAAATCTTCATTTTCAATCAAACGCATTTTTTTTGCAATTGCAACGCCATAAATCCCTGCTAAGGTTTGTTTTAAATCCCCATTTCCCGAAGTGCGCAACATTTGATTGCCATCATGAACTAAACGAAATGCAATCATTGGGTGACTCATCGCCAAACGATTGACGATATCTCCGATTGTTGCTAGTTCGGTTTGTAAGGTTTTAACGTATTTTAACCGAGCCGGAGTATTGAAAAATAAATTGCTTACGGTAATACTTGTTCCTTTTCTTGATGGATTTGGACGCTCTTCCTCGATATCCCCACCTTTTAAAGAAATGTAAGTACCCGCACCAGAGCCTGTCGCCGTTTCTAAGATGACTTCGGATACAGAGGCAATACTTGGCAAGGCTTCTCCACGAAAACCTAGCGTGCGAATTCTAAAGAGGTCGTCTCGAGTATGAATCTTACTTGTGGCATGGCGTTTAAAGGCATTTTTCACATCTTCTGCTTCAATGCCATCACCATTGTCAATAATTTGAATTTTTTTCAAACCAGCTTCTTCAATTAAAATGTCGATTTGGGTGCTGCCTGCATCTATTGAATTTTCAACAAGTTCTTTAACAACCGAAGCGGGGCGCTCGATTACTTCACCAGCCGCAATTTGATTGGCGAGTTTTTCTGAAAGTTCTTCAATTTTTGCCATTTCTCCTCACCCTTTCTACTTAAATTGAATCTATTTTAGCTTTCCTTGTAGTTCACTTAAGGTATTGATTGCTTCAAGAGGCGTCATAGACAATAAGTTTATAGTTTGTAACGCTTTGATAACTTCACTTTCATTCGGGTTCAATGAATCAAACAATGATAATTGACCTTGTTCTTCTTCAAGAATATCTAACCTTGGCTCTTGTTCAACGCTTGTTTTAATTGCCATTTTAGGTGCTTGCTCAACATCAATAACGACTGGCTCTTGTTTTTCTAATTTTTCTAAAATAGCGGCTGCTCGAATCAATAAATCCTCTGGCAAACCAGCTAGTTTCGCTACATGGATTCCGTAACTTTTATCAGCTGGCCCAGCCATCATTTTGTGTAAGAAAACAACTTCACCATCTTCTTCAACTGCTCCTACATGGATATTTTCTAAGCCCTGTAAGGATTCTTCTAACACAGTTAATTCATGATAATGCGTTGAAAAGAGTGTTTTTGCATGAACATGTTGATGAATGTACTCAATAATAGCTTCAGCAAGTGCCATTCCATCATACGTTGCAGTGCCTCGACCAATTTCATCAAATAAAATTAAACTACGGTCGGTGGCATGTCGTAATGCTTGATTTGCTTCCATCATTTCCACCATAAAGGTACTTTGACCAGAAATTAAATCATCGGCTGCTCCAATACGAGTGAAAATTTGATCAAAAATCGGCAGCTCAGCTGTCTCAGCCGGTACAAAGCAACCCATTTGAGCCATAATAACGGTTAAGGCTAACTGACGCATATACGTACTCTTACCAGACATGTTTGGTCCAGTAATCAAAAGAATATCTGTTTGCTCATTCATCACGACACTGTTTGGCACGTAACGTTGTTGCCCTAAAACTTTTTCAACAACCGGGTGGCGCCCTTCTAGCAGATTGATTTCATGGGTTCCTTGTTTCATAACTGGTTTAATATAATGGTACTTTTCACTGATGGTCGAAAAGCTTTGTAAAACATCGATTGTGGCAACCGTTTTAGCTAATTTTTGCAAGCGTTCAATGTATTGTTTTACGGTTTCACGAACAGCAGTAAACAACTCATATTCCAACGCTACTGATTTTTCTTCAGCTTCTAAAATCAAGGTTTCTTTTTCTTTTAAGTCGGGTGTAATAAAGCGTTCTGCATTTGCTAAGGTTTGTTTCCGCTCGTAAGTTCCTTCAGGTAAGGATGCTAAATTAGATTTCGTTACTTCAATATAATAACCAAATACACGGTTGTAGCCAATTTTCAACGTTTTAATGCCTGTTTTTTCACGTTCTTGGGCTTCTAATTGAGCAATCCATTTTTTCCCATTTCGCATGGCATCACGATATTGATCCAATTTTTCGTGGTACCCGTCTTTAATGACCCCTCCATCTTTAATAGCTAAGGGTGCTTCTTCGTCAATTGCGTGTTCAATTAGCTCCACTACCTCTGTTACAGGATCTAGCGCAATCAGCAGGTCATCCCATTCACCGTCGTTAATAATAGCAATAATATCAATGAGCTGAGGCACTTGTTGTAAAGAGGTTTTCAGTTGAATCAAATCACGACCGTTCACATTTCCAAAGGCCACTCGCCCCGCTAAACGTTCTAAATCGTAAACTCGAGTCAACGCTTCGTTTAAATCAGTTCGTTCAAAAAAGTGATTCATTAAATTTTCAACAATCAATTGACGGCTTTTAATTTTGGCTTCTTGAATCAAAGGACGATCAATCCATTGTTTTAATAAGCGTCCTCCCATTGCTGTTTTGGTTTCGTCTAGTAACCACAATAACGTCCCTTTTTTCTGACCATTTCGAATCGATGACGTTAACTCTAAATTATGTTTTGAATAGTGATCCATTTTTAAGAAGTGAGTGGGTATGTAGCTTTCTGCTTTTTGAATATGACTTAAGCTACGTTTTTGAGTGACACTTAAATAGGACAACAATAACTTCAAAACAGCTACTGTTTTTTCTTCCTCAATTTCACTTGTTAAGTAAGAAAATTCAGCATTTTCTACCATTGTTGTTTGAGTTGAAATCATCACGCCTAATTTATTTTTTAATTCTTCTTGTAACAACTCTTCATCTAAATTTTCAAAAACGACTTCTTTAGTTTGGATGCTTGATAATTCATTGATTAAATCCTCTTTTGACGTTAAGCAGGTAGCTTTTAATTCTCCCGTACTTAAATCAACATACGATAAATTAAACTCATGATCATTGGCAACAACTAACGCCGATAAATAATTATTCGATTTTGCATCCATATTTTTCGTTTCAATCGCAGTTCCAGGAGTCACTAATTGAACAACTTCTCGTTTCACCATTCCTTTAGCCGTTTTTGGATCTTCTACTTGCTCACAAATGGCAACTTTGTATCCTTTTTCAATCAAAACATCGATGTATCCTCTAGCAGCGTGATACGGAACACCACACATTGGGATGGGATCATCTGCATTACGGTTACGACTAGTTAACGTTACTTCTAATAATTGCGATGCATTAATGGCGTCCTCATAAAACAACTCGTAAAAATCACCTAGACGGTAAAATAAAAATGCATCTGGATATTGAGCTTTTATAGCTAAATACTGTTCCATCATTGGAGTGTGCTTGGTTTTTTGTGGCATCTTTTATCCACTCCTTTCTCAATTCATTTATTAACTTAATTCGGTTAATTTTTCTTCGATTTCTTTGACAAGTTCATCTTGAATCGTACCGATTAATTGTTGCAATAAATCATCTGCTTCAACAAGTGAATCTTGGTAACTCGTAACTACAATATGCTCGTTGAATTCTCTTGTTAATTGCTCTGCCTCTCTAATCGCTATTTTTTCAGCTTCAGGCTTGCCGTAATGATTAAACGCTACTGCTTCTTTTTGTTTTATTTTAATCTGTTCAATCAATTCATTTAAATGAGCATGGTTTTGTGCTTTTGCTTCAATTTGTTGGTAGGTTTGAATGGTTTCGTTTTTTTGCAATAATTGAGTTAATTTTTCTAATGTCTCTTTAGTGGCTTCATCTAATAAAGATTCAGGCTCTTTTCTAAACATTAAAAGTCGCCTCCAAATGGACGGTCTTCATTAATCACAATATTTTGAATATTTTTAGCTTTCCCTGTTTGATCGTCTAATTCAATCAAGCAAGCAGATAAAATTTTACGGCCTTCTTTTGGTACTTCAAAACGCGTTGGCATCTGTGTTAAAAAGCGATTAAGAACCTGCTCTTTCGCCATTCCTAAAACACCATCATAAGGACCTGTCATCCCTACATCAGTCAAATAGGCTGTTCCTTCAGGTAAAATTCTTGCGTCATTTGTTTGAACATGGGTATGAGTACCGACAACTGCAGAAACACGACCATCTAAGAACCAGCCCATCGCTTGTTTTTCACTTGTCGTTTCAGCATGAAAATCCACAAAAATCAATGGCGTACGTTTTCTTGCTTCTTCTACTAATTCTTCAATTTTTCTAAAAGGATCATCTAAATCCGCCATAAACACACGACCATGTAAATTAATAACAGCTAGTTCTAATTGATTAACTTTAATAAAGGCCATTCCTTTACCAGGTGTTGTATCTTCTGGGTAATTTGCTGGACGAATCATTTTTTTGGCATCATCAATAAATTCAAAAATTTCGCGATTATCCCAAGTGTGATTTCCCATTGTTACGATATCTACGCCATCTTGTAAGAATCCTTTATATATTTTTTCAGTGATTCCGCGTCCTGCTGCTGCATTTTCACCATTTAAAATCGTCACTTGTGGACGGTACTCTCTTTTTAATTTAGGTAGATACTCATGGACCATTTCGCGCCCCATCGATCCGACAACATCTCCGACAAATAATAATTTCATTTTATATAGCCTCTTCTCTTTTTATACATCACTTTATTTTACCAATATTTCAACTTAAATAAAAGGGGTGACGTCTTCTTATTAAAAAAAGATGGGAAAGAGTATATTTACTCTTTCCCATCTTTTAATCATTATTTTGCGTAATCAACCGCTCTTGTTTCACGAATGACCGTTACTTTAATGTGTCCCGGATAATCAAGTTCATCTTCAATTCGTTTTCGAATATCACGAGCTAAACTAATGGCACCAAGATCATCAATTTGTTCGGGTTGAACCATAATCCGAACTTCACGTCCTGCTTGAATAGCGAAACTTCTTTCAACGCCTTCAAAACTATTAGAAATGCCTTCAAGTTTTTCTAAACGACGAATATAGTTTTCAAGAGATTCACTTCTCGCTCCTGGTCTAGCTGCTGATAATGCATCCGCTGCTGCAACTAATACCGATATAACTGAAGTGGCTTCGGTATCTCCATGATGAGAAGCGATGGCATTAATAACCGTTGCATTTTCTTTGTATTTCGTTGCAATCTCTTCACCAATTTCTACATGAGAGCCTTCAATTTCGTGATCTAACGCTTTACCAATGTCATGAAGCAAACCAGCACGTTTTGCTAAGGCAACATCTTCTCCAAGTTCTGCTGCTAAAACACCTGCTAATTTTGCCACTTCAATTGAGTGGTTTAAAACATTTTGACCATAACTTGTTCTAAAGCGTAAACGACCTAGAATCTTAATTAAATCTGGATGTAACGAATGAACTCCAACATCAAAGGTTGCTTGTTCCCCAATTTCTCGGATACGCTCATCCATTTCTTTTCTTGATTTTTCAACCATCTCTTCAATTCGAGCTGGATGAATTCGACCGTCTTGAATTAATTTTTCAAGTGTCATTCTTGCTATTTCACGTCTGATTGGATCAAATCCACTTAAAATAACTGCTTCAGGAGTATCATCGATAATCAAATCAATTCCTGTTAGGGTTTCAAGGGTTCTGATATTTCGACCTTCACGACCAATAATTCGACCTTTCATTTCATCACTTGGTAATGTGACTACCGAAACAGTCGTCTCAGAAACTTGATCTGCTGCACAACGTTGAATTGCTAATGAAATCAGATTTTTCGCTTTTCGATCTGCTTCCTCTTTAGCACGTTGTTCAGAATCTTTAACCATTACAGCTAATTCGTGGGATAGATCTTCTTCTGTTTCCTTGATAATCATGTTTTTAGCTTCTTCTCGTGATAAAGCCGCAACTCTTTCTAATTCAAGTTGTTGTTCTTCAACTAGTAATGTTGCTTTTTTCTCTTGATCGTCAATTAGCTGTTGTCTTGAACTTAGTTTTTCTTCTTTGGCTTCAAGGGAACGTTCCCGTTTTTCTAGTCCATCATCTTTACGGTCTAGGTTTTCTTCACGTTGTAGTAAACGATTTTCTTGTTTCAGAATGTCGCTTCTTCTCTCTTTTAGCTCCGTTTCAATTTCAGTTCGGTATCTGTGATTTTCATCCTTCGCCTCCAACAAAGCTTCTTTTTTCATGGTCTCTGCTTCTCTTCTTGCTTCCTCCAAAATTCCAGTTGCAGTGTTTCTAGCTCCTGCTAGTTCCTTTTCGTGAGTTGACTTGCGGACGATATATCCTGCGATTAGACCAACAACTAAAGCAACGATAGCGAAGGCTACACTAATAATTAACATTCTTCCACCTCCGTATCATGTATTTAATTGGTCATTTATCATTTCTTTTGGTAAAAATATTGTTTTTAACAAATTTTTATCCCTATCTTTTATAAGTGTAATACAACACACCTCTAATTTTAATTGTAGAGAGGGTACATGTCAACTTAAATAGTGTGATTTGTTGAACCTTTTTATAAATATCAGATATCTATCAAATTAAATAATTATAGTTATCGTTATTAATTGAATTTATGTGTCTGTGTTTTATGTTATTTTGATAAACTAACATTGATAGCGTTCTCTTTTTATTTGAAAAAAAAGAAGTCTCATTGCTTTCGCAATTGACCTCTTTCAATTAATTATTTTTCAATTTCAGGTAAATCTAACACGATCTCACTTTTTTCAGAAGTTTGCTTTTTAGATTCTTTTGCATTTTTCTTTTCAGAAGCTTTTTCTTCCACTTCTTCACCAATTCCATATGCTGCACGAACTTTTTTCTCAATTTCTTCTCTTAAGTCAGGATTGTCTTTAAAATATTTCTTCGCATTCTCACGACCTTGACCAATTCGCTCGCCTTCATATGAATACCAAGCACCACTTTTATCAACAATGTCTTTTTCTGAACCCATATCTAATAGCTCACCAACTTGAGAAATTCCTTCGCCATACATAATATCAACTTCAGCTACTTTAAAAGGAGGAGCTACTTTATTTTTTACTACTTTAATTTTTGTTCTATTTCCAACAACATCCGTACCATTTTTAATTTGTTCTGCACGGCGCACTTCCAAACGAACCGTTGCGTAGAATTTCAAAGCACGTCCACCTGGTGTGATTTCTGGATTTCCAAACATTACACCAACTTTTTCACGAATTTGATTGATAAACAATGCAATTGTTTTAGTTTTATTAATTGACCCAGATAATTTACGTAAAGCTTGAGACATTAAACGCGCTTGTAAACCAACATGGCTAGCTCCCATTTCGCCTTCAATCTCAGCACGAGGAACTAAGGCTGCTACTGAATCAATTACCACGATATCAACGGCACCACTTGAGACTAAAGCGTCTGCAATCTCTAACCCTTGCTCACCTGTATCGGGTTGAGATAATAGTAATTCATCAATATTAACTCCTAAATTTTGTGCATATTGCGGATCTAATGCATGTTCAGCATCGATAAAGGCTGCGATTCCACCTTGTTTTTGAACTTCGGCAACGGCGTGTAAAGCAACCGTTGTTTTACCTGAACTTTCAGGTCCATAAACTTCAACAATACGTCCTTTTGGAAACCCACCTACTCCTAAAGCTACATCTAATGCTAATGAACCACTAGGAATTGTTGAGATTTGAGTATCAACTTTTTCACCCAGCTTCATTACAGAACCTTTACCAAAACTTTTTTCAATTTTTTTCAATGCTGCGTCCAATGCTTGTTTACGATCATCTGCCATTAAAATTCCTCCTCAATCTATCTTCAAAAAATTATTTACTAGTTCATTATCAGTTATTTTACGGTTACAAGATATATAATAATAGTTCTTGCTAAAAAAAGCAAGAGAAAATCGAACAAACATTCGGTTAAAAGAGATTTATTTTTACGTAGCTATTAAAAATCCATAGATACCAATGATTTCAACTTTCTATTTCTATTGGTAAAGAGAGCACTACTCTTCGAATGAAATCAAATCCTGCTAAAATTGCTTGTTCTCGATTACCATTTCGATCTCTGGCAAAATGATGGCAAATTGCAATTGTAGGTTGGTTCTCTTGTGCCAACGCAATCCAAACTGTTCCTACTGGTTGATTTTCAAGCATAGCTGGTCCTGCAACGCCAGTAAATGACAAAGCCATTTTAGTTTTCATTAATTTTTGTACACCTTCTGCCATTTCAATCGCACATTCTTTACTAACCGCACCTTTTTCATTTAATGTCTTTGCTGAAACACCTAATAACTGTTCTTTGATTTCATTTTGATAAGCAACGAAGCCACCATTAAAGATATCAGAAGCACCTGGAATACTTGCCAACATACTTTGAAATCCACCACCTGTTAAACTTTCAGCAGCAGTTATCGTAATTGTACGCTCTTTTAGCAAATCAACCACTACTTCAGCTAACCGAGTCGTGTCGCCATAGCCATAAAAATACTCGCCTACCCGCAGTTGAATCTTTTCTTCTAAGTTATCCAATAACAGTTTACAACAGGACTGAGAGTCTCCATTAGCGGTAATTCTAAGCGTCACTTCGTAATCTCCTGCATAAGGCGCTAATGTTGGGTTGGTTTGTTCTTCAATTAAGTCATCTAATACCGTAACCAAGCGTGATTCGCCAATGCCATAGAATCGCAACACCCTAGAAACCATAAGGGATTCAGTTGGATTTTCTTTTTGTAGAAGTGGCTTAGCTTCATTTAAAAACATCGGTTTCAATTCGTTGGGTGGACCGGGTAACAGCAAGTAATTCACGGTATCTTTTTTTAAGAACATACCCGCTGCTAACCCAGTTTTATTGGCTAATACGGTTGACCCTTCAATGACCAGTGCTTGTAAACGATTGTTTTCCGTCATTGGACGGTTACTTGCTTGATGAAATACGTTGATTTTTTCAAGTGCATTCTGATCGATTACCAATTTTTTCTTTAGATGAGCGGCTACTGTCTGTTTTGTCATATCATCTTTTGTAGGTCCTAGGCCACCTGTCAAAATAATCAAATCACTTCTTTTTTCAGCTTGCTCTAAAACAGCTTCAAGCCGCTTGGCATTATCTCCAACCACCACATGATGGTAAACATTTATTCCTAATGCTGCTAATTCTTGTGATAAGAAAGCTGCATTTGTATTAACGATTTGTCCCAATAGTAGTTCGGTACCTACTGCAATAATTTCAGCTTTCATCTCCACCGCTCCTCTTATTCAATACTATCTGCATTCTATTGATTTTTCATTTTTTTATTAAATTCAGTTGCTTCTCTTACTTATTTTAGCACAATTCTAAAAAAAAAGAGAAGCTTAGCAAATCGCTAGCTCCTCTTTCAATCTTACATAGATCCTTTAAAAACATCTTTATTTTTAATGAAGTAGTCAACGCCTGAATAGATTGTAAAGAACAAACAGACATACAACATAATCGATGCAAATGGGAAACCCATTCCTTCAAATGGAAAATTATTTAAGAATAATAAAATAATTGCCACCATTTGTGTTGCGGTTTTGATTTTTCCCGGCATGGCAGCAGCCATCACTTCACCGTCTCCAACTAACAATAAACGTAAACCCGTTACTGCTAATTCACGACAAATGATAATTGCAACGACCCAAGAAGGAACGATGCCTTGACCAACTAGTACGATAAAAGCTGTTACAACAAGCATTTTATCTGCTAATGGATCAGCAAATTTCCCGAAGTTTGTAACTAAACCTCTTGCACGGGCAATTTTTCCATCTAACCAATCTGTCATACTTGCTAAAGCAAAAATAATAGCACCAACCAATTGAGTTACTTCAATCGATGAACCTAGTACTGATACTTCTCCCCAATTTAACGGTGCTAAAACAATCACCATAAAAATAGGAATCATAAAAATACGAAGAACGGTTAACTTATTTGGTAAATTCAATAGTATTTCCTCCACTCTTAACTGATAATTCTGAAATGAATCTCTTTAATCATAATCAACTCACTGCGATTCGTCAATGAAATTCTATTCTATCTCTATTGGTATTTCACTCAGTTCCAAGAGCCAATTCACTCAGCTCATCGTATCCGATTTGTTCACCTATTTGGTTAGCAACTGGATAGTCAATCATTTTTTCATCCATCATTCTTTGAACGATTTCTCGTTGGATTTGCAATGCTAGTCGTGCATAGTAATTTGATTCTTCAACTTCCTCTAGATCATCTTGGCTTTGTTTCATAAAGCGATTATAACGCTGAATGACTCGTAGCGTTTCTTTTCTGTTAGCAGTATTCATTTGATTTTGCAGAGCTTGAATTGTTGCTTCCGCACTGATTTTTTGCGCCAATTTAAATTCGTCCATAATAAGCTGATTATTCTTAAATCGTGAATTAAAATGTTCTTTAATTTCCTTTTCTTCCATATGATTTAACCGGTTTCTCAGCAGACTAAATTTCAATCGGAAAAAGATTTTTTTAATAAAATTCTTTTCCTCAAACTGTTTAGAAGCCGCACTAAAGGCAGCGAATAATTCATGGGTTTGTTTGGAAATGACATTATTTTTATATAAATCATCAATTGTTTTGGATTGAATTGTATTCGCATAATTCAATAATTGTTTGACTTGCTTTTTATCCATTTCACGAAGCGAAACCTCTTCAGTGTCTGCTAATTTGCGAGTTAATTCTACAATTGTTTGATTGATATAATATTGATTTGACGTTGTTCGCTTTGCTTCTAATTGTTGGCTTGTTTGTTTTAAAAGTAGCGCATATGCTGTTTTAAAATCTAAGAAATTCGTGCTTACTTCTGGTAATTCTTCTTTTGGTAAAATAAGTGGCAAGAAAATCGTAGCACTGACTATACTAATTAGAATAATCATTGCTGTAATAAATAGCAATTCATTGCGTAACGGAAAGGCTTGTCCATTTGTTAAAACCAACGGAATTGAAAGAGCCGTTGCTAACGAAATTGTTCCATGAACGCCTGCTAAAGTTGTGATTAACGCATATTTTCCTCGGCTGATTTGATCTACTTGTTTCTTTTCAGCACCCAATACAAAAGATTTGAAATAATCTTCAAATTTCATCGCATTAGGTTCGACAAAATGTTCATGCAGTAAATAGACCCAAATAAAACGAACGGCCATTAGAAATAGTGAAATGATTAATGCTAAACCTAGTAACTCTTCCACTAAAAAATTTTCCTTACTCCAGATTTTAGCCACAACTGAAGGCAATGTAGCGCCTAACAATAAAAATACCAAACTATTCAGAAAATAGACTACGGTTCCCCAAACATTATTAGAAACCATCTGGATTTTAGTTGTGGTTGCTTGCAGGTGGTCATGCTCTACGCCATGAACGACTCCGGCAGCTACCATTGCTAATACACCTGAAAATTCAAGACGCTCTGCAGCAATAAAAATAGTAAACGGTGTAATTAATTGAATTAACACCAATAACTCGGTTTGCTCCAATCTCATTTTTCGTAATTGAAGACGTAATTTAACAAATAGAAAACCGACAATCCCCCCGAAAATGATTCCCCCAAAAGCAGCAATTAGAAATTCAAAGCTAGCTTCTTTCACTGAAAAATAACCTGTCATTACTACGCCTAAAGCAACTTTAAAGGACACCAAACCAGCAGCATCATTAATCAAAGACTCGCCTTCTAAAACAGCCATAATATTATCTGGCAATTTAATATTTTTTACAATTGATTTCAACGCTACTGTATCCGTTGGTGAAACAATTGCCGATAACGCAAATGAAACAGGTAGCGGCAAGTCAGGTATTAGCCAATGAATCAAAAAGCCTCCTGCCACTACTAAGAGTAAAACTAACCCAAAAGCTAAAAGTAAAATGGGTCCTCTTAGCTTCCATAATTCTTTACGTGAAATGTTTTGTCCCTCATAAAAAACTAGCGGCGCAATAATACCAATCATAAATAATTCAGGTTCAAAATGAATCGTGGTCTGTTCAATTGGTACAATAGCTAATAGCAAGCCAATCATAATTTGAATAAGTGCTAATGGGATTTGAGGAATGTATTTGCTGACAATCGCAGATAGTAAAACTCCAGCAACCATCAAAATAAATAAAACTAAGCTGTCCATCAAACTCCTCCTTTTATTTTTATTCTCAAAAAAAATAATAGCGCCATCTATTAGATAGATGACACTATTATCGAACTACTCTATTATGAAGCGGGAGTTAGTTGTAATTGAATATTTTGTGTCACTGAATTGGCTGCTTCTGGAGCGTAAGGAATATCCGTTCCATTCAACGTAATTTTCGTTGCTTTTGCATTTCCAACTACGATTGTGACTGCAGTTGTACCTGCTGGAATTGGAACTTCTAAGTTTTCACCACTTTGCATGGTTTTTTGATCAACTTGAACGCCAGCAATTGTAACACCGACCCAGCTTGCCCCACCTTGTGCTGTAAGAACTAATGAACCAGGTTCCGTCATATTTTTAACAGTGTACGTTGTATTGCTTCCTGTTGAAGAAGCAATCGCTACCTCTTGTTTTGGTTTTTCTGGTTCTTTTGAGGATTCTGCTTCAGAACTACTTTCTTTTTTACTACTGCTTGGTTCTTCAGCTGAACTAGTAATTGAAACACTTTCTGAATCTTTTGAAATCATTGGTTCTTTTTCTTTGTTGCCACTCTTCGTTGCAGCAAACCAAATAGCTCCAGTAATCGCTAAAACAATTGCGACAATAATAATCGTTGGTAAAATCGCTTGAATTTTTTCCAACCAGATATTTGCAACATGGTTTTCTGAACGGGTTTGACTAGTCGAAACTTTCTCAACATATTCTTCATCATGTGTTTGTGGAACATCTTCCGTATACTCTTCTAGCAATTGATCCCCATTTAAACCCACGGTATCAGCATATTGCTTAATAAAAGCGCGAGCATAGAATTTTCCAGGCATCACATCAAAGTTTCCCTCTTCAATCGCAATCAAATAACGCTTTTGAATTTTAGTCATTTGTTGTAAATCGTCAAGCGTATACCCTTTTGCTTTTCTAGCTTCTTGCAATTTCACGCCAATTTCATTCATTATATTTCCACCTACCAGATCTCTTTTTTAGAGAACTAAAATTCTCATATCTTACATATTATAACATAAATAATGGAGTCAGAATATTAATTTTTTCTTTACTTTAACCAACCACCACTGATTGTTAATGCTTGTCCTGTCATGTAACTGCTCTCTTCTTTTAAAAGTTGTTTTACCCAAAAACTAATGTCATTTGGCTGTCCTAAACGACCAACTGGAATTTCTTGAACCAATTCTGTCACTTCTGTTTCACTAAACTCGCTATTCATTTTCGTTTGAATTGCACCTGGAGCTATGGCGTTGACTGTGATGCCAAGACTTGCAACTTCCTTACTGTAGGCTTTTACAAATGCTAATTGAGCCCCTTTTAGCGTGGAATACAAGACTTCCATTGCACTTCCAACTTCGCCATAAACCGAGCTGATAAAAATAATTCTACCTAATGTCGATTTCGCTAGTTTAGGTTGCAATTTTTGCAATAGAAGGAGTGGTGTTTTAAGATGAACTTGCCACATTTTTTCCATTTCTATCGCTGATACTTCTGTCAGTAACTGATAACTTGTAAAGCCACTTGAAAAAATAACTGCATCTACTTGAAAAAGAGCCTCTAAAAAAGTGGCAACTCCTTTTTCATCCGTCATATCTAAGGTTAATTTAAAGAAATCTTGTTTTGGAAATTGATTTTGATAACTCTCTAATTGCTCATCTAAGCTAAGTTGATTTTTAAAGCCATGTAAATAAAGGGACCATCCGTCAGATGCTAAATCTGCTGCAATGGCTTTGCCGATATCTCCACTAGCCCCCATTACCAATGCAAATTTCATGACTCTTTTGCCTCTTTTGGCAAAATATGAAAGACACTCATTCTTTCTGGTACCATAAATTGCGTTGCCAACTCTTTTACTTGAGAAAGTGTGATGCTTTCAATGACTGGGACTAAATCAAATAAGCTCGCTTCTCCATATGATTCTTGACTGTATTGGTTCGCAATATATTCAATTGAATTTAAAGATTGTAAGCTTTTGCCTACCATTCTTTTTTTAATCATCGTCAAATTTTCTGATGTTAACTCTGGGCTATGAGGGGCTGTTTCTAGAATCTTTTTAACTGCATCGCTTAAAGCCGATGGATCTTTTGCATCGCCACCAATATCAACAAAATGGAAAGTACGATCGAGGTTAAATTCATAAGAAAAACTGTCGTCAACAATCCCTGCGTCATATAACTGCAAGTAATTAGTTGAAGTTGGTCCAAATAACAAAGTTAATAGCAAGTTCATTGTAGTTTTTAAAACTAACGCTTCTCTTCCTGTTGGAGCTGGCTCGATTCCTTTAACACCAACAATACTTTTTGCACGATTAACAGGCATTTCAATTGAATCGAATGCTTTGATATCACTCACTTTTTCAGTAGGGAAAAAGCGTTGGATTTCTTGTTTTGGTGCAAACTCTTTTTTAGCTTGATTTTGACGAATCCAGTCCATCATCTCGGCTGGGTCCATTTTACCAACTACTAATAAATTCATATTGCTAGGGTGATAAAAAGTATGGTAGCTCTCATACAAATCTTCTGCTGTAATTTCCATGATGCTCTCTACTGTTCCTGCAATGTCAATATGGATTGGATGATGCGGATACATATTGCCTACGATTCCAAAAAATAAGCGCCAATCTGGTTCATCATCATACATTTGAATTTCTTGCGCGATAATGCCTTTTTCCTTATCGACAGTCTCTTTTGTGAAATACGGTTCTTGAACAAAGTCGAGAAGCGTCGCCACATTTTCTAAAACGTAATTGGTACTTGAAAAAAGATAACTTGTTCTAGTAAAACTGGTAAATGCATTTGCAGAAGCTCCATATTTACCAAAGACATGAAAAATATCTCCCTCTTCTTTTTCAAACATTTTATGCTCTAAGAAATGAGCAATCCCATCCGGTACTGTTACTTTTTCAGATTTTCCTAATGGAATAAAACTGTTGTCGATTGACCCATAATTAGTTGTAAATAAACTATAGGTTTTATGAAAATCATTTTTAGGTAATAGCGTTACTTTCAATCCATTATCTAAGGTTTCGGTGTAAAGTGTTTCATCTAATTGTGCATAATGTTTTTTTTCCATTACTTATTTTCCTCCCCTGTTAAGAAGAATGTTGCTTTTAAATAAACCTGATTGGCAATTTTAATGATCTCTTCTTTTGTGACTTCATTAATTTTTTGCTCAAACTCTGCGGTTGTTAACGTCGATCCAACTAATTGTTGAGTATACATTTTTTCCATAACCGCTCCTGGATTGTCTTCCGATTGTAAAACTTGGTTTTTTAGCATTTCTTTGGTTTGATCGATTGCTTCATCTGAAAAATTCCCATTTTGCATTTCAATTAATTGCAATTGAATGATTTCTCTCACCTGTTCAACTTTTGTGCTGTCGATTCCCGTTTGAACAGTCATCATGCCTCTAAAGGTATCTAGAGTACTAGAAGCATAATAAGCCAAACTTTCCTTTTCACGGACATTCATAAATAATTTAGAGTGAGGAAATCCGCCAAATAACCCATTAAAAATCTGGGCTGCAAAATAGTTCTTATCCTGATAAAAGACATTCGTTTCATAGGCTAAATTAAACTTAGCTTGCGTTACTTCTTGTTGCTCAATTTCTTCAATTAATTTGTTGTGCGTAGTAGCTGTGTAAAAAATGGACTCCCTTGGTACTTGACGTGCTTTAAACGGGAACGCTCGGAATGCTTCTGTCATTTCGCTTTCCTCAACATCTCCTAAGACATAAATATCAACACAATCTTCTGCTAATAATTCTTGATAATACTCATATAAAGAAGCGGCCGTAATGTCGTTTAAATCTTCTAAAGTTCCAATACTTGGTGTTTTTTGGTTTTCATCTTCAAAATACAAACGTTGTAAAGATAAACTTGCATACGCTTGTTTGTCATCAAAAATCGACTCGTAATAATCGGCTAAATTTTCTTTTTCACGATTAAAGGTTTCCTCATCAAATTTTCCATCTGTTACATTCGGATGAAACAAAATTTCTTTTAGGAAATCAATGCCATCTTGTAAGACATTCTCATTAGCAGAAAGATATTTTTCATTTACAACAGTCATTCCTACCGTTAACATATGCATGGTGCCTTTTTTAGTTACAGATAAGCCAAAACTTGCACCGTAAAGATTCGCCAATTCACTTCTTAACTTGGTTTGGGAATTGTATTTTTTACTATTGGTTTCAAGTAAACTTGATAATAGAGCTCGTTTAGTAATATTTTTTTTATCTAAAGGCGTTCTAAATTTTAAAACGATGCGGATCGTCTTGTATTTTTTAGTAGGTAAAACATGAATATTCACGCCTTCTTGTAATTGAATCGACATTCTTTATTTCCTCCTCATTGGAACTGAACTTCATCTATCTATGATAAGTGAATTGCAGCAAGAATACAATCATAATGCCACCATTCAAAGAAAATCTTAACATGAAAAAAACACTCTAAACAATTGCTTAGAGTGTTTTTGCTTTTATTTCGATTTAATGTATGTTTCACCATCTGCTGCTGGAGCTTCTGATTTCCCAATCACACCTACTAAAACAATAATCGTTAGGATGTAAGGTGCTGTTTGAAGTACCACAGGTGGAACATCCTTGATTAATGGAATGTAACTTCCAATTACGCTTAAGCTTTGCGCAAATCCAAAGAATATTGCTGCTCCCATGGCTCCAAGTGGATTCCATTTTCCGAAAATCATCGCTGCTAGCGCGATAAATCCTTGTCCTGCAATCGTTGAATGAGAGAAGTTTAGTGAAATAGATTGAGCAGCGATGGCTCCACCAATTCCGCCTAATAAACCAGAAATCATCACACCTGCATAGCGCATCACGTAAACATTAATTCCTAATGTATCTGCTGCTTGAGGATGCTCCCCAACAGAACGTAAACGTAAACCAAATCTTGTCTTGTAAAGTAAAATCCACGATAAAATTGCTACAATAATCGCTACAAATGCCATTGCTGAGGTATTTGTAAAGAAAATTTTCCCAATCACTGGAATGTCTTTCAATAGTGGAATACTGCTTTTACCAAAGTTAAATTGAATAATATCCGTTTGACCACGTCCATCAAATAAGACACGTGTTAAAAAGACAGCCAACGCAGGGGCTAACATGTTGATAACCGTACCTGAAACAATATGATTCGCTCTTAAATTAACGGTTGCAACTGCATGAATTAGTGAAAAAAGAATACCAATTCCGCCACCAACAAGTAACCCAAGCCACGGCGTTGCATCGCCAAATTGTTCTGCAAATGAAAGGTTAAACACGATTGATGAAAAAGCCCCCATCACCATGATTCCTTCTAGTCCAACGTTAACGATTCCGCCACGTTCTGAAAAAGTACCACCTAAGGCTGTAAATATAAGTGGAGCTGCATAAATTAATGCTGATGAAACAACGATTGATAATGTTGAAACGATATCCATCTTAATTCACCCCTCCTTTATTTACTTTAACCACTCGGTTCATAATGTAACGAATTAAATAATTTGCTCCAACAAAGAAAATAATTGAGGCAATCACAATGTCTACTACCTCTGATGGGACATCACTTGAAAGCGGCATACTCACGCCACCAATTTTAAGTCCACCAAACAATAGTCCTGAAACAAGAATTCCAAACGGATTTCCAGCTCCTAGTAAGGCAACTGCCATTCCATCAAAACCAATACTTGGCATACTTCCCATCACAAATAGATTTTCAAAGTTTCCAAGACCTTCCATCGTGCCACCTAAACCAGCTAGCCCGCCTGAAATGACCATTGCTAAAATAATATTGCGTTTTGTACTCATACCAGCGTATTCAGAAGCGTATGGATTTAATCCAACTGAACGTAATTCATAACCTAAAGTGGTTTTATGCATCATGATCCAAACGACCACACACATCAAGATCGCAATCAATAAGCCGTAATGTAACGTTGAGTTTTCTGTAATCGATGCTAAAAACTCTGAGCGTAAACTAGCATTTTCTGAAATTCTTGGTGTCGCATCATCTGCTTTTGTTAACACATTTCGAACCATATGATTTGAGATATACAAAGCGGTATAGTTTAACATAATCGTTACAATAACTTCACTTGTATTAAAGTAAGCTCGTAACACACCAGCAATTCCTGCCCAAACCGCGCCACATAAAGCTCCCACAATTAAACAGAATGGAATCAAAATCATTTTTGGCAAATCAGGAAACATCAATGCGATGGTAACTGATCCTACCCAGCCAAATAGTGCTTGACCAGCAACCCCAATATTAAAGAAGCCAGCTGTATTTGCAACCGCAAAACCTAGAGCCGTTAAAATTAATGGTGTGGCTTGTCTTAATGTTTCCCCTACATAAAAGGGACTTCCAATCGCACCATCAATCAATGAACTATATCCTAATAGGGGATCATAGCCAAAAGCCAACATAATGATGGCTCCTAGAATCAACCCTAGCACTACTGAAAGCACTGGAACTAAAAAATTCTTAAGACGTTCGCTTCTATGATTCAAAATGATTCTCCTCTCCAACAGATCTTTCATTATTTTCAGCGGCTAAAGCAGCTTGAGCTTTTTCTAATGACGAACCCGCCATCAGTAATCCCAACTCTTCTCTAGTTGTTGTTTCAGGGTCAACAATAGCTACGATGTTCCCCTCATACATAACCGCAATGCGATCTGACACATTTAAAATTTCATCAAGTTCAAAACTCATTAATAAAACAGCTTTCTTTTTGTCACGTTGTTCAATTAAACGTTTGTGGATGTATTCAATCGCTCCAACGTCAAGTCCACGCGTTGGTTGGGCAGCAATTAATAGTGAAGGATTACGCTCTAACTCACGAGCAATAATCGCTTTTTGTTGATTCCCACCTGATAACGCACTTGCTGGTACAAATTCATTTGGAGTTCGGACATCAAACTCTTCAATCAATTTTGTAGCATATTGATTGATTGCACGATGATTTAAAAAACCATGATTGCTAAGAGGTTTTTGGTAATAGGTTTGTAAAGCAATATTTTCCTCTAGGCTCATTGGTAAAATCAAGCCATATTTATGGCGATCTTCTGGAATATGACCTAAACCCGTCTCTGTAATTTTTCGAGGAGGTAAATTTTGAACAGCTTTACCTTCAAGGGTGATACTTCCTGATTCTACTTTAGTTAATCCTGTGATTGCTTGAATCAGTTCACTTTGACCATTGCCATCAATTCCGGCAATCCCAACGACTTCTCCTGCACGAACGTCTAAGCTTAAGCCTTTAACTGCCTCTAAGCCTCGAGATTCTTTAACAACTAAATCTTTTATTTCTAAAACCACTTCTTGTGGTGCCGCTTTTATTTTCTTTGTTTTAAATGAAACAGAGCGTCCAACCATCATATCCGCTAGTTCTTGTTGGCTTGTTTTTTTCACGTCAACAGTATCGATACTTTGACCACGACGAATGACCGTACAACGATCAGCCACTTGTTTAATTTCATCTAATTTATGAGTAATCAAGATAATTGATTTTCCTTCTTTAACTAATTCACGCATGATATCAATTAATTCATCAATCTCTTGTGGAGTCAAAACTGCAGTCGGCTCATCAAAAATTAAAATATCTGCTCCTCGGTAAAGCGTTTTAATAATTTCGACTCTTTGTTCCATTCCCACTGAAATATCTTCTACAACAGCTGTAGGATCAACAGATAAACCGTACTTTCCAGATAATTCATTAATCATTTTTTTAGCAGCCAATTTGTCTAAAAATCCTAAACGATTGGGCTCACTACCTAAAATAATATTTTCGGTTACCGTAAATTTTTTCACTAACATAAAGTGTTGGTGAACCATTCCAATTCCCAATTTATTCGCGACACTAGGGGAACTGATTTTAACAGCTTCACCATTGATTTTAATTTCACCAGATGTTGGTTCTAATAAACCTGATAGAATATTCATCAGTGTTGACTTTCCTGCACCATTTTCACCAAGTAGTGCATGAATCTCACCTTTTTTCAGTTTAAGGTTGATATTATCGTTTGCTTTGAACTCTCCAAACTGTTTTGTAATACCAGACATCTCAATTACATAATCTGTCCCTGTCAAGGTTGGTTCACTCCTTTTTTATGTTTGTTGTTTTTCTCGTATAGTATACTTTATTTAAAAAGAAACCGCTACCTAAAATTCTTTTTTATTGATAATATAAGTGCTATTTTTATTTTTTCACATTACTTTTCACAAAAATAGCCGGACAAACATCATCCGGCCACTATATCTGTCATTTATATTAATTAAGGTTTTTCTGGAACTTCGATCTTGCCATCAACAATTTGTTGTTTGTAATCATCTACTGCTTTTTGAACATCATCTGTTAATTGTCCTTTAGATAAATCAACACCGTCTTCTTTCAAGCCATAAGTCAATGTTTCTCCACCTGGGAATTTATCTTTCATTGCATCATTTGAAATATCCACTACGGCTGTTTTAACACCTTTAAGCGTTGAAGCAAGCGTTAAGTTTCCACCTTCGTATTTACCTTCTTCAGTTTGGTCACGGTCAACACCGATTACCCATACTTTTTTCTTAGAGTCAGCCTTCATGATATCTTTAGCTTCTGAGAAGACACCATTACCTGTGTCACCTGCTGCTTGATAAATAATATCAATTCCACTGTTGTACATTGCTGCTGCTAATTGTTTCCCTTTAGCAGAGTCACCAAATGAACCAGCGTATTCAACTTTTACATCGATATCTGGATCAACTGCTTTAACGCCTGCAATAAATCCTGCTTCAAAACGACCAATAACTTCGCCTTCTTGACCACCAACAAAACCTAATTTTTTAGTTTCAGTTGTTTTTGCTGCTGCAACACCTGCTAAAAAGGCTGCTTCATGGTCTTTAAAGATAACTGAAACCACGTTGTCACCTTTGACAACAGAATCAATAATCGCAAAGTTTGTTTTTGGATTTTGTTTTGCTACATCTTCTAAAGCTGGAGCAATTTTATATCCAATTCCGAATACAGTGTTAAATTGTGATTTAACGGCACTGTTTAAATTTGTTACGAAATCTGAGTCAGAGTTAGATTGTAGATAGTTAAAACCATCTTTCCCTTTTTTCAAGTCATGTTCTTTGCCCCAAGCTTGCAAACCTTCCCATGCTGATTGGTTAAATGATTTATCATCTACCCCTCCAACGTCTGTTACCATTGCAACTGTATGCCCCTTAGCAGAACCGCTCTTACCTGAATCCTTTGCTCCGCCGCCACAAGCTGCTAATGTTAAACTAACGCCTAAACCGATTGCTAGTAGACCCACAAGATTACGCTTTTTCAATTTAAAACCCCTCCAAAAAAAATTTGATTGAAAACGAAACGTTAAGTTAACGAATCATTACTCACAACTATTCTACCACCTTTTTATAAAAATTGAAACGTTTTACCGATTAATGAAAGCGATTTACATAAAAAACATTAAGAATTTAATCTTATTTTCATTTAATTATAAAAAATATATCGATTTTATTGATTCCTTTTTTATGAAAACCCTTCATAACCGAACGTTGTTAGAATAAAAAAAGAAGACAAATTGTCTTCTTTTTAGCTTTCATTATTATTTTCAGGATCCGATTGACTTGGTAAATGAGTGATATTCACTTTTCGAGGTTTACTGCCCTCAGATGGTCCAACAATTCCTCGCATTTCCATCTCATCTACCAATCTGGCTGCTCGATTGTACCCAATTCTAAAACGACGTTGCAATAAGGAAATACTTGCTGTTTGCATTTCCAAGACCATTTGGACTGCCTCATCATACAGATCGTCTTGTACTTCATTACTGACTGTTTCTTGAATTTCGGTTGGCATCATTTCCTCTTGATAATTAGCTCCTTGCTGATCGGTAATAAATTCTACAATCCGTTCAACTTCTTCATCTGAAATAAAGGCGCCTTGTACGCGAACAGGTTTATTTTCACCCATTGGTAAAAAGAGCATGTCTCCGCGACCTAGCAACTTTTCAGCCCCGCTACTGTCAATAATAGTTCTTGAATCGATGCCACTTGAAACTGCAAATGCAATTCTTGAGGGAACATTGGCTTTAATAATCCCCGTAATAACGTCAACACTTGGTCTTTGAGTCGCAAGAATCATATGAATACCAGCTGCCCTCGCCATTTGTGCTAAGCGAATAATCGCGTCTTCCACTTCATTACTCGCCACCATCATTAAATCAGCTAATTCATCCACAATTACAACAATATAAGGTAGAAACGGATAATTTTCATCCTTCTCCGTATTTTTAGTGGCAACCATTTTATTGTAACCTGTAATATTTCGCATGCCACTAGCCGCAAATAATTCATAGCGTCGTTCCATTTCCATCACCACTTTTTGCAATGCTTGTGCGGCTTTTTTAGGATTTGTTACAACCGGTGTTAACAAATGAGGAATGCCGTTATAGACATTTAATTCAACCATCTTTGGATCAATCATCATCAATTTAACTTCATGAGGTTTCGCACGCATCAAAATACTCGTAATGATTCCATTGATACAAACCGATTTCCCACTCCCCGTGGAACCTGCCACCAATAAATGGGGCATTTTGGCTAAATCAGCAGTGGCAACAGATCCTGTAATATCTCGACCTAAAGGTACTTCCAATAAATTTTCAGGATGTAGGGGTTGCGCTTCTATAATATCTCTAAAAGCAACAATACTTACTTCACTGTTTGGTACTTCAATCCCAATAAAGGCTTTCCCTGGAATGGGTGCTTCAATACGGATATCCTTTGCAGCTAGTGCTAACGCAATATCATCACTTAAACTAACGATTTTACTAACTTTAACCCCAATCGCTGGCTGTACTTCATATTTTGTAACTGCTGGTCCCAAATTAGCTTTCGTTACCTTAGCATCTACGCCAAAGCTTTTGAAAGTCGCTTCTAATTTGGTTACATTTTCTTGAATCAAGGCATATTCATTCGACTGATCCAATGCTTCAATTGCATTTAACAATGTTGTAGGAGGCAATTGGTAGTCTCGGCTTTCTGGTTCTGCTTTGATTTCAAAGTTCAACTCTCCAGTTGGCTCTGCTTCCTCTTTTACTGGCTCTCTGACTTCTGTTGAAGTAGGTTTTAAATTTTGTTGATAACTGTCGATTTTCAATTCTAACTGCTCTGCTTCGCCTACCACAGCTTCTTTTTCAGCAGCTGCAAGTGCTTGTCCTGGTGAAATTGGTTGGACTCGATTCTTAGACTGTTGCTTAGAATCACCATTGTTTTCTTTTTTTGAATTTTTTTCTTGTTTCACTGTACTCCGCTTCTCATTAAAAGCTTGCCATTTTTTCTGTAAAATTGGGCCATTTTTTTGCAGAACATCTCTTACTTTTATCAACACTGTTTTAAACGATAAATTAAAGAAAATAAAAAAACCAGCAATCATTAAGATACTTGCAATAAAATACGTACCTCCTTGTGAAAATAGAAAATGACTTCCACTGTAAAGCAGTGCGCCTATCATGCCACCGCCAAGCGATTCTTTAATTTGATTATTTCCCATATCCGTCATAAAAAAGCGGAATGTTGCAGGAATTACTTTAACATTCGTCCCCATAATTGGACTAAATAATCTGGCATGAAGAATCACAAGTAAACTAAGATACATAATACTAAAGCCAATAATTTTTTTACTTTTATAGGAAGGTTCTTTGCCTTTTAAAACTAAATATAGACCATATAAACCAAAAGCAACCACACTAACCAAATAGGTATTCCCTACAAAAAAGCGAAATAGGTTCGCAATTAAGATACCAATAAAACCTAATTTGCTTGCCGCGAAAATAGCGGAACAGATAAATAAAAGACCAATAATTTCAATGGAAAGATTCCGTTTTTGTTGTTTTTTTGAGGGTGCTTTTTTTTTCGTCTTCTTTTTTTGTGCCACTCTTCATACTCCTTTCAATCATATTATTCTTTATTATACACAAAAAAGCGGACAAATGTTCTCTCTCCCCTTAAAAAAATCAATTTCTATTGCCTTTTTAACAAAAAAAACTCTTAGTAGATTTCCTACTAAGAGTTTTAATTATACGATTATTCCCCTAACTGTTGAACTGTCAAACGACGGTAATAAACTTGTTCTGAAGTTTTTAGGTAAGGAGTGATGTAAAAACTAATGGCAATAAAATATAGCGCTAAAACAAATGCCAAAATTATTGATGTAACAACTAATGGAGAAGTTCCATTATCCCACCCACTGATACCTATGAAAAACACAACCAACCAAATAATAAGTGGTACGATATACCATAGTATGAATGATAACTGTAAAAAGAAGAAATTCGCTTTTTTACCGTCCATCAATTTACGACTCGCTGTAATTGCATCTAAAATGCCAATCTCTGGATTATCTTTCATGATATTCAATGCTTGGCTATAACTATATGACTTAATAATACCAGGAACCACTAATAATAATGACCATAATGCAGTAAAAATACCAATCATAATAATTAAACCTAACACTTTGAAAAAGTTTTTATTAAATACTTGGAAAATTGAACCGATTGAATAATTTTTTCCATCTACTAAGTCTAAAAATGACCATTTATACCCAACATCTAACACTGAGCTAATAATTTGGGTAATAATCCCTAAAACAAATGATACAGACATTGTACCAATCATTACAGATGTCATCGCGATAAGATCTGCTTCACTAATATTTCCACTATTTGCGCCTGCCAAACCACCTGCAATTGATCCAACACCAGAAATCATATTGGTTACCATTGACATTGCGAAACTAATTAATCCTAAAATGATAAATCCACCAATAGCCGTTCCCCAGTTGCCTTGCAAGCTATTTTTAGCTTCAAGTTTAACTTCTTTAATATTCATAAAATCCTCCTTTTTTAAGTTGCTTAAAAGTCAACTCCTATATAAAGGATAAACTATTCTTATATTCTTGTCTACAAAATAACTTGAATTTTTTTTGTTTCGCTTCTATAAACACTTAAATAAAAAAGCCTGCAAAAAGAGCAGGCTTTCTTTATGATTACTTATTCTCCTTCATGGCAGCTTTTAATGCCAATGCTAAAGGACTTTCAACTTCCTCTTCACTTTGACTATATTTTTTAAGCATTTTCTTTTCTTCGTGTTTTGACATTTTTTTATTTTTCTTATCTCCTATTTTTTCAGAGATATTACAGAACTTACATTTGAAATAAGCACCATTTTTGCCTTCATGAATTTCCATTTTTTTATGGCACTGTGAGCATCGATGCATCGATACTTTTGGATCTTTTCTACGGCGGTAAGAACACTCCGTATTGCTACAAACTAAAATTTTGCCATCACGAGCATTTTTTTCTTTTAACTTTTCACCGCAATCCGGACATGTTTTATTCGTTAATGAGTGATCGGTGTATACTTGATTGCTTGTCTTAATCTCTTTTACTAGACGTGTTGTTTCAGCTTCGATTTGTTTAATAAAGACTTCTTTTTTTAATTTGCTAGCGGCAATCTCTTCTAGTGCTTTTTCCCATTTCGCAGTTAAATCAGGTGTTACAAGTGTTGGATTAACCAGAGTCAATAACTGTCTTCCTTTAGGCGACACACTTAATTTATTTTGTGCACGTTCCATCAACTCACTACTGATTAATTTTTCAATAATTTCAGCTCTTGTTGCGGGAGTTCCTAAACCCGTTTTCTCCATTTTTTGCAAGAGGGTTGCTTCTGTCAAACGACTTGGTGCCTCTGTCAAATGTTTATTGATTGCAAATTGTGGTTTTTTTAACGTTTCGCCTTTTTTATAAGAAGCATCTACTTTAGGTGCCTCCACTTGTTTCCATCCAGCTTCAATCACTTCTTCTTGTTGACATTGGAATTGAATGCCTTCAACTAAAAATTGATACGTCGTTTTTTTAGCTTGATAGGCTGGTAAAAACAATCCTAAGAAGCGCTCTACAACCATTCGGTAAATTTTCAGCTCATCACTTTCCATTTTTTCAACTCTTGGTCGTTCTTCCGTCGGAATAATCCCATGGTGATCGGTTACCTTGCTATTATTGAAAACCCCTTTTTGAGTTACTTGTCCGCCATTTTTTAAAGCTTTCTTTACAACATCCGGTGAAAAACTTTGAACAGCATGTAAACGATCTTTCATTGTTGCTGCCATATCGGTTGTTAAATGCTTTGAATCGGTTCTTGGGTACGACAATACTTTATGACGTTCATACAAAGTCTGCATCAAACCTAACGTTTTCTTAGCTGAAAATTGGTAACGTTTATTAGCATCTCGTTGTAATTCAGTTAAATCATAAGGAATAGGTGCATAATCTGTTTGAATTTTTTCTTTGATTTCATTTACTTTAACTGGTTTACTTTTTAATTTAGTCGCCAATTCTTCGGCTTCTTTACGATCCTTAAATTTGGTTTTAGCGCCTTCAATCAAAGTTGCTTTTTGACCATCCACCATTAAGCTGACGGTATAAAAAGTTTCTGGCATAAATGTTTCTATTTTTTCTTCTTGTTTGCGTACCATTGCTAAAGTAGGCGTTTGAACACGTCCAGCTGACAAGCTGTCTTGATATCTAACCGTTAAGGCTCTTGTTACATTTAAGCCAACCAACCAATCCGCTTGGGAACGTGCTATTGCTGAATCGTATAATGCATCGTATTGCTTACTTGGTTTCAGATTTTTAAATCCTTCTTTAATGGCTTTGTCAGTTTGAGAAGAAATCCATAGTCGCTTAACAGGTTTATTAAAGTGAACATACTCTAAAATCCAACGCGCAACCAATTCCCCTTCTCTTCCGGCATCTGTTGCAATTACAGCACTATCAATGTCTTTGCGGTTCGCTAATTGTTTAATCGCTTTTAATTGATGCCCTGTATTTTTTAATGGTTTAATCGCCATTTTAGGAGGAATTAAAGGCAAACTTTCTAAATCCCAATTAGCCCATTCTTTTTTGTAATCTTCTGGCATTTTTAAACCTAATAAATGACCTAATGCCCATGTTACGATAACATCTTTTCCTTCTATATAGTTCTTATTTTTTTGAGTAGCGCCAAGAACACGAGCAATCTCTTTTCCAACGCTAGGTTTTTCTGCAATAATCAATGTTTTCATTTAATTTCCTTTCTATTTTGAAGCTGTCGGTTGAAACACTTCAAAAGGTCGATCATCTTTTAAAAGCATGATACTATGGAATAATTGTATGTCATCTTCGCAATCTTCGCAATATCGTATTTCTGTTTCATTCCAAAATGCAGTTAAATAAGACTTTTTTGTTTCTTTATAAGGATACTGCATCTCTAACTCTGAATAAATTTGCTGATATGCTCGGCTAGCTTCTTGAAAAGTCGCATAATCATTTTGTGAAACAATATCGTCTTTCCAATCATCAAAAAACCACCAGGGTTCATATTCACCATATAATGCAATCACTTGATACAAATAGATCCCCTCCTGTTTTTTATCTTAATTTAAGTATATCATGACTTGCTTTAATTGGCTTTTTTGTAGTTTGATTGACTAATCACAAATTCATCGTTAAAATACTTATATTGTTACGTATTAGAAAGGAGAGGATTTGATGAAAACCATTCGTATGAAGGTAAAAGGTCGCGTGCAAGGTGTTGGATTTCGTTATATGACGAAGATGGTTGCCGATCAAATTGGCGTATTTGGAATTGTACAAAATGAAGCGGACGGATCGGTTTATATCGAAGCAAATGGTGATTCAGATAAAATCGATTTATTTATTGCTAAAATTAAGCAGTCCCCAACCCCCAGCGGTCGAGTCGAAAATCTCCAACTTGAAGAAGATGCATCTATCAAAATTCGCAACAAATTTTCAGTAACTAATTGAAATCTGACTGCGATTCAAGTATAGTTAGAAATGTTACCTATTAAATTAATCAAAGGATCGTGAAACATGAATAAATTAAAAAAATTACTTTTAACAAGTAGCGTATTAAGTCTTGTCCTATTCTTATCTGGTTGTATGAAAACTGATAAAAATGGGAATGGAACAGGTTTTATTTACGACTATCTTGTTGTGCCAACAGGAAATTCTATCATTTGGTTAGCTGACTTGTTTAATGGCAGTTATGGAATGGCGATTATTTTTATTACGTTAATCGTTCGTGTCATTATTTTGCCTTTAAATTTAAATCAAGCGAAAAAATCAATGATTCAGCAAGAAAAGATGGCTGTCATTAAGCCTGAAATGGATGTTATCCAAAAGAAACAAAAAGAAGCTGCCACGCAAGAAGAAAAAGCTGCTGCTCAACAAGAATTAATGGCACTTTACAAAGCCAATAATATGAGTATGACTGGTGGAATCGGATGTTTACCAATTCTAATCCAAATGCCTATTTTTACTGCTATGTATCAAGCAATTCGCCTTTCTCCTCAGATTGCTGAAAGCAACTTCTTAGGAATTAACCTTGGCGATAAAAATGTCTATCTAGCAATTGCTGCTGGTTTAGTTTACGTCGTGCAAGCTTACCTTTCAATGATTGGCATGCCTGATGCTCAGAAAAAACAAATGCGCATGATGATGTTTATGAGTCCAGTAATGATTTTAATTTTCACACTTCAGTCACCAGCAGGGCTTGGTCTTTATTGGTTAGTCGGTGGAGTCTTTGCTTGTTTCCAAACTTTAATTACAAATTTGTATCACAAACCTAAAATTAAAGCTGCAATCGCAGAGGAAATGAAAAATCGTCCGATTCAACCTGCTGTCGTTCAAAAAGCTAAACCAATCAAAGCTGAAGAAATTAGCGCAGCTTCAAAAAAAAATACACCTAATCCTAAAAAAGGACGTAATTCTGGTAAACAGAATCGTTAATTTAAACAAAAAAGAAAGGAGCGAATGACCTTGGTCACTGGCTCCTTTCTTTTTAATTTTCTTTTAAAATCGGTAAACTAATTCTAAAGATTGTGCCGTGATTTAAAACACTTTCAACGGAAATCGTTCCTTGGTACCCATCTAGTAGCTCCTTGGCGATTGCTAAACCCAATCCATTTCCACCTTTGTCTCGACTTCTTGCCTTGTCGATTCGATAAAAACGATTAAATATTTTTTGCAAATCCCCTTGACCAATTCCTTCACCAAAATCTTGAATGGCAATTTGAATAGCGTAATCATCTTGGGCTACGGAAATGTGAATCTCTTTACGATCTGTTGAATATTTCACTGCATTGTCCAATAAAATAATCAAAATCTGTTCAAAATGATTTCGGTAAATTTGAACATTCACATCTTCATCGACGTCATCATCTAAATTAAAAACAAAATCTGGGTGAATCATACTAAAATTATTAAAGGTTTGATGGATCATATTTTTTACATTTGTTTTCTCATGTTTATAATGAATTTCCACTTGTTCGGCTCTAGAAAGATCTAGCATTTCTTGTACTAAGCTCTTCATCCGTTCAATTTCTTGTAAGGATGCAGACAGAGATTCATCTAAAATAACAGGATCTTCTTTTCCCCAACGATTTAATAGTTTTAAATGACCTTCCATAATAGCTACTGGCGTCCGTAATTCATGAGAAACATCTTCAACAAATTGTTTCTGCTGTTCAATGTATTTTTGCATTTTATCTAACATATCGTTGAAAAGCCTTGTCAAATCAGATAATTCATCGTTTGAATCTGGTACGACCATTCTTGAGCGCGATTGCGTATCCTGTCTAACATCATTCATTGTTCGCGTCATTAGCTTAATTGGTTTTAAGAAATTAATGGCTAATAAATAACCTAATACACCACTCACAATCAAGGCTAAACTTCCCATTGTCAGCATCACCAAAACAATTTTATTGCTCATTTCATGATAACGCAATAATTCATTGGTTACTTGAACATATCCAATAATATTTTGATTCTGACTAGACATAATTGGCATTGTCCCTGAAAATCCGTCTTTCCCATCAATTTTGATTGGTTTAATTTCAGTATACGCTGTTTTAGTGAACGTTGCATGACTTGCTCTTGATTCATACAACAATCGTGAATTTGGATCAAAAACTCTGACCACAACTCCTGCTTCATTTATTTTAGCGTAAAGTGTATCGATTGAATCATATGAACTGTCATCAATCAAAAATCTCGAATCTACTTCTGAATCATTTGTAGTTGGAAAATTAGGTTGTAGTGTTTGAGTCACTTTTTCATTTGTTAAATTAGCAGATTCCAATTTCAACTTATTAGAGACTGCAAACAAAGTATCTTTTACATTTGCATGCTCTTGTGAAATCATCATTTGTGTAAATCCCATAAAAATAGCGACAGAAAAAAGAGTGTACGTAAAAAAGATTGCCATACTTGCGCCAATCGTCCACTTCCATTTAAGAGAAACCCGCTTTTTTACTTTAGGTTTCTCCTCTTTTTCACTGTCAATAATTTTATTGCTCACGAGCGCATCACATAACCCGTTCCACGAACTGTTTGAATATAGCTTTCTTCGTTAGGAACATCAATTTTATTACGCAAATAACGGATATAAACATCCACCACATTCGTTTCAACTTCTGTTTCATAGCCCCATACTTTATTTAAAAGAACATCTCTTGCTAAAACTACGTTAACGTTTTCCATCAAAGCTAATAACAATTCATACTCACGTTTCGTTAATTCAATCACTTCATCCCCACGTCTGACAACACGGTTTTCTTTTTCAACAGTGATATCACGGTATGTAACCGTAGTTTGTTTCGTAATATTTTGTTCGCCTTCAATATCAATGCGACGTAACAACGCACGTAAGCGTGCTAATAGTTCTTCAATCGCAAAAGGTTTCACAATATAATCGTCTGCTCCATGATCTAAACCAGAAACTCGATCAATCACAGAATCTCTTGCAGTCATCATGATAATTGGCGTATTTTTCACTTGACGAATACGGCGGCAAACTTCAATTCCGTTTAATTCTGGTAACATCAAATCAAGCAAAATAGCATCCCAATCATCTGAAAGCGCTGCTTCAAGTCCTGCTCTACCATTATTTTGAACTTCAGTTTCATACCCCTCATGCTTTAATTCTAGTTCAACAAAACGCGCTAAATTCTTCTCATCTTCAATAATTAATATTTTATGCATACCTATTCACCTTTTCCTTTATACTCAGTGGATTTATTCTTACACTGCGACTTTAGTACAATAACATGTTTGACCTCTTACTACAATCTATTTCTAATTGAATTTTCACTTCATTTTACCATAAATAAATAAAAAATAAACGTTATACACCTAATTCAATCATTTTTTACTCTTTTTCAAATTAAATTCTTCAGTTTTTTTCAAAAAATAAAAAAACATTGAGAAAATGATAATAGCCTAAATTCTTCTTCAATAGATAATTAATATAAAAAACTATACCAAAAAATTGTAGCTATTGTGACCTATTCAGCAAAATGATATAATTGAACCGTTGTTATGTTTGTTTGAATAAACGCTTTTATGTAAAAGATAAAAGAATATAGGAGGAGACAATGGCTAGAAAAATGCTATATCCAAAAACGAAAAAAAAGAATCTCAAACGAAAGATACTCATTTTCATTGTAATTATCTTACTATTGACAATTATTTTTTTCGGTTTCTACAAAATGAAAGTAAAAAACGAAAGGGTTGTTTTCCGATCTCCAATTATTTTTATAAATCAGAATAGTTTTATCAATGAAAAAAGAATGGCTTCCCCTATTCAAAATGGAGTCACGATAGAGGTACTGGATAAAAAAATTGTACCCAGCGAACAAAAAAAAGATTCCTCAGTTACCCTCGAACTAGAGATTCGAGCGAAAAATAATCTTACCAAAGCAATTAACATCAACTATTCCGATTTTTTACTTATCAAAGATGACGTTAGTTTCGAACCTGAACTAAACTTTGCTACTGACTTTTTATACCAAGATGCTATCAATCCTGATATCACTATCACTCGAAAGCTTGCCTTTAAAGTCAGTGAAGAAACGGCTCTTAGTAAAAAAGTACTTTTAGTGACAGATAGTAAAGAATGGATTAGCAATCTAGATAGACCAATTTCTAACTAAAAAAGCATGGAAAACTACTTGGAAAGAAATCTCTCCATTGTTTTCCACGCTTTCTTTTTTAATTTAAACGTTTATTTATTGTCTTCCCCATACCAATCGTAATGATAAACGCCTTCTTTATCCGTTCTTTCATACGTATGAGCACCAAAATAATCGCGTTGTGCTTGGATTAAGTTCGCTGGCAAGTTTTCTGAACGATAAGAATCATAATAAGCAATTGCTGATGAGAAGGTTGGAATTGGAACTCCTGCTTTAACGGCAATTCCCACAACATCACGAACAGCATCTTGATAGTTTTTCGTAATATCAATGAAATACTCATCTAATAGTAAGTTTTTCAATGCTGGCTCACGGTCATAAGCATCTGTGATTTTTTGCAAGAAACGAGCACGAATAATACATCCTGCACGGAAAATCTTAGCAATTTCACCATATTGTAAATCCCAGTTGTATTCTTCACTCGCAATACGCATTTGAGCAAATCCTTGTGCATAGCTCATGATTTTACTAAAGTATAAAGCTTGACGAATTTTTTCGATAAATTCTGCTTTCTCTTCTGTTAATGTAAATGTAGCTGGTTTTGGTAGAACTTTGCTTGCATTCACCCGTTCTTCTTTCATTGCTGAAATGTAACGTGCGAATACGGATTCTGTAATTAGTGGAAGTGGCACACCTAAATCCAATGCGCTTTGTGACGTCCATTTACCTGTTCCTTTATTTCCAGCACGATCTAAAATCACGTCAACGATTGGTTTTCCTGTTTCTGGATCTTTTCTTGTTAAAATGTCAGAAGTAATTTCCATTAGATAGCTATCTAATTCTCCATTGTTCCATTCCGTGAAGACTGCTGCTGCTTCTTCTACACTTAAGCCCGCAACATCTTTTAATAGTGCATAAGACTCTGCTATCAATTGCATATCGCCATATTCGATTCCATTATGAACCATCTTAACATAGTGACCAGCACCATTTGGGCCAATATAAGTGACACATGGTTCGCCATCTTCTTTAGCAACAGCCGCAATTTTTTCAAAAATAGGTGCAACTAAATCGTAGGCTTCTTTTTGTCCACCAGGCATGATTGCAGGACCTTTCAAAGCCCCTTCTTCCCCACCTGAAACACCTGTACCAATAAAGTTAATACCTGATTGATCCAACTCTTCATTACGACGAATTGTATCTTTAAAGAAGGTATTTCCTCCATCAATTAAAATATCGCCTTTATCTAAATGAGGCAACAACGCTTGAATCGTCATATCTGTTGGTGCTCCTGCTTTAACCATAATCAAAATACGACGTGGTTTTTCAAGAGAAGCCACAAAATCTTCTATTGTATAAGTTGGCACCAATTTTTTATCTGGATGCTCTGCAACAACTTCTTCAGTTTTAGAACCTGTACGGTTAAAAATAGAAACGCTATATCCTCTGCTTTCAATATTTAAAGCTAAGTTTTTACCCATTACTGCCATTCCGATAACGCCAATTTCTTGTTTCGACATTTATGAAACGCTCCCTTCAAATGCTTACATTTTAAAACTCTTCATTATCGTACCAAATATTTGCTGAAAATAAAAGAATTGATTTCTTTTATTCTTTTATTTACTACTTACCACCGTTACGATTTGATACGCTAATTCTGCAGCTTTTTTTAATTCCTTAGTTGGAATGTATTCATGAACCGTATGAATTTTCTCATATCCAATGGATAAGTTGGTTGTTGGCTTGCCTTTTCCATTAAAAATATTTGCATCACTTCCGCCACCGCTTGTTTGATAATTAGGACGAATACCTAGGTTCATAATTGCTTTTGCCGCAACTTGAACAACTTGAGTTTCTTTGGTAAAACGATAGCCGTCATAATTTTTCTTAGTTAAAACGACTGCTGAACCGCCCATTTCAGATGCAATCGTTTCAAACGTTGATTTCATGTGGTTCACTTGATTTTCACAAGCTTCTTTTGACAATGACCGCGCTTCTGCAATCACTTCTAAGCGATCCATTACAATATTAGTAGCTGTCCCACCACTGATTAAACCAATGTTTGCTGTTGTTTCTTCGTCAATTCTGCCTAGTTTCATATGATGAATCGCATTTGCTGCAATCTGAACTGCTGAAATTCCTTTTTCAGGAGCTACTCCAGCATGAGCTGTCACACCTTTAATTAAAGCTTCGATACGATATTGAGTCGGGCTTCCAACTGTAATGCTTCCAACTGGGCCACCTGTATCTAGAACGAACCCGTAATTTGCAGAAAGTTGTTTAACGTCAAACGCTTTAGCACCAACTAATCCGCTCTCTTCCCCAACTGTAATCACAAATTCAATTGGACAATGAACCATTTCTGATTCCTTTAGTGTTTGAATGAGTTCAAATAAAATCGCAATCCCAGCTTTATCATCTGCACCCAAGATAGTCGTTCCATCGGTTTGAATCACATCATCTTTGATAATAGGTTGAATATTTTTCCCTGGCATTACCGTGTCCATGTGACAAGAAAAGAAAATCGTCTCCAGACTGTCATCTCCAGCTAATACCGCAATCAGATTGTTCGCACCAAAACCTGTTTCTCCCTTGGTTTGATCTTCAGTTACTTCTAATCCTAGTTTTTCAAATTCTGATTTTAAATAAGGTTGAATCGCTTCTTCTTGTTTGGTTTCTGAATCGATTTTCACCAAATCAACAAACCGTTGAATAAGTCTTTCCTCGTTGATTAACATTGACTACCACTTCTTTCCTGATTGTATTCTCTATTTTAAGTGAAACTATCCATTTGTGCAACTCTTCCTACTTTATAGTTTATTTAAGTTATTTGGATTGTTCTAGTGTATAATGAAACCATGAGTTTATGAAAAATGGATAAGGAGATTTCACTTATGATTCAAGGTTTTCGTACAAATGGTGTTGGTGAATTAATTACTGACAATCAAGAAATAAGTGGTGGTTGGATTAATGTAAACGACCCTACTGATGAAGAAATTACTAAATTAGTTAAAACATTCAATTTTCCAAGAGATTATATTACCAGTGTCTTAGATGAGAATGAAAATTCAAGACAAGAAATGCTAAAAGAAGAAGATGAAGATGCAGCTTCTCTTATTGTTATGCAATACCCTCACTTAATGATTGGTGAATTGGGTTACATCGAGTATGTGACACTTCCTATTTCAATCATTTTAACTAAAAACACCTTGATTACTGCTTCAAAACATACACCCTTATTCATTACAAAAATGATTCAAAATCAAGAGGGATACAAAATTGATACTACTCATCAAGAGCAATTTGTCTTACGCCTTCTATGGCACATTTCAGCCTCTTATATTCATTTTTTAAATGATATTGATGATGAAACAAAAAAATTAGAGCTACAACTTACGAAGTCAACTAAAAACGAACAGCTTTTTGCTTTGATGGCTTTGCAAAAAAGCTTAACTTACTTCTTAACCGCAATTTCCAGCAATCGTCCGATTCTAGATATTATGAAAGAAACCGATCGTTTTAGTAAGAATGCTGTCGCTCGTAGTTTCTTGCATGATGTAATTGTTGAAAATGAACAGGCTGAAACGATGATTCATCAATACCGAGAAATTTTAGATCAGGTTAGCAACGTGTTTTCAGCTGTTGTTTCAAATAATTTAAACAATATTATGAAAATTTTAACCTCTATTACAATTGTTTTAACTATTCCTACTATTATTGGCGGAATTTACGGAATGAACGTTGACTTGCCATTATCGCAAGCTCCAAATGCTTTTTGGATTGTTTTGTTATTGATGTTGATTATTAGCATTATTACAGCTTGGATTTTAAAAAAGAAAAACTATTTTTAAATCATCACTTGAAAAAGCAGTCTCATTAAGTGTAAAATGATAGAGACTATTTAAAAAGAAAGTGAGGAACTATTCTTGAAAAATAAAGATATTTATAAAACAAGCTATAAGAAAAAACAACCTACTAAAATGGAAAAAATAACAAAAATCGTTGTTTGGATTATGTTATTCGCAATGATAGGTTCAGGTGTACTGTCAGTTGTCTATACTTTATTCTTTAACTAAAAAAGAGAACACTCTCCATAAGAGTGCTCTCTTTTTTTAGTTAACGATAGATTGCTTTGATTGGGTCCATTTTTGCTGCATTAATTGCAGGTATAATTCCAAATAGAATCCCAGTAAAAATCGACACAACTGTTGAAATAATAAAGATTTGAGGCGTCATTACAGGAATTATTTGGACAAATGATCCTAGTAATTTAGATAGACCATAACCTAATGCGATTCCTATCAATCCTCCGATTAAGGTGATAAAAGCTGCTTCAAGTAAGAATTGTAGTAAAATCGTTCTTGGTTTAGCTCCAATTGCTCGTCTAATCCCAATTTCACGTTTTCTTTCAGTTACCGAAACATACATAATATTCATCACGCCAATCCCACCAACAAGAAGTGAAATTGCTGTAATTGCCATTAAAAATCCTGTCATTCCACCAACAGCATCTTCCATCATTTTTTGTTGTTGCTGTGCACTGTCGTTTTCTTTGAAAATTCCTTTTACCTCTGGATGGGCTTCGGTCATTCTATTAACGGCTTCATCTAAAACTTGTTGGCGATCCGCATCAGGTTTTAATTTCAAATTAATTCCTTGGATTTGTTTTGATTTTGCCAACTCATTATAAGAAGCTCTTGAAACAATGCTGCTTCCAACGGTATTCCAATCTAACTCCATGCTTTCGCTTTGAGAAAGGTTATTGTAATCAAACTTTTCTTTAATTCCAATTACCTTGTACATGTAACCATTAATTGAAACCGCCTGATTCAGCATTTCTTCTGGCTTATCCATCTTGATTTGATCGTCAAAAACACTGTGATCTAAAATAATCACATCACGATTGGCATCTCTGGATTCGATTTGACGACCAAAAGCTAACGGAACTTCGCCGGTATTAGGGGTTGCCATTAAACTTGCTTTTGCCCCAAAGTAATCCATATTGACATCAATATTATCGCCACCTGCTACTCCACCATAATCTGGATAGATTGCATCAATGCCTTTTATGTCTTTTATTTTTTTCAAATCAACTCTTGTAAAAGAAAAATCACTATCCTTATAACTAATATAGTTCATTCCGTCTGATTCTTCGTCTTCCATACTGTATTGAATTTTCATAATATTTGCATTGGTATCATTAGCTGACATTACTTGCTTTTTCATCCCGGCACCTAAAGTTGAGATACAGACAACCGATGTGATTCCAATAATAATTCCAACCATTGTTAAAAATACGCGAAGCTTGTGTGCTCTTAAACTTAAAAAGGTGCTGATTAAAATATTGATAATCATAAAGTCACCCCATTCTCTACAAAGACGCCATCTTTCATTCGAATTACTCGAGTTGCGTATTTTGTCATATCTTCATCATGCGTTACCATGACAATTGTTTTGCCTTCTTTATTTAATTCACTTAATGTACTCATAATTTCTTTTCCTGTTTCACTATCTAAGGCACCTGTAGGCTCATCTGCCATAATCAACAACGGATTGTTCACTAACGATCTTGCAATCGCTACACGTTGCTGTTGTCCACCTGACAACTCAGTAGCACGAGACTTTAATTTTGTTCCCAAACCAACTAAGTCTAAATATTTTTTTGCTCGTTCGTGTTTTTCGCTACTTTTTTTGACCCCTTGATAAACCATTGGCAATTCAACATTTTGAATAACATTTAAAGAATCAATCAAAAAGAACTGTTGAAAAACAAAACCAAAGAACTGATTGCGATAATCGGACTTCTTATTTTCGGATAAAGAAGACACATCCGTTCCTTTAAATAAATAAGTTCCATCTGAAATTCGATCTAAAAACCCAATAATATTCATCAAGGTCGTTTTACCGCTCCCTGATTTCCCCATAATCATAATGAACTCACCTTCATAAATCGTTAGGTTTAATGATTTTAGGACATGAAGTTTTTCTTTTCCCATTGGAAAATACTTATTGATTTCCTTTAGCACAATCAAAGGGGTTTTTTCATTTTTTTCATTTTCCATTGATTACGCCCCCCTTAATTTTCAACAGTAACATTGCCATTAGCAGCATCTGTTTTCTCTGAATGATCGCCTTCTAGTAAATCGCCTTCTTTAACTTTTTTCTTAGAAGAAACAATTACTTTATCAGCAGACTCAAGTCCTGACGTCACTATCGTATTTTTCCCTTTTTCTTCGCCAGTTTGAATTTCACGACGAATCACTGATCCAAAATCATTGACTAATACGTAACGAATATCCCCTTCAGTTTGGATTGCTTTCGTTGGAATTTCAATTGGATCGTTGCTTAAATTAATGGTTGCTTGTACATGGTAGCCATTTTTCACACCTTCAAATGAATCCAAGGCTAATTTAACTAGGTAAGATGACATACCCGCTTCTGCACCTGCTGTAGCATCTGCAGCACCTTCAGCTCCAGCTGTTTCTGGCGGATTATTATCTATATAAGTGATTTTCCCACCCACTGTTTTACCTGTTGGAACAATTTGAATATTGGCTTTTTGATCAATAGTAATTTTTGCTAAATCTTTTTCATTTACTTTTCCTGATACGTAATATCCTTCAGAAGTTAATTTTAAAATAGGTGCATTTGCATCCTTGATTTCTGGAATCGCAACTTGTCCTCTGAATTTTGCAGTTGTGTTCACATATTGTTTTTCTTTCAAATTAGCAATCGTACTTGTTGAAAATTGAATATCTTCATCAATAGTTGCTAATGCCTCTGTGTACTCTGATTCTATTGCACTTTTTGATGTAGTTCTCTCTTCTTCTGGTGTCGCATTAAAATTAGCAAGCGCCTTGTCTCTTCTAGCAATTGTATTGCTACGTTTTGTTTGATTTCTACTCACTGTATTATTTTGTTCTTCTATCAATTGGGTAATCTCTTTATCTTCATAAGTAAATAAAACGGTTCCTTGATCTACAATATCTCCATTATTTACTTTGATTTCTGGTTGTGTTCCTAGTTTTTCATTTTTAGCAAATGATTCTGTTTGATCTGGTGTCACCACTCCATTGATGTATACTTGCTCAACATCTGGTACGTCAAAGTAATCAATTCCATCATCGACTTTAGCACTTTTCCCAGCCTCTTCTACTGTACTTGATTTCATCATACTTTTTACTACGAATCCACCAATAATTAATACAACCACTACTACAATACCAACAATCCATTTTTTCTTCATTGTAAGCCTCCTAATTTTTAATTAATAATTCCTTATAAGTATATCTATTTTAAGCATTTATGAGAACCCTTTAATCGGAAGTTTAGATAAAAATCATCCTTAGGTTGTAGGTGAAAAGGTCTTTTCTGTCACAAAATTGTCACATTTAAGTAACGATCGTTATTTAAAATACTTAAAAAAAAGAAAATCAGCAAGTTGATTTTCTTTTTTAAATGTATTTGTGTTTTTCAGTTTTGGCTAGTTCTAGTAATTCTTTTGCATGTTCTAAAGTCAATTTAGTAATCTCAGTTCCTGCTAGCATTCGAGCGATTTCTTGTACTTTAGCTGATTTTTTTAGCAAGTCAACATGGGTCTCTGTTCGTTCTCCTACAACAGTTTTGGAAATAAAAAGATGATGATCCGCCATTGCTGCAACTTGTGGCAAATGAGTAATACATAAAACTTGTGAATGAACAGCTACTAAATAAATTTTATTCGCAATTGCTTGTGCTACTCGACCACTTACTCCAGTATCAACTTCATCAAAGATGATACTAGTAATCCCTAAGTTTTTTGAGAAAATCGTCTTCATTGCTAACATCATTCGAGAAAGCTCTCCACCTGAAGCTACTTTTGCTAATGGTTTTAAAGGTTCTCCCGGATTGGTTGCAATATAAAACTCAACCTGATCAATTCCGTTTTCACTGAAGCTTTTTCCATTTGTTTCTTTTGAAAGGAAGCGAACTTCAAAAATAACTTTTTCCATATAAAGCTCTTTTAATTGCTCATGAATACTGATTTCTAGATCTTTAGCAACTTCTTGTCGTTTTTTGGACAATACTTGCCCTTTTTTGGTCAATTGTTCTGATAATTCTTTGAGTTCAGTTGTTAACGTATAAATATGATCTTCTCGATTTTTAATTTGGCTTAATTCAATGGTTATTTTTTCATAATAATTCATGATTTCAGCTAAAGAATCGCCATATTTTCGTTTCATCTGATGAATCAGTTCAAGTCTCTTCTCGATTTCATTTAAACGATTTTCATCATAGGCTAGCTGATCCATTTCTTTTAAAATATCACTAGCTGCTTCTTGTAGTTGAAAATAACTATTGGAAATACTTTCAGAAATTTGTTTGTACTTGCCATCGATTTCTTCAATTCCACTCATTTCAGTCATCGCACTGCCAATTAAATCGATGCCACTACCTTCCTCTCCTTGCAGAGCATCATAGCTAACTGAAAGGGCACCAACAATTCGTTGATAATTAACTAATAAGTTTTTTTCTTCTTCTAGTAAATCATCTTCTCCAACAACTAGTTCAGCTAATTCAATGTCGTTGGTTTGATAAGCTAGCATATCCATTCGTTGAGCTAATTCTTGTTCGCTATTTTGCCACTTCTCATAAGTTGTTTTAGCGGTTTGGTAGGCTAGATAAGTTTGATGATAATCTGCTTTTAAGCGACTTAATGTCTCATTACCAAATTGATCTAGCATTCCTAAGTGACGTTCTGGATTCATTAATTCTTGGTGCTCATTTTGACCATGTATGTCAATCATCGTTTCACCAATCAAACGTAATGTAGCAATATTGACTAAGCGTCCATTAACTCGACAGACATTTTTCCCATTTCGGTGAATATCTCGTTGAATCAAAATGGTATGATCTTCAAAATCAATATCATATTCTTTTAATAAATCAAAAGTAGTGGCTTCTTTATTTAATGAGAATAAACCTTCTAGGACGCATTTGGACTCACCGTGACGGATAAACTCGCTTGAGCCTCTTCCACCTGCTAATAAACCTACTGCATCAATGATAATTGATTTACCTGCACCCGTCTCACCCGTTAAAACGGTCATTCCATTTTCAAAGCTTAATGACAAATCGTGAATAATCGCGAAATTTTTAATGGCTAGTTCTTGTAACATGTTTTCACCTCTCAAAACCGTTTTTGCTTTTAATTTTTATAATAAATGTAAAAAATGATCTTTAATTCTTGTCGCAGCTTCTGCTGATTTACAAATAATCAAGACAGTATCATCGCCACAAATCGTTCCAAATACCCCTTCAAAGCTAGAAGAATCGATTAATGATCCTAATGCATAAGCATTTCCTGGAATCGTTTTTAAAACGAGAAAGTAATCTTGCATGTCAATCGAAACAAAAGCATCTTTGACCAGTCGTTCCAATTTTTTTGATGTATCGTATTGTGCATCTGGTGGCATACTGTAGCGATAACCGCCAGTTTGTGAGGGAACTTTTACTAGATGAAGTTCTTTGATGTCTCGTGAAATAGTTGCCTGTGTGACCACGATTCCTCTTTCTTCTAATATACGCACAAAATCCTCTTGTTTTTCAATTACATTATCCTGAATCAACTCTTGTAATAACCGATGTCTTTCTTTTTTCTTCATAATTACACCTCGTTTTCTAAAAACAGTATATTTATGCAATGATTTAACTCTATCATAACGTATTTTACTTTCGGAATAAAGAATTAAGTAAAAAATATAGTTGTTTTTAACACTAAATGTATATTCATACTCAAAAAACAGCACTAAAATAAGATTCTTTTCTTAATTTAGCACTGTTTTTTATTTATTTTTTCAAACGCTCATAAGCACTGGCTAAAGTAGAATCCGCATTAACACTATAATTTACAGTTCCAGTAACTTTGTCATTCCATTTTAAATGCATTAAAAATTCAATATTGCCTTCGCCACCAGTGATTGGTGAATAATCAAGAGCCATTACATCATATCCGATACCAACTACAAATTGAATCATATCGTCTAATACTTGTTTATGAACAGCTGGGTCACGAACGATTCCTTTTTTGCCAACACCTTCACGACCTGCTTCAAATTGTGGTTTAATTAAAGCTAATACATCGCCACCAGGTTTTAAAATATCTTTTAATACTGGTAAAATCAAACGCAGAGAAATAAAAGAAACATCGATTGTCGCAAATTCCGGTTGTCCTTTGGTAAAATCTTCTAATTTACTGTGTCTGAAATTAACGCGTTCCATTACTTCTACACGTTCATCTTGTCTTAACTTCCAAGCCAATTGATTGTAGCCTACATCTAACGCATAGCTCATTGTTGCCCCATTTTGTAAAGCTGCATCGGTAAATCCACCCGTTGAAGAGCCAATATCCAACATAACCTTATCCGTTACATCCACGTCAAATACTTCTAAGGCTTTTTCAAGTTTCAAGCCACCACGACTTACATAACGCAATGTTTCTCCTTTGATTTTAAGTACGGAATCTTGTGAGATTTTTTCACCTGGTTTGTCTAAGCGTTCTTCTTTTTCATTATAGATTTGACCCGCCATAATTGCTCGTTTCGCTTTCTCTCTTGTTTCAAATAGTCCTTGTTCAACTAATAAAATATCCACTCGTTCTTTCTTCATTCCATCGCCTATCTTTCTTCTATCAAAAGCATATCGGCAATCTCATTTAAAAGACTTGCGTCAAATACTTCATTATTTTTTTCGTAATTAAGAGCTTTTTTCGCTTGTCCTAATTCTTCATTTAACGCTTCAATAGCGCCAGTTAATGTCAATAAATTAGGATAAGTACTTTTTTCATGGATTGCATCCATGCCAGTTTCTTTCCCTAACTCCGTCACATCTCCAATAACGTCCATCACATCATCTCGAATTTGAAAAGCCAGTCCCAAATGAAGAGCGTATTGTTCAAGCGCATTTAAAGCTAATGATGAAACTTCTGCAATAATCCCGCCTGCTATAGCTGCAAAACGTAATAATTCCCCTGTTTTTCTAGCATGAATTTCTTTTAATTCCTTTAAGGGAACTTGTTTTTTTTCAGCTTCCATATCCGCCACTTGACCGGCAACCATCCCTGTTGGTCCTGCTGACTTAGCCAATGCTGAGATAAGCTTTACTTTTTTATCATTTGATAAAGGACTTATTGCAATCACTTCAAAAGCATAGGTCAATAGACCATCACCTGCTAAAATCGCCATATCTTCACCATAGACAATGTGATTGGTTGGCTTGCCTCGTCTTAGAGCGTCGTTATCCATTGCTGGTAAATCATCATGAATCAATGAATACGTATGAATGTATTCTAGAGCCGCTGCAACTTCAAATCCTGCTTTTGGATTTTTTCCGAATGACTTTAGTACCGCTAATAAAAGTAACGGGCGGATTCGTTTGCCACCTGCTGACACAGAATAGTTCATTGCATGATATAATGTTGAATTTGGTAAAATCTCTTCTTTTAATGTGTTGATTAAAAAGTCTTCAAACAAGGGCATTTGTTGCGTTTGAAAATCAATTAAGTTCATTTAGGTTCTCCTTATTCTGAATCTGTCTCAAATAGTGCTTCTTCACCGTTTTCATCTACCATTTTTGTTAGCGTTTTTTCAGCATTTTGTAACGTTTCTTTACAAATTTTGCTAAGACCTACACCTTTTTGAAATTGTTCTAAAGCTTCTTCTAAAGGAACATCGCCTTGCTCTAAGTTTGTTACGATTTCTTCTAGTTGTTGCATTGCTTCTTCAAATTTGATTTGTTTTTTTACAGTCATTAGATTTCCTCTACTTTCTTAGTCACTTTTGCTTCAATTTTTCCTTTATGCAAATGAATTTCAATCACTTCATCTTTTTTAACTTGTTCTGATTCTTTAATCACTTCACCATTTTTAGTGACATAACTATACCCACGATCCATGATTTTTAAAGGACTTAAATAATCAAGAGACTGCATTAACACGTGAATAGTTTGTATTTTTTCATCCATATAGCGTCTCATTTGAAGAGATAGTTGCTGGGTTAAAACCGCTATTTCTTGTTGTTTTTGTTCAACTAATTGTGTTGGATTATGAGCTTTTAGTCTTAATTCCAGCAAACTTAAACGATGATTATTTTGATTAATTTTCTCTTCTATATTGCGAAACAATCCCTCAGTTGCTATATCTAAATTTTGAGCATAACCTTCATATAGACGCTCAGGTTGTTTAAAAATATACGAACTTAAACTACGATTTAGACGATGATCTAATACGTCAATTTTACCTTTAAAAGCTTGCATTAAGCGAAGTTTTAATTGTTCTATCTTCATAAGTTCATCTGCTAATAATGGTACGGATAATTCTGCTGCTGCAGTTGGTGTAGCTGCTCTCACATCTGCTACTAAATCAGCAATTGTTGTATCCGTTTCATGTCCTACTGAGGAGATACTTGGAGTCGTGGCTTCAAAAATAGCTCTTGCAACAATTTCTTCATTAAATGGCCACAAATCTTCAATCGAGCCACCACCACGAGCGATAATCATCGTATCAAAATCGCCGATTTCTTCTACTAGTTTAATGTTTTTAACAATATCTTTTGCTGCTTGATTCCCTTGAACTAATGTAGGAAAAATTACTAACTGTACAATTGGATAACGTCTTTTAACCGTGGTCATAATATCTCTTACAACAGCTCCAGTTGGACTCGTAATGACAGCTATTTTTTTAGGGAAAGTTGAGATTAATTGCTTTGGTGCATCAAACAATCCTTCTAGTCGTAATTTTTTTTTAGTTTCTTCTAAAGCTTGATACAAAGCACCTACACCATCAGGTTCCATATGTTCTACGTAGATTTGATAATTTCCACTGGCTTCATATAAAGAGATGCGACCAACAATTAGGACTTTCATTCCCTCTTCAGGCGTAAACTTCAATTTTTGAAAAGCAGGTTTAAACATAATTGCAGAAATCTTAGCCTGATTGTCTTTTAAGCTAAAATATTGATGCGCATTTGGACGCATTCTAAAATTTGAAATTTCTCCTGTTAAATAGATTCGCTCTAAATAAGGGTCTTGATCAAATTTACGTTTAATGTATTTCGTTAGTGCTGTAACAGTTAAATATTCTGTCGTCAAAAGGATTCCTCCTTATTTGCTTCTATTGATTTCCTTTTTTACGTGCATTTTTGATTGTTTGATAAAGCAACATTGTAATCGTCATCGGGCCTACGCCTTTTGGAACTGGTGTTAAAAATCCAGCTACTTCGCTAACCTCACTCGTTGCCACGTCTCCAATCAATTTGCCGTTCTCATCACGATTCATTCCGACATCGATCACAACTGCACCAGGTTTGATAAATTCTTTTGTTACAAAATGACCTCGTCCTATTGCAACAACCAAAATATCTGCCTGTTTTGCAACCTCAACTAAATTTTTTGTTTTAGAGTGAGCGATAGTAACAGTTGCATCCTCCATTAATAAAAGCTGAGCCATTGGTTTGCCAACAATATTGCTACGGCCAATAATTACGGCATTTTTCCCGGAAATGTCAATATTATAACGTGCTAATAATTTCATAATACCATAAGGAGTGCATGGAATCATATCTGGTTTTCCAATTAATAATTTCCCCATATTTATAGGATGAAAGCCATCCACGTCTTTTGTTGAATCAATCGCATTTAGTACTTTATCTGCATCAATATGTTCAGGTAATGGCAACTGCACTAGTATACCATGAAAGTCATCATCTTGATTGAATTTTTCAATTTCTTCTAATAATTCAGCTTCTGAAATCGTCGCTGGATAACGTTCTACAACAGAATGAAAACCTAGTGCAATCGCTCTTTTTTCCTTATTTTTAACGTAGGTTTGACTGGCCGGATTTTCGCCTACTAGTAATACAACTAAACCAGGTGTAATTCCCTTGTTTTTTAATTCTGCAACCATTTCTTGCATATCTATTTGCATTTCATCTGCCAAACCTTTACCATCCATTATCGTTGCACTCACTACTGACCCACTCCTTAAAATTCATTTTGCATTTCTATTTTACCACAATAAAAAGCTTCAAAATAGTAATAAAGGCTTTTAACAACGAAAATAACGACAATTAAATCAAAATTTATTAAATTCATTCGTTTTTAGCTTCTTTAAAGAATTCCATAAAAAAAGAGACCCACAAGCAGTCTCTTTTTTATAATTATTCAGCTAGTTCATCGGCTACTTTTGCTAGAACTCCGTTAACAAATTTACGAGATTTTTCATCACTGTAAAGTTTTGTAATTTCAAGAGCTTCATTCAAAGCCACTTTAGCAGGAACGTCCGTCACATAAAGCATTTCAAAAATAGCAATACGTAAAATCATTAAATCGGTTTTTGCTAAGCGTTTCATTGACCAATTTGCTAGATTTTCTTCAATTTTTGCATCAATGACTGCTTGATGTTCGGTAACTCCTGAAGTTAATAATTCCAAATATTTAGGTACTGCAACTCTGTCTACCTCGTCAGCAAGCTCTTCGTGACTTGTTAAAGCCTGTTGCATCGCTTGATCCGCAGAAAGATCTTCGTTAGCAGCTAGTTGGAATAATGTTTGTAAAGCTTTTTCTCTAATCTCGCGTCTTGTTAAACTCACGCATCTTCACCATCTTCATCTTCTAAATCGATTAACTTTTGAATCTCAGCTTTTTCTGGGATAATTGCTACAACATGAATATTGACTTCAGTTAGTTCAATATCTGTCATAAACAATAATTGTTGACGAATTTTTTCTTGCATTTCTAACGCTACTTTAGGAACCGCAACGCCATAATTCAAGTAACAATAAACATCTACTTTCAAGCCTTCTTCATCGACTGTTAGACGGACACCTTTTTTATGATTTACGCGTCCAAATAATTCAGTCACTCCTGAAGTTAAGCTCCCATGCATTGCATAAACGCCTTCTACTTTACTTGCTGCGATTCCTGAAATCACTTCTATTACTTCTGGTGCAATTTCAATTTCTCCCAAGCTTGCTTTATTGTCTTGTAAGGTTAATTTTGATTCTTCAGCCATAGGGCAACCCTCCACTTTTTATATAGATTGATCTAATTTTTTCGTATTAAGCTCTTGATACATATGAATTATCTTGTGTGTTAACGATTAAAACATCGTCTACATTAACAAAGAAAGGAACGTTGATCATGACACCTGTTTCCATTTTAGCAGGTTTTGTTCCCCCTGAAGATGTATCACCGCGGATACCAGGATCTGTTTCTGCTACACGAAGCTCTACAGTATTTGGCAACTCAACACCTAATGTTTCAGCACCATACATGATGATTTGAACTTCCATATTTTCTTTCAAATATTTCAATTCTTCTTCAATTTGCGCCTCTTGTAATTCTAATTGATCGTAAGTTTCGCTGTCCATAAAGACATGAGCGCCACCACTTTCATATAAATATTGCATTTTACGGTTATCGATTTGTGCTTTTGCTACTTTTTCTCCCGCACGGAAAGTTTTTTCTTGAGCAGCGCCTGTTCTAAGATTTTTAAGTTTTGAACGGACAAAAGCCGCTCCTTTACCTGGTTTAACATGTTGGAATTCTACAACACGCCAAATTCCGCCATCAAATTCAATTGTCAAGCCTGTTTTAAAATCATTTACTGAAATCATTTAATTTCCTCCTAGAGCTTCTCTATTCTATTTATTTAGTGTAGCATTTTTTTCTCATTCTTACTATTGAATTGTTATTTCAATCTGATTATAAAATGATTAGTTCTTTTGGTGAATGAACAATTACTTCGTTGCCTGTTGACGTAATCACTAAATCATCTTCAATTCGAACGCCACCGATTCCTGGCAAATAAATACCGGGCTCATTCGTAATCACGTTACCTGGCACAAATGCTTTGTCTGCTAGTTTGGAAACATTCGGCCCTTCGTGAATCTCTAATCCAATCCCATGTCCTGTTGAATGACCGAAAGCTTCACCATATCCAAAGCTCTTAATATGATCTCTTGCTACAGCATCTAGTTCTTTTCCTGTCATACCAGGTTTTGCTACTTCAAGCACTTTTAACTGAGCTTCAAGTGTAATTTGATAGATTTCTTTTAATTTTTCAGTTGGTTCACCAACTGCAATCGTTCTTGTCATGTCAGAAACATAACCTTCATAATAACAACCAAAATCTAAGGTTACAAAATCTCCTTTTTCAATCAGTTTTGAACTCGCAACCCCGTGAGGCATTGCTGAACGTAAACCACTGGCAACAATCGTTTCAAAAGAAACGCCACTGGCACCCAAACTGCGCATGTGAAAATCAAGTAAGTTCGCAACTTCGATTTCACTCATTCCTGGCTTGATAACGCCTAAGATATAGTTAAAAGCCGCATCTGAAATAGAACATGCTTTTTTAATGGTTTCAATCTCAACGGTTTCTTTTACTTCTCTAAGACTTTCAATCAATCCTGAAACGGGTACTAAATCTGTTTCAACGGGAATAATCTCTTCAAGTAACTCAAAAGTTGAAAATGTAATAAAATCCTGTTCAAATCCCATTGCTTCAATCTTATTTTCTTCAACTAATTTAACAACTTCATCAAAAATTGGACCTTGATTTTGAATTATTTTAAATCCTACTGCTTGTTTAGCAACTTGCTCTGTATAACGAAAATCCGTTATAAAGTAGGCTTCATCTAATGTAATAACACTTAAACCCGTTGTTCCTGTAAAGTTAGAGACATAACGTAAATTATAAGGGCTTGTTACTAATAGCGCATCTAAGCCTCTTTGTTTCATACCCTTACGTAATTTTTCAATTCGATTCATTGACGTTCCCTCCCAAATCTTTTTTATTTAAATGGTACTCTTTCGTCCCATACAAATTTATACAATTCATTTTATTATATCGTGAAACCCGTCTGATTACAACGAATATTCTACTTATTCTAGTCATTTACAGCAATAAAAAAGAGCAACCATTTAATTGGGTTGCTCTTTTTCTGAAAATTGAATATTTTCTTTTTCTTGATAGCTATTTTTCAATGTAGTTTGTACAGCAAATTGATAGGCATCTTGTTTTACTATCTCTACTTCTCCAGACTGAAATACAAATTTCCCCTTTGTCCAATTTTCATGACTTTCTTCTTTTAACTTTTTTTTAGTTAAAGAAATCATCGTTTTAGCTTGATAGTGATCTTTCGTCACCTGTAATTGTTCGAATTGATTTTGATAGATTTTCAAAGTTCCTAGTAATAATAAAGTAAGAAGGATTAGAAAAACTAATGCTGTTGGGAGTAAGGCACCTTTTTGATTCATTGTTTCAGCTCCTCTTTAAAACAAGCTGGAAGTTGATTTCGATACCTTTCTTGATTTTCAAATTGAACTTCAAGAACAATTGAATTGGCTTTTTTTTGAAATGTCAGACTTTCAACTTTTATTAAAAGTGGTTGATGCCCGCCTTTACTCGTTCTTTTGCGAACCATCTTCTGATAATTTTCATAGTAGCTAATCCTACCTTTGGCATTTTCAGTTTGAATGTTATCTTGCGTTACTTTAATTACGATTTGATTTTGCCATTCTTTTTCTAATTGATTTAAAAACAAATGCCATTCCAATTGGCGGTCTTGAAAAGTTTGCCTTCGAATCAATTGAAATTGGCTCACACCGATTGAAAGAAGAGAGATACTTAAAACTAAGATAAAAAGGGCGCAAAGCGTTTCAATTAACGTAAAGCCCTTTTGATTAGTCAAAGTTTGTGTGAAGTAGTACTTCTTCTTTAGACAAGTGAGTCGCTTTATCAACAACTTTAATTCCTCCTAATCCTTTATTTTCCAATAGTTTAATCTCCCATTCATGGCTGCCGGATTTCCAAACACCTGTTTCTGACATCTGTTGAGTTTGCTCATATAAAATTCTACTAGCTTCTACTTCTAGTTTTTGCTCTTGAATATGGTTTAAGAAGCCAATTACGATTGGCAAATAAACCAAAATGCCAATCGTAATCAATAAAAATGTGATTAATCCTTCAACTAACAAATAGCCCTCATTCATTCTCCAATACTTCAAAAAAATAACGCCCACTTCCAATTTGAAATTTAAATTGATATTGCTTTTTGCTACTATTAAAATAAATTGTACTAAAACTAGATACATTGCCCGTTCCTGAATTAAAGTAAAAAAACTTATCTGTTGGTGTCGTCAGCTTTTCAGGTAAAAAAAGTGCTTTATTTAAACGATGTGCTGGTTGCCCCTCCATTTCATACTTAATCTTCCCAGCTTTTAAAACAGTAATTTTCGCTCGCTCATTAGAAAGTAACGCTACGGTTTGCATACTTGTCAATTTACTTTGAAATTCTTCAAAAAATAGATTGCGTTTTACTTCTTCTATAACTGACTTAGCGATAAGTGTCGGCATCAATAACACTATACTTGAGACAATTAAAACAAGTACGGTTTCTAATAAAGTGAACCCCTGATTGGTTTTTTTAAGGTGGTCCACTAACAGCTGTCCCATTAATTTTAATCCCTTTATCTTTGGCATTTTTCACCTGTTTATTTTTCAAATAGCCTGCTTTTTCTAACATTTCAAAAGTAACGGATTCCACATTTCCTTTTTCTAATTGATACAGTTCAATTTGCGTTTCAACAACGGTCACGAGTGCATCTGTTCCTTGATGATCAATTTTTTCTTTTTGTTTTGTCACATTAGGTATTACGAGAATGAGCAACACCGAAATCACAAATAAAACCAGAATCATTTCCACTAAAGTAAATCCGTTGTTGTTTAATAGTTTTTTCTTCATCCAATTCCCTCCATCATTGTAAACATTGGTAAAAGTAGTGCTAGGTAAACACATAAAATGAAAAAAGCGACAATCATAAAAATCAGTGGTTGAATCCAATTTAAGCCTTTTTCTAATTTTTCAAGAAGTTCTTTTTGACAATCTTGTCCATAAATAGTCAGTTCCGCTCCCAATTTACTCGTTGTTTCGCCATGAAAGACGATAAAGCTTATTTCTTGGTTAAAAAAAGCAAACTGGTTGAAAATTTCATTAAATTTTTTCCCTTGTGATAATTCCTCTTCCATTATCACCGCTAATTCTTGCATTAAAGGCAGTGTTTCTTTCTGCTTCATTAACTGAATGATTTCTTGCATTGAACAGCCACTTTTAAATAAATGGCTCCATTCAATACTAAAATAGGCAGTATAGTAATGTTTAACCATCTTCCTTAAAAAAGGCACATAAGTGAAAAAGGTCGTTTTTTTTATTGCAGATAATTGAGCGAGACGTCTATTTAATACAAACCAAATCAAGCTACCTCCTAAAACAAAATAAATAAAAATCGAGGGAAAATGCAGAATCAAACCAATTGAAAACCGACTAATAAAAGAAACTTCTTGCGTATTTTGCTGTTGAAATAATTGTTCAAAATGCGGCAGTAATAAAATTCTCATTGCTAAAACAATTCCTATCATCAACCCCATTAATAACAAAGGGTAACTAAGAATTTTCTTTAATTTTTGTTGTTGTGTTATTTTTTCTTCTATAGTCTTTCCTGTTGTCAATAAGGTTCGACCAAACGCACCATGAACTTGTGCTAAATAAAGTTGAGTTGTAATTTGTTGATTAAAATTTTTTTCTTTTAAAAGTTGATGAAATTCATGTCCTTCTCCTAGTCCAGTTATGATACGTTGAATCAACACTTTTTCTTTTGGCATAATCATTTTTAAAAATACTAAGGCTTCTTTAAGAGTAAATCCCTCTTCTATTAATAATCCCGTTTTTATTAAGAAATAGGCTTTTCTTTTTTCAGTAAATTTTTTATCTAATTTGAAATTGCTGATAGCTTTCTTTTGTAATATATCCATACGCATAAGCCTTTCTTAACACTTCATTAAATCCATTAGTTTGTTTTCGATTAAAAATTTCTTCTTGAAGCTCTTGTAGTCTTTTTTCTAATAGTTGATAAGATAAAATTTCGTATAATGTTGCTTTTTTATGATCATGAGGAAAATGGGTACAAAAAAAGTGACAATTCCCCTTACATAATGAACATTTTTTCGCAATCAATCGTTGGCTTACAACCGCCAATAATACTTGTTGCAACTGCAACAAGCTAACACCTAATTCTAACATTCTTAAAAGAACCCCTTCTGTATCTTTTGCATGAATGCTCGCTAAAATTAAATGCCCAGTTAACGCGCCACGTAGAACATTTTTAGCGGTTTGACTATCTCTAATTTCTCCCACAATCAAAATATCCGGATGATGCCTTAAGCTTGCTTTTAAAATCACTTCATAGGTAATACCGGCTTCTTCGTTAAGCTGAGTTTGAAGAAATTCTGGTTGTTCTATTTCCACAGGGTCTTCTATCGTAATAACTTGACTTTGCTTTTTATCGACTTGTTCTTTGACTAAATGATACATTGTCGTCGTTTTTCCTGAACTTACCGGACCTGAAAATAAAATTAAACCACTTTTGGCTGATACTAATTGCTGCAGTTCTCCAATCGCTTTTGGGAAAAAGGTTGTTTCTTCTAATTTGCAGTCTTGTTTACTCAGTAATAGACGAATCACCATTGACTCTTGATAATTAAAGTTTGTGATCGTTGAAAAACGTAATGATTTTTGTAGTTCTCCTATTTCAAGTTCAGCTGCGCCACTTTGTGGTTTACGTTTTTCACTGACCTCCATATTGGCTAAAAATTTAAAATACGCTATCAAACGGGAGCCTAACTCTATAGTTACTTTTTGCCATTCAATTAGTTCGTTACTTGTTCTAAAGTAAATACGATAACGGTTCCTTGTCGGCAAGATATGGATATCACTTGCGCCTCTTTTTGCTAAATTTTTAATCAAATGTTTTGCAAATTCTTCAATCGATTCACTCATTATTCCCTCCTTTCCTACTCATTAATAGTATTCGCAAATTTGTCATGCTTCATTTTTTTTAATAAAAATAGAGACAACGATATGTATTTGACAGCTTCGGGAACGAATGAATCAAAATTGATTATGTATGCCACCTATTAAGAAAATAGGTGGTCTTTTTAATACAAAAAAGCCCTCTACAACAACGTAGAGGGGCAGACATTAGATTGATATAAACTTAGCACACATTTTCCTAACTTATTTACGTACCACTAGCACATCACATAACGCATGGGTTACTACATAACTTGATACCGAACCCACTAGAACAAGCTCAACTGCATTTTTACCTGTAGCACCTACAATAATTAAGTCGATATTTTCTTTTTCAGGGATATGGGTGGCAATTAATTTTTTTGGACTTCCAATTTTGAATATACTCCGAACATGGTTCAGCTCTTTTTTTGCTTTACTTGATAAATCAGATAAATTCTCTTCAATTTTTTGTTCTTCAATATTTAATACATAAGCAAATTCTTTGAGATTTTGAGTGATATTGTTTAACCCCTTATTATCATCTAAGACTTGCACAATAACTAACTCTGCATTATTTCGTTTAGCAACTTCTACCGCTTTATAAAACGCATGCTTCGATTGCTCCGATCCGTCCACCGCTACTAAGATACGTCGATATTCATTTTCCATTTTCTTCGCCTCCCCTTTTCTTTATTATAGCGGTTACAGTTTTAAATGTACAAAAATACCATCTAGTTGTTAGGAAGGCTGCTGAAAAAGTAGGATAATTTAAGCTATCTAAAAATAAAGTTTTTTAGATAGCCTTTTTATAAATGATCTTTTTTTTTGATTTTCTAAATCCATGATTACTCTGGTTTTTTCTTTCTTCATTCAACATCCTTTTCCGCTTTTATAGTTTAAAATAGCTTTAAAATATTTTTCTGTTCTTTTCGAATTTGATAACCTGATTTTTCATAAAAACAATGAGCCTTGTGACGTTCAACACCAGAATGCAGAATCACTCCATCCATTCCATGATCTTTACTCCATTCCTCCACGCGTTGTAACAACTGACTGCCAATTCCTTTTGAACGGCTATTTTCATCTACTACTAAAGCGATTAAATACGTTAGCGGTTCAAATAACAAAGAATCTAATACTAGCCACTGGGCAAAACCTAAAATTTCTCCATTACTCGCTTCGGCTACTATAATGGTTGTACCGTTGGTTTTATCTTTTTTGATTTTAGTTAGTCGACTTGCTGTTTCTTCCACAGTCATTGGGTAGCCTAACTGATTTAACAATCGATTGATTGATTGCTCATCTTGTTGTTGCATTTCACGTATTTCCATTGATTCCCCTCCTAAATTTTTATTTATTTAATGCGTTAAAAAATGCCTCTACTACTTGTTGAAGGACTTTATTTTGTTGTTTGGGTTTGATTAAATACAGCTCCCTTTCTAACGGTTCTTTGAGGGATTCAAAGGGAATATTTCCTACTGCTTGCTTAGATATGAGTGTTTTCCCAATGCCTTTTTCTAATAATTTTATGATCATTTCGTTGCTTTCAATAATCATTTTTTGTTGTGGCTGAATATTGTATGTGTCGAAATAATCCATCGTAAAATGATGGATGCCAGATCCTTTTTCTCTAACGAGCCACAAGGTCTCCTCTTTTTTACCAGCTACTACTAATTCATCTTTTAGAAAAGGAACTCGCTCTAATTCCGTTGTGGTAAGAGCGGCTTCAATAAAACCAAAATCCCACATTCGTGTTTCAACTTTTTTTAAAACATCCTCTGAATTGCTTAGATAGACTTCAAAATCAACTAATGGAAATTGTTCTTGAATATCCTTTAAAATCGCTGGCAAATAATGAACAGCAATCGTATGAGAAGCGCCAATTTTACACGTCGTTCGTAAAATACCTTTTAAAGACTGGACTTCGTGAATCGAATCTTCCCACAGTTCCAGCATTTCCTTACATTGAATATAAAATAATTTGCCACTTTCAGTTGGGCTCATTTCTGTTCGACCATTGCGAACAAAGAGCGGCGCTCCAACTATCTCTTCTAGTTTGTGAATTTGAGTGGAAACAGTAGGTTGGGAAATAAACAGCTTCTCAGCTGCAACGGTAAAATTTAGTTCTTCATAAACAACTTTATAGGTCTCTAAAAATTTGAACATGTTTTTTTAACCCTTTCCATAAAAAAAAGTAATTGAAATCATTTAAAATAACTATTTCCATAATAATACCATATCCCGTATACTTTAGTCATTAGATTAAAGGAGCTGTATAGTAAATGAATACAATCAAATCTTATTTCCCTGGGCTATTGTTAGCCAGTTGCGTTGCTTTAATCAGTAAAGGAATTGCTCTTATTTTCCCTAGCTTAGGGGCTGCAACATTTGCGATTTTAATTGGTATTTTTTTAGGGAATACTTTTTTTAAAAGTTCAATTTATGCAAATGGTACAAAATTTTCAGAAAGTAATTTGTTAGCTTATTCCATCGTGCTACTTGGCGGCACGATTACCTTTCAAACAATTTCATTATTAGGTGGACATGGTCTTTTATTTATTATGCTTCAAATGACTGGAACGATTTTTGCAGCGATCTATTTAGGGAGGAAACTCGCTTTTTCACAAAACATTCGACTATTAATGGCTAGTGGAAATGCAGTATGTGGCTCATCAGCAATCGCTTCTACTGCTCCTGTCATTGATGCTAACGAAGAAGATCGAGGCCTGACAATTACTATTGTGAATTTAATGGGAACTGTTTTAATGTTAATTTTGCCATTAATCAGTCTCTTCTTGTATCAGCAAGATACCTTAAAAAGCTCAGCTTTAATTGGTGGCGTTTTACAATCTGTTGGCCAAGTAGTTGCTAGTGGCAGCATGGTTAATCCTGAAATTTTAGCAATGGCAACGATTTTTAAAATTGTTCGGATTTTATTTTTAGTTGTCGTTGTTTACGCTTTTGGACACTACAAACAAAAAACAACTACAACGATTCAAAAGCAATCCTCAAAAAAAATGGTGAAGATTCCTTGGTATGTAATTGGTTTTTTTATAGTTTGCTTCTTTCGCAGTATTGGTTTTATCCCTGAATTTGCAAGCTCTTTGATGCATAGCATCAGTAGTTGGTTTGAAATTATTGCCCTTGCAGGAATTGGCTTACGCTTAAATTTTAGTCATTTATTAAAACAAGGCAACCGCTTGATTGTCTATGGTTTGACTCTTGGAACGGTACAAGTTTTGCTTGCTATGGCGCTGATTTTACTTCTGTTTTAATCAATCGTCCCCTTGCCTATTAAACTGTTTTATGCTATATTTTCACTAATTGATGTTACGTAAAACGACACTTAAGAGTGAGAAATATTCGTGTTTCACTATAAGGCTCCAGTGATTTGAACGCAATCACTTGGTGTCTTCTTTTTTGGGAATCACGTCAATTGGGAGAGGAGAAAAAATGACAAAAAAACAGATTTTAAATTTAGTAAAGATTATAGTAGGAGCTTTTATTTTTTCTCTTGCTGTAAATGTTTTTGCTTTGCCAAATAAACTTGGTGAAGGTGGAGTAACAGGTTTAACGATGGTTCTTTATTATTTATTTGCTTGGGCACCAGCCTTAACAAACCTGTTATTTAATAGTGTTTTACTAGTAATTGGTTATAAATATTTGGATAAAAGTACTGTTTATTTAACCATTTTAGCAGTCGCTATTTTTTCATTCTTTTTACGAGTGACAGAAAGCTGGCATTTTTTGACCGATCAAACGATTATTGCAGCCATCACCGCAGGAACTTTGATGGGGACAGGAATGGGCTTGATTATGTTAGGTGGCGGCACTACTGCTGGAAGTGCTATTTTAGCGAAGCTAGCGAATAAGTACTTAGGTTGGAATACAAGCTATGCCTTGTTATTTTTCGACTTGATTGTTGTGGTTCCATCGGCTTTTGTTATTGGACTTCAAAATATGTTATTTACAATCGTTTCGCTATACGTATCTACAAAAGTCCTGGACTTCTTATTGGAAGGCTTTAATCCTAAAAAATCTATTACCATTATCTCAGATCAACATGATTTAATTGCTCGAGATATTGAAAAAGAATTAGAACGCGGCATCACTGTTTTTCATGGTCATGGCTATTATTTCAAACAAAATAAAGATATTTTATATACGGTTGTTAGCCGTCAACAATTATTACAAGTCACTAAGATTGTCAATAAGTATGACCCAAAAGCCTTTTTCATCATTAATGATGTTCAAAGTGTCGAAGGGGAAGGTTTTACGAAACAAATTACGAGTGAATAAAAAAAGATCCTCTTAAGAGGATCTTTTTTTACATTTCAGCATTATGAAAGACTTCTGAAACATCATCGTCATCTTCCAATTTATCTAACATTGTTTGAAACAACTCAGCTTTATCTGCAGGTAATGCTGCGGTTGTTTGAGGAACCATCGTGATTTCAGCTTGAGCAAGTTTGTATCCCTCTGCTTCAAGTGCATCCCGTACGGTTGTAAAATCAGTTGGATCTGTATAAATTTCGAAAACCTCTTCACTCGTCTCCAACTCTTCACCACCTGCTTCTAAAACGCTCAGCAACATTGTATCTTCGTCCACATCTAAGCCTGCTCGTTCAATCGCTAGATAGCCTTTACGATCAAACATATACCCCACAGATCCGGTTTCACCAATTGAACCACCATTTTTATTAAAGGCTACTCGAACATTGGTTGCAGTTCGGTTGCGATTATCTGTTAAAGTATGAACTAAAACCGCAATTCCATTTGGACCATATCCTTCATAAGTGATTTCATCATAGTGCTCGCCTTCGCCTGTTTGACTTCCCTTTGTGATCGCTCTTTTTACATTGTCATTTGGCATATTCGCAGCTTTAGCTTTATCAATCATCATACGCAATTGCGGGTTGATACCAGGGTCAGGTCCACCACTTTTAACGGCCATATAAATTTCTCTTGATATTTTCTGGAAAATTTTACCACGTTTAGCATCTTGTGCATTTTTACGTCCTTGGATGTTGCTCCATTTTGAATGTCCTGACATTCCTGTTCCCTCATTTCATCGTATAATGTACTTCTCTTCTATTTTATCAAATAAATCTTTTTTAACAACTCTCATTTTATTCAGCTACATAATGCATTTGGACAAGATCTTTGTATTGTCTTAGCTCACTTAATTTAAAACGTTTTTCTAAATAATTGCCAGAAAATAAGGGAACGCCTTCTCCGATTAAAACCGGTGCAATGGAAAGAATCAGTTCATCAACTAAATCTTTTTCTAAAAATTGAGCGATTAAATTTCCGCCACCAATTAAAAAGATATCTTTCCCTTCTTTTTCTTTTAAGTTTTCAACTAAATGTACAATATCACCATCAACAAAAGTAACTTCTGGATGCCCTTCTTTTGGTGCGTGACTGGTTACAACGTAATTTTCATAGTCATCATATGGAAAGGGTACATCAAATCCTAAGACTTCGTCATAAGTAGTTCGCCCCATAATGGTTGTATCTACTTGCTTCATAAAAGCATAGTACCCATTATCGCCATCATTTTCAGTTTGATACAACCAGTTCAAATCGCCATTCTTTTTAGCAATTTTCCCATCAAGAGAAGCTGCAATATATAAAATTACCGAACGTTTCATTCGTTTTCCTCCTTATTTGCGTTTTCTATTTTTTCTCAAGCGAACAAAAAGATAGACAATTAAAATACCGGTTAAAGCCCCCACACTATCTAAAATAACATCTTGAAATAGAGGCGTTCGTTCTGCTGTAAAGCTCTGGTGAAATTCATCAAATGCAGCATACCCTGCTGCTAACAGCCAAGAAATTAAAAATGCCAATTCAGTTGAACGCATCTTGTCTTTTAAACCTAAAAACCAAAAGAGGCCAAGTAAAAAATACGTGCCAAAATGTGCACCTTTTCGAATAAAAAATTCGACAAAATGTGAATAACCTTTCGTAGCAATACTAACTTCACTTCCTGCGTAATTAAAATGAACCGTACTCAAAAGATCTTTTAATGGCTCATTTTTCAATAACGTTTCTAGCATTGGTGCTACTGTTTGCTTACTATAAGGTTGTGATGAACTATAAAAGAGAATCCCCATAATTAAAATAGCCAAAAGAATAAAAAGATTTTCTTTTGAGGATGTTTTTTTCTTCATTTGATTTCCTCCAATTTCAATATCTGCTCTATCAGTTTACTATTTTTCACAAAAAAAAGCACCCTTCTCCCTTAAGAAAAGAGTGATTCTAATTAAATTCTACGATTCGCTTGTTGACGTAACTCGTCTAATCCAAATACAAGCAGCCAGATTAATGCAACAATTAACATGAGTGCAAATGCTCCTGAAATAAAGGCTCCATAAACTAACGTACCTACGCCTGTATACCAAGCAATTTTCCCCAACTGACTATTTTGAGTTCTCTTTGCTAACGTCATTACAATAAAACTTCCGATAATAACTAGTAATAATAGCGGTCTTGTTACAATACTTGAAAGCATTGACAATGCTAACACACCTTCAATTAATAAAAATAGTTTAAAATTATGACTCATGTCTCTTCCTCTTTTCCATTTAAGTGATACTCTTAGTTTAGCTGTTCCCCATCAGCTAAACGACCGACAAAAGCCGGAACTTCTTCTGCAACTTAAGGCTGATTTTAGATGATAAAGTTTATTTTCATATTTTGAAAAAGTGAGTTATAATAGATTTATTAGAATTTAGAAAGGATGTCATGAATGACTTATCATATTAATTGGGATTTAGATTCAATTTTCCCCGGAGGAAGCACCTCTGCCGCATTGCAAGAAAAGATTACACTATTACACACTCAGCTAGAGGAACTAACAACCCAGGTACAAGCTTGGGAATTTAACCAAGATCAGACAAATACTTCTCAATTCTCAGCTATTTTAGCTTTAGAAGAAAAAATTTCAATGGGGCTAACTCAGGCTTTTAGTTTTATTGAAGCCGTTCAATCCGCCGATGTCTCTGATAAAAATGCAGGCACTGTTACAGGTCAATTATTAGAGTTAAATAGCCAATTTCAAACGATCCATACAATTTTAGTCAAAAAATTAGTTCTTATTTCTGAGGATAAATGGCAAGAATTACTCCAAATCCCTTCATTTAAAGCTATCGCTTTTAGTCTAAATGAAACAAGAGAAGACGGAAAAGAATTATTAAGCGAAGCCGAAGAAGCTTTAATCAACGCTTTAAGTATCGATGGTTTCCAAGGTTGGAGCGACCATTACGACAGTTTAGTTGCAACGATTGAAATTCCTTTTGAAGAAAAAGATGGTTCGGTTTCTCTTCTTTCTGCTGGACAGGCATTCAATAAAATGAGTGATGATCCTGATAGCGCTGTTCGGAAACAATTATTTAAAAAATGGGAAGACGCCTGGACAAAAAAAGCGCCATTATTTGCAGATACTTTAAATCATTTAGCTGGTTTTCGATTAGCCAACTACAAAGCTCACCATACAACAGACTTTTTAAAGAAACCTTTGCGTTATAATCGAATGAAAAAAGAAACTTTAGATGCGATGTGGCAAGCAGTAAGTGATCATAAAAAACCATTTGTTGACTATCTGAATCAAAAAGCAAAACTTTTTGGAAAAACACAATTATCATGGGAAGACATTGATGCGCCAGTCATTATTGGCTCAAACAAAGCACAGGTTTATCCTTTTGATCAAGGTGCTGATTTCATCGTTGCCAACTTTAGAAAATTCAGTACAAAAATGGCTGATTTTGCACAATACGCCTTCGACCATTCTTGGATTGAAGCAGAAGATCGTAGTGGAAAACGCCCTGGCGGTTACTGTACAGGTTTCCCTGAAAGTAAAGAATCACGAATTTTTATGACGTATTCAGAATCTCCAAGTGATGTCTCAACGTTGGCTCATGAGCTAGGTCATGCCTTCCATTCTGACGTGATGAAAGACTTGCCAATCCTCAACCAAGATTATGCGATGAACGTTGCTGAAACAGCCAGTACATTTGCTGAAATGATTGTTGCAGATGCTACTGTCAAAGAAGCTACAACAACTGAGGAAAAAATCATGCTCTTAGATACAAAAATTTCAAGTAGCATCGCGATGTTTTTAAATATTCATGCTCGCTTTATTTTTGAATCTAATTTTTACAAGGAGCGCCAAGCTGGAATCGTCTCTGAAGAGCGTATTTCTGAATTGATGGAAGAAGCTCAAAAAGAAGCTTTCAAAGATTCCTTAAGTCAGTACCATCCGCATTTTTGGGCTAGCAAGTTGCACTTCTTTATTTCAGATGTGCCATTCTACAACTTCCCTTATACCTTTGGCTATTTATTCAGTTTAGGAATCTACGCTCGGTCGTTAGAAGAAGGAGCCGATTTTGAAGATAAGTATATCGCCTTATTAAAAGATACTGCTTCAATGACAACAGAAGAGCTAGCGATGAAACACCTTGACGTCGATTTAACAAAGTCTGATTTTTGGGTTGCGGGAATCAAACTAATGGAAGCAGATGTACAAGAATTTATTGAGTTAACCAATAATCTTTAATCACTTTCTTTATACAAAATACCTCTATTTTTTCAATAGGGGTATTTTCTATAATGTAAGGTGATTGACATTCAATTGAAGTGAGGTTTTCGTATGAAAAATCAACAAGATTTAATGAACTGTATTTCAAATAATCCTGAGTTAATGACTATTCTAATAATTGTCGAAGAATTGCATTTGCCACAAGCTTGCCTTTGTGCTGGAACAATTCGAAGTACCATCTGGAATCATTTATCAACTAAAAAAAATTACTTATCCAATGATCTTGATATCATTTTTTTTGATCCAAACGTATCCTATGAATCCACTCTTCTAATTCAAGATCAGCTTCAACAAAAGTATCCTTTTTATCAATGGGAACTGAGAAACCAGTATGATATGCACCAACACAATCCTAATACCGCTCCCTATTTGTCTGTCGAAGATGCGATTAGTAAATTTCCAGAAACCTGTACAGCTATCGGAATTCGAACACAAAAAGGAGAACTTGAACTGATTGCGCCTTATGGTGTTTCTGATTTAATTCATTTTAAAGTAGTACCTACACCTTATTATCAAACAGATCCTGAAAGAATGGCGATTTTCAAACAACGATTGCGACAAAAAGATTGGAAGAAAACCTGGCCCAATTTAACACTTTACTTGAATTGATGATTTAGCTCTTTATTGACTTAATGACTTTACTCTTGCTTTTAGCGTATGAACTAATAAAAACGCATTTCCAAAGAGGCTATGGACAAGTAGTTTTCTTATTTTTTTACTTAGTCGTCGGATTGGTTTTGTCTTAATTTCATCTGCTAGTACATCAAAATTAGCACCTACTCCCATTGCGAAAGGAATTCCCAATTGCCCTAAGTATTCGTCAATCCAATATTCTTTTTTGGGACTGGAAAACGCTACAAATAAAATATCTGATTGTGATTTTTGAATTTCTTTAACAACCTTTAAAGTATCTTTCTTTGAAAAATAACCATTATGATAACCAGAGATGTCAAGTGTCGGATAAGTGATTCTCACATAATTTACTACGTCTTCAAGAACTTCATTACTTGATCCAAGAAAATAAGGACGATAACCTTGCTCCTCACACTTTTTTAACAGCTCAATAAACAATAGTTTTGTTGATATTCGCTGTTTAAGTGGTCTCTTTAGTAATTTACTAGCATGTAAAATGGTTGAACTATCTGTAGTAATTAAAGGGGATTTGTTCACGATTAATCTAAGTGATAGATCTTTTTGCATTGAATTGATTTTACTCGGATAGATCACAATGTGTTGACTAGGTTTTTTTCTTTTGATAATTCCTTCAATTTTCATTATTGAATCCATTAATCCTACATCATCTACATAACAATTTAAAAATTTCACCCTCATTAGTAAGCCCTCCTTTTTGTTATTCTTTAGAGATTGAAAAATAGCCCTCAATTTTTTTCCGATTTAAAATATAGGGTTTACTAGTAGATAATAAAAACTCCTTTGCAACAAATTCTTTAAAAATTTTTGTGATTGTATTCACGTTGCAATTGCAGTAATTTGCTACAATACGAGTAGTCATTTCTTTAGGAAGATAGTAGTAATCTTGGTCTTCAACTCCAAAATTAATCGCTATTTTTTCCATTACTTTTAAAATTCGTTTTTTTAGAGGTAGACCTAATAAATTTCGATGTGAAATTAAACTATTTAAGGTACTATGCATATAGTTAATATGGAAAATTGCTCCTTCTTGAATTGAAAAAAGAATAGCCAATAACTCTTCTTTTTTTATTTTCACTAATACAGCAGAAGTTAAGCTCATTACACCTAAAGAAGATTTTTCACCTATGAATAAATCATACAAACCGATTACAGACGATTCTCCAATTAAATCAACAATTTGATTGCCTTTCTTTAAAACAAATATTCCTTCTTTAATAAAATAAAAAGAATCATGAATCGTATTTTCTTCAATTAATGTTTTTTTACTTGCAACTTTAATTACTTCCGATTTTATCTTAACAGTATGATTATCTAATATTAAATCGACTAATTTTTCATTACCAAATAGATTTTTTATCGTATTTTTTCCATATAGACTATCCATTTCTACCTCCATACATAAATGCCAAATTAACACTATTAACTATTACATTTATTATATAGTTAGAAACCGATAAAAAGTTAAATCAAAAATCTAATAACTAGACTTTTTACCAACTAAGTAATGAATTTTCTGTCGCATTTATATTTTGTAGACAAAAAAAAGCTATCAATTTAAAATTGATAGCTTTTCAAAAATTATTTTTAATAGCGGCCATAGCCTACAATAAATTTATCCCAGTAATAAGCGTAGTTCGCATAAGCAACACCTGATGAAGATTGTGAGCCGATAAATGTTGAACCACCTGCATAAATTCCTACGTGATCAATCTCTCCACCTGATTGTGAGAAGAAGACTAGATCACCTGGTTGTGGGTTAGATACTTTTGTTGAAGCAGCATATTGTGCTGAAGCAACACGTGGAATTGAAATTCCTGCTCTTGCAAATACATATTGTGTAAATCCTGAGCAGTCAAAACCATTTGTTGTTGTTCCGCCCCAAGAATAAGGAATTCCTTGTAAAGGATTGGCAATTGCTTGTAAGTTGCTCCATGAAGCACCGCCACCAGATGGTGGTGTTGGAGGATCTACTGGTTTAACCGGTTTTTCTGGTGTTACTGGTTTAGTTGGTTGCTCTGGTACCGGCGTTGGAGCTGCTGGTGTTGGATTACTTGGAGCTACTGGATTGTTTGTTGCTGGAGTCGGTACAGAAGAAGGTGCATCTTGACTCGAATTTTTATTACTACTTGAATCAGCTGTTTCTTTAGTCGTTGCAGATGCTAATTGAACAGCTTTCGCTGATTCATCTTTCGCTGCAGTAAAGGCAGCGACTTGTTTTTCAGCTTCTGCTTTTTGAGCTAAGAATTTAGCTTTGTCGCCTTCAGCTGTTGCAGTATCTGCTGCTAATTGAGCAACTACTACTTCTTTTTCCATTTTTTGTTTTTCTAGCTTGCTTTGTGTTGATTCAAGTTGTCCAGCCAATGTATTTTGTTGATTGACTTTCTTTTGTGTTTCATCTTTCTTTGTTTTCACTGCTTCTTTATCTGCTACTTGTTGTTGAACTAAACCGCGGTTAGCAGAAACCATTTTGCCAACAACATCGATTCGGCCAATTACATCAGAAAGAGATTCTGCACTAATGATAAATTCTAAGTAATTTTGACTGTCGCCAGTTACTTGAACAGAACGAGCTTGTTCTTTTAATTGATCATTTCGTTGATCAATTTTAGCTGTTAATGTTGTAATGTCTTCATCTAATTGTTTCATTTCAGAATTCGCTGCTTGGATTTCTTTTAATAATCCTTTTGCTTTTGCTTCGTTATTAGAAATTGAAGATTCAACTGTTTCTAAATCCGCTTGAACACTTGTCGATTTAGATTTTAATGAGTTGATTTTGCTATCTTGTTCTTGAATTTGAGTTTCGACAGAATCTGCATGGGAAACAATAGGTAAAATCATTGAGCTAAATGTGATTGTTCCTAAGATGGCAATATTCATTAATTTCTTGTTCACGATTTCATTCCTCCAAAGTATCATTCTTTTTTATTTTTATCATTCATTGTTTAAATTTTAAAGTTTTCCTTAACGTCTATTTAGTATAGCATACTTCACTTTCAAATTAGATATCTATTAGATTACAATAAAATTTCATTTACCTTGTTATTTATCACATTCTTAAGAATTCTATTACTTATTTGTCATAATTGACTGCCATTCTATAGGAACAATTCATTGTGTGATCATTTATCAATCCTGCTGCTTGCATAAATGCGTAGCACGTAACGGGGCCTATAAAAGAAAATCCTCTCTTTTTAAGATCTTTGGCTAGCTGATTAGACAATTCCGTTTGCGCTGGGACTTCTGCAATGCTTTCAAACTGGTTGTCAATCGTTTGGTAATCAACAAAAGACCATAAATAACGATCAAAGCTTCCCCACTCTTTTTGAACCTTGATAAAAGCCTGTGCATTTTTAATAATTGATTTTATTTTTAAACGATTACGAATAATTCCAGCATTATTCATTAATTCTTCTACTTTTTCATCTGAATAACTAGCTATTTTATGATAATCAAACTGATCTAACGCTTCACGATAATTTTCACGTTTTACTAAAATCGTTGACCAACTCAAACCTGCCTGCATCGTTTCTAAAATTAAGAGCTCAAACAAACTGGCTTCCGAATGATGGGGGTTTCCCCACTCTTCATCATGATACCTAATATCTAACTCTTTTTTTGCCCAAGCACATCTTTCCATTTCCCCAACCTCCCTATTTTCTTTATTCCTTTCATTATAAATGACAATCACTAACTTGCAAGCATCTCCTTATGTGATTTTAAACACAAATATAATTGCTAGCTAATCGTTTTAATTCATGTTAAAGTATAGTGTCAATCTATCTTATTTAGTTGATGGGAGAAAATTTAGGAGGATTTACTATGTCAAAAGATTATCGTGTTTTACTTTATTACCAATATGTTGCGATTGAAGATGGTGCAGAATTCGCAAAAGAACACCTTCAGTTTTGTAAAGAATTAGGGCTTAAAGGCCGTATTTTAGTTGCCGATGAAGGAATCAACGGAACGGTTTCTGGTACAATAGAAGAAACACAGCGTTACATAGATGCGATGCACGCTGATCCACGTTTCGCTGAAACTGTTTTTAAAATTGATCCTGAAAATCATGATGCTTTCAAAAAAATGTTTGTTCGCTACCGTCCTGAGTTAGTTTCTTTAAACTTAGAAGATGATATTGATCCACTTAAATTAACAGGTGCCTACTTAAGTCCTAAAGAGTTTAGAGAAGCTATTTTAGATGATGATGTCGTTGTCATTGATGCCCGTAATGATTATGAATATGATTTGGGTCACTTTAGAGGAGCTGTTCGCCCTGAAATCCGCAGTTTCCGCGAATTGCCTCAGTGGATTCGTGATAACAAAGAACAATTTATGGAAAAACGTGTCGTTACTTATTGTACTGGTGGGATTCGCTGTGAGAAATTTTCCGGCTGGCTAGTCCGTGAAGGTTTTAAAGACGTTGGTCAATTACATGGTGGAATTGCTACTTATGGAAAAGATCCAGAAGTACAAGGCGATTTATGGGATGGTCAAATGTATGTCTTTGATGAACGAATTAGCGTTCCTATTAACCGTAAGGAACATGTTATCGTTGGGAAAGATTGGTTTGATGGAACGCCGTGTGAGCGCTACGTAAACTGCGCAGACCCTAAATGTAACCGTCAAATTTTGACTTCACCAGAAAATGAAGCGAAATATTTGCGTGGCTGTAGCCATGAATGTCGTGTTTCGCCTGAGAATCGTTATGTGAAAGAACAGCACTTAAGCATTGAAGAAGTCGAAGCTCGTTTAGCTGAAATTGGCGAAAAACTCCCTTCAAATGTTTAATAAAAAAAGGCTTTGTTGACGTAAACGTCAACGAAGCCTTTTTCCTTATCCTAAAACCAAAGAATCTTCACTCATTACTTGACCACTATTTTTTTGGAATAAGGTCAATAAATCGGGAACGGTTAATTCTTGCTTTTGCGAACCTTTAATATCTACCACAATTTGTCCATTATATAACATAATTAAACGATTGCCGTAACGAATCGCATCTTCCATATTATGGGTAATCATTAGAGCTGTTAGTTTTTTTTCTTCAATTACTTTTTCTGTTAATTCTAAAACAGATTGGCTAGTTTTTGGATCGAGAGCCGCCGTATGCTCATCTAATAAAAGTAATTTGGGTGTTACTAAAGTCGCCATTAATAATGTAACGGCTTGACGTTGACCACCTGAAAGCAATCCCACTTCCATTTTCAATCGATTTTCTAATCCTAAATTAAGTTGTTGTAGTTGTTCCTTAAAAAAAGCTCGTTGCGCTCCCTTTACGCCTTTTGATAGACCTCTGCTTTTCCCTCTTTTATAAGCAACTGCCAAGTTTTCTTCAATTGATAATCGTGTTGCGGTGCCCATACGTGGATCTTGAAATACTCGTCCAATATAAGTTGCTCGCTTCGCTGTTTTTTGATTGGTAACGTCAATACTATCCACTAGGATTTCTCCTTCATCAACAGAAAAGCTACCAGCAATACTGTTTAATAAAGTTGATTTACCAGCACCGTTGCCGCCAATAATCGTAACAAATTCGCCAGTTTCTAAGGTTAAATCAATGCCTTTTAACACATGATGTTCATTGATTGTTCCTACTTCAAAACTTTTATGAATGCCTTTTAATTCTAAAATAGTACTCATGCTAATTTGCCTCCTTTCTTCTTGCCTTTTTTGATTCCTTTTAATTTACCACGCAACAATGGTGTTGAAAGTGCGATGGCTAAAATAAGTGCTGAAAATAGCTTTAAGTCAGTTGGTGCTACGCCTAATTGTAAAACAATATCAATAATCAAACGATAAACGATTGCTCCAATGACGATTGTCATCAGACGTTTTACAAAAGTTAAATGGCTGAAAATAACTTCTCCAATAATAATCGAAGCTAGTCCGATCACAATCGTGCCAATTCCCATACTAATATCTGCATACCCATTATTTTGTGCTAATAATGCACCTGAAAGAGCAATCAAACCATTACATAACATATATCCTATAATTTTCATTAAATCAGTATTAATCCCATTGGCTTCACTCATTTCCTCGTTATCTCCTGTTGAATGAATAGCTAAACCTATTTCTGTACTAAAAAAGAAATACAATACCACTATAACAATAGCAACTGCGATGCCTCCGACAATTAAAACCGCTGTTTGATTGGTCATTCCCAGTAATGCCAAACTTCTCATAATTGTTTTTTGACCTAACAATGAAATATTCGCTTGTCCCATGATTCTTAGGTTAATCGAATACAACGCCGTCATTGTTAAAATACCCGTTAGTAATGCTGGGATTTTCAACTTAGTATGCAACAAACCTGAAACCAAACCTGCTCCCATGCCACCTAATAGCGCCATTAAAGTGGCAATAATAGGGCTAGTTCCAGCCACAATTTGACTTGCACAAATAGCCGCGCCTAGTGGAAAACTTCCCTCAGCTGTTAAATCAGCGATATCTAAAATACGATACGTTAGGTAAACTCCAATTGCCATAATTGACCATAAAAGACCTTGCGAAACACTTGACATGATAATATCCATTTAACTTATCTTCCTTCCTGTATAAGAACGTTTCATGATTCGTTATTTTTTGATTTTAATACTTGTAGGATCAATTTCTAGTGCTTTTGCCATTTTTTGATTCACAACTAGTTCCAAGTTTTTAGAGGTTTCAATGGACAACTCTTCTGGTTTTGCTTCACCTTTTAAAATTTTAACAGCTAATTTTCCTGTTTGACGTCCTAATTTTTCATAATTGATTCCATAAGTTGCTAAACCACCCTCTTCAACCATATCTGTTGAACCTGCAATCACGGGAATTTTAGCTGCTTCTGCGATTTCACCAACTGTTGACATTGTTTTTGCTAAGGTATTATCTGTTGGAATGTAGATTCCATCTACTTGTTTTGCTAGTGACGTCATCACTTGTTGAACATCATTAGTTGAAGAAACCGTTACTTCTTTTACTTTAACACCTGATTTTTCAAGCGCTTTTTTCGCTAATTTTGATTGAATTTCTGAATTTTTTTCACTTGCATTGTAAATAATTCCTACTGTTTTAGCTTCCGGTACGATGGATAATAATAAATCTGTTTGTTCATCAATTGGCACCATATCGCTTGTTCCAGTAACATTTCCGCCTGGTTTTTCATTGCTTGTTACTAACCCTGCTGAAACGGCATCTGTCACGGCTGTAAATAAAACTGGGAGGGTTGTGGTTTCATTGACAACTGATTGTGCTGCAGGTGTTGCAATGGCTAGAATGACATCATTTTTATTTTTTACTAAGCGTTCACTCATACTTTTCAAATTCGATTGATCCCCTTGAGCATTTTGGTAATCTAAGGTCATATTTTTTCCCTCTTCATATCCAGCATCTTTCAATTCTGCAACAAAACCTTTGCGTGCTTGATCCAATGAATTGTGTTCCATATATTGTAAAACGCCAACTTTAACTTCCTTTTTGTTCTCACTTTTTGAATTTCCGCCAGTACATCCCGCTAATAACCCTAACGCTACTAATCCTGTTAAACTTGCAATTGCTATTTTTTTCATCTTTTTTTCCTCCAATTTTTTATTATTTAATAATTAAGAATTTTCAAACTATTATAGTTCCTTTAACGCTACTCCTATCTGTTTAATTTGTTTTGAAGACACAAAAACACCTCTTTAGATTTTGATAAGTAAAATCTAAAGAGGTGTCCCTGATTCCCTATTGAGGAAAAATAAACGATAAAGCCACTCTAGATCATTACTCATCTATGTGGCGAATTTTGTGTAAATCAAAATGCTCTAGCCATATAGATACAAACATTACGGTTTGTACCCATGAAGGTTCATGTTTACAAACACTATCTAAAATAGCTAAAGAAGAAATTATTCAGTTGTGTTGGATATACTTGTTCGTTTTTCATAACCATCACTCACAATCTAAATTTGTTAGTCAAAGTATATCTATAATCAAAATAAATGTCAAATACTTTTTTTATTTTAATTAATTTAAAATAGTGCTCTAATTTTCTTGAATTATTTGGTATACTTGTAGGAACAGTATTTTAAGGAGTGAACCTATCTTGGAAAAACTTTATCAACGTTTTAATGCGGTTGTTCAAAAGTTTGGTTTAACAAAACAGTATTTTGCTGGTGATTTTTATCGTATTTATCAAATAAATCCTGAGCATTATAGTATTGCTCGTCTAAAAACTGGTCCCTGTGGAGAATCTCTTTATCAGCCACAATTAAAAATAGCGGTTCGATACAATCAACTTTCAGTTTTGTCCTATTTTGATAACGTAAAAACGCCTACCCAATCTGTTCTCTTAGCTGACGAAACAACTGAGTTTTTAGAAACTGAGTTTATAGAGTTGCTTAGTAAATTTGATTATCTTCTTTCAAACGAATGCACCATCGACTCTTAACAGTTCATTCCCTTTTTTATTTTTAAAGCACAAACGTCTAAACAATTACTAATTTATATTATTGAGGTGAAAAAATTGAATGATCCACATAACAATAACAATGGACCATCCATCAAAGAAAAACTTATCAAGTCTTATGAACGTTTAAAAGAGTATGCCAAAATAAAATGGCTTGATTTCAAAAAAAATAGGCAGATAAAAAAAGAACAAAAAGAGACTAATTTAACCGAACCTACTGAGATTGAAAAATCACCTATTGAAACAGCACCTTTAATAAGTGATAACCCAGAGTCACCATCTATCGGTTCAAAAATAGTCGTTTTTTTAGCAGCAATTCAAATTGCCTTCATTACAAAATGGACTAAATTACGCGCTCGTTTTTCAGAATCAAAAACAAACAAGCAAAATGAAGACCTCACTCCAGAAGAAAGAAAGAAAAAAATGATTTTTCAATTTAATGTAGGCTATGGCGTTATCAAAAATCTATTTTTAAGTTTTATCATTTTAGTTCTATTTGGCGGTGCCCTTTTTGCGGGTGTTGGTTTAGGCTATTTTGCTTATCTCGTTTCTAATGAAAAACCACCAACTTATGAAGAGATGCAAAGCGATATTAGCAATCTAGAACAAGTTTCAAATATGTATTTTGCTGACAGCACTCCGATTGGGCAATTAAAAACAGATTTAAATCGAAAAGTTGTGCCTTTACATGAAATTTCAAAAGACCTGCAACACGCGATTGTTGCAACCGAAGATGAATATTTTTACAAACATCATGGTGTTGTTCCAAAAGCCGTAGCTAGAGCCTTAATCCAAGAATTTACAGGTTCAAGTATGCAAACGGGTGGATCAACATTAACTCAACAATTAGTCAAACAGCAATTATTAACAAGTGAAGTTTCCTTTAAACGAAAAGCCAATGAAATTTTATTAGCTTACCGATTAGAAAACTATTTTACTAAAGATGAGATTTTAGAAGCTTACTTAAATGTTTCAAGTTTTGGACGTAACAGCAGTGGTCAAAATATCGCTGGTGTTGAAGCTGCTGCTATTGGTATTTTTGGTATTCATGCGAGTGAGCTAAACCTGGCTCAATCTGCTTTTATCGCGGGACTGCCACAAAGTCCTTCCATGTACACTCCCTATAATCAATTTGGGGAATTGCGTCAAAACTTAGAAGCGGGTACAGAACGTAAAAATACCGTTCTCTTTAGAATGTATCGTGAAAAATTTATTACTAAAAAAGAATATGATGAGGCCTTAGCCTATGATTTAGTAAAAGATTTTGTTTCTCCAACTGAAGACGTTGAGGATCACAATTATTCTTATGTTTACAATGCGGTTGAAAAAGAAGCACGTCGAATTATTATGAAGCAAATGTATACCGCCGATAAACTAACAGATGCAGACATTGAAGCGAACGATAATTTATATAATGTATATTACAAACGTGCTGATTTTGAAATTCGTCAAAAAGGCTATGAAATTCACTCTACAATTAATAAGAATGTGTACGATGCAATGACTGAAACGGTACAAGAATATGGCGATTCACTAGGTCAAACCTATCACGCTACTGTATACAATGAAGTGACTGGTGAAAATGAAGAGATTCAAGAACCTGTTCAAACAGGTAGCGTTTTAATGGATAACCAGACTGGAAAAGTGATTAGTTTTGTTGGGGGACGTGATTTTGATATTACACAAGTCGATCATGCTTTTGATACCCAACGTCAGCCAGGGTCAACTATTAAACCCTTACTAGTATACGCACCTGCATTGGAATCTGGCTTAATTACACCTGCTACAATGATTGCTGATACTAACTTTACCTTTACACAACCAAATGGGGAAGTTTGGGCGCCTAAAAACTATGGCGGAACCATTAGTGGGAAATTTGTCAGTGCTAGAGAAGCCTTAAAACGTTCTGCCAATGTCCCAACCGTTCAAATTTATAACGAACTCTTAAAAAATTCTAATCCTGGGGATTATTTGAAAAAAATGGGCATTCAATCCATCAATCCTTCTGAGTACGGAAATCTTTCCCTTTCACTGGGTGGAACCGATACTGGTCCAACTGTTTTAGAACAAACTAATGCATTTGCAACACTTGCAAATGGAGGAAATTATACAAAAGCGTATTTAATTGATTCCATCACTGACAAAAAAGGCAATAGCATTTATCAGCATGAAACGACTTCAACTCCTGTCTTTTCACCACAAACAGCATACCTTACTACTGACATGATGCGTTCTGTAGTTAATGAAGGAACAGGTAGTTCGATTCATAATTACTTGAATTTCACTGCTGATTGGGCTGGAAAAACCGGAACATCGCAAAATTTCCGTGATATTTGGTTTATTGCCAGTACACCTCAAGTTACCTTAAGTTCTTGGATTGGCTATGACAACCAATATAGTAGTCATGAGCTTTCACAAACTGATGGTTACGGCGATACAAGTCTTCGGAATATAAGATATTGGTCAAAATTAGCCAATGCAATTAACCGTGTTGATTCAACGATTTTAGGAACTGAAAAAAGTTTCAACCGTCCGGCTGGTGTGACTTATAGTTCAGTTTTAGCTGCTACAGGTATGAAACCTTCTACCTTTACAGCTCCAAATGGATCAAGTATTACAGCTAGTGGCGCGATGATATCGGAATTGTTTAACACAAAATATTTGCCAAGTGCTACCAATTATCATTTTACTTTAGGAGCAAATTCTTCAGAACTGTATAAATATTGGTTCGAAACATATGTAAAAACACAAGAAGAAGATCAAAAAAAGAAAAAAGAAGAAGAAGAAAAAGCCGAGAAGGAAAAAATTGAAAAAGAGAAAACTGACAAAGAAGAAGCTGAAAAAGAAAAGAAACAGAAAGAAAAGGAAAAAGAAACTGAAGAAAAGGAAATTGAACAAACTGAGGATATTCTAGAAATTAAATCAACACCCTAATATCAGAATTTATTACATTTTACAACAAACTAACCACTTACTGTAAAATCAAAAAGAAACCATCTATTTGGAAATTCCGAATAGATGGTTTCTTTTATTTATTTTTTAGTTGTTCCACGATCCGCAATATTATGAGGTAAAATAATTGTTTTTTCTTCAACTTCTTCTTTATTCATCAATTTTGTTAATAAGCGCATTGAAACAGCACCAATATCATATAAAGGTTGCGTAATCGTACTTAATCGCGGACGAACCATTTCAGTTAATTTTGAATTATTACTTGTAACGACTTCAAATTTTTCTGGAATTTTAATTCCATGATCTAACGCTCCATTTAAAATACCAATTGCTAATTCATCATCGCCAACAAAAGCTGCTGTTGCACCTACTTTAGCTAATTTGTTATACATTTCTTCACCAGCTTGGTAAGAATATTCCGTTTCAAATACTAATTTTTCATCAAAGTTAATCCCTGCTTTTTTCAATGCTTTTTTATAACCATTCATACGGTAAATTCCATTGATTGGTTCAGTTAAAGCGCCTGAAACAAAGGATATTTTTTTATTGCCTTTTGCAATTAATTGCGTGATTACTTGTTCTGTTGCTTCAGTATAATCAATGTTCACACTGCCAACTTGCGCATCTGGGTCAACGGTTCCAGCTAGAACTACGGGTGTTTTTGAACGTGAAAATTCAGCACGCATTTCATCTGTAATTTTGTGTCCCATGTAGATGATTCCGTCTACTTGTTTAGCTAGTAACGTATTTAATACTTGAATTTCTTTTTGATCGTTTTGATCAGAGTTCGCTAGAATAATGTTGTATTTGTACATTGTTGCGATATCATCGATTCCTCTTGCTAATGAAGAGAAATATAAATTCGTAACATCTGGTACGATGACTCCAACCGTAGTTGTTTTTTTGCTTGCTAAGCCTCTTGCTACTGCATTTGGACGGTAATCTAAACGATCAATAACCTCCAAAACTTTTTTTCTAGTCGTTGGTTTTACATTTGGATTTCCATTGACCACACGTGAAACTGTCGCCATTGAAACATTGGCTTCTCTTGCAACATCATAAATTGTAATTGTTTGTTTTTCCATGTTTGTTCTCCCTCTATTATTTAATTTCGTTCCTGACAATCCTATACTCATACAATTTAACAAATAAAATTTAAAAATGCAAACGTTTTACTTTCGTTTTCATGAAATTTTCATAAACTTTTTCAACAACTCTCGTTTCACTATCTTTTTGGTAAAAGAATCAAAAAGTTTGCTTTCATCCTTTTACCACTTCCATCATTAATGCTACAATAAACTAGAACAACTAAATGAAAAGAGGTATCTTGATGAAAAAACAATTAAAAGAATTACAGCAATGGTTAAAAGACCATCAAGTAGATGTCGCCTTTGTCAATGCTCCAGAAACGATTGGCTACTTTACTGGCTATGAAAGTGATCCTCATGAACGGATTTTAGCATTACTTGTCTTTCCAGAAAGTAATCCATTTTTATTCACTCCTGCTCTTGAAATTGATGATGCAAAAAATAGCGAATGGAACTACGATGTTTTTGGCTATTTAGATAATGAAGACCCTTGGAAAATCATTGCTGAAAAAGTGAATGAGGTTACGTCAGCAGTAACTAATTGGGCTGTTGAAAAAGACAGTCTAACATTAAACCGGTTTGAAGCTCTTCAAAATTACTTTCCTACAAGTCAATTTAAAACAGACTTAACTCCAATGATTCAACGGTTAAAATTAATCAAAACGCCCGATGAAATTGCCACAATGATTGAAGCAGGTAAATGGGCCGATTTCGCATTTGAAGTTGGTTTTAATGCCATCAAGGAAGGCATTATGGAACAAGAAGTCGTTGCTGAAATTGAATACCAACTCAAGAAAAAAGGCATCATGCAAATGAGCTTTGATACTATTGTCTTAGCAGGTGATAATGCCGCAAGTCCCCATGGCAATCCTGGTGAACGTAAAATTAAAAAGGATGAACTTGTACTCTTTGATTTAGGTGTTGTCTACAATGGCTATACCAGTGATGCGACAAGAACGGTTGCCTTTGGAGAGCCTTCAAAAGAAGCTAAAGAAATTTACGACATTGTTTTAACTGCCCATAATGCAGCTTTAGCAGCCGTTAAACCAGGTATTACAGCTGGTGAATTAGACAAAATTGCACGCGATATTATTACGGATGCTGGATTTGGACCTTATTTTAATCACCGATTAGGTCATGGCTTAGGTAGCTCGGTTCATGAATACCCTTCACTGATGGAAGGTAACCCTCTTGTGATAGAAGAAGGCATGTGCTTTTCAATCGAGCCAGGTATTTACGTTCCAGGCGTAGCAGGTGTTCGAATTGAAGATTGTTTGTATGTTACTAAAGAGGGTTGTGAGGTCTTCACTCATACTCCAAAAACCTACACAACGATTTAAAAACAAAAAAGGAGTCGATTAGAAAACACAATCGACTCCTTTTTTTCGTCTTAATTTACTTTTTTGATTACTCGAATCATACCTGTATCAGACTTTAATTTAACTTTATAAGGTGCTTTCTTTTTAGAATTAAATTCATTAGTCACATCACCTGTTTTAGAAACTGCAACAATGCGAATATCGGCATCACTATCTTGGATCCATTTTATAAAGCCAGATTCACTCTTAATGTCTGCATTCAAATTATCGTGTTGAATGGATATAATCGTCCCTTCATCATTTACAACTTTTAATGGTCCATTGTTAGATCGAAGAATCATTTTTCCTGTTGTCGTTTTCAAATCGACTGATCCTTTTGTTCTTTTTACAATACTTTGTCCATCATTTGACACGGCAACTAGTTTTTGAATAGTAGAATCTTCTAATATAAATTTTCCAGAATTGCTTTTAACATTCACTTTTTTTGATGTCAAGTCTTTAAAAATGGAAAGTCCATCTTCAATGTTTGCCTCAACATCTCCTGTAATCATCGTTAAAATGGTTTTGCCTTTTTGACTGTCTACCTTTAAATTTGTTTTTGAGTCCTCAATGACAACTTCTCCAAACTCACTATAAATTTCTCCTCTATTAGATGTAATATTCTTACCATATAAATCGCCATCAACTAAATTTAAATTAAAATGATCAACATGAAGATCAATAATTCGTAACTCACCTTTTGTTAAATTGAAATCAAGCGAATCCAGTTTCGTCCCTTCAGGTATAAAAACAACCATTTCAGAACTTCCTGTTCTTGTAAAAAAATCAAATTTATTACGTTTGTCTACTTTTAAATCAAATTTATTTCCTTTAATAGCATGATTGATTTTAGTTAGTTCACTTTTTTTGAATCGTCCGCTTAAAAAAATTCGGAATTCTTCGTTTTTAGGAACCTCTACTGTTGTAATTTCAACATCTGCATCTGAATCCATTATAAGTTTGACATCTTTTTCATTTTTTATCACTAAATCTTGTTCAATTTTGATTCCTTGATAAAATAAATCTCCTGCTAAAAAAGCACCTGCTAATATAATCAAACTTAAAAAAACTAACACTACTGACGTCCAACCACTTAAATGTATTTTTTTAAATAACCGTTTTTTTCTAAATCCTAAACTAATAATCGCTACAATCATTAAGCTAGAGGATAAAGGTATAATTGCTAAATGCTTCTCATTAATCATTTCTTCTCCTAAATAAACAAGAAAATAAAATAACACGAACAATAATAAAGACATAAAAAAAATACGAACCACAGTGAAGATTGACATCGCTAAAATCTTCATTTTTTTCTTTTGAGTGCCTAAAAAAACAGATTGGATTTCTTCACTTGGAATAACATCTTTTTCTGCATTCATTGCTGTTTGTAAGCGACGATCCTCAAAAAAATCATCCGCTACTTCTTTAGGAGAGGCTAACGAACTTAACGCTTCTTCAACCGTCTGTCCGTCTTCTTTACACGCTTCGATGTGATCCATTAGGTCTTCTTTAATTTCATAGTAACTCTCTAAATCATCCTCTGAAAAATAACTTTTCAGTTCTTTAAAATACTCTTTTGTTAAGTCCATTATCTTCATCCTCCCTCATTTTTTTTATATTTTGAACAAAAATATCCCAATCTTCAATTAATGACGCTAAATAGTCTTCCCCCTTAGAGGTTATGCGATAATATTTTCTTGAAGGCCCACCTGATGATTCTTTTGTATAGGAAATACAAAAATCTTCTTTGACTAATCGTCTTAAGACAGGATAAAGCGCACCTTCGGTTGTCGGAACGTATTTATTAACTACTTGGGTCAAATCATACCCATAGCGATCTTCATTTTTTAATAAATAAAGGACACACATCTCTAATGCGCCTTTTTTAAATTGTGTTGCGGCTCTCATAGACACTTCTCCTTAAGACAATATCTATTATTATATCAATAATCCCTTTAAGTAGCAATAAAACTTCAACTACTATTCATAAAACAGTATTATTCTATTGACAATATTTTTTTTTGTTGTATATTATAAAAAGCAACTACTATTCAATAAATAGTATAAGCAGAAAAATAGCAGAATGGAGTTAATATTTTATGAACAAAGTAAGAAAAGCGATTATCCCTGTTGGAGGGTTAGGCACTCGATTTTTACCGATTACAAAATCAGTTGCAAAAGAAATGCTTCCAATCATTGATAAACCAACGATTCAATTTATTATAGAAGAAGCAAAAGAAGCGGGAATCGAAGAAATTTTACTCGTTACGGGTCGAGGGAAACGTAGCATTGAAGATTATTTTGACTCTCATCCAGAATTAGAATCTACTTTAAAAGAAAAAGGAAAAACGGATCTTTTAAAACTTGTAGAGGATACAACCGGTATTAAATTGCATTTTATTCGTCAAACAAATCCAAATGGCTTAGGACATGCAATCTTACAAGGAAAATCATTTATTGGAAATGAACCCTTTGTTGTATTACTTGGAGATGATCTGATGGCAGATACCAAACCACTAACAAAACAATTAATGGATGCCTATGAAAAAAAAGGTCGCTCTATTGTTGCAACGATGGCGATGCCTCTTGAAGAAATTTCAAAATACGGCGTAGTTAGTCCGATTGAAAATTCCTCTGAACAATTATGCCAAGTAAATGGTTTAGTTGAAAAACCTGCTATCGAAGATGCACCAAGTAATTTAGCGATTATTGGCAGATACTTGCTAACTCCAGCTATTTTTGACCTATTAGAAAAACAAGAACCCGGTGTTGGCAATGAGATTCAATTAACTGACGCTATCGCTACTTTGAACAAACAAGAGGAGGTTTACTCTTATGAATTTAAAGGGACACGTTACGACGTTGGAGATAAAATGGGCTTTTTAAAAACCAATATTGAATACGGATTAAACCATCCAGAATTAAAAGAAGACTTAAAAACATATCTAAAAACGATTACTTTGTAAAAGGAAGGAAAAAACATGTATCAGCTATTATTCTATTACTACACGATTCCTAGTATTATTTTTCTAAGTATTTTTTATATTTTAACCAAAATCAACTTAAAATTCAGACGTTTTTTATTAATTGGGTACGTTTTAATGAATGGCATCTATCTTTATTGGAGAATTGCTTATTCTTTCCCAACTATTACTATTTTTAGTAGTTTTTCTGGAGGGTTACTATTATTTGCTGAAATAATGGGGTTTTTACAATCCCTAGTTTTAGTTATACTGTTTTGGTCCCCCTATCGCAGAAAATTTCGTAGTCTAAAGCGACTTAAAAAACTTCCAACTGTCGATATTTTAATTGCAACTTATAACGAAAATGCTGAAATTTTAAATCGCACAATTTTAGGTTGTCAAAATATTGATTACCCGAAACACCTTGTTTCTATCTATCTTTGTGATGATGGAAATCGCAATGATATAGCTATGTTAGCTAAAGAATTCAATATTGGCTACATTAATAGAGACAGCAGCGAGCATGCAAAAGCAGGCAATCTAAACCATGCTTTGACTAAAACAACAGGTGAAATTGTTGTCACACAAGATGCCGATATGGTTCCAAAACGTAATTTTTTAAAGCGAACCTTAGGGTATTTTTATCAAGAAGATGTGGGTTTTGTTCAAACACCCCAAACCTTTTTCAACTATGATATTTTTCAAAATAATTTATTTCTACATAATGAAGTTAATAACGAACAAGACTTCTTTATGCGCTCTTTGCAAACGGCAAAAGATCAATACAATGCCCTTTTATATGTTGGAAGTAATGCTCTTTTTCGTCGCAAGACACTAGAAGAAATCGGTGGCTTTAGCACTGGTGTAATTACGGAAGATATGGCAACTGGTTTAATCATTCAAAATAATGGTTGGAAGACTGTTTTTGTAAATGAAGCTTTAGCATCAGGCATTTCTCCTGAAACATTAGAAGATTTTATTAAACAACGAGATCGTTGGGGACGTGGCAATATTCAAGTATTTAAGAAGTACAAGTTAAACAAGCTACCTGAACTAAGTTTTATCCAAAAATTATTTTATGTCGATGGTGTTTTGTATTGGTTTTATGGAATCTACAAATTAATTTATATTATTTGTCCCCTTCTTTATATTTTATTCAATGTTTATAGTATTGAAGCTGCTTTTACTGATTTACTTTTATTTTGGGTCCCTTCTTATCTTTCAGGACAACTAATGTTTAAATCAATTGCAGGAAAAAAATACCATTCATTATTAAGTCATATTTATGAATTATCCACCGCGCCACAAGTGTTTTGGGCAGTTTTTAAAGAAGTATTTGCTAAATCAGATAAAGGAAAAAAATTCCATGTAACAAAAAAAGGTTTGAAGCAAACCACTAGCCACTTTAACTGGCGCATCATTCGAACACAAATTGTATTATTGGTTATTTGTTTAATCGCTTTTGTAAAACTATCCCTAACTAGCTATCAATCAGGACACGCGATTTCATTCTTTAATCTAAACACGTATTGGTTACTTTATAATATTTTTGCATTAACGATTGTTGTTTTCGTTGCAATTGAACGTCCTAGATTGCCTTTATTTGTAAAAGTCATCGTGGATGAAATTATTAACATTGGCAAAACGAACCTCTTTGCTGAAGACATTATCATTAGTGAATCTCATTTAATTTTAAACTTACCCTATCGCAAAAAATTAGCACGACAATTAAAAGAAAATTACTACACCACAATTTCTTTTAAAGAATTAACCGATTTACCTATTCAAAAAACGAAGTTAAAAACATCCGGTAATACAATTGAAGTTACATTTAAAATCAATCATCTAACTAAAGAAAATCAAAAAGCCCTTCATCATTTAATCTACTCTGACATGAAAAATCAAGTCGGTGAAGTCAAAAACTTAAGAGCTTGGAGAATTCTTCATGATGTGAATAAAAATCGTTATTTCAATCGAGAAAATTATCTTACATTAAGATAATTAAATAAGAAAAGGAGATTTTATTAATGAAAAAGAAATTAGTAACAGGTGCTGTAATAATGATTGTTGGAGGAAGCCTATGTTCAGTTCCTGCTATTGCCAAACCCGATACTTCAAGTTTGATTGAAAATCGTTTCAAAATTAAACGAGAAAAAATGATGACACAACTTAATCAAGTTCTTTCTAGAGTCGATGTTGAAGTGAAAGAAACGATCAAAGAAAAAATTGCCATCAAAGAAGAGGCTTTAGTCAAAGCAGAAGAAGAAGCTCAAGCTCGCGCTACCCAAGAACAAGCCCAGCAAGTCGCTAATGAGCAAGCAGCTCAAGAACAACAAGCAGCAGTGAATACTCAACAAACTACTCCGGTAGAACCAAATGAACCGTCGGCTAGTTCTGCTACTCCAGAAGCAACAACGGGAGCTAGTCAAAACAATTGGCAAGAACGCAGCAATAAAGGGCGTGAGTATGGAGAACGTCTAAGTGATCCTAACTTAAGCCAGGATGAAAGAAGAAATATTGTAGAAGAAAAGAAAAACTATTTCCGTAATGGACGTTAATAGTAATAGGAGCCTATAAAAATGAAAAAAAGAATTTTACCCATTTTAGCTGTATTGAGTATCAGCTTAACCTTGTTAGCTGGTTGTACAAAAAAAGTTGATTCAGAAGATGCTATTTCAAGCTATATCAAAGCCTATATCTATAGTGAAGAAACCGACACTTTACAAAAAGCTTTTGCTGAAAAAGAAATGGACTTAGCAAAAGAAGACAAAGAAAACTTTACTACCTCTTTAAAAGAGCAGTTCAAATTAGGCGCGGACTACGATAAGAAGCTAGATGACCTTTATCAAGTTTATCAAACGAATTTGAAAAAAAACACTAAATTTTCGACAAAAATTTTACATGAAAAATCAGATAAAGCAACTGTTGAAGTAACTGTTTCTGGCTTAAAAGAATTGAATTTAGATAACCTTGAAGAAGAAATCTCCCAAAAGATAGCAGCTAACCCCGATTTAATCAAAGAAGATTTGTCTGAAGAAGATGCACAAAAGGTGATTAATCAATTAGCTTTTGACATTTATTCAGAAAAAATTAAAGCAAATACTGAAACAAAAGAACCTATAAAACTATCTATTTCTCTAAAAGAAAATCCCGATGATAAAAACGCTTGGGTCATTCAAAACGAAAATGATATTTTTAAAGAATTAAGCGATGCCTTTGGTGTATAACCTAAAAAAACCGTTTGACCTCCAAATAAATGGAGGTCAAACGGTTTTTAACTTGCGTTTATTTTTTAGCGTCTTTAATCGTTGCTTTAACGTCTTCTTTTACATCTTTTGCTTGGTCTTTTGCTTCGTTCGCAACATCTTTCGCATCTGATTTCACTGTTTCAGCTGTTTTTTTAGCTTCCCCTTTTACATCATCAGTTGCTGATTTCACTTCATCTGCAACATTTTTAGCTCCTGCTACAGCTGTATCTTTTGTATCTTCTAAGTCTGATTTCAACTCTTCTTTGTTGCTATCTAATTCAGTATGAATATCTTCTAAATCTGATTCTACTTCTTTAGATGTTTGTTTTAATTGATCTGCAAATTGATTCGCAGTATCTTTTAAGTTTACTTTGATATCTTCTGTAGCATCTTTTGCAACACGACTAATTTCAGTTCCCTTATCTACAGCGATATCTGCATAGTCTTTTGCAGTTTCTTTAAAATCATTGGCTTTATCGTTAATATCGCCACGTAATTCTTTTCCTGATTTTGGTGCAAATAATAATGCAGTAATTGCTGCAGCTGTACCACCAATAATTGTTCCTAGTAAAAATCCACCTTTTTTAGCCATCTTTCATTCCTCATTTCATTTTTATAGTGATTGTTTCGATACTTTTTTAGCTTTACGATTTTTATTCATTGACCATGCCGTACGGCCAATTTTTGAAATAACGGAAGCTTGCGCAGTTTTCTTAGTTGCGCCTGTTACATGCCCTGCTAAATTACGACTTGATTGGTTTAAATCAGAAACCGTCACACCCAAATCACCAATTGCTTGGAATAGAGGGTCTGTCATACCTAATTTGCCGTTGACATCATCTAATAAAACATTGGATTTATTCAATAGCCCTTCAACTTCAATCGATAAACTATCGACATCTTTCGTAATCACTTCGATACTGTTGTTTGCCTCTTTTACTGTTTTAGAAATTTCTTCCATAATTTTAGTGATTTTCATCACTGCCATCACGATAAACACAACTAAAACGGCAAATGCAACTGCTGCAATAATTGCTGCAATTTCTCCACCTGTCATCTTAATGCCTCACTCCCATCTAAATATAGTATTCATGCTATTTAAATTGATATGTATTCGTAAAAAGCTACTAAAAATCAACTAAATAGTCACTATTCTTCTTAATTAGAATAACATTTTTTCACTATCACTTCAAATTATACGAAAGGGGTTTCCAATAATTTTTATTAAGAACGTTAGTTTATTCTTAATTTCTACTAATTTTTTTTCTTTTCCGCTTAATTTTTGATAGAATGAAACTAAGTAGTTTTTAAAGGAGTTTTTTTATGAATCAAGATGTAGATAGTTCTGTCACAAATGACGTGGTTGAAAAAGTATCCAAAAGTACCAATCTATTTGTTAATTATTGGCATAGTATTGATTGGAACAACATTTTAGCCTTGCTTATCAATAAATCAATCCAACTTGTTTTTATTACCTTTTTATTTTTTGTCTTTCGTAAAATGGGAAAAGTTTTTCTTGATAAAAGCTTTAATAATTATAAGAAGAAAAAATACGTTTCAGAAAACCGTTCAAACACACTTTATACCTTATCATTAAATATATTCCACTATGTGATGGTTTTTTTCTATGCTTATGCTTTACTGTCAATTTTAGGTGTTCCTGTTGCAACGTTAATCGCTGGTGCTGGGGTGGTAGGAATTGCAATTGGTCTTGGCGCACAAGGTTTTATTAGCGACATTGTTACTGGTTTTTTCATTATTTTAGAAAAACAACTAGATGTTGGAGACTTTGTTAAATTAGACTTAATTGAAGGCAATGTAGTAGCAGTTGGACTCAGAACAACGCAAGTTAAAAGCGTTAATGGTACGTTAAACTATATTCCAAACCGTAACATCACGATTGTTAGCAACTTATCTAGAGGCAATATGCGCGCATTAATCGATATTCATATGATGCCAAATCCTGATATTGACAAAGTTGCCAGTATCATTGAAGCTGTTAATGAAGAATTGGTTCCACTTCACCAAGAAATCGTTCAAGGACCTACTAATTTAGGCTTAACTGATTTAGGAAATGGGCAGCTTGCGATGCGAATTGTTATTTTCACTCTAAACGGCAGCCAATATCAAATTCAAAATGAATTTTTACAAAAATACATTGTAGCCTTAACAGCTGCAGGTATTGAAATTCCTGTTTCACCTTTGAACTTAACAAAATAAGCATCACTATGATATACTCTATCAAAATGAACACAGAAAGGATGGATGGTCACTTGGACAAAGCTCCAAAAATACTCATTTTAACAGGTAGCTATGGAAACGGGCATCTTGAAGTAACAAGAGCACTAATTGAAGAACTTCATCGAGTTGGTATCAAAGATATTACCACGTCGGACTTATTTTATGAAGCTCACCCAATTGTCACTACTGTTACAAAATATCTATATATTAAAAGCTTTACTAGATACCGCAATCTTTATGGCTTTCTGTACTATAATTTTGACAATCAATTAAAAGAGCACAGCTTTGATAAGTTTACTGATTCATACGGTTATATCCGTTTAAATCAATTGATGAAAAACAACGACTTTGATTTGGTGATAAACACGTTTCCAATGCAAGTTTTTCCTGCCTATAAGAAAAAAGTCGGCAAACGCATTCCTTTTGTCAATGTACTGACTGATTTTTGTTTGCATACTCGTTGGGTCTCAAAAGAAATTGATCATTTTTTTGTTTCTTGCAATCATTTGAAAACAGAACTGATCGAATCTGGCATTCCAAAAGAAACCATTACAATTTCTGGTATTCCTATCAAAGAACAGTTTTATCTTGAAAATCAAGAAAAAGCACAGAAAATGACATCTCCTTCCAGCAAAAAAAATCTCTTGATTTCAGCAGGAGCATACGGTGTTTTAACAAATTTAGCTGATATCCTTGAAGAATTACAATCAAAAGAGGATTTGAACATTGTTGTTGTTTGCGGCAATAATAAAAATCTTTTTGATTCTCTATCAACACAATTTGCAGATCAACCTACTATTGAAATCAAAGGATTTGTTTCGGAAATGGCTAAATTAATGAGTCACGCCGATATTATGATTACCAAACCAGGAGGTATTTCCTTATCAGAGGCCCTAGCCATTCAAACGCCTTTAATTTTAACTCCTGGTGTTCCAGGACAAGAAAGTGAAAATGCGCAATTATTTGAAAAAGAATGTATGGCTATTGTAACTAAAACTGAAGAAGAAATTATTCCAGCTATTTATCAGTTATTAAAGCAACCCCTGTTAGCAAAAAATTTAGTGCAACATATGGAAGAACACTTTTATCCACATGCCGCTAAAACTATTATTACAGATTCTTTAGCACTAGCGGGAATCTCTATCAACTAAAAAAGTTGCCTAAAAAACAAGATCTTGTTTTTTAGGCAACTTTTTGTATTTCTTACTTTTCATCAAAAACAACTACTTGATTTCGATTTTGAGCCTTCCCTTTGTACAATGCTTCATCTGCTTGATTAATTATTTCTTGATAACGTTGTTTTTCATTTAGCTTAAACGAAACTCCGATTGATGTTGTCACCGCTATTTTTTTCTCTTCAGATAAAATGAAGGGATATGTTTCCACAGCCACACGAATAGTTTCAGCTAATTTCGTTATTTTTTCACGGTCTGTTTCATCAACTAAAACAATAAACTCTTCCCCACCATAGCGAAAAACAAGCGAATTCCTTCCACTAGTTTTTCGCATTAAGAGTGCTGCAAATTGCATTAAAATAGTGTCGCCTGCAGCGTGGCCGTAGTGATCATTAATTTTTTTAAAGTGGTCAATATCTAGCAATAAGATACTGTAGCGTTTTTGTTTCGCATCTCTTTGTTTGATTAATTTAACTAGGTAATTACGATTATAAAGCTCTGTTAAAAAATCTTTCCTTGATTCATCCACTAAAGTTAAATGACTTTGAAAATAAATCCGTTGTTTATTAATAAAAAAGTAACAAATTACTGAAGATAGATAACAAAATAATTCAAATATCCAAATACTCGGTTTCCAAATTGCGGTAGGATAAAATATGAAAATAAGCACTAAAGAATAGAAAATAAGAATAAAAAGAACGATTGAAAAAGCTTTAACTGATCTTTTTTCCCAAACTCTTAAAACAATCAAAAACATAAAAATCACAAGCATGTAGGTAACATTAAAAAAACTAAAAGCTACCCTATCGGTAACAGATAAAACAAAAAAACTTGTCATACCTGCAAAGGGTCCTGCTAAATAAAAACAAATAAAAATAGGAATCAGACTGTAAGACAGCTCACTTGTTCCTTCATTAATTGCTGTTTCTGTAAGTAATAAAGCTAACATTCCAAAGGAAATCCCAAATAATAGTTTTTTCCAATAAGTAGAATAGACGGTAATGATTTCTTTGCCATCAAATAAATAGAAAATAACTGAGATAAAAAAATAAATCACACTAATATTTTCAAGAGAGCGAATCAATAGTTCACTAGTTTGCATTTTTTCCATCTCCTTACCTAGCTATTTTAGTAAATTTTTAAACTAATTAGCAACAAAAAAGCATTCCCTCTTTGCTGGAATACTTTCTATTAAACTATTTTTTTCTTAAAATACATACTTTCAAATAGTCGCCTTCTGGAAAATGTGGATTCAATTTAAAATCACTTGGTAAACTATATTTTTCTAATAAGGTATATTTTTCATGACTGTTTTCAAACGCTTTACGAATAAATCCTTCAAATTTTTCCATCGTTACATTAGCCGCATTAGTTGAAGCCACAATCACACCATTATGATTTGTAATTGAAATGACTTCTTCTAATAGTTTTTGATAATCTTTGGCAACGCTAAATGTCCGCTTCTTTGAGCGAGCAAAACTTGGTGGATCAATAATCACTGTATCGTAAGATAAGTTTTTTTTCAATGCGTATTTAAAATAATCAAAAACGTCCATTACTAAAATCCGTTGTGTATCAGCGCTAATTCCATTAACTTCAAATTGTTCTTTAGTTTTAGGCAAACTCCGGTTAGCTAAATCAACGCTCGTTGTTTCACTTGCTCCTCCCATTGCTGCTGCCACAGAAAAAGCACCAGTATAGCTAAATGTATTTAAAACTGTTTTTCCCATTGAATAGTTTTCTCGAATCGTTTCTCGAACCTCTCTTTGATCTAAGAAAATTCCCGTCATCAAACCATCATCAAGGTAGGTAGCATATTGAATCCCATTCTCAAGAATTATCAATGGCGTTGGTGCAATTTCACCAGAAATATGACTGCTGTATTCTTTGCCTTTTACATCGTAACGAAATTTTTGATAAATCCCAAGACAGTTTTTAATCACCGCTTGAAAAGCTTTAAGAATCACAGAATGATGTTTATAAATTCCCTCACTATACCAAGAAAAAACATAATAATCTGCGTAATAGTCAATTGTTAAACCGCCAAGACCGTCCCCTTCACCATTAAAGAAGCGAAAAGCCGTCGTTGATTCATCAAGTTTTAATGTATTTCTTGCTTTTTCAGCTTTCAAAAAAAGACCTTCAAAGAAACTTTGCTCTAATAGCTCCTTAGGGTTCGTTGTTAAAACCCAGCCATCTCCTTTATTTTGAGTAGCAAGATAGCCTCTCGCAACAAATTGTTTTTGATCATCGACTAATTCTACAAAAGAACCGTCATTCAGCTTAGGCTCTGAAAGAAAATCCCCTTTAACTAATAGCGGATAGCCCTCTTTCACTCTCTTGGTTGCGACTTTCTTTAATTTTATTTTTTCCACGTTGTATTAGCTCCTTTAAATTAAATACTGACTACTTTTAAATCCTCGTTTCAAAGCATACCATAAACTAGAACCGCTGGCAAAAGCTGTTTTTAATGTAATTGCTGATGAATACTTTTCGTATTTCTTCTGACAAGTATAAAATTAAATAGAACAAAAAGTGGTGTAATGATAAAAACCCCTCTAAAACCTAAACTACTTGAAATCATCGATCCGATCAAAGGTCCCATCACATTTCCCATCGCTTGAAAAGACTGATTATAGCTAAAAATCCGTCCAGCAACAATATGAGGACTATTTTTAGTTAAAATAGCTTGAACAGCCGGAATCAATGCAGCATCAGATACCCCTAAAAAGAAACGTAAAACAGCTAATTGCCAAACATTTGTAACAAAAGCCATCGGTAATAACAGGCAAATCGATACAATCAAACCCGCCATTAAGATCCGTTCACTTCCGATTCGATCCCCTAAAGCTCCTAACCGAGGCGCTGCAATTAATGTAGCAATGCCTGGCACCGATGCCACAATGCCACTAATAAATGCAACGTTTTGATTAGCTCCTAATAGTTCTTTAATATATAAACTTAAAATGGGACTAATTGAATTAGCTGCTACTTGAATCATCATCGTTGTAATAAACATCCCTACAATTACTCGAGGATACGTTAGGTTTTTCAATACTTCCTTGCCAGAAAGCTCCGTTCCTTTTTCGACTGGCTGAAATTCTTCTTTCACAAAAAAGAAACATAAAAAGAAAACCACTAACAATAAAATTCCTGTCAACAAAAAAGGAATTCGATATCCAAACAATTCAGCAATCCCACCACCAAAAAAAGGACCTAATAACGTTCCCGTGACACTTCCAGTCGTTAAAGTGCCTAATGTTTTACCACTTTGTTCTCTAGGAACTTGTGTTGCAATTAATGCTGTCGCATTTGAGATAAATCCTGAGAAAACTCCTTGTAGCAAGCGCAACCCAATCAATTGATACACATTTGTAACACAACTCATCAAACCGATGACAATCGCCATCCCTAAAGCTGAACGTAGCAACATTAACTTGCGGCCTTTACGATCAGCCAACCGTCCCCAATAAGGTGAAACGATTGCTGTTACTAAAAAAGTCGAGCTAAACGTAACCCCGCTCCAAAGGCTTAGTTGTTTTTGAGAAAAGTCTCCTAACGTATCAATGTATAACGACATAAAAGGCATTACTAAACTAAAACCCATTCCAGCTAAGAAGCACCCTATCCAAAGTATTTTTAAATTTCTTTGCCAAATCGTTCTTGCTGCTTTTGCTTTTTCTACCATAGTAGAGTCATCTCTTTTCATTAAAGTCAGTTTTATTATAGCATAGCAAAAAAGCAACCAGTGATTAATCCGTTGCTCCCTTGCTGACTATTCTCTTAATTGAAAAAATAATTTCATAAAGTAAATATCCGATAAGTGTACCAATTGTATTAAAAATCAAATCGTCAATGTCCGCGACCCCTGTTCTAAAAAGAAACTGCATCGTTTCGATTGAAAGAGAGCATAAAAAACCAAACAGTAAGACTTTAAAAAATGGATGTCTTTTCCTGAATAACATTCCTAAGAAAAAACCCATTGGAATAAACCAAAAAATATTTCCATACAGATTATAAAAGAAATCAAATTGAGAAGAGCCATTAGTCAATTTAAACGTTTCTGTAAATGGTTCCCAGTTAACTTCACTAATTGGCCGCCATTCAACATAGACATTCATTATCGTGTACTCCCCACGAAAAACAGTCAGTTGAAATAACAAAATAAAGTAGAAAACAAATAAATGAAGCAATAGCTCTTTAAGCAACGAATTCTTTTGGCCACTCTTTCTTTTCAAAAGCAAATAAAAAAAACGAAGGGCTAACCAAATTAAAAAGTAAATCAGCGTTTTATCTAAACTATAAAAAATTAATTTAATTAATGGGAAATGATTGATTGTGTCCCCAAAAACCGTCTCAGTGTATTCATATAAATCATTTAAGAAAAGCATCGTTTTTTGGGATCCCCCCTTTTAGTGATAAATCAATATTCATTATAACTTAAAGACAAGAAAAATCATGGAAAGTTTGTTTAAATTTTTATTAAAATCCTAAATTAGCGTCTGAACCTCTTACAGACTCACTTTGCGAAATGAATCAATTTTTTTATAAAGTTGACTTTAAAATCGAGAAACGGTAAAATTGAAGGTGATATATTTTTAAAGCAACAGGCAAATATCCATCACAAAAATGATGATTACCCGCTACGCTTTAGTGCTAATCATAAAAACTGTCTGCTTTTTAAGAGGAGGACAACAACTTTGAATTTTATGAATAAAACAAAATCTTTATTAAATACCCGTTTAGGATTTTTCACTTTAAGTGTGATTTTTTTCTGGGCTAAAACTTATTATGGGTACCAAGCCGATTTTTCATTAGGAGTTACTGGACCACTACAACAGTTCATCTTAATTATCAATCCAATCGCAACAACGCTGTTTATCTTTTCAATTGCGCTGTACTTTAAAAAACCCAGAAGCGCCTATATCGCATTATTTGTTCTCTATTTCTTATCATCGGCTTTGATTTATGCCAATGTCATTTATTATCGAGAATTTACAGACTTCTTAACCGTTAATACGATGTTAGGAGTTAAGAGTGTTTCAGGTGGACTGAATTCAAGTGCTTTTGCCTTAGTCAATTTTTCAGATGCTTTCTATTGGTTAGATTTTATTATTCTAATCGCTTTACTTGTTTCTAAAAAAGTAAAAATTGATCCAAGACCCTTTAAAAAACGCTATGCATTTGCAACAACTGCGTTAGCAATTGCTATTTTCAGTGCCAACTTAAGTTTAGCCGAAAGCAATCGACCTCAATTGTTAACAAGAACATTTGACCGTAACTATATCGTCAAGTATTTAGGGTTAAACGTCTTTACAGTTTATGATGGAATTAAAACAGCCCAAGCTAATCAAGTTAAAGCCAATGCTGATGTTTCAGATATGGATGACGTTTTAGAGTATTTAAATGAACATCGTGCCGAGCCTAATCCAGAAACATTTGGTTCTGCTAAGGGACGTAACGTGGTTTATATCCATTTAGAGAGCTTCCAACAATTCTTGATTGATTACAAGCTAAAAGATGAAAACGGCGTTGAACATGAAGTAACGCCCTTCTTAAATAGCCTTTACCACGACCAAAGTACAAGTAGCTATCCAAATTTCTTCCATCAAGTCGGACAAGGAAAAACAAGTGATGCTGAAACGATTCTAGAAAATTCACTGTTTGGTTTGCCACAAGGATCCGCTTTTACTCAAGCAGGATCATCTAACACATTCCAAGCTGCTCCAAAAATTTTGCATGACAACGGTAATTATACAAGCGCCGTTTTTCATGGAAACGTTGGCTCCTTCTGGAACCGTGACGATACCTACAAATCTTTAGGATACAACTATTTCTTTGATGCAAGTTACTATGATACTTCTGAAGGAAATACCTTGGAATATGGCTTAAAAGATAAACTTCTTTTCCAAGAGTCTGCTCAATATTTAGAACAATTACAACAACCTTTCTACACAAAATTCTTAACAGTAACCAATCACTTCCCTTACCCTCTTGATGATGCGAATGTTAGCTTTCCAAGAGCGTCAACAGGTGATAGCACGATTGACGGTTACTTTGCGACAGCTCATTATTTAGACCAGTCTATTAAAGAAATGTTTGACTATTTAAAAGCAGCTGGTTTATATGACAATACTGTATTCGTTCTTTATGGAGATCATTATGGTATTTCAAATTCTCGTAATCCTTCACTGGCACCATTATTAGGAAAAGATGCTAATGAATGGAACGATTACGACAATGCAATGTTACAACGTGTCCCATTAATGTTCCACATTCCTGGTCAAACAAATGGTGGAATCAAAGAAGAATTCGGAGGACAAATTGATGTATTACCTACCCTATTAAACTTACTAGGTGTAGATGCTAAAAGTTATATTCAATTTGGAACTGATTTAACTTCAAGCGGTCACGATCAAACTGTCACTTTCCGTAATGGAAACTTTGTTACTCCTAATTATACCGTTATCGGTTCAAAAATTTATGAAACAAAAACCGGAATCTTGATTGAAGAACCTACCCAAGAAGTTCTTGATGAAGTTGAAAAAATAAGATTAGGCGTTGAAAAACAATTAAATCTATCAGACAGCATTATCAATAGTGACTTATTGAGATTCTATACACCTGATGGCTTTAAACCAGTTTCGCCAGAAGATTACAATTATAAAAAACAAAAAGAACAAATTGATGCAATTACCAAAAAATTAGGGAAAGAATCAACAAGTTTATATAGTAAAAACAACAATACTTCAACTGTTGACTTATATAAAACAGATGCACCAGAGCTTGTTCCACCAGCAACTGACTCTGCTGCTGAAGAAGATTCTTCAACAAAATAAAAAGATAGCCCTTAAATGCTTAGGCATTTAAGGGCTATCTTTTGCTCTTTTAGTGACTAATATCAACAAATTGTGCTTTTGTTACCTGTGCTAGCTCTTTTGGTGCAACAGCTAATTGCATTCCTCTTCGACCTGCAGAGATAATCATTTCATCTTCTAATTCAGCACTTTTTTGAATAAAGGTAGGAAACTCTTTTTTCATACCAATTGGCGAGCAACCACCGCGAATATAGCCAGTTGTCTTTTCCAATTCTTTCATCGGGAGCATTTCCACTTTTTTATTGCCACTTACTTTCGCTAAGGCTTTTAAATCCAGCTCTACAGATCCTGATAAGCAGGCTACAACCACTCCGGTTTTATCTCCTACTGTCACGAGTGTTTTATAAATAGACTCCGTAGCAATTCCTAACTGATCGGCTACTGACTTTGCGTCAATATGATCCTCACTCCAAGGAAATTCATAAATCTTATAAGGAATACTTTCTTGATCCAAGATCCGACACGCATTTGTTTTAGTTACTTTTTTTGCTTTCATAATGAGTTCCTTCTTTTTTTAATTTGTTTTTAGTTTAACATAAATTTAGTCTATTTGGTTTTATTTATCCTTTTTACTCATTAAAAAACCAATTAAACAATTAAATATCTTATCATTATCTTAACTATTTTATTATTGTTGATCCATCAAAAAATCGTTATAATAAGGTATGTAACATAAAAATGAGTAATATTCTTTAGGAGGAACGTTATTTAATGTCTTTAATCAATACACTAAAAGGTTTTTTAATTGGGATTGCCTTAGTTATCCCAGGGTTATCTGGTAGTATCTTTGCAGTCGTTGTCGGATTATATGAAAAAATGATGGATGCTATTAATCATTTTAAGTCTAATAAGAAAGCTTCTATTCAATTTTTATTACCTATTGGAATTGGTGCAGTTATCGGGATTATGGCTTCTACAAAAATGATTCTATGGGTCTGTATTGAGTACCCCATCCAATCTTACTTATTCTTTGTAGGATTAGTCTTAGGCAGTTTTCCTCTAGTCTTTAAAAAAATGAAAAAAATCCCATTTAAGCCAAGTTATTTAATTGTTTCAGTTGTTTCATTTCTACTTATTTTAGCCCTAACAAAAATGGGTGAGGGCGGCAGCGAATCATATATCGCAATTCAATCTTTTGATAGTTGGGACGATGCTTTTTCAATGCTCTTTGCAGGTGCCTTCTCAATGTCATTAATGTCCGTTCCAGGTGTAAGTGGCAGCATTATGTTAATGGTTATCAATCAATATGGAACCGTTTATAATGCAGTTGGTCAGTTTGTAGATTTACTTTTCTATTTACTCAAAGGTGACTTTGTTGCAGCTAGTGCAGCATTTGGTAGTGTCCTATTATTAGTACCATTTGTTATCGGATCTGTTGTTGGAATCATTTTAATTGCTAAATTAATGGGCTATTTGCTAACAAAATATGAAAGTCTTGTTTATTATGGTGTGGCTGGAGTAATGATTTCAGCTTTAATTACTTTATTTGAAACAGGAGTCTTTCCTTATTGGGGTGCAACAACAGCTACAATGAATCCTATCCTATTAGTTTTGATGGGAATTACTTGTTTAGTGATTGGTGTTGTATGTACGATTTTCTTAGATTCACCAAGTGAAGAAAAAGAAGCTTAATTAAAAAAGCGCCTCTCATACTTTATGAGAGGCGCTTTTTACTATTCCATGACAAATTGGTTGTGATACAATTCAGAATAAAATCCTTCTAAATTCAATAGTTCTTCATGTGTACCTTCTTCAATGATTTCTCCTTGATTCAATACGACAATATAATCCGCATTTAAAATAGTTTTTAAGCGATGGGCAATTACAAAGCTGGTTCGACCAGAAATGATGGCTTCCATTGCTTTTTGAATTTTACTTTCGGTCACCGTATCGACATTACTCGTTGCTTCATCTAATATCAACAAGGATGGATCTGTAATAATTGTTCTAGCAATACTTATCAATTGTTTTTGCCCCACACTAAAAATACTGTGTTCATCACTTACAATTGTCTCATATCCATCATCTAATGACATAATAAAATCATGAATATGCGCCTGTTTTGCAGCGCCAATGACTTCTTCATCTGTAGCTTCTGGCTTACCAAAAACGATATTATCTCGAATCGTGCCTGAAAACAATACTGAATCTTGTAACACAATTCCTACCTGTTTTCGTAATGAAGCTAACTCAATATCTCGAATATCAACATTATCGATTAAGATAGCCCCATTATCAACATTATAGAAACGATTTAGCAAGTTCATAATGGTCGTTTTACCAGATCCTGTTGGTCCTACCAAAGCAACCATTTGGCCTTTTTTCGCCGTAATTGAAATATCCTTTAAAATAGGTTTATTTGCTACATATGAAAAATCAACATGGTCCAAACGAACTTCTTTTTCAATTCCATACATTGCTTTTACCGTTGGACGTTCCACTTCTGGCTCTTCATCAAGAACTTCAATAACACGTTTTGCACCAGTAAAAGCGAGTTGCAGCATGCTATATTGTGATGAAATTTGCGTTAAGGGCATATAAAATTGTTGTGAATATTGTACAAAAGTCACAATTAACCCTAGTGCTACCGCACGTTCGATACTGCCATTTAAAGCAAAATACCCACCAAAGAAAATAACAATCGCTGTATTAAAAAGAGCAATTCCTTGCATCATTGGGAAAAGCAAACCTGAGTAAACTTGCCCTTTAAAAGAAACCTTTTTAACATTCTGATTATAATCCAAAAATTCAGTAACAGTTTCTGCCTCTAAACCATTGGCAATAATCATTTTTTGACCTGAAATTTTCTCATCAATATAACCATTTAAAGAACCGATGCTCTCTTGCTGTAAGTTTACATACTTACGCGCTTTACGAATGACTAAAGCTGCTATAATAATGGCAAATGGAGCGGCTGCCAATGTTACGATACTTAATTGAACATCTTGACGGAACATCATAATAGTCACACCAACCATCAACGCCACATTCGACATGACTTGAACTAGCGCTTGATTCAGCGTATTTGATATATTATCTAAATCACTTGTAAAACGGCTCAGCATCTCTCCGTCTTTATGACTGTCAAAAAATCGGATAGATAAACTTTCCATTTTTTTGAATAAATCAATACGCATTTTATTAGTCGAACGACCTGAAATTCCAGCCATCAAGATACTTTGAATAAAGGTACCTGCTGCAAGCAAGACATAAAAAATGACTAACAACCAGATAATGCGGATAAATTCACTATTATCTTTAAAACCACGTGCTGCATAATTTGCTAATTCTTGAATCGCTTGTCCAATATAGTAAGGGGCTTTTACTTGTAAATAAGTCGAAGCAACTACTGCTACGATTACGACAGCTAATTGTAATTTAAAATGTCGCAAGTACATCCAGAAAAAGCGACTAATTTTTTTAAATTCACTCATTTACTGCCACCTCTTTCCCTTTTTGAGTTTCATAGATTTCTTGATAAATAGCACTCGTTTGTAGCAACTCTTTATGGGTTCCTACTTGAACCAATTTACCTTGATCTAATACTAAAATTTTATCGGCCTGAATGACTGATGAAATTTTTTGTGCGATAATAAATGTTGTTGTATCATCTAATTCTTGATTCAACGCTTCTTTTACCAATTTTTCAGATTTAGCATCTAGGGCGCTTGTACTATCATCTAAAATCAAGACTTTGGGTTCCCCCACAATTCCTCTTGTAATTGATAATCGTTGCTTTTGCCCACCTGAAAAATTCAAGCCACGTTCTTCCACCATTGCATCATATCGGTTATCTTGACGATCGATAAACTCTTTTGCTTGAGCAATAGCAGAAGCATGCTCCATTTCTTCTAGCGAAGCATTTTGTTTCCCTTGACGAATATTATCCGCAATCGTACCTGAAAATAAGACAGCCCGTTGCAAAACTAATGAAATGGTATGGCGCAAAGTATCCTTAGGAATTTCTTTTAAGGGCACACCACCAATTAAAATCTCGCCTTCGCTTGGGTCATAAAGTCTTGTCATTAATTGTGCTAAGGTCGATTTACCTGAACCAGTAGCACCAACAATTCCAACTAGTTCACCTGGTTTAACTGAAAATGAAATATCTTTTAAAGCTGCATCATCGTCATTTTCATATTTAAAACTAACATGCTCAAAAGTAACACTACCATCAAGTTCTTTTTTCAACGGTGTTGCACTGTATTCAATGTCTGATTTTGTTTCAAGAATTTCGGAAATACGTTTTAAAGAAATAATCGCTCTTGAAGACATCATCATTAACATTCCACCAATGATAATCGCCATCATAATTTGAGTTAAATAACTCATAAATGAAGCAACTGCACCAATGACAGCTGGATCACTCTTCACCATTGTTCCAACAAAGAAAATTGATGTCACAACAGCGATATTTGATACAAACATAAAGGCTGGAATCATAATTGAAAATAGATTTCCCACTTTAATTGTATGGTAGGTTAACGATTCACTAACATCTGTAAAACGTTTTTCTTCGTTTTCTTCTTGTACGAATGATTTCACAACACGCATACCCGCTAAATTTTCTTTTGCAATGCCATTGACACGATCTAAAAAGCCTTGAATTTTAGCAAAGTGTTTGCCCATTGCACCAAAAGTAAAGAATACAATAATAAAAACTAAAACAACTAATAAAATAATGATCCACCACAATTGTGGCAAAGTATACATAGCTAAAATAAAACTACCAATAAATAAAATTGGAATTCGGATCAACGATTGTAAAGCCAACATCACTAAATTTTGAACTTGAGTAATGTCATTCGTTAAACGAACAACTAAATTTCCAGTTGAAAAACGTTCAATATTACTATACGAAAATGTTTGAATTTTTCTAAAACTTTCTTCTCTTAAATTCGCTCCAACTTCTTGAGCTACTTTTGCTGAAGTAATTGTATTTAAAATGCCGGCAATCAAACCGACTCCAGCCACTCCAATCAATATTACTCCAATTGAATAAATATCGTCTAATTTATCGTTTACAATCGCTTCTAATACTTGTTGCAATAACTTAGGTTGCCACAATTGAGAACCCACCATGATACTAGTTAAAACAATTGATAAAACAGTAAACAAACGAAATTTTTTCATTTGTTGAATCAAAAACTTCATGCACTTTCCCTCCTCTTTCACTCGTACTGTCAAACATAGATTTCTATTATAATACAAACGTTCGTTCTAAACAAGCGTTTTTAGTTAACAAATTAAAAGAAAAGACTTATTCTTTTTATTCTTAATTTATTATCCATTCATCCAATAACAAGAGAAGTTGGCGATTAAATTTATCTATAAAAAAAGGCTTATGCAAAATAGCCATAAGCAACTTTTCATTCATTATTTAATTTATTTTCATTGTTAAAAAGGCTTCAAGAACTTCAATAGCAAGTGGAATTGCCTCTTCTTTGGGACTCATCATCGAATGATGCAGGCCATAGGGACTATCTACACCCAACCAAAACATCGCTCCTGGAGTTTTATCTAACAAATAACCAAAATCTTCCCCTGTCATCGCTGTTGGTGAAGAAATAAAATCAACTTTTGAGTGGTCTTTCATAAAATCAATCAATGCAGTTGTCTCTTTTTCCGTATTTACAACCGGATAATAGCCCCCTTGCTCTAAAATCAACTCGACTTGACATTGATAGGATTGTTCAATTCCATGAGCTACTTGTCTAACACGTTCTTGCATTAAGCGACTCATCTCAGGGGTAAGCGTTCGAATTGTCCCCGTCAAAGAAGCCTCTCCACTGATAATATTTCCTGTTGTTCCAGCATGAAACGTACCTAAAGTAATAACCGCACCTTCAATTGGGTCTACATTTCGACTAATGATGGTTTGGATTTGATTCACAAATTGACTAGCAGCAACAATCATATCATTGGCTTCATGAGGATATGCCGCATGTCCACTTTTCCCGCTAAACTTCGCTTGAATAGTACATGTTCCAGCAAATAACGTTCCAACTTTTGTCCCAATCTGCCCAACTTTTAAATTAGGTTGAACGTGCAATGCATAAAATTCATCTGGCATCCATGCATCTAAGACACCCGCATCATAAAGAAGTTTCCCTCCGCTTGCATTTTCTTCTGCTGGTTGAAATAGAAAGACTAAATGATTCTGTCCTTGATGTTCGCTAAAGTATGTCAGTAAACCTAATGCAATCGACATATGAACATCATGTCCACAGGCGTGCATTTGGTTCGGATGAATAGATTTAAAAGGCAATCCTGTCTCTTCACTAACGGGTAAACCATCTATATCTGTTCGCCAGCCAATCGTTTTAGCTCCAACTTTGCCACGAACTCTCACTATAATAGCTGTTTCCCATTCAATGATTTCAAGATACTCTTGTGGGAGTGCTGTAATATAGTCCATCAAGTAAGCATGCGTTTTAAATTCTAGTAAGCCAATTTCTGGGATTTGATGCAAGTCTCTTCTTATTTTTATAAAAGGATTTAATTCGCTCATCATTCTTTCTCCTTTAAGTAAATAGTATAAAAAGCTATCTCACGAGAGATAGCCTTTTATTTTTATAGTTTGCGCAATTCGTCAATTAAACTTGTTTTACTTTTTGTTTTTTCATCGATATCTTTAATTTTTTTAGCTGGAACGCCGGCAACAACGGTATACGGTGCAACGTCATTAACAACAATTGCTCCCGCTGCAACAACAGCACCTTTGCCAACACGAATCCCTTCAAGGACAACTGCGTTAGCACCGATTAATACATCGTCTTCAATAACTACTGGTTGAGCACTAGCTGGTTCAACTACACCTGCTAAAACCGTCCCTGCTCCGATATGACAATTTTTTCCAACAGTTGCACGTCCACCAAGAACAGCACCCATATCGATCATTGTATTATCTCCAATAACGGCACCAATATTGATTAAAGCGCCCATCATAATAACTGCTTGATTTCCAATCTCAACTTGATCTCGAATAATCGCACCTGGTTCAATTCTTGCATTCAAGCCTTTCATGTCTACTAATGGAACAGCTGAATTGCGACGATCATTTTCAACTACTTGATCGGTAATTAACGCTTGGTTTTCTTTTAAAAAAGGTTCTACATCTTTCCAATCGCCAAAAAGTACGCCAGTTTTACAATTGGTAAAATTTTGAATTGTATCTGGGAAGGTTAATTCTTTTAAAGACCCTTTAATATAAACCTTTACAGGTGTTTTTTTCTCACTATTTGCTATAAAAGCAATGATTTCATTTGCATCCATGATATCTCTCCTCTATAAATCTTTTATCGTTATGACTAGCATAGCAAATTTTTAACGGAAAATGAAACCTTTTCTGTTAAAAATTGATTTCTAATGACTTTTCTTCATGTTTTCTTTTTTTATCACATCAAATTCATTTTCAAATTCATGAGCAATTCGATTGGTTCCTTTGAGAATTTCACTTCTTGTTACGATCCCTGTAAAGCTTCCATCTTCGCTTGCCACACAGATAAATGCATGATTTACTAGTAAATGTAAAACTTCTTCTAGATCATACGGATTATTTATCGTTGCAAAATCAGTCTGCATCACTTCATGCACACATGTATCACTTAATTTATCGTAATCGAATTTTTCAAGCCCCATAATAGCATCTATAATCATTGGCATTGAAATTAACCCTTTTATTTTATATTCATGATCTAAAACAGGAATAACAGAGTAGCCTACTTTTGTTAAAACTAATAGTGCATGGTCTAAATGATTATTTACTTGAACATGGGCTACCATTTCTGCTGGAATTAAAAAATTTTCTTGATTTTCAAGGAGCATTTCTCCTATTTCTTTCCCTATCATTATTTAAATATCCTCCTTAAAAGTCCTTAACTTACTTCTTATTTTACGTTATAAATGTGAAAAAAAGTAGTCTTTCTTGTTAGTATTTTAACTTTAATACTTCCTTAAGAAAGCGTTCTATCTAACGACTCTTCTCTCGTTAACTTTTAGGAACTCCAACTCTTTTATTATAGCGAATTCTGTCTGAAAGGGAAATTTTTTCACTTATCTTGTTATTTTTAAATAAAAAAAGCAGAGAATATATTCTCTGCTTTTAGCTTTTAGCTTCTATCTTTTAAATTCACTTGTTAATTCAGATACCAATTGATGGGTTTCATCATAGTACTTAACTGTTATTTTTTCTGATGTCGTTTCAACGATTGCGTATGTTTTAATTGGATACTTTCCTCTTGGCAAACGAATGCTCCCTGGATTAAGCAACAACACATCATCGACTAATTCTACTCCTAGTTCATGGGTATGTCCAAAGAAGGCAAAACCAGCACCCACCTCTTTAGCTGCCAATAATAAAGTATTCATCGTAAATTTCACTTCATGCAAATGTCCATGAGTCATAAAAATTTTCTCTTTTTTGATATCTGCTACAACGGTCGTTGGAAAAGCATCGTCGTAATCGCAATTGCCACGGACAACATAAAAATCATTCCACACAGAATCTGTCGCTTCTAATTCGGAATCCCCACAATGAAACATCCCGTCTACTTTTCCTTGATACTTTTCAATCAAATCCACTAATACTTCACGATCGCCATGATTATCACTAACAACTAAGACTAACATGTGCTCACTCCTCGAATTTTTATTGATTGACCCAACCGTCCCAAACTTTTTCTAATTGCATTAAAGCTTGACTACGATGACTGTTTTGATTTTTTTCTTCTCCTGATAATTCCGCCATTGTTTTTTCCAAACGAGGGACATAGAATAAAGGATCATAACCAAACCCATTGTCGCCACGTGGAATGGTCAAAATAACGCCGTCTACTTCGCCACTTACAACCAAACTTTCTTTATCTGGCATTGCTAAAGCTAGTGTACAATGGAATTGTGCCGTACGCTCTGCGTCTGGTACATCTGTTAACTCATGAAGCAATTTAGCATTATTGGCAGCGTCACTCTTAGCTTCACCAGCAAATCTGGCTGAATACACACCTGGTTGCCCACCTAAAGCATCTACTTTCAAACCTGAGTCATCTGCTAAAACAACCATGTTCAACGTTTGTGCAATCGTTTCTGCCTTTAATAACGCATTTTCTTCAAAGGTTGTTCCAGTTTCATCAACATCTGGAATTTCTGGAAAGTCTAGTAAGGTTTTAATTGACCAACCTTTTTTAGCAAATAAGGCTTCAAACTCTTTAGCTTTTCCCTTATTGCGAGTTGCAATCAATAATTGGTTCTTAGGCAATGCTGGATAAACGATTGCTTCCGTTAAACTATTTTCAATCGCTTCATTTTGAAGACGAATCAATTCTTTGATACCTAAATCACCTAAGGCTAGCATTGAGGTTAATTCATCTGTTGAAAAAGTCGCTTCTTCACCAGTACCTTGGATTTCAACAAACTTTCCACCCGTTGTCATAACTAAATTCATATCCACCGCTGCAGAACTATCTTCAAGATAGTTTAAATCTAAAACGGCTTGCCCGTTTGTTAAAATACCTACACTGATTGCTGCAATATTTTCTTTGATTGGATTGGTTGTCAGTTCGCCACTTTTAATTAATTTGTTAATCGCAAGGCTTAGCGCCACGAAAGCCCCTGTAATGCTTGCTGTTCTCGTTCCACCGTCTGCTTGAATTACATCACAATCAACGACGATTGAGCGCTCACCTAATAAGTCTAAATCAATTACTGAACGCAATGCGCGTCCAATCAAACGTTGAATTTCCATTGTTCGGCCAGTTAGTTTTCCTTTTGCTGCTTCACGAATATTGCGGGTATTTGTCGCTCTTGGTAACATGCTATATTCGGCCGTTACCCAACCGCGGCCTTCGCCACGCATAAAAGGCGGTACGCGGGATTCTAATGAAGCATTACAAATTACTTTTGTATCCCCAACAGAAATCAAAACAGATCCCTCTGGGTGTTTTAAATAATTGGTCTCAATTGTTACTTTCCGACTTTCATCAAAACTTCTTCCATCTACTCGCATGTTGTTTGCCTCTATTCTTTTTATTTCTTAATGACTACCAAGTTTGATTTGCTCCACATTCATTTCTTCAAGGCCTAACCATCCAGAAGCAATTTCTTGAAACATCTGTGTTGAGCCAGTTGTATAAAAACAGCGTTCTGATTTTTCTTTATTTTTACTATCGACTGCTATATCAAAATAATCTAAAATTGTGCTAACTTCACTAACTGTTTCTGCTCCAGAGTCGATTAATGTAACCTGTTTTCCCATTACATTTTGAATAATCGGACGCAATAAAGGATAATGAGTACAACCAAGAATCAACGTATCTACACCTTTATTTTGCATTGGCTTCAACGTTTCAGCTACAACTTTTTTGGCAATTGCACTGTTGTATTCGTTGCTTTCAACAATCGGAACAAATTTGGGACAAGCTAAACTATTAACTGTTGCTTTTTTATCTTTAGATTGAATCATTTTTTTATACATATCGCTTTTTACAGTTCCAGCTGTTCCAATCACACCGATATGATTATTAGTTGTTGCTTTAATTGCTGCTCGACTTCCTGGTAAAATCACCCCAATGACAGGAATGGCTAATTTTTTTTTGATGTCTTCTAAAGCTGCTGCAGTTGCTGTATTGCACGCAATTACAAGCATTTTAATATCTTTATCTAATAGAAAATGAGTCATTTCCCAAGTAAATTGGCGGACTTGTTCTTCCAGTCTAGGACCATATGGACAACGAGCCGTATCTCCAACATAATAAATAGATTCATTTGGTAACTGACGCATGGCCTCTTTGACAACCGTCAATCCGCCAACTCCTGAATCAATAAAGCCAATCGCTTGTTTTGTCATAGTTCAAAAACCTCATTTTACATTTAGTATCGTTGATACTTTCTATTTTCGCTTTTTTTCACGGAAAATTCAAGGGATAGCTGCATCTTTTAATGGAAACTTGAGGATTTCTATCATTTTTATTAAGTAAAGTGAAAAAAGATGGGCTTCAAACACTTTTCACGTTATAATGAACGAGAAGACTATAATGAGGTGACGCAAATGAAAAACGAAGAACAAGCAACATCATTGGATTTAGAAAACTTAAATGGTTCAGTTTCCATGTTTGGTTATGAACTGATACGTGATGGTCTATTGCCAAATCTTTTAGGAAAAGACACGGAAGATATTTTATATTGGGCAGGAAAAGAACTGGCAAGACAATATCCTTTAGAAGATTTTTCAGCTATTGTCTTATTTTTCAAAAAGGCTGGCTTTGGTTCACTCACATTAGCAAAAGAAAAAAAACATCAACGGATTTATACGTTAACAGGCGACATCGTTAACACTCGAATTGAGCATGCAAAACCTAGCTTCAGTTTAGAAACAGGATTTTTAGCAGAACAGATTCAATTACAAGAAACACTTTATGCTGAAGCAGTATCAGAAGTTTCTCTCAAAGCAAAAGAAGTCACCATTACCCTTCAATGGGATGCAAAAGACACGGTTTCAATTGAAACTCCTCTTGAAACTTTTGTTATGACTGAAGAAAAAGAAGAGAGCCCAACGTTAGCTGTTGAATCCATAAGCATGGAGCAAAATGAAGCGACTGAACTAAATGAAACTTTTGATGAAGAGATTGATAGCGACTTATTTGCAGAAGAATTGGTTCCTGAAGTAGAACCTATTAATGATGTTCAATTGGAGTTACCAGAAACAGCCATCACAGATGACCTTCCTTTAGAAAGAATAGAGGAAGAAACAATTGTTGAAGAAGAAGTCCTTATTCCATCAGCTTCCGTTGTTTCTCAAGAAGAGGTTGAAAAATTTCATCAGATGAGTGCTGAAGAAGCTTTATCAGAATTTGATAAACTTTCTCAAGAATTTACAGATGTGAATGAGCAAATTTCTTCAGAATTAGAGGAAGAAACGATCTTTGATACATTACCCTCTCGCTCTTCTAGGCATCAAAAGAAAAATAAAAAATAAAACAAAGAGTGTCTGGGTTATTTTATTAATAATTCAGATATTTTTTTATTTCTAAAATAACAAGATAAAAAAATCAAATGATTTTTTTAATAAAGAAAAACTTTAACAGAAGGCGAGTAAAATTTAATATTTTTTTTAAATAACAATCAACAAAAAACGAATATGACTATTTTATTAACGCTTACGATATTTTCGATTCTTTTAAAAAAAGAATCATGTTATATTCATAGTTAAGGAGGCAACAAAATGACTATACCTAAATTCTCTGAGTTTTTATTAAATAAAATGGGAATAACATCATCTGAAAAAAATTACGATTATATTCAATATGGGCTAGAGATTTTACTTATTAATCTATCTAAATTAACCATTATTTATGGTATTGCTTATCTTACAAAACAATTAATCCCAACATTAATTGTGCATCTATCTTATATGTTGCTTAGAAGATATTCTTTTGGATTGCATTCTCTCAGTAGTTTTGTCTGTACCATTACTAGCATCGCTCTTTTTAATATTATTCCCTATTTTTTTAAAGAGCTTATATTGCCAACTCCTTTGATTTTTCTTATTTCTTTCTTTATTTTCTTTAGTATTTTACTATACTCACCTGCTGATACTGAAAATAATCCACTAGTTGATGGTGAAAAAAGAAAAAAATTAAGAATAAAATCAACCATTTGTTGCATTATTCTTTTAATCATGGTTGCATTTGTACCTGCAACTATCAAAACATTGATTTTACTAGGTGGATTTTATCAAGCACTATTAATTCTACCTGTAACTTATAAAATTTTAAAAAGGAGGTACAATAACTATGAACTTTATGAATAGTATTTTCAAAAAATTATTCTTACATCTTGGAACTAGCGCTTCAGCAAGAACTTGTTTTGTTGTTCAATATGAGCCCGTTTCTCCTAAATTAAAAGAACTACAAAAATTACAAAAAGAAGCTTAAACCAATTTAATTATAAAGCCGTTTCTGTTAAAATGGCTTTATAATTATTTTTTATGAATGGAGAAAAAATGGAACTCTTAATTTATGGATCTTTAGAAAATATCAGTCTTTTTTTCTTAGCCTATCAATTTTTGGAAAAGAAAGCTTCTTTAAAATTTATTACACTTATTTATATTCTTTTTAATTTAGTCGAATTTGGCATACTTTATCATATCAATGAAAGTTTATTGTTACCCTTCTCAATTCTAACAATTATAAGTCTTGTTTATTTTGTCAATCGAGAATTAATAAACACCATTATTATTGTACTGCTAACCTTTATAATCACTTATGCAGCGCAATACTTAACCGGATTTATCATGATGCCTATTTATAAAGATACAGCAAATTATGAATCCTTCTCTTCAAGGATGTCCATTTCTTTATTTTTATTAACCTATTATCTTATTACTTATTGTCTTTTCTTAATTGTCAAAAAAACATTGAAGTCTACTCAAAAATTATGGACCTTTGTTTCTAATAGAACTTTTATTGTTATTGCTGTAGTGTTTCTTACACTTACCATTATCTTTTTTATTACCTCAACAACTTTAGAAAAACTCTATCAGTTTGACCATGAAATTATTCAAATAACCAACTTGATGTTCTTAGCTTTTGGAAGCATCATTCTAATTGCTTTTATTTTTCTTTATATCGCTCTAACCCGTGAAACAGAAGTCCAAAAAAGAAAATTAGAGTTGGATCAGCTTAGAATTTATAGCAATAAGCTCGAAGAAAACTATCAAGAATATCGCAAATTTCGCCATGATTATTTAAATATGTATACTGGGATGGTTGGGTATATCGAAACGAAGGATATCGCTGGATTAGAACGTTATTTTACTGAGCATATCGTACCTATCAGTCAATCGATTACTACTAATCTAATTAAGCTTGCGGATCTTTATCGAATTGAAATTCCTGAATTAAAAGGCTTAGTCGCAACAAAATTATTGCTTGCTCAAGAAAAAGGCATGGACATCAGTTGCGAGGTCCCCACTCCTGTGACCCGTATTAATATGGATATTTTAGATTTATGCACGGCCATTGGGATTTTGTTAGATAATGCCATTGAAGCAACTGAATCTATTGAAAATGGTAGAATTCGTCTTTCCTTTATCACATATGAAGACCGCGTCTTGATTACAATTGAAAATCAAATTGAAGATTTGCTTGTTCCTATTTATCAACTATTTGAACATGGCTTTTCGACGAAAGGCTCTGACCGTGGTTTAGGACTTTGGAATTTATCAGAAATGATGGATAAGTCCGATGTGATCCATTTAGACACCGCAATTGAAAATCATTATTTTATTCAGCAATTAAATATTATGGAGGAATCAACTTATGACTGAACTTTTTATTTGTGAGGATAATCCAGCGATTGCAAAACAAATTACCGCTCATGCCGCTAATGTGATTGAAGAAAATCAATTAGATTTTTCAATAAAATTAACAACGAGTAACCCTACAACTTTACTAAACATTGTTAAATCATCTAAAGAACCTGGTGTTTATTTTCTAGATATTGATTTAGGAAGCAATGTGATGAATGGTTTGGAACTTGCTCAAAAAATTCGAGAGCTAGATCCTCGTGGTTTTATTATTTTTATTACTTCTGATACAGAGAAATTTCAACATACTTTCAAATACAAAATTGAAGCATTGGATTATATCGTAAAACAGGATACAGATAATCTTGAACGTCGTTTGCTTGAATGTTTAACCACTATTATTTCACGTAATCCTTCAAGTAATGAACAGTCACAATTTAGTATTAAGGATGGTACTCGTATTATTACTGAAAAATACAAAAATATTTTATTTTTCGAAGTTTCTTCAAAAGTTCATAAAATTAAAATGCATTCATTAACCAAACAGGCAGAATTTTATGGTTCTCTTAAAGATGTTGAAACGGAGTTATTAAAACACAATTTTTTCCGTTGTCACCAATCTTATTTAATTAATTTGACTAATGTTAAAGAAGTTGATGTTAAAAATCGCTTTGTTTACATGATAAATGGCCAAAAATGCGAAGTTTCGTACCGTGCACTAACGGAGCTTAAAAAGATGATGAAACAAAACTAAAAAAGGAAGATCAAAGAAATTCTTTGGTCTTCCTTTTTAAATTAAATCAAAATAATTAAGACTAAAATCGCAATTGCTAATAACGTAATTTTTAAAGGACTTTTTGGAGCCGCTCCCACAACTTTTCCACTCTGACCATTCACAAAATAATGATAAGTTTTGCCTTTATAAGAATAGCTATTGATCCAAATCGGCAATAATAAGTGTTTAAATTGAGGGTGAGTATAGCTCGTTTGATACTCGATTTCTTTGGTTGTATCTCCACCAATATCCGTTTCAATACTAGCTTTGATAGCTGGAATTACTTTTCCTTGAGCTGCTTTCCATGAATCGGACAAATCAATTTGATAACGTTCTGCAGAAAGTCCAGCTAAATAATCATTTTGATAAGGAACGAGTTCTTTAAATTGAAAAGGTTCTAGTTTTTTAATAAAATTACTACCTTCTTTGCCACTTGCTGGAATCAAAATATTTTTAAATTCTTTTGTCAGATTTCCTCTAGCTTTTTTCCAGCTTACTTTGCGCTTATCTCTTTGTTTAGTAGTGCCATTTTGCCAGTAGGTTTCTTTAGTGTTGTAATAATCCCCACGCATGCCGTGATACTCAACATCAACTTTAGTATCAAATGCCCAATAGGGTAAATAAACCCCTTGAATTTGACTCGCTTGCTTTGCACTTCTTAATTTATTTGGAGCGAATCGCTTTTTCTTAATCCATTGTTTGAAATTCGCTTCTACTTCAGTTTTAGATACTTTAAAAGGAATCAAAGCGTCTGGCAGGATCATTTCATATTCCTTATTTTCCACAATTAAACGAGAATTACAAAATGTACAGACATTGATAACTTGCGTCGCATCCGTTAAAATTTCGGCTCCACAATCATTACAATGAATCATTGTGGATAAGCCTTTAACGACTTCTTTCTTTCCTACTAATTCATCTGCTAATTTAGTTGTTGTAATAGGGGCGTTATTGGAAACAACATCGTATTCACTTCCACAATATAAGCAAACCATTTTATTTTTCGCAGGATCAAACTCAACTGCTCCATCGCACTGGCTGCATTTTACATGTTGTGCTTTTTTTTCACTTAATTCTTCTTCGTTAATGGTAAACACCTCAGCTTTTTAAGATTGCTTTTGACCACATTCTGGACAAAATTTAGTTTGCGGGGTAATTTCAACTTGGCAATTGATACATTTTGGGGTAACGACTTGTATACTTGAACCACATTCAATACAGAATTTGGCATTCGCTGGATTTTCATGCTGACAATTCATACATTTGGTTGCTGATTTAGGTGTTGTTGTCTCAGATTTTATTTCTGGAACGGTTGGTTCAACTACTTGTTGAGGTGCTGATTTTGCCATATTGGTTGCAATCGATTGACTCATTGCATTTCCCAAAACGACACCATTCGTCATTTGGGCCGCCATTCCAGCGACGCCACCATTAGGATTTTTTGCCATTTCAGTCATTGCATCAGCCGCTTGAAGTTGTGTGTAGGTGCCAACTGCATCGCCCATAATTCCCATTGTACTTCTCTTATTGATAGCTTCTTGAACTTCAGGTGGTAAATTAAAGCTTTGGATATCAAAACTGTCTAATTCAATGCCTAATGCAATAAATTTTTCTTGTAGCTTCATTTCACATATTCTACCAAGATCATCTGTAAAAGCCATTAAATCCATATAAGATAGCTTTGCTTCTCCTAGACAATCACTAAAGCTAGCTAGTATCTGTGAACGTAAATGGTCAATTAAAGAGGTCGCGGTTACTTCTTCACCGCTTCCAACGACTTCTTTTAAGAAAACGATTGGATCACTGATGTGATATGAAAAAGTTCCATTACTGCGAACAGCAATAAATCTAAAATCTTCATCTCTTAGATTAATTGGTTGTTTAGTTCCCCAACGTTGATCCAACATTCTTTTTGTATCAATAAAGTATACTTCAGCTTTAAATGGAGAATTAAATCCATATTGCCAAGATTTTAATTTTGTTAAAATCGGTAAATTTTGTGTTTGAAGTTCGTATCTACCTGGAGTAAAAACATCAGCCACTCTTCCTTCATTGATAAAAAGAGCAATTTGAGTTGGAGAAACCGTCAATTGGGCTCCCATTTTTATTTCTTTTTGCTGAATTGGAAACTTATATGCTAGTGTTTCCTTCGTGGTATCTGACCATTCAATAACTTCGATAAATTGTGATTTAATAAAATTAAGTGCCATGCTATTTACTTCCTTTGTTACTGCCAGTCCTCTCTACTTGCTGTCTTTTGAGTTTAAAGCAGTTTATTTTATACTATTATCTTAATGGCAAAAGCTTCTAAATACAATGGCGATTTTAATTAATAAAAAAATCCTTACTTTTCAGTAAGGATTTCGGGTTTAAATCTTATTTTTTTCATTTCGCATAATAACCCACGAACGTTTAAGTGATTTCATTAAACTTGCATCAGAATAAATCAAGACATTTGAACGATACATGGTTAATGATACATACGTACAAATAATTGTGAAAACTGCCATCACAATGATTGATATGATAACGCTATTACTGCTAACTGTATCACTGGCGATTCTAAATGGCATCATAAACGGTGTGAAAAATGGAATAAATGAACCGATTTTAACTAATGGTTCATTAGGTGTGGCAAACCCATACATTCCTCCAAAAAATCCAACTAGCGTCAATAACGTTAATGGTGTAATTGCTTTACCAACATCTTCTACTTTTGAGACTAAGGAACCTAGTAACGCAGCTAAAATCGTATAAATCATAATTCCAAAAATAAAGAAGATAATCGCATTCCCAATTAAATCTTTTAATAGGCTAAACAAATCGATTCCTTTTAAAGCTTCTTCCACAAAATCAAAAGATTTCCCAATTTGATAAGCTATTAGACCTAAAATAGCATAGCTAAAAATTTGAGTGAAACAAACAAATAAAATGCCGACTAATTTTCCAAAGAAATGTTGCGTTGCAGAAACACTTGATAAAATAATCTCCATAATTCGTGTGCCTTTTTCTGAAGCAATTTCTTGGGCAATAATACTTGAGTAGTATAAAGTAAACATATAAATGGCAAATGCGACAATATAAGCGCTCCAGCGTTTAATCATAGCATCTGTTTCTTCATTGGTTTCTTCTTTATTTCCTTCAAATTTTAACGTTGTCGTTTTAACATCTGCAGGCGTAACTAGTGCTGCAACGTCTTTCTGGCTTAACCCTAATTTACCGGCTACTTGATTCGTTTGAATTGCTGTCAAAATCTGAGTAATCATCGTTGTATCCACATTGTCACTTGTTGTACTTTGAATATAATTACCAGTTATTTTATTATTTTTTTCTTCAATAACAAGATAGCCAGTTAAATCTTCTTTTTTCAACGCATCTTTAGCAGCCTTTTCAGTCGTAATTTTTTTATTAATTTTGTACTCGTCTTTTGAGGAGCTTAGGGCTTCAACAAATTGTTTATTTTCAGAAATAATGGCAATTTCTGGAGTTGTTGCGGTTTTATTGACAATATATCCAATTCCACCTGCTGCTGCCGCTATTAAAATTGGGGAAAGAACCATCATAATAAAGGCTACCGATCTGACATTTTTTTTATAAACTTCCCAAACGATAATCCAAAATTTATTTATTTTCATCATTGCCACCCGCTTTCAATTTGAAAATTTCTTCTAAAGTCGGAGCTTGTTGACTAAAGGTTGGAATGTAGCCATTTTTAGTCACAATATCAAAAATTTCCTTGCCATAATGTGCGTCACTTAAATGAATAACTGCAACGCCCTCTGTTGAATAAGCAACGTTCAGCACGCCAGGAAGATTCTCCAATTCAGCAGTTGTTAAATGGCTTTCTAAAAATAATTTTGTCCGACCAAATGTTTCTCTAATTTCATTGACTTTTCCATGTAAAACCGTCTCTCCATTACGCAGCATAATTAAACTATCACAAATTTCAGCAACGTTTTCCATTTGGTGGCTTGAAAAAATGACACAACTCCCCTGCTCTTTTAATTCTATAATTCCCTGTTGTAATAAATCAGCATTGACTGGATCTAAACCACTAAAAGGTTCATCTAAAATTACAAGTTTTGGTTTATGAATTAAGGTACAAATCAATTGAACTTTTTGCTGATTTCCTTTTGATAGTGATTTGACCTTATCTGTTTTTTTACCTTTCACTTGAAATTTTTCCATCCAATAATCAATTTGAGGTCTAATTTCTTTTTTAGACTTTCCTCGTAATCGTGCAAAATAATAAATTTGTTCTTCGATAGAAATATTTGGATACAACCCTCTTTCTTCTGGTAAATAGCCAATCATATCATAATCTACCTTTTTTAACGGTTTGCCATTCCACAATATTTCCCCTGTATCTGCTGTTAAAAATTGTAGAATCAAACGAAACGTTGTTGTTTTACCAGCGCCATTTTGTCCAATCATACCTAGAATTTCACCATCGTTGATTGTAAAAGATAAGTCATTTACCGCGGTTAATGAACCGAATGTCTTTTTTAAATTTCGTACTTCTAGCATCTTTACTCCTCCAATTCATATACCCTGTATTTAACTGTTAACTTTTTTATTTATAGTTATTAGTTTATCATATATCTTTAGAATTACATAAGTTTTATGGATAAAATAACGTACAAAAAAAGTGACGAAAAATTCGCCACTTACTCATTATTCTCCCATATCAGCAGCCTTTTTATCTTGCCACTCTTTTGTTAGAAAATAATTATTTAATTTAATTACATTGGATTCCTTTGTTTTTGACTCTAAAAATGGTTTTAATTGCTTATCAAGAGCCAACCAACCACGCCAACCAATATGAATCGTATCTTGCATAAAGTAACTTTCAGAGCCATCTTGTGAAAAATCAACGACTTTAAAACCTTGGCTTTTTAATTGATAATTGATTTTTTTAGAAAATTGCTCCATCATTTCTGGAGATAACCCTGTAAATTCCATCCACTTATGATTGACAGGTGTTACTACAAAGCGAACGTCCATATTGTTTTCTTTCATTTTAGCTAATACTAATTGAAAATCTGAATATTCCGGAGAGCATTCATAGTCAAAATGAGTTTGTGAGTTTTTTAAATCCCCTTGAATCGGTTGAATTCTTGTTTGATAGAAGCCATTTTTAATCTCAAAAGGATTATTATTGCTTCCTTTTTCGCCAATTTGATAGGCTAATTTATCTAGCTTTTCAAAATTATAAACATCCGGTAGACGTTTAACTGATTTTTCAACTTTTTGTTTATTTTTATTTGTAATGAAAGCACCAAATAGATCATCTTCTCGCTCTAAAATACGCAATTTCATTTTAATATAAACACGTTGTTTCCGTGTCAAGGCTTCGCCTTTTTCTACCGAGCGTAAAGCTGAAACCATTTTGATATCGGATTTAACGGATTTATAAGTTAGTAAGCGCGATGCTGCGTAGCGACGTTCTGGTGTGTCTTTATCATTTGCTTTAATAAACTCGAAGGTTTGCAATGGTGAAAAGTGCGAATCAAACATCATTCCTGGCGCGCCTTTTTTGACAAACCATTGTGGGGAAATAATAAAGACTGCTTTTTTATTTTTTAAGCTTTCTCCCATTCCCTCCATTGCTAAAAAGTGTGTTAGTGATTGAGAACCGGCATTTCCAATCAGATAAGGAGTGTAGTTTCTTTGGTATTTTTCAGCTAACACAGAAGGGTGAAACGGATCAAAACGTGACAATTCAGAAGACCCAAAGAAAGGTACCATTTGTGGCTCATTCATTGCTGTTTGATACACTTTTTCCCCCTTCATAATATTGGTACTGATTGCTGTAGCAGAATCAGCTACTTGTCTTTTTCCAACAGGTAAAATATTAAATGGCGCAAATAAAACTCCTAGTAACATGACCACTGCTACTACTAATGGGCCTATCGCCATAATTAACTTGCGTTTCATTACATTAAAGACTCAATTTTTTGGCTAATTAAGTTAGGCGTTGCCCACTCTGCGCGGTCAAATTCAGAAACAGGTACAGAAACACCAAATCTAGCTTCTACTTCAATCAATAATTGTACAGTTCCTAATGAATCTAAAACCCCTTCATCAAATAAGTTCATATCTAAATTTTCTTTTACTTCATCTGTTCCAGTTAATTCTTCTAATAAATCTAATACTTCTTCTTTTGTATTCATAATAAAACCCTCTTTTCAATTTTTAGTGAATCATTTTATCAAAAATCCCTGAGAATATCAGGAAGCTAAAGCAGACAACGTTAAACGTAATAAAAATGGCTAACCCTTTCGTTGCAAAATTACTTGGCAGTTGTTTTTTGTGTTTCTTTTTAAAACGAAGCCACGCCTCATTGATACACATCGCAACACCGTGAAACAATCCATAAGCAATGTAGTACCACGTTAAACCGTGCCACACACCCATTAATAAGAATAAGGTTAAGTAGCCCACATTAGAAACCGTTACGCGACTCTTAAAGACTTTTTTCTTCATTAGCATAAAGACCATTCTCATAAAGACATAATCTCTAAACCAAAAAGATAACGACATATGCCATCTATTCCAAAAATCTTTTAAATTTTGGCTGATAAACGGCTTGTTAAAGTTAATCGGTGTTTCAATTCCTAATAAATAGCTGGTTCCAACTGCGAATAAGCTGTACCCTGCAAAATCGAAAAACAAATAAAAACTGTAACTATACATATACAACAATAAGCTCATTGAAAAGCCTTTTGTATGCAAAGCCATCTGTTCCGTAAATGGAACTGCAAATTGCCCAATATAGTGAGCAATAATAAATTTATACAAACAGCCTAAGAAAATCATCATAATGCCTTTTCCAATAAGCGTTGCATATTTTTCCTTATCAGGAGGTGTCACAAAATCCTTTTCAAAACGACGGTAACGATCAATTGGACCGGAAGAAATCGTTGGGAAAAATAAAAGGAACTGGAGGAACATTAATGGATTGTATTCCTTAATGATGCCATCTCGAATTTCCATAACCATTTGAACGGCCTTAAAGGTTAAATATGAAATCCCTAAAAAGCCAATAATCGAGGTGTGTCCAGTAACGAATGGGAAAATTTTTACGATTGCTAGTGGAGCAATGGCTAAAATCACTGCGCCAACAAAGACATTCGTTTCATTTTTTTGCATTCGATAACGATGGTAAAGGTAAACTAGAAGGACTTGCCAAATAACATATACAATAATTGAAATACCTTGCTTCCAGTTGCTACCACCAAACGTCACGTACAGCAAGCCTAATGTTACGAGGTTTTGATAAATCAAAAATCGCTTGCCATTTAACAATCCAATAATAATAGGTAAAAATAAAACGGTTAACATCACAAAATATTTGGGTGCCTCATAGGGTAAACTCATGAATTCACCTCATTCATTAATCCTTTTCGATCCACTTTGCCATTTTGAGTTAGCGGCAACTGCTCGACGTAATTCCATTTTTGAGGCATCATATAGTCCATAATCAACGGCTGCAACTCTTTTTTGATTGCATTAGTCAATTGATAGTTTTTTTCAAAATCATGCTCTCTCGCCACAACGAAAGCCACTAAACTTTGAACTTTGTGATCTTTTATTTTTGGAACAACGGTTGCTGCTTTTACGTAAGATACTTGTTCGATATTATGATCAATATCTTCCAATTCAATTCGATAGCCATGAAGTTTCACTTGAAAATCAATTCGTCCTTGATAGAATAATTGATCGCCTTCATATTTTCCAATATCGCCTGTTCGATACGCTTGCACGCCGTCAATTTGATAGAAAGCTTCCGCTGTTTTTTCAGGATTATTAAGGTAACCTTTAGAGACGCTTGGTCCTGTAATCACCATTTCTCCAGGCATGCCACTTGCCACTTGATTTAACTCTTCATCAACTAAGATTACTTCTGTATCCGACTTCACGCGACCAATTGGCAAACGTGGGTATTCTTTTGTAACGTCTGGCGTAATCAAAACCTCTGTAATCGCAACCGTTGCTTCGGTCGGACCATAGGTGTTAAAAACTGCTGCCTTTGGAAAACGGTCATTTAATAATGTTGCTGTTCGGTTCGTTAACTCTTCGCCACAAAACAGGAAGGTTTCTAACGATGGATAATGCTCTGCATCAAAATGGGGTTCCATTAGACAAATATCCATAAATGAAGGCGTTGATACCCATACATTTAAGTCTAGAGTCGGCAATTTTTCAAACAAAAGCTTGAAATTTGTTGTCACTTCTTTTGTTAAAGAAACTAATGTACCACCAGATAACAACGATGGGTACAAATCCATTACGGATAAGTCAAATGAAAATGGTGCTTGCGCTAAAAAGCGCTTGTTCATTCCAAGTGGGAAGTCATTAGCCATCCACTCACTAAAACTAATTAGGTTATCATGGCTGATTTGAACGCCTTTGGGAACGCCTGTTGTTCCAGATGTAAAAATAATGTAGACATTTTCATCTCCTTGAACAGCTTCTGATAGCGGTAAGGGTAACACTTTGTCAGCATCCAACACATCAAAAAATGTTGTCTTATCTATTTTCAATTGCTTCGTTTCAAGGGCAATCGGTAAATCTTCGATTGAAATCACCATTGCTGGCTTTGCAATCGAAATAATTTGTTCTAAACGCTCTGAGGGAGTATGTCCATCAACTGGAATATAAGCATGTCCGGCTTTCATACATCCTAAAAAAGTAATCAGCATCTCGAACTGCAGTCCACCAAAAACAAGAATTGGCGCTTTTTTTGTCAATGCTGTTTGTTGGTTTAAATAACTTGCAACTTTATCTGATTGTTGCATCAATAATTCAAAAGAATACTGTTGTGTTCCATCATCATAACAAATTGCATCTGGATTGCGTTCTGTCATTTTTTTTAGTCGTTCTATAATCGTTTCTGTCATTTGATTTCGTTACATATCTAAACTATGCAACTCGCTCCTTTCTTGTTAAAATTCATTATAAATAAAATTGCCACTGTCTGTATTGGTGTAATCGTATAAGTAAACCAAAATCAATAAAATGGCTAAATAGAATACGGTTTTTGCACAAAATACCACAATATCATTTTCTTTTAATTTATGAATGGCTTCTTTCATTTGAAATACCTCCTTGCCTTGTTTCATCTTCACTGAATATTACAGTCAGATTACACATTGTCATAATTCTATCATTTATTGCTATAAAAAAACATACAAATATATGTAAGTTTTGTTAAAACACCTAACACTTTTGTCACTTCGCTAGAATTGACTGATAAATTACAATTTTATCATTTAATACTACAATTTTTAGTTTACCGAATATCTCTGCTTCTAACATCCGCCTTGAGAATGAATTTCTGCTCCGTCGATTGTCCTAAATAGTCAACTTTTCCTATTATAGCGTGTTTTATCCTTTATTTCAAAAAAAAACCAAAGAAAGAAATTTTTGAAATTTCTTCTTTGGTTTAATCGGTTATTCTAGTGCACTGAAATGCTTCATTACATTTTCAGCTACGTTTTTAGGAAGTCCCACAGCTTTTAACTCTTCCATTGAGGCTTCTTGGATATTTTTGACAGACTTAAAAGATTTCAATAAATTCTTTTTACGGGTTGGACCTAAGCCATCGATGCCATCTAATTTAGAGGCAAAACTGTTTTTATTTCGCAATTGACGATGGAAGGTAATCGCGAAACGATGGACTTCATCTTGAATTCGTTGCAGTAAGAAGAATTCCTGACTGTTTCGTTTTAATGGAATGACACCTAGTTTTGGACCAAATAACAGTTCACTCGTTCGATGCTTGTTATCTTTAGCTAATCCTGCGATTGGAATTTCCAAGCCTAACTGGTTCTCTAATACTTCCTTAGCAGCGTCTACCTGCCCTTTTCCGCCATCTATCAAGACTAAATCAGGCAATGGTAGCTCATCCTTTAAAACCCGTGAATAGCGTCGATAAATGACTTCTCGCATTGACGCATAATCATCTGGTCCCACAACAGTTTTAATTTTGTATTTTCGGTACTCATTCTTAGCAGGTTTCCCGTCAATAAACACGACCATTGCTGAAACGGGATCCACTCCCATAATATTCGAATTGTCAAAAGCTTCGATACGAATTGGAGCCGGAATATTCATTGCGTCCCCTAAATTTTTAACTGCCCCTAATGTACGCTCTTCTTTTTTCTCAATCAATGAGAATTTTTCTTGAAGCGATACACTAGCATTTTTGTTCGCTAGTACGACTAATTCTTTTTTTTGCCCTTTTTGTGGTTGAAGTATTTTAGCATCTACTAGTGCTGCTACACTTTCACGATCAATATTTTTAGGAATCAAAATTTCTTTTGGTATAAAGTGTTGATTTTTTTGATAAAACTGACCGATAAAGGTTAGAAAATCAGCTTCTTCTTCATTATAGAAAGGAAACAAAGAAACATCCCGTTCAATTAATTTTCCTTGACGAACAAAAAAGACTTGGACACACATCCAGCCTTTATCTACCGCATATCCAAACACATCGCGGTCGATAAAATCGGCACTTGTCATTTTTTGACGAATCAAGGTGGTTTCAATTGAATTGATTTGATCTCGAAATTCAGCGGCTTTTTCAAACTCCATGTTTAAGCTTGCTGTTTCCATTTTTTCTGTCAACTCATTTTTTACATCTTCGTAGCCGCCGTTTAAGAATCGTTTAATTTCTTCTACCATCTCAGTGTAGGTTTCTTTGGGAATGTCTTTCACACAACAACCCAAACATTGTCCTAGATGATAATAGAGGCACACTCGATTTGGCAACATTTTACATTTTCTTAGTGGGTAAAGTTTATCTAATAGTTTCTTGGTTTCATTGGCTGCTTTAACATCTGGATAAGGTCCAAAATAAATCGCCTTATCCTTTAATACTTTTCTCGTAATCAATAAACGCGGGTATTTTTCATTGGTAATTTTAATGAATGGATAAGTCTTATCATCTTTTAACATGATATTATATTTAGGATCATTTTTTTTAATCAAATTTATTTCTAATAACAAAGCTTCAATATTGGAGCCCGTTACGATATATTCAAAATCAACAATTTCGCTGACTAAACGTTCTGTTTTTGTGTCGTGACTTCCTCTAAAATAAGAACGAACACGGTTTTTCAATACTTTTGCCTTTCCAACATAAATAATGGTGCCGTTTTTATCCTTCATTAGGTAACAGCCAGGTTGGTCTGGCAAAAGAGCTAATTTATGCTCGATATGTTCATTCATTGGATGAGTAAAACCTCCTTTTATTTAGGGATAAACATCTTCTAAAAATGAAAATACTAACCGATTAAATAGATCTGGTTTTTTCATAATTAGAAAATGATCTGCATCTGGAATAATTTTTAATTGACTGTTAGGTAAGGAAGCGGCAATCAATTTGGTATGCTCTTCTTCAATCATATCATTGTCTCCCGCCACAACTAACACAGGTGCTTGAATCGTTTGTAATTGCTCTGGTGTTAGTTGGAGTTGTTTTAACATTAAATCAATGATTTGTTTACGTTGATTAAAATAGCGACTCACATTTCCTAACAGTTTAGTCATTTTATAAGCTAACTTTACTTGAAAAACAGGAAGTTTTTTCATACCATCCGTTTCTAAGTTTGCCCCTACGATAATTAACGATTGAACATATTCAGGATATTTTAAGGCTACATATAACGCGATATTGCCACCATCACTAAACCCAACAATAGCCGCCTTACGAACATTGAAATAATCCATTACTTCCACAATATCTAAGGCTAATCGTGTAAAGCTAAGGGGGTATTGGCCATGCTCTGAACGTCCATGTCCTCTTGTATCAATGGCAATCACTTGGTATTTCTGACTAAATGCTTCTATTTGGTCTTCGAAAATACTACTGTCTTCTCCATTGCCATGTAGTAAAATAAGAGGTTTTCCTTCACCTGAAATTCTACAATAAATCTCGGTGTTATCAACTGGAATATAAACGGCTTTCATGCCTTGGCCTCCCTTTTAATAATTGAAATGTGTTTACTTGTTATCTAGTTTAATCCATTTTAATCGAAGTTGCAATTGACAAAAAAAAGAGGCATTGCCTAGTAAATTAGGCAATGCAATCTGATTGTAACTTAAGCGTATTTTTTAATGATTTCTTCTAGTTGTTCTTTTGCGTGATAGCCAACTAATTTTTCAACCACTTCGCCATCTTTTTTAACAAGTAATGTTGGGATGCTCATAATACCAAATGAAGCGGGTACTTCTGGATTTTGATCCACATCCATTTTTACGATTTTCACTTGTTCGCCTTTTTCTTCTTCTAAAAGATCTAATACAGGTGATTGCATACGACAAGGTCCGCACCACGTTGCCCAAAAATCAGTGATTACTAACCCTTCTTTTGTTTCATTTTCAAATGTTTGATCTGTAACTGCTAATACCATATTTATTTCCTCCTGTTACTTATAAATTGTAAGTTTAATTTCTAAACTTATTATAACAAACTTTTTCCTTTTTTTCTAAAATAATGCTCGCTACTTAAATTCGACAATCGTAGCGCCATTTCCACCTTGATTGGCGGGAGCTGTTTCAAACTTTTTAATGGAACGATGATTTTTTAGAGCTTGGGTTACCCCTTGTCTAAGAGCGCCAGTTCCTTTCCCGTGAACGATAGTGACTTGTGGATAACCTGCTAATAATGCAGCGTCTAAATACTGGTCCAACTCTTTTAAAGCTGATTCATAACGCTCACCTCGTAAATCCAATTGTGTTGAAACGTGGCTGTTGCTTTCTGAGCGGACAGTTGCTACCATTTTGCGTGCTGTTTCCTTTTCAGCTTGGACTCGGCTTAAATCTGATTCTTTAATCTTCATTTTTAAAATACCAATTTGAACAAGCCATTGATTGTTGTCTACTTTTTCCATTAAAATGCCTCGTTGACCATAAGAATGAACCATCACTTCATCGCCTTTTTTGAAAGTCTTTTGTTCTTTCGCTTTTTTCAAGACTTTATTTTTAGCTAGTGCTTCTTCGTGATGTAGTTTAGATAATCTTGTTTTAGCGTCAATTAGTTCATGTTCTTTAATGCCACCTTCAAATTGACCTGTTAACTGCATTTTGCGCAAATCTTTAACAATTTGGCTAGCTTCTTCTTCTGCTGTTTCGACTACTTGATTGGCTTTTTCACGAGCTTTCTTCATTAAACCTTCTCGTTCTTCATAAAACTGCGTGATTGCAGTTTGCAAATCAAGATGCAGCTGTTCAGCTTCATTGACATAATGACGCACTTCAAGATACTCTGTTTCCGTCATTTTACGACGATTTTCCAAATCTGCAATCATTTCATTTAGGTTTTGACTTTCTCCATCAATCAAACTGCTAGCTGCTTGAATCACGGTTTCATCTAATCCTAAACGTTTCGAAATCTCGAAAGCATTACTACGCCCAGGTACGCCAATTAGTAAACGATACGTTGGACTCAAAGTTTCAACATCAAATTCCATACTTGCATTGATGGTTTTAGGTCGATTATAGCCATAGGCTTTTAATTCAGGATAGTGAGTTGTTGCCATCACAAAACTACCAATTTCTCCTACTTTATCTAAAATCGCAATCGCTAAAGCGGCTCCTTCTTGAGGATCGGTTCCAGCTCCTAATTCATCAAATAAGATTAAGCTTTTTTCATCAATTTGATCTAAAATAGACACAATATTAGTCATGTGAGAAGAGAAGGTACTTAAACTTTGTTCAATCGATTGTTCATCGCCAATATCGGCAAAAATCTCATTGAAGATTCCCATCTGACTTTCTTCTGCTACTGGCAATTGTAAGCCCGATTGTCCCATTAATTGCAACAAACCGAGTGTTTTTAATGTAATGGTTTTCCCACCCGTATTTGGTCCCGTAATCACAACAGCTTGGTAATCACCACCAATAGTAATGTCATTTGCTACTGCTATTTTTTCATCCAATAAAGGATGTCTTGCTTGGTGAAATTTGATTTCATTTGTTTCGCTAATCAAAGGTCTCGTTCCTTTAATGGCTTTTGCATAACTGGCTTTTGCACCGATGAAATCTAATTTTCCTAATAAATAGGTATTGTTTAAAATTTCATTGCCAAATGGTTCGATTTCATTTGAAATTTCAGCTAAAATACGGTCAATTTCTTGACGCTCTTCTATTTGTAGTTGTCTTAAGCGATTGTTTAAGTCAACGACACTTTGTGGTTCGATAAATAAGGTTTGACCTGTTGAACTTTGATCGTGGACAACCCCACCAAAATGACCTCGGTACTCTTGTTTTACTGGAATCACGTAACGATCATTTCGCATAGTTACAATCGCATCACTTAAATACTGAGCACTTTTGCCACGTACCATGCCATCTAATTTTTCACGAATGTTGCTCTCTGCTCGCTTCATTCCGTTACGAATGCCTTTTAACGCTTGACTTGCGTCATCTAAAACGCGACCGTCTTCATCCACTGTTTCACGTATTAATTGGCTTAATGTTGGCAGTGTGACAAGTTTTGCTACTAGTTCATATAATTGATGCAACTCGATTTCAGCATCTTTCAAGTCGTCAAAAAAGCGTGTTACTTCTGACGTCGTTTTTAAAATTTTACCGATTTGAGCAATCTCAAGGCCATTTAGCATGGCTCCGATTTCTAAGCGTTTCAAATGTGGGCGAATGTTTTGCAGTTTAGGAATCGGCATTCCACCACGTAAACGCAAGATTTTTGCACCATCCTCCGTTTCTTCCTGCCATTTTTCAACTTCCTCGATGGACGTCGAAGGAGCTATTCCTTCCGCTTGCTCTCTTCCTAACTCAGAAGAAGTGTAACGAACAAGTGCCTGTTTGATTTTATCGAATTCAAGTGTGTAACTAATTTTTTTATTCATGTCCAACCCTTCCTTCACTTCATTTCCTTAAAAGAAAACGCCCTTCAAAAAAGAAGAGCGACTCATTAACCGATTGTACCGATCCACCAATTGTAAATTTGATTGGACAGTATCGGCGTATGTTTGACAATAAACTGCGCTAAACTACTATTTTTTAACATTTCTTGGATGTTATCCATTGGAATCATGGCTAATACATATAAAATCAAAAAAATAGCAATATAAGCCACAAGTACGCTTAAAATTCCGCCACCTAAATAGTTGGCTTGTTTGATGATTGGGAAAAAAGTTAACGAATTTAAGAGTCGTCCAATAAATCTTGTAACCAACCAGCCGATAAATAAAATCAACATAAAAGCAACTGCATTATAAAAAGCTTTATCTAGTTCCAAACCTAGGGCATGATCGAAAAAAGCAAATTGACTGTTTTCGGTTGCCGATGGATAGGGAATAAAAAGTTCTAAATGAGCTCCTAGTTTTAAATAATAAAGTCTTGCCACAATATAAGAGAGCAAATAGCCTCCTGTCATGACAATTTGTAAGACAAGACCCCTTCTTGCGCCACCATAAAAATTTATCACTAAAATAATGATGATTCCTAATGAAAGCATTCTCTCATCCTTTTCTACCTGAAAGTTAGGGGATTTGATTATCCCTCTTCAAATTTTGCTAATTTAGTTTCTAACTCAGTTATTTTTTGACGCATTTTTTCCATTTCGATTTGCATTTCTAATTGATCAGAAACGGCATTTACTGCTGTTAAAACCGCCATTTTATCTAGTTCAAGATTATCTGTTAAGCTTTTAATCTGATTGATTTGCTCATCAACGGTTTCTGCTACCAGTTGAAGATGCTCAGTTGGTCTTGAACCAACAATGGTATAGGATTTCCCCGCAATGGTTGCCTTATAACGTTTTTTTTCACCTGACAAAGAAAGCCCTCCTAATGTTACATTTCCCTTATTTTACCATGAAATTGAACAAAGTTGCATTCTTTTTTAAGAAAATCACTTGATTTAAGATTAAATTAAGGCTTTCGACTCGTTTTTCAGTAAAATATGGTAAACTTATAAGAAAATCAATGGATTAGAAATGAGTGAATCCGCTTGGCAAATGATGTATTAACGGTTGCAAAAGCAACTCTTAAAGAAATGAAAAATTATTATCAAGACTATTTAAAACCTACTACTCCACCTGGGGCACTTTTTGCTGCAAAAAAAAGTTCAGTAAATATCACGGGCTACAATTCTGGTAAAGTTTTATTTCAAGGAAGTTCGGCTGAGCAAGAAGCCCATATTTGGAAGAGCAAGGCCACTACTACTTTACCCTCAAAAAAAAGCACTAGTAAAAAACCAATCGACACGCCACTTCCCCATGGCTTTGATTCTTGGTCCGTTATCGGAAGCGATGAGGTGGGAACAGGCAGTTACTTTGGTCCGTTAACTGTTGTAGCAGCTTATGTTGAAAAAAGTCAAATTCCATTGCTAAAGGAGCTAGGTGTGCGAGACTCTAAAGACTTAAAAGATCCTCAAATCATTGCCATTGCGAAAGACTTGATGACCTTTTTACCTTTTAGCTTGCTCAATGTAATGCCGGAGAAATACAATCAAATTCAACCAACAATGACCCAAGGAAAAATGAAAGCAGTCTTACACAATCAAGCCTTAGGACATGTCTTAGCTAAGATTTCTCCACAAAAACCTGATGCCATTTTAATTGATCAATTTGAATTGCCTAGTACTTATTTTAAACACATTCAAGATCAACCTGCGCAAATAAAAGAGCGGGTTTACTTTCAAACTAAAGGCGAGGGACATCACTTAGCTGTGGCTGCAGCTTCTATCATTGCTCGTTATGCCTTTTTAAAAGGATTGGACGACCTATCTGCAGAAGCTGGAACGAACATTCCTTCTGGCGCTGGAAACAATGTCGATTTGGTTGCAGCTAAACTATTAAAAAGAGGTGGCGTAACACTGCTAGGAAAATACGCCAAACTTCACTTCGCTAATACTGAAAAAGCAAAAAAAATCAGTGGTCGTTACTAAAAAAGACGCCCCTTTCAACAAAAAACATCTTCTATTCAATTGAATAGAAGATGTTTTTTGTTAACGCTTTTTGCGCTTTACTACGAAATGAACAATCCATGTGATCACACCGCTAAAAAGAAATAAGTAGCCTAGCGGTATTAAGAAAAAGTAAGGTTCATGTAACATGCCGTTGCTGTCGATTCTTGATTCTGTAAATGCACTCGACAAGAAACAAAGTCCTCCTATTAACAAGAGGCTAATACTAATCACCATCAGTTTTGCTTTTCTGACTTCACTTGCATCTTTAACTAATTTGTTTGTCATCTGTTCATCTCCTAAAATTAATTGATCGAGTGAGATATCAAATAATTTTGCAATAAGCACCACCATTTCTAAATCAGGTAAATTCCGATCATTCTCCCAACTAGAAACAGCTTGTCTAGAAACCATTAGTTTTTGAGCCAATTGTTCTTGTGTTAATTTATTATCAGTTCTAACTTTTTTGATTTGTTTGCCAAAATTCATATCTGCCATCTCCTCGTTCTATTATCCTAAAAGAAAAAAAGTTTTTTTTAAAGATTGCCTTACAAGCATGTAGGACAGTGCAACTGTCATTGTTATTAAATCAACACTCTTGATAAATTTACTACAAAATAAATTTTTTTCAAGCAGTTTACTTTTGATGGTGTTTTAGTTATTGTTTCCAAAAAAATAACAATTTACTCGTCTAATGCTTTTATTTCCATTTGAGTAACCACAATGCTTGCTACACTTAATACACCAATTCCCAGCAATAATTTTGAAGAAAATGGAACACTTAGAAATAGACATCCAGTCGCAATCATTCCATTTGCATATTGACTTCTTTTTAACGAACGCTTAGTTGGCACCGGCAGTGTAACTGAAATTCCCAATTTCTGATTTAACTTATTTAACGAATAATGAACTTTTTTTATCATCTGTTTTCCTCCTTAAAAATGCCTGGCAATGAGTGGTCTAATAAAAATTCAAAAGATTTTTCTGTAGCTGTTAACGTATCTCGATCAATTGTTGCCAAAAATAAAATAGTGTGAATAATGTCAATCGCCTCTTTTTCAGGCAACAACAAATGCAAGTTAGAAGTGTGAATTACTTCTGAAAAAATGTCCAAGCTTTTTTCTTTTAACTGCGTGACTTGCTCTTGAGGTAATTTGGCAAAAAATAGATCATACTCTGAGTTATTAAAATTATACAAAGCTGGATACTGACGATATTCTTTAAAAAGCCACTTCATTCCTTTTTTAAAGCCTACAAAAGAAGACTCTTCCTCTTGGATAAAGTCCGCCCATGTCCTTAACAAGTTTTCTTGTACCTTTCCAAGAACTTCAATAAAAAGTTGTTCTTTGGTTTCATACATCAAATAAAAAGCACCTGTTGAAATCCCAACGGTCTTAGTTAAGTATGGAATACTCGTTCGTTTGTAGCCATTTGTCTTCCAGCTCTGCTCACAAGCTCTTTTTAATTTTTCTTTAATCTGAAATTTGTCTTCCTCTGAGAATCCTCTCACCATTTTGAACCCTCCTTTTTCTTACTTTTCACTCTGTTCATGAATATACCATAACAAAAATTCATGAATATCACAAGTTTAAAATTCATACGTTATCTACTTATCTTATTCTTTGATACTAAAAAACTTCTAGAACGTCGTGATTCACACAACTTCTAGAAGTTTTTATTTACCTTTTTTTTATTTTATTTTGTTGATATAAATACACTGGAATACCTAGTAACGTTAATAATAATCCTAAACCTGCATTTAAAGGCTGAACATATAATGTATTTAAAATGATATAGAAGCCACCTAAAATCGCAATTAAAGGAACGACTGGATAGAAGGGAACCTTGTAAGGTCGAACCAATTCAGGGTTGGTTCGTCTTAACTTAATCACCGCAACAAAAGTTAACGTATTGAAAATCCAAATGACAAAAACAATTAAATCCGTCAGTTGATTAAATTGTCCCGAGCAAATCATCACAATTGAAATCACCAACATTAAGATTCCACCATTTGTTGGCATATTTCCAGATTTGCTTAACTTGCTAAACCAATTGCTAAAAGGCAATAAATTTTGGCTTCCCAACGCATATGGAATTCTTAATCCAGAAATCGTATATCCGTTAATTCCACCAAAAACTGAAATTAAAATTCCAATCGTCACAAGTTTTCCTCCAAAACCACCAAATAAAGCATGCGCTACAGCGGCTGCAGGTGTATCCGTAGCTGCCAATTGAGGCGCATCTAACACGAATAAGTACGCAATATTAATCAATAAGTACACCGACATAACGATCGATAAACCTCCGATAATTACTTTAGGCAACACTTTTCCTGGACTTTTCATTTCACCAGCTAACGCGCCGACATTCATCCATCCATCATAAGCAAATACGGTTGCAACTAAAGCAGACCCTAGGCTAGTTACAAAGGGGTGATCCGTTACGCTCATTGGCAACAATCGAACAACGCCACCTCCTGGATAAAGCAAACCTGCAATAATAATAACAGCAATTGGGATTAATTTTAACAAAGTTGAAACATTTTGAACAAAACCACCATATTTAGTTCCTAATAAATTCATCCCCATTACTAAACTAGCAACGCAAATTGCAATTGGAATCAAATACCCCATTGATAAATCAAATAAACTCGTTACTTGTGTAGCAAATATAATAGCTAATGCTGCAATATTGGCTGGAAAATAGACAATCATTTGTGCCCAACCTACCAAAAATCCAAGCCACTTTCCAAATACTTTTTCTAAGTAAATCATCATGCCGCCTGTTTCTGGAAAAATCGTTCCAATCTCGGCAACTGTCAAACCTCCTGCAATCGCAATAATGCCACCTAACACCCAAGCCAATAGACCTAATCCAGGTGAGCCGGCTGCGCCATATACAGCAGTTGGTTTAAAAAAGATTCCTGCTCCAATAACCGTTCCTATCACTACTGTAAGCGCGGTTAAAGCACTCACTTCTTTTTTCAATTGTGTTCCTCCCATAAAATACGGTCACATCCTTTTTTACTAATAAAGAAAAAGAACCCTATTCAACAATAGCGTTCTTTTTCTATAATTGATTTTCTTATCTTACCACAACATGGAAGGTTTCTACTAGTGCATTTGTCACTTTTTCAAATGCTAACGTTACTTCCTCTTCTACAAGCGTTGCTTCCGGGTTTAAATAAATCAATTTGTATGCCATTGACTTTTTACCAGCTTCAATTTTTTCACCGTTATAAACGTCAAATAATTGAACATCTTGTAAATATTTTCCACCCTTAGCTTTAATCAAAGTCGTTAACTCTTGATTATCAACGGTTTCATCGACTAATAATGCCATATCTCTTGTCATACCAGGATATTTAGGAATTGTTTGATAAATCGTTGGTGCTTTTGGTGCGTCCATTACTTTTTGTAAATTGATTTCAAAACCATAGGTTTCTTTTAAATCGTACTCTTTAGCACGTAATGGATGAATTTGGCCTAAATACCCAATTTCTTCACCATCTAATAAAATCAAAGCCGTTCTACCTGGATGCATTCCGTCTAAAGTTTCTGCCTTTTGATAGCTGATTGAACCTGTAAATCCGTACATCGCAAGTAATCCTTCAAGCACACCTTTGACAGTGAAGAAATCAACTGCTTTGCCACTTTGTTGCCAATCACTTGTCACTTCTAAACCAGTCATTACACCAGCAACGTGTTCTTCTTCTAAAGGCAAGACTTTCCCTGCTACTTTATAAAAGACACGACCGATTTCATAAAGGGCAACATCTTGATTTTTACGTGCTTTGTTATAACGAACATCATCCAATAAGCCACTTAATAAGTTCATACGTAACGTACTACGCTCTTCCGTCATTGGCATATCCAACATTGTTGCTTCGCTTTCACGCATCATAAATTGACTGGCTTTCGTTGGTGTCGTTAACACATAACTAATAGCTTGTGACAGTCCTGCCCCTTCAAGGTAACGTCTTGTATGACGAACCAAACGCTGATTTTCATTTAGCATTCCAGGTGTTGCCTCACTAATTGGTAGTGTTGAAGGCAAATTATCGTATCCGTAAATCCGTGCCACTTCTTCAATCAAATCAGCTTCAATTGAAATATCCCAGCGTCTTGGTGGAATCGTTACGTCAAAAAGTCCTTCTGAATGGGTAACGCCAAAGCCTAGGCGTTCGAAAATGGCAACCACTTCTTCACTTGAAATAGCTGTTCCTAACGAGCCATTAATTCGATCTAATGTAATATTTAATGAACTATCCATTGGTTTTAAGACATTTTTTGAAACCACTCCGCTGACGATTGTGCCGCCGGCAAGCTCCACCATTAATTGTGCGGCGTGATCACAGGCTGTTAAAATAGTGCTAGTGTTGATCCCTTTTTCAAAGCGCGCGCTGCCTTCACTGCGTAAATTGAACTCTTTTGCCGTTCTACGAATGGTGGTTGATTCAAATAAAGCTGATTCCAAAGCAACAGTAACAGTATCTTCTTGAATTTCAGAATCCAAACCGCCCATAACGCCGGCAAGTGCCACTGGAATTTCACCATTTGTTACAACAATATTTTCCTCACTTAATTTACGTTCTTCGCCATCTAAAGTAACCAATACTTCCCCTTTTTTGCCACGACGAACTAAAATTTCTTTTGATCCTAAACGATCATAATCAAATGCATGAAGAGGTTGGCCGTATTCTAAAAGAATATAGTTGGTAATATCCACAACATTATTAATTGGGCGAATGCCAGCATTCATTAATTTCGTTTGCATCCATAATGGACTTTCGGCAATTTTTACATCTTTAATAATACGCATGTTGTAACTTGGAACATCTACTGAATTTTCAACCTCTACTTGAATGTAATCTGCTGCTTTTACTGAAGAGTCTTCTGTTAGAACCACTTCTATAAAAATTGGTTTTTGATCATAAATTGCACCAACTTCATAAGCTACTCCACGCATACTTAAGGCATCTGCACGATTTGGTGTAATGGATAATTCTAAAATAGCGTCATCCATTGCTAGATATGGGAAAACTTCTTCTCCTGCCACTGCCTCTGCTGGTAAAACATAAATACCATCTGCGTATTTTTTAGGCACTACTTTTTCAGAAAAGCCTAATTCACTTAAAGAACAAACCATTCCATTTGAAACTTCTCCACGAATTTTACCTTTTTTGATTTTTGCATTTCCAGTAATTCTTGCTCCTGGTAAAGCTACAATAATTTTTTGATCCTTAGCAATATTCGGCGCACCACAAACGATTTGGGTTGGCTCCTCTTCACCGATATCTACTTGGCAAATGTGTAAGTGATCTGAATCTGGATGATCTACTACTGAAAGGGTATGTCCCACAACGATTTTCTTTAAGCCTGTTTCGCCTTTAAAAACATCTTCGACTTCAATCCCAGTACGAGACATTCTATCCGCTAATTTTTCAGGGGTAATCTCTTTATTTGCGTTTAAATCTAAATATTCATTTAACCATTTATAAGATATATTCATGATTTTTACTCCTTCACCTTGAATTGATTTAAGAAACGTACATCATTTTGATAGAAATGACGGATATCATCGATTCCGTATTTTAACATAGCAACGCGATCTGGTCCCATCCCAAAGGCAAATCCGCCATAAACAGAGCTATCAATGCCTGCCATTTCAAGAACATTAGGATGAACGACTCCTGCGCCTAAAATCTCGATCCAGCCTGTATGCTTACATACGTTACAACCTGCTCCACCACATTTAAAACAGCTAACGTCCACTTCAACAGAGGGTTCAGTAAATGGGAAATAACTTGGTCGTAAACGAATTTCACGATCTGCTCCAAACAGTTGTTTAGCAAAAACTTCAAGGGTTCCTTTTAAGTCACTCATTGTAATATTTTTGTCGATTACTAAACCTTCTATTTGATGGAATTGATGTGAGTGAGTAGCGTCATCACTATCGCGACGGTACACTCTTCCTGGACTGATCATTTTTAATGGCCCTTTTGTAAAATCATGCTTCTCCATTGTCCTAGCTTGAACAGGAGACGTGTGGGTTCTTAGTAAAATTTCTTCTGTAATATAGAAGGTATCTTGCATATCTCTGGCTGGATGATCTTTTGGCAAGTTCATCATTTCAAAGTTGTAACGGTCTTCTTCTACTTCAGGACCTTCAATAACTTCATACCCCATTCCAATAAACAAATCTTCAATTTCTTCAATAATTTGTGTTAAGACATGTGGTTGACCTACGCTAACATAGCTTCCTGGTAGTGTAACATCAATAGCCTCATTTGCTAAAGCTTCATTAATTTTTTTCATTTCTAAAGTTGTTTTTTTCTCCTCTAGCATCGTCGTAATTTCATCACGTACAACGTTAGCCAATGCCCCTACTTTGGGACGTTCCTCAGCCGATAAATCTTTCATACCTCGTAAAACTTCTGTTAGCGGTCCTTTTTTCCCTAGATACGCTACACGCACTTGGTTCAATACATCTAGATTTTCAGAAGCTGCTACTTTTGCTAGTGCTTCTTCTTTTAAACTTTCAATTTTTGCTTTTAAATCCATCATTTTCTACTCCTTTATAGTATATTTAGGTTGTTTTAGGCAAATAAAAAAAGACCTGTTCCCCAGAAAGGGACGAGGTCTTAGAATCGCGGTACCACCCTTGTTCAGTTAATTGCACGATGGCAACTAAACTGCACTTCATTTAGATAACGGCTAATGCCGGAACTTCTTTCATTACAATTTGCAATAGCCAAAAGTCAACTCGAGAAGTGAATGTTCACTAGTATCTGATTCCTTTCAAATGGTTTCAGCCACGCCATTTGTCTCTACCTTACGGAGTTCATACTACTTACTTTTTTTCTGTCATTGTTTTATATGTGTATTCAATTGTTTCTCTTCCTTAGTTTACGGAATAAATCAAGGTTCGTCAAGCAGATTCTATTTTTCTTTTTCGTTTAAATGATAAAAAGCTGTTGATTCTTCTCCTTTAAAAAGAGCAAATCAACAGCTTTAGGATTCATTGAGTAAGGGATTAGAGAATTTATTCTTATACGGTTTGTGGGACAGTTTCTTCTGAGTCGATCCATTTATCTGCCCAGCATTGAACTTCATCCATTACAGGTTTTAATGACTCGCCTTTTTCAGTTAGACTATATGCTACTCTAACAGGTGAATCGGGATAGACAGTTCGTGTAACGATGCCTGCTTGTTCAAGCTCTTTTAAGCGCTCAACTAACACACGATCACTAACACTTGGAATTTTCGCTGCCATATCTTTAAAACGTTGTGGCCCTTCTAACAAGACGTCGATAATGAGCCCCATCCATTTTTTCCCTAAAATAGAAAAAGTTTGCTCAAATTTTGGACAAATCGTTTTCTGTCTTTCTTCACATGATGTCATCTTCTTCACCTCTTTTTTTTATTATAGCATTAATGGTTATAAAAAATAAGTAACTTGCTTTTAATTCTAACTCTTTTTTTTTATTAGTTTCTATAGTATAGCACATTTCTAAAAAAATAAAGAGTTATTATTTGCTTATTTTTTACAATAGGAGTAGGATACTAATATAAAGTAAGTAAAAATAAATTGGAGGAATGAAACATGTCAAACACAAAAATTGCTGTCATTTACTATAGTTCAACAGGAGGAAATACCCAAATGGCTCGTTGGGCAGCTGACGCTGCAAAAGAAGCTGGTGCTGAAGTTCGTTTATTAAAAGCTCATGAATTAGCCCCTGATGTTGCTATTGATTCAAATCCTTTATGGCGTAAAAATGTTAATGAAACGGCTGATATTCCTGAAGCAACAAGCGCTGATTTAGAATGGGCAGACGGAATTATTTTTAGCTCTCCTTCACGTTTTGGTGTGATGGCTAGCCAATTAAAACAATTTATTGACTTGCAAGGTGGACTTTGGGCACAAGGAAAATTAGCAAATAAAGCTGTCACAGCAATGGCAACAGCTGGTAACCCACATGGTGGCCAAGAAGAAGTCATTCAAAGTATTTATACTGTAATGCAACATTGGAGTACCATTCTTGTCCCAACTGGTTACATCAATCAAAGTACCTTCGGCGCAGGTGGTAACCCTTACGGAAGCAGCGCGACAATCAGTCAAGACGGAGAAGTAGTGGATGCAAAAAATATCCAACCTGCTGTTGCAGATCAAGCAAAACGTTTGGTTCAAGTAGCAACAGCTTTAAAAAATGGCTTATAATTTTTAGTCAATAAAAAAGTTTAACTCGCAAATTGACGAGTTAAACTTTTTTTTATGATTGAACGGATACTTTCAGTTTTAACCAAGTGTTTTTCACACTAGCAGTAGCGCGACCCATCAATGGCGCAATAACCTCCGCACAAGCGCAATACTTATCGACAAAAGTTACAACGTAACTTTCTTTATAACGAGGTGGCGCAATCGTTGCTAACCACATATGTTTAATAATAATGTCTTTTTCTAAATCAGACAATGGTGTTAATTTTTCAGCATTTTCACAAGCCATTCTTGGATGTACATAGGCATGTGTTCCTTCATCAAACTTCGTTGTTCTCCAGTCATAGTAAAACAGATCATGTAGCAAACCTGCTCTGGCTGTTGAACGTGCATTCCAGCCGAATTTTTTACTAATTCGGTAACTTCGGTAAGACACACTAATGGAATGTTCAAGTCTGGTTGTAAAATGATGTTGAGTATACTCAGAAAGTTGTTGCACTTCTTTGCGGTTGATTAAATCCTCAATATGTCCAATATATTCGGTATCTGTTTTCCATTTTGGTTCCGTCATTTAACGACTTCCTTTTTTTAGAGTTCTTGATATGAAGCTGAATCGCTCTACTATTTTCTTGCTAACTTCTATTTTACACCTTTTTACTACGATTAATAGTAGAAGGAATTCAATTTATAGAATTTTAAACAATCCTTAACTTTTTTGTCACAACTTATTTTTTCAATGTAAACATTAAAATTCCTGCTGCTACAGCAACATTTAAGGACTCTGCTTTTCCTGTTATTGGAATATAGAGATTCTTAGTTGTTTTAGCTAATAAATCAGCCTGCATCCCATTGCCTTCATTGCCCATTACGATAGCAAATGCATCTGTTTTAGGAATACTCGTGTAGCTAACAGCGGCTTCGTTTAACTCTGTCCCATAAATAGGAACATTCTGCTGCTTAAACGTTTCAAACCATTCAGTTAAATCGCCTTCAAAGATAGGTAGATGAAAGTGGCTCCCCTGCATTGAACGTAAAACTTTGCTATTATACATGTCCACTGATCCACTGCCTAACACGACTCCACCAAACCCCGCAGCATCGGCTGTACGAATCATCGTTCCTAAATTGCCAGGGTCTTGCACAGTATCTAAACATAGAAATGGCTTGGTAAAAGTTGGCGTTGCTTGATTTTTCTCTAAGGAAATTACCGCGAACACACCTTGAGTTGTAGGTGTTTCGCTTAATTGATTGGCAATTTCTTTTGAAATCATAACTTGTTTATCTAGTGGGTATTTAAAAGCTAAGTCCTCATGTTCTTCACTGATTAAAAGTTCAACAATCGGTGCATCATAGTGAATCGCCTCTTCTACTAAATGAAACCCTTCAATCAAATAACGTTTTGCTTTTTCTCTGCCTTTTCTCGTTTGTAATTTTTTCCATTGTTTCACTCGTTCATTTTTAACAGATAGAATTGTCTCCATCGTTATTGCCTCCTAGTTCGCTCTTAACTAAAAGCGTCCTTTGAGTAAACTCAAAAGACGCTTGGTTTGGTTTATTTTTGTGACGTCTTAACTAGTATAACAGATAATTACAATCCAATAAATGGTGCTGGATTCACTGGTGTGCCATTTTCTCGAACTTCAAAATGAAGGTGCACACCGGTTGAGGAACCACTTGTTCCCATAACCCCAATTTGTTGCCCTTGACGAACCGTTTGTCCTGCCACCATTGTTAGGCTTCCAGGTGCCATATGAGCATAGTATGTTTGATAATTGACGCCGTTAATAGCGCCATGATTGATGATTACTAAATAACCATAACCGCCATTGTTGTAATTTGAATACTCTACAACGCCGTCAGCTGCTGCTTTAATTGCTCCACTTCCTGCTAAATCGATTCCTTTATGGAAGGTTTGTGCTCCTGTAAAAGGATCGCTACGATAACCAAATGGTGACGATACGTATCCATTACTTGGTCGAATAAAGGTTGTTCCTCCTGTATTTGGAGGGGTCGGCGTTCCTTCATTGCTAACTGGCGGAGTATTAGTTGTTGGCGTCGCCATTTCTTCCGCCTTCTTATCTGCTGCAACTTTTGCTGCTTGCTCAGCCACAATGCGATCTTGCTCAGCTTTTAAATCACTGGTAAGTTTACTTGTTTGAGTAGCAATTGTATTTTTTTCCGAAATCAAGGTGTTTTTTTCGGCTTCCGTAAGTTGATATTTTGTTGCAATTTGAAGGATTTTATCATCTAATTCTGATTTTTGAGCATACAAATTATTCTTCGAACGTTCAATTTCATTTTTTAAATTTTCAGCTATCTTTTTTTCATTAATAGCTGCAGTTTCAGCTGTTTTTAATTCTTTTTGATCGTTTTCTTGATCCGTTACAATTTGTTTGTTTGCATACACCAATTGAGTCACGGCCGTTACTTTTCCGATTAAATCAGAAAAATTTTCAGCAGTTAAAACAATCGTTGCTAGACTATGTGTGTCGCCATCCGTTTGGACGAAGCGAGCTTGGTTTTCTAATTTCTGTGTACGTTGTTGAATTCGGTCTTCTAAAGTAGCTATTTTTTCTTTTAACTCATTGATTTTTACTTCTGAATCTTTTAAGTTTACTTGTTGCTCTTCTAATTTTTTCATGACCTCATCGATTTGTTTTTGTAGAGATTGAACTTCTTTTTCTAAGGTACTTTTTTCAGTTTCTAATGATTTTAATGATTCCTCAGTAGCTTCGATTCCATTTTCAACAGTTGCTGATTTTGAATCGAGTTCTTGTTGTTTTTGATTTATTTCTTCAGTAGTTTCCGCTGATACTTGAGTTGCTGGTAAAACGGAAAGTGTTGACAATAGCAGTGTTGAAATTAAACTTAGTTGAATGATTTTTTTCACAGTGTCCTCCTTTGAATCTTGTTTTCGTTTTCTAAATTATAGCATAGCACTCCTTGTAATATTATATTAGTTTTGTAACAAGCTAGTGGCAAATTATTACAAGCCCTCTTCTGGTTTTCTTATGCTATACTATATAGTAAGAATTGTTAACAAAAGGACTGATGAAAATGGATTGGATTTTATTATTACGCTTAATTTTAGCCAGTTTTTTAGGCGGAATCATTGGTGTAGATCGTGAGTTCCGTGCAGAAGAAGCTGGAATTCGGACACATTTTTTAGTTTGTTTAGGAAGTGCCCTTTTAATGATTGTCTCTCAACATGGATTTGGGGACGTTGTGGGTCAACCTGGCTATAGCTTAGATGTGAGTCGTGTAGCTGCACAAGTTGTCAGCGGTATTGGCTTTATTGGAGCTGGTATGATTATCATTCAAAAACAAAGTGTGGTAGGTTTGACCAGTGCGGCTGGTATTTGGGCAACTTCTGGTATTGGTTTAGCTGTTGGTGGTGGCATGTATTGGATTAGTGTGAGTGCTACCATTTTAACGCTAGTTGGTTTTGAACTATCGAATCTGATGTTTCGAAAAATAGAACATCACACAACTTCTTTTCAAATTTCTACAACAAAAGCAGATTCCTTACCTAAGATTACAGAGCTTATGCAAAGCAAACAAAAAATTTATCAAACTTTTGAATCGAAACGAGAAATTTTTGAAGAAACAAAAGTCTATCACGTTTCTTTCACCATTCGGACTAAAAATTACGAAGAAGAAATGGAACTGGTTCAAGCTTTGCAAGAATTGCCTCATGTGACTGTCGAAAAAATTAATTAAAAGAGACGAATCGAATAGGATTCGTCTTTTTTAATAGGGTTTATTACTTTCTATGTGTACTTGTTAGGAGTATACTTACTTTAAAGTCTCACATTTAGGATGGTGTTTTATGCAAACTGAAATTTCAAATTTTAATTTTTACAATCCCACAGAAATCGTCTTTGGGAAAAATCGTATTCCTGAACTAGATCGTTTAGTTCCTAAGAATAAAAAGGTACTGATTTTATATGGCGGTGGAAGTGTCGTTCGTTTCGGAACATTAGATAAGGTCAAAGAAGCTTTACCAAACCGTACGATTGGAGAATTTGGTGGAATCGAAGCCAACCCAACATATGAAACCTTAATGAAGGCTGTAGAATTAGTAAAAGCAGAAAACTATGAATTCCTATTAGCTGTCGGCGGAGGATCAGTTATTGATGGAACGAAATTTATCGCAGCAGGTGCTATTTTTGATGGAGATCCGATTGATATATTCGGCGCTGGTATTGGCAAAGGTTTGCCTGTTACTAAATCCCTACCATTTGGTACTGTGTTAACCTTACCAGCAACGGGTTCAGAAATGAATAATGGCGCAGTGGTTACTTTTGTTGAAAAGAAGGCCAAGCTATCTTTTGGCAGCCCCTTTTCCTTCCCTAAATTTTCAATTTTAGAGCCTGAATTAACGTACACACTACCAACTAGACAATTAGCAAATGGCGTAATTGACTCCTTTGTTCATATTATGGAGCAATATTTAACTTATCCAGTTGGCGGCATGGTGCAAGACCGTTTTTCAGAAGGGTTATTACAAACACTGATTGAAATTGGACCAAAGGTTATTGATGAAAAGAATCATGATTATAATTTACGAGCTAACTTTATGTGGACTGCTACAAATGCGCTAAATCGTATTTTAGCTCCTGGAGTTCCTCAAGACTGGGCAAGTCATAGTTTAGGCCATGAGATTACTGCCTTGTATCATATTGACCATGCACGAACATTAGCTATTGTATTGCCTTCTTTAATGGAAATCCGTCAACATGAAAAACGTGAAAAATTAATTCAATATGCGGAACGTGTCTGGCACATTACAGATGCAACAGAGGATGAAAAAATTCAATTAGCGATTTCAAAAACCCGCGCCTTTTTTGAACAACTTGGGGCACCTACTCACTTTAAAGAGTACGATTTAGGTGAAGAAGTGGTGGAACCACTTGTTGCTCAACTTGAAAAACATCAGTTAACAGCTATTTCAGAACGCCGTGATCAAACGTTAGAAATTAGTCGCCGTATTTATTTAAATGCTTTGTAGGCATCTAAAAATAGTCAAAAGCATACACTTGCTTTTGACTATTTTTATACAAATTTAAAAAACACCTTTTATTTTTAGAAAAAATTCGCTATACTAAAATTGAAAGTGAGGTGTCCTATTTTGCGCTATCTTTATGCAAATTTAGTTGGCGAATGGACGTGTGTAACACTCGATCCTGAATCAACCATTGACGGGGTTCCCTTAGATATCTGGTTAATTGATAAAGACAACCATTTATATGATAACCCTTCCGTAACAATTTTTTACGCAGGTGTTACCTATCAAATTCATTCATCCTTACTCCAAATCTTTGAAATGACAGCAAAAAAACACTTTAGTTAAAATGAACTAAAGTGCTTCTTTGTTTAAATGCCCATATTTGACAATGCATCGATTGCCGTCATTGCCGTCTCCGTATTTTTAAAAGAAGAAGCAGACTTGTCCTTGGTTTCAATGCTTACCAACTGATGTTTCATTACTTGATGAAGAGTTTGGCGACTATTTACAGTAATCAAATAACCTTCACTGTTTAGTTCACATACTTCTTTCCATGCATCTACTTGATTTTCTGCAACAACATCATCGACAATAATTGCTTTTCCATCAACTGTATGAAATGTAATTTTATAACTCATTTTCAGCACCTACTTTCTTATTACCTTTATCATAACAAACCTTTTGTTTTTAGCTAGTAATTACCCTTTTTCTTCAATCAAATAAACAACTCATCAAATGTCAGTTTAAATTTATGCATATTTTTCTTGATTATCTCAATAATCACATCATTTTGATTCATAATCGCAAAGGCCATCGCGATAAAATAACCTTTCTTTGCTTCTGCTAATTGTCCATTCATTGCCTCATTAAAAGCTTTTTCATAATAGAGTTTATCTAGTTGCGAAGTTGTTTTTTCAGATTCTGCCATTTGAATACCCGTTTCGCAAAGAGTGACTGCTTCTTGATAATCACCAATATCTGAATAAAACTTAGCTGTATTAAAGTAAATCAATAAAATTTTGTCTAAATTCTTTAAATCAATATTAGCTATTTTTTCTAACTCACGAATCGATTGTTCAAAATAGATTTTTGCTTTGTTCGTTTCCTCTTTTAAATGATAGGCTACCCCAATCGTATTAGAAACCAAGACATCTGTAAAATCAACTCGTTCACTACGATCTACAATTAACTCTAAGTTTAAATAATGTAACGCTTCTTCAATATCATTAAAGCCCATTAACAAAATTTTCCCCATCAAATAAAAATACATCTTTTTTTCATGTAACGTTGAAAGACGCTCTTCATTGAGTTTTATCTTTAAAATTTCATAAGCTTCTTTGTATTGAAAAAGGTCACAAAGTTGATCCACTTGTTGAAAAATTGCATAATTTTCATTAGAATCACCTTCATTAATACATATATCGTGGATGTCAACATCTAGTCTTTCACATAATTTACTTAAAATGTTCATCGTTGGGATACTATTGTGATTTTCAATTTTACTAATTGTTACTTGGGTACAGATACCTTCTGCTAATTGCTTTTGACTAAATCGTTTATTCTTTCTTAACTCTTTTACTTTCTCCCCTAAAATGATCACTTTAACTTCCCCTTTCAAATTTTTGTTGCTTTTAACAAACAACTGTTATATGATGATAACAAGTTCAACATTATTATAATATCATATAATAGGAGGATAACAAAATGAATATCAATAATTTATTGGATTTAATTTTAACTGTTGGAAATTCTTCAACATATGGCGATACGCCATTCGGCTAAAAACAAGATAACTGCTGCTACTTTTCTTTTGTAGCAGCATTTTCTATGTTCATTTTTTTATTTAGGCCCTTTATAACTTAGCCTGTCCATAAAACTAAAATCGATTAATGCGATTTACTCATAATTAACTTATTTGGTTTTTCATTGGATCTATAGGAATTTTTTTAATTTTACCTTTAAAACTAAAAATTTAAAAAAATAATAGTAATCTATATACTATTCAGGAAATAATCATTCTATTATGTTTAGATTCTTTTCATGAAGATTCTTCAAAAAAACTCTTGATTTTAGTTATATAAATACCATTTTTTTTATGGTTACCAGATAAAGATTATGGTATAATCACACAGTTTGATCAATTATATACAGAATAAAATAACTTTACCCGTTGGTATTCAAAGTTATTTTACTCAAAAAAAAGGAGCTTATTATGGCTAAGAAGATTAAAGATGAGAATGGAAATGTTTATGTAAAGAAAAAGCCTTTTTACAAAAAATGGTGGGTTTGGGTTATTGCTGTATTAGTATTATTTTTTATCGTTGATTCACTTGGAGGAAGTGACAAGGATACTTCAACTAAAACTGGAAAAACAGAAGCTAAATCAGAAAATAAGAGCACTACTGATTCGACAGAAAGTAACGAACCCGCACCTGAAAAAGAGGTGCCTGTTGAGTATACATCTGCCCTTAAAAAAAGCGAACTCTTACGCTAAATTGATGTTTATGTCTAAAATTGGCATACAAAATCAATTAACTTCAGAATATGGTGATAAATTCTCTCCTGAGGCTGCTCAATATGCGATTGATAATATTAAAGCTGACTGGAATGAGAATGCTCTTAAAAAAGCTGAAAGTTATCAAAAAACGATGTCTATGTCCCCTGAAGCGATCCGAGATCAATTAACTTCTGAACATGGCGAACAATTCACTCAAGAAGAAGCAGACTACGCTATTCAACATCTAAATAAATAGTTTATTTATTAAAAAATCTGCTTAAAAAAAGCGATGAAAAAATGTGGTTTTTACCACACTTCTTCATCGCTTTTTTATTTCCCTTAAATGTTAATCTTCACTTTTAATCAATTGATAAATCGCATCTGCGTAAATAACCGTTGCATTGATAATATCATCAATCGCCATAAATTCATCGGTTTGGTGCATTGTATCGATGCTATTTGGGAACATCGCGCCGTAGGCTACTCCGCGTTTTAATAAGCGACCATAAGTTCCGCCACCAATGGTTTTTTCAACTCCTTTTTCACCCGTATGTTTTTCATACACATCAAGTAAGGTTTGAACCAATGGGTCATCCGCTGGTACATAGTGAGGCGTTTGTGCTTTGCCACGAGACAACGTCACACCAAAATCAGCTAATTTACTTGCAAGGCCAGCTTCAATTTCTTCAATGGTAATTCCTTGTGGGAAACGGAAATTCAAAGCGATTGAACCGCCTTCTTTTGCTGTAAAATTAAAAACACCAGGATTAACTGTTAGGTCTCCCATCACAGCGTCTACATAATTCAACCCAAGTTTAGCTGCTCTTGAATCGTCGTGTAGATATTCAGTCGTTAAAGCCAAGTAATGCTTAGCATCGCTACCAAATGAATAGTTTGTTAAGAATGTTGCCAAATAAGTAGCCGCATTGATTCCAGCTTTTGGTTCCATTCCATGAGCGCCTTTCCCAACTACTTCAATGGTTACTTGGTTGCCTTCGATATGGCAAGTTCCAGTAATTGGATTTTGTTCCACAAAATCAAAGAAGTCTTTTTCAATTTTAGTTGCATCTTCTGAAATAAAAATGGCTTTAGCATCTTGTGGGACCATGTTTTCACGTAAGCCTGAGTTAAAGCTGATTAATTCATTTGCTCCACCTTCAGTATTTCCACCAAAGCTTAATTGAACCGTTAAAATCCCTTTTTCTCCATTGATAATTGGGAACTCTGCATCTGGAGAAAAACCAAAATCAGGTGTTTCTTCAACTGCTAGATAGTGATCCATACATTTCCAACCACTTTCTTCATCTGTTCCAATAATAAAACGAACACGTTTAGAAACTGGTAAGCCTAATTCTTTAATGATTTTCAAAGCGTAGTAACCAGCCATTCCAGGTCCTTTATCATCACTTGAACCACGTGCATATAAACGCCCATCTTTGATTACTGGCTCAAATGGAGGATTTGTCCAACCACTTCCAACAGGAACGACATCTACGTGAGCAAAAACGCCTAAAGTTTCATCCCCTGCACCATATTCAATATGCCCAGCTAAATTGCCAACATTTTTAGTCACAAAGCCATCACGAGCGCCAATTTCTAAAAATTTTAACAGTGCTTCTTTTGGTCCTGGACCTACTGGTGCATCCTCTGAAGCTTTGCTATCGTCTCTTACACTATCAATTTTTAATAAAGTAAATAAATCTGCAAATAAATCGTCTTTTCTACTTTCTACTTCTTTTTTCCAATCAATTGACATTTATCAACACTCCTTTTCTTGATTTTCAACATCTTAATCATATCACTTTTTACGATATTTACCAATCCAAGGATAGCAATTTTCTAAAAAAATACATTTCGTGCAAATCTATGAGATTCCTATTATAATAGAAGAGAACATCGGGAATCAAGGAGGAATAAATAATGAAAGAATTAAATCAAAATATTGTACAAGGAATTTTACCAAAACGAAAAAATGAAAGCTACAAAGGGAATTACGGTCATGTTCTCTTGATTGGTGGCAATCAAGAGTTAGGAGGAGCGATTATTTTAGCCGCAAGTGCTGCTGTTTATAGTGGAGCTGGTCTTGTTACAGTCGCAACTCATCCAAGCAACCATACAGCACTTCACGCTAGATTACCTGAAGCAATGGTGATTGATGGTTATGATACAGCAAAAGTCATTCATCATATGAAAAAAGCGACAACCGTCGTTATTGGTCCTGGCTTAGGGCTAGATGACCAGTCGCAACTAATTTTAAAGGCTGTTTTAGCTGCATGTACGCCTCAACAAAGACTTGTCATTGATGGAGATGCGATTACCTTAATGGCTTCTGAAAATCTTAAAACACCTGTAGCACAAACCGTTTATACTCCTCACTTAGGAGAATGGCAACGATTGAGCCATTTAACGATTGAAGAACAAACGAAAGATTTAAATGCGCATTTCAGAAAACAATTAGGGGCAGAAGTAGTCTTAAAAAAACACCATTCAGAAATTTATTTTGAAGAGGAAGTCTGGAAAAACGAAGCAGGAACACCTGCCATGGCAACTGGTGGTATGGGGGACACATTAACCGGCATGTTAGCTGGCTTTTTAGCGCAATTTCCAAACCGTAAAACAGCCATTTTGGCAGCTGTTTACCTTCATAGTCGAATCAGTGATGATTTAGCAAAAACGCATTATGTGACACTTCCTTCTCAAATTATCCAGCGGATTCCTTGCGTCATGAAAGATTATGCTACAAAATTTGATTTTTAAAGTAATAGAGAGACACTTCTATAAAATGAAGTGTCTCTCTTTTTTAGTCTATTCCTTTTAATAAATTCAGCTCTTCTTGTGTGAGCGGTCGATAGTTGCCAAGTGGTAAGGTAGGATCTAGTTCCAACAATCCCATGGCGACTCGTTTTAAATAGACAACCTTTTTTCCACAAGCTTCAAACATTCGTTTCACTTGATGAAATTTCCCTTCATGAATTGTCACAAAAATCGAGGAAGTCCCTTCGTCAGGCATCACACTGACAATTTCTAGCTCTGCTGCTTGGCATTGGTAGCCGTCAGACAAGACAACCCCTTTTTTAAAAGCATCACTATCCTCTTGCGTAACAATTCCTTCTATAGTAGCTTCATAGCGCTTTGCAACATGCTTCTTAGGAGAAAGCAGCTCGTGAGCTAACACACCATCATTAGTTAAAATTAACAGACCTTCTGTGTCTTTATCCAAACGTCCAACAGGAAAAGGCTCAAAATTTTGCTCAGCCGGCGTCAACAAATCAATTACTGTTGGATTCACATTATCAATCGTCGCACTTACAACCCCTTGTGGCTTATGCAGCATTAAATAAATAAATTCTTGATACGCTACTACTTCACCATAAACAGCCACTTGATCGACAAACGGTTTAACTTGAAATTTGCCATCCTTTACGCATACACCATTCACTTCAACTGCTTTTTTTTTCAATAAATCCTTTGTTTCTTTTCTTGTACCAAAGCCTGTATGGGCTAAAAATTTATCTAAACGCATGTCAGACTTCCCTTCTAAAAAAGATACCTGCAACATGGAGTATTTCCATCAATTCCAGATACCTTTTTGGTTATTTGATTTTCAATCTTCTTCTTAAGCCTGCAACCTTATCACCGAGTAAACGATCAGCCAGTCTTGTTTTTAACGTCAAATACATATAAGCAAAACCACCAACGCCTGCTGATAAGAGCATCACGACTAATGCCAAACCACGATCCATCGGGCTAATAAACAAGTAACAAGCTTCCCGAACCACAATCGTTACAAGTGCCATAATCACGGTCATGATCACAATCAGCAACAATCGTTTTAGCACAAATTTCACATGAAAATGGGTTAACTTTTGTAATGATACCAACATCATCGCGCAAGACACCGTAAAACCAAAAATCGTTGCATAAAGTGCTCCTTGAGCTTGGAACATCGATACTAACGGATACTGAACTGCACCTTTAACACCAATCCCTACAATTAAACAGAAAATCGCATAACGATTTTGATTCAAGGATTGAAGAAGCGCAGATAAAACTGTAAATAGTCCTAAAATAATACTCATACACGATGAAAGCTGTAAAATCGTTGTTCCTAAATCACTGTGCTTATAAAACAACGTGTACAATGGTTCTGCAACAATCGCCATGCCAATTGCAGCTGGGAACATGATAAATGAAAATAACTGAATATTCGTTGAAATTTGCTTACGCACTTCTTTGCCTAAATTTTTAGTAAAGGCCTCCGTAATCAACGGAATTGAGGTAACCGCCATTGCTACTGCAATAGAAATGGTAATCATAATCAATTTATTAGCATTAAATGCAAACAACGCAAACAACGTTTTTGCTTCATCTGACGTAATTTTTGACGTAGCTAGCACAATTTTTTCAAAGGTGTATTGGTCGATTAACTGGAAGAAGGTGATTCCTGAACCAATAACCACAAATGGGATGGATTCTTTGACCATCTCCACTAAAATCTGGTTCGTTGAAATTTCAATTTGATTTAAGCTTCCTGCTGCAAGGACATCCATTCGATCCTTTTGACGCAACCAATAATACCCTAACGCTGCTAAACTAAAAATGGCTCCGATAAAAGCAGCAAAAGTTGAAGCCGTAACCGCATCTACCATTTCGCCATGCCAAACTTTCATAATTAAAAAAGTTGCAGCCAACATAAAGATAATACGAGCAAACTGTTCAATCAGCTGCGAAATCGCTGAGGGTGCCATCTCTTGATACCCTTGAAAATAGCCACGAATCAAACTCATCCCTGGAATAATCAACAACGCCCAACTAAGCGAACGAATCACCTTAATTTCATCGGGATTTCCAACCCCCATAATAGGAGCGAGTAAATACATCGCTAAAAAACAAATAATCCCAGTAATTACCATTAGAATCATGCCTTTTTTAAACAATTTCCGTCCCGTTTGATACTCATCAAGAGCATTATAATAGGAAATTTGTTTAGCAATTGCCGAGGGTACACCTGCTGTTGCAATCACTAAGAAAAGCGAATAGGGATTGTATCCCTTAGCAAACAAGCCATTCGCTAACTCTGCTTGACCGCCCATCCAAGCCATCCAAGGAATAATATAAATAGCGCCTAATACCCTTGAAAAAATACTGCCTGCAGTCATCCAAGCTGAGCCACGAATCATCTTTTCCTGAGCCGTTTGTTCTTCCACTACGGCTTCTTCCATATTTATTGAAGAATTTGGCATTTTTCATTAACCTACTCTCATCATTATTGTCTTGTTCTATTTTACTTGTAAACACAAAAGGTTGCAATGACTTCCCTATTTTATCCTTCAACATTTAACAAAAAATTAAGCATCTTACTATGTAAAAATGTTTATAAGCCAGCTTTATCCCTAGCTTATAAACATTTTTTATTAAGCGGATTTCCCTTTTGCAGTTAGTAAGCGTCGTCCGGTTAAAATGGTTGCGACTAAGCAAATCACAAAGGCAACCCCAAAAGTCACATGCATTCCGTAAACAAATAATTCTGGCTGATCTGCTAAATACGTGGTTACCTTGTATCCTGATTTATTGCTCATAGCAACATACAAAATCGTCGTCGCAAAAGAAATGCCAAAGACCATTCCTAAGTTTCTAGCCAAGGAATTTAAACTGCCCGCAATTCCCAGTTCCTTTTTAGAAACAGAAGACATGACAATCGCATTATTTGGTGATTGAAAGAGTGCACTTCCCAGCCCCATAATTCCCGTCATCAAAATAAAGACTGCAATATTCGTATTTCCATCAATAAAGACAAAGCCTAACTGTACAATCGTCGTTAGTGCCAACCCGATAAACGTCAGCAATTCTCTACCGACCTTATCCGATAAACTCCCACTAATGGGTGCTGCAATCACCATTACTAATGGAAAGACCATCAATAAAAGTCCCGCTTGACTTGGATTCAATCCTCTTGTTCCTTGTAAATAAAAAGGCATCATTACATTAAAAAAGAAATTTGCCACAAAAATCAAAAAGGCACAAAATAGGCTAACCGAAAATAAGCCATTTTTAAACAAGCTTAAATCAACTAGCGGTTTGTTCACGTTCTTTTCGATTCGAATAAATGCTACAAAGCTCAAAATAGCAACTGCAAAAAGCCCTAAAATCAAAGCGTGGCCAAATCCAATTTCTTGCCCAATAAAAATCCCGATAAACAAACTGCCAATCATACATGCAAAGGCAAGAAAACCTTTGTAATCAATCGTTTCTTTTCGGAAAAATAAATCTTCAGGTAAAATCTTGATTCCCATTAAAATCGTAATCAAGCCCACTGGAACATTGATCCAAAAAATATACGACCAACCAAAATGAGCTAAAATAATGCCTCCAATACCTGGCCCTGCAATACTGCCTAACGAAACGAAGGACCCAATTAAGCCCAAAGCCTTCCCACGTTCGCTAATCGGAAAAATTTCCGTGATAATTCCATAATTGGTCGACATCGTCATGCTTGCCCCAATCGCCTGTACTACTCGAGCAAACAATAAAAACGACAAATTAAATTCAAAGCCACAAAGTAGCGAACCGATGACAAATAAAAACGTTCCCCAACGAAAGACTTTGATTTTCCCAATTAAATCTCCTATTTTTCCAAATAATAAAATAAAAATACAAACTGCCATTAAGTATACTGACACGATCCATTCCGATTGGTTCATTGGCACATTTAAAGCCTTTGAAATCACCGGTATCGCAATGTTCACAATACTGCCATCTAGTGTGGACATAAACGTAAACAAACCAATGGCAATCAAAATCAGCCATCTATTTTTTTGAACTTTTGAATCCATTTGATAGGTTTTGATAACTTCTCCCATGTATATCCTCCTTTGGTTTTACTAGTTTTCATTATAGCACTTTATTTGAAAATGCGATGGGGAGATTTTAAAAGTTTGGTGGCAGGATGGTAAAAATAATTTTGTGTCGGTGACTATTTGAAACTTCGTATAGAGGAGGAGTTGTATTGATGAGTGACAGTGCATCCGTTATATCTAGTGTTTTTACGAAGGTAACGGCTACTTCATCTGTTTTATTAATTAACGTAATTAGATTTAATTCAGTCTTCGGAACATAGTTAATACCATTTATCTTAACTTATACTGCTTTTCTTAACGCGATATCTTTATCTTTTTAATAGTTATCTAAATTACTTTGGATTCACAAAAAAAATTCATCTAATTCAATCCTGTCTTCATGTGTTGTTGTATTTTTCATTTCTTCTCCCTTATTTTTTTAAACGTATGCTTTGTTCACAAATGATAAAGATCTATTATTGTTAGTATCCTGAAAATTAGAATTTAACATTACCCCATAAGAAATACCTTTTTCAAATAATAAGTTACTTTTCATATCATCTAATAATTCATAAACCATTAGTTCTGTTGGTAAAGTAGTTCCATTTTTTATTACAATATCTAAATATATTAAATAATCTAAATGATTCTTTGATTCAAAAATAGTTTTCCACTCTTCATCTGTTCTATTTTTATTCTTTTTATATAATTCAAAAATTTCTTTCTGCTCTGCCCGTGATAAATCATTATTATCAACATCACCAATTTTATACGAAATACTTATATTTATATATTCATTTATTTGATGAGCAGAATTTCTCATGTTTACTGGATAAGCTTCATATTGCGGGTATTCTTTTTTAATATATTCTTTCATCTCTTGAATTTCTTTTCGATACGCCATCACATATAGACCTTCTACTGTTTTTTCCATAAAACCTGAAGGGGCATCGCTTTTTATCGCCCCTTTTTCAAAGTAGCCATTATCTGACAATCCAATTGTCACTGAATCGGCCACAATAGGTTCTTCTTTGCTTCTAAAGGAAACATTTACAGCCTCATATGGAAAAGGTGAATTGACTCCTAACATTTCAACTTCTCTTCCTCCTAAACTTGCTTCAATTTGAGGTTTAAGATGATCAAAAAGTTCATTTTTCTGTTCTAGCGCTTTCTTTTGAACCTTTTTATTAGCTGAACTTTCAATTGTGTAATAGCCTAATTTTTCTTTTTCTTCTAAACTTACATACCCAGAGGCCTCAGCTTTCTCGACATCTATTTTTCCACCCTTTGTGATTTCTTCATAGCTATAATTTTTTGATAGATAGCAACCTCCTAAAAACAAAATACAACAGACTCCTACCCCCACTAATTTATTTCTCATTTTGAACCTCCTTTATTATCTTGTTTGTGTCAAAAAAACAGATTTTATTTGTAAGTTTTGAAGGAACTAACTCTTTTTCAATTTCTTTTAAACTATTTAAGCTTTTTTTTAATCCTATTCCATATATTTTGGTAATTTTATTTTCATCAAAATTCTCCGTATAGTATATTTTAAAATCATTCAGCTATTTTTTTATTTATTACTTACTATTTTCAATTTCTATGTTACTTAAATTAATATTAATATCTTCAAGTTTAAGATTATTGAAATACTCTTCTGGTTGATCAGTGATCTTTTGGTCATATGAGACAATAACTCCTTCATTATTTAATAGCCTATCCATACCAATATCTTTCATTTCTGTTATATAAGAAAATTCATACGGATTACCCACAAAACTAAAAATCGTATCAGTCTTAAAATTATAAATATTTTCACTTGAAGTATTTACAATAAACAAATTAAATGAAATAAATTTTCCATTCTGATTTGTCGTTAACGTATAAGATAAAGGCAAAATATTAATTGATTTTTCAGTATTTATTTTATTTTTTACTTTTTCAAAATTTTCAATAAGTAATGGCTTTGCATCATTCAAGGTATTTTGATCACTCTCACTTTTTTCCTGCCCTTTATTAAATACCAATCTATACTTATTATCGAAAACAATGATAGCTTTTTTTATTTCATCTTCATTATTTTTAGAACTATCTTCTTCACTTTTATTTGTAACATTATGACAACCAGTAAGTATCATTAAAATAACAATCAGCCCTACTAATAATTTTTGTTTCAATTTTATTTCCTCCTAGTTACTCAATGATTAAAATTAGTATCAATTTTATCTACTTTACCAACCCCAATTGATATACTAACCAAACTTGGAGTCTTTAATTTAAAACCTTCAGTTGTTAATGATCTACCAACAGAAGCCGATAAGGCTGAGACGCCAAGCTCTGTTTGATAGTAATATAAATCATTTTCATGAAAAATAATTGTAATATCAGGGTGAAATGCTAATTTCCCATTTTATAGCTCTCATTCACAACATTCTTAGGGTCTTTTAATTTCAACTCATTCTCTAGTAAAGAGCTTATCAAATCACTTCCATTTATTTCTTTTTCTACGTTTTTTGCTGAACATCCTGCTAAAAAAACACTAAATAAATAATAATTAGATATATTTGGAATTTAATTGATTATCATATAAAAAAACAAACATTTTCATATTAATAACTTTGAGAATGATTTTTATATAATCGACAGAAATTTATAATTTAACCTAAAAAATATGAAAGGGAAAATGAATAAATCAATAAATTTCTACACTTAGTCATGTCTCAAAAATCATTTAATTTATTATAAATAATTGACTTTAAAAAGACTGTTTACGTGCCCTTGTTTGATTACTATAACGAATTTGTTTTATCAGTAAAATAAAACTCAATGTTAATTGGATTCCATCCATTGTATAAAATTGGAGAACTATAAAGGTGTTTTCTGTTTGTTCAATGTTAGGGTAAATCGTATACTACCCAAATAATTGGCTAATAAAAAAAGAAGAAGTGCTATCCATACTTTAGGATTCTTCTTTTCTAAATTGAGTAAAAATAGCATAATAATTCCTTGGATAATTACTTGAATAATGTACGATATTAAATTGCTTTTTGAAAAATCAAAAAAAGAATTTGGAACATCATACACAAAAATTCTTAAAATCATCCAAATGCTCGTTACTATTTGAATCATAAACATAATCATTGCTAAATTTATTAATTTACTAAACATTTTATTGACTTTTTTATCCATCAATCTTCATACCTAATTATTAGATTGTTCATATTACTTCCAGCAAAATCGGTAGAACTGAAATTTTCAGATTCTAAATCCAAATCAACATCGTCAAATCTTATAGGATAGGGCATAATAGTATTGGCAGCTATTCCACCTGTATTTATTTTAGTGATTTTCACTGTTTGTTTGTTTATTTGAGGATAATTTTCAGTATTTAAATATAAATCTAAATTAAATTCAACATTATCAATATCTCTTCCACTAACATTTACCAGAAGTACAACTACGCCAAGTTTTTTCCTTTCTTTATTATAACCAGCCTCGTACGGAATCACATCGAACCTTGAATTTTGCGATTTATATTCTTTACTCTTTTCATCAATAAATACTTTTTTCATAGTAGCAAAAGAATTTAATAATTGTTGGTTATTTTGCTTTATTACAGCTTCAGGAATTTTATAATTATACTCACTTATGTCCATTACTTTTGAATTTTCAGAGTCATTTTCTTTCAAAATTTTTTCCTCCTGTGATTTGTTTGATTTAGTATTACTCGGTTCTTTTTCGAATTGAACTTCATTTCCACTACAACCAACTAAAATTAAAAATGGGAACATGAATAATAATAATGTTTTTTTCATCTTAGCCACTAACTCCATTTCTACTTTTTAAAAATCAAAATCATTAATCGAATCTTTTGAATAGTCTTTATTACCAAATTCAGTACCTACTTTTCCTCCAAATCCCAGAGTTGCACCTATTTCACCAGCGTATTTCCAACCATCAGAATTTATAGGAGTAAAGGTATAGCCCATTCCAATATTTCCACTAACCTTAACCGCCACATAGTAAGGAGTACCTGGTATTTTTACTTCAATAACTTTACTTTCAATAGATGCCAGATCTACTCCTGCTGAAAGATTAATACCTAGATTTCCCTCACCTGCTTTTGTAATATTGAATGTTCCAGAACTATACTGTCTTACAAAGTTGGTTTGCGTATTCTTCAATACTTCTACATCTCCATTATTAATAGAAACCAACGGCACTCCATTTTGAACTAACTGCATGGCCACAGCCTCTGCTGAAAAATCTCCACCTATACTAATTCACGACTTTACCTTTCCTTTGGAAGATATACTCGGCTTAACTTTTTTATTAGCATTTGCTTCTGCTCCTAATTTTCCAAATAAAATATCCACTTCCGATTTTAATTGCTTAACGTCATTTATCATATACGTGCCGTCTTCTAAAATCGTTACTTTACTACTCTTCCTGTTCTCATAAATAATTCATACAACTTATTCCAAAATTTCAAATTATGTACTATTACAAATGTAATCTAATTATTTAATTAAAACTTAGGTTACTCAATTAATTGACTTTAATTTGAGTAGCCTAAGCAACTGAAAATTATCCTTTTAATCCATCATATTTTGCTTGATAAACAATTAATACAATTGCTGTTATTACAAGAGCAATACCAGATAATCCGTAACTGACATAAAGACCACTAGATAACATAATTGAAAAACGAACAAATCCTATTGATACAGCTAAAATTAAGGCTAACATTGCTTTTCCCATCGAAGGCTCTTCTTTTTCTTTACACAAAACAACCACCGAGATAATTCCTTGAGCTAATGCTTTGATAACAAATACAGCCATATTTACATCTATATAAGAAATTTGACTTTTAATATAAAAACCACCAATCAGAATAGCAATGGTTGCAAAAATCTGAATTCCAATCATGTACTGTACAAGTGTGTCCAATTTTTTATAGAGTTGATTCAATTTTATTAATCTCCTTTTAACTATAATAAAAATTTATTTATTCATAACAAATTTCATGGCACTCTATTATTTGTAAATTAAACTCATCTTTCTTTAATTCTATTATCTCCATTTCACCTTGTTCTCCAGCTAATTCAAGTATCCAATAATCCAATACCCCCTCTTGAGGAAGTAATTTATCATACATATCTTTTTTAAATGCAATAGCACCATTAAAAATTACTTTTCCATATATCGAAAAAGCAACTTTTATTTCTATATCGCCAATTATTTTATCGGTATTATTAAAAAAAATGAGAGGTACAGATATTTTCTTTCCATTCAAATAAACCTTATCAGAAAAAATACAGATATCATTTGTAAGTTTTGAAGAAATTAACTCTTTTTCAATTTCTTTTAAAATATTTAAGTCATTTTTTTCTAAATCCTTTTCCATATATTTTGGTAATTTTATTTTCATTAAATCTCTCCCTATTAATAGTAAATTAAAATCGTTAGAAAATAGTTCGAACATAAAAATAACTATTGTCATTTAAAATATTTTTTCTTTCAATTTACTATTTTTAAATTTCCAATTCACTTAAGTTAATATTAATGTCTTTAAGCTTAAGATTATTAAAATATTCCTCTGGTTGATCGGTTATATTTTGTTCATATGAATAAATCACTCCTTCATTTGGCGATAAATTTTCCATACCAATATCTTTCATTTCTAAGGTATCAGAAAAGCTATATGGATTATTAGAAAAACTAAAATTTTCATTAGCCCTAAAATTAACAATTTTGTCATTAGAAGTATTTATAATAAATAAGTTTAAAGATAAATGCTTACCACTTTGATTAGTTATCAAACTGTATGATAATGGTAAAATATTAATTTTTTTCGATTTATCAATTTTATATTTTACTATTTCAAAATTTTCAATTAATAACGGTTTAGCTTCATCCATAGCTTTTTTATCAACTTCATTTTTTTCTTGACTATTATTATATACTAGCCTATAAGTGTTATCAAAAATAATAAGGGCTTTTTTTATTGCTGTACTACTATCTTTCGAAATACCTTCTACTTCCACATTTTTTTCAGTCTTATTTATTGTCTTATAACAACCTGAAAGAAATATTATAGTAATTACTATTAATAACTTTTTTTTCAAACTCATTTCCTCCTAGTTTTTAATAGTCCAACAATTGAAATCGTTATCTCTGTTTGGTAGTAATAAAAACAATTTTTGACTAACATTAATTTCAAAACTTACTCTAACTAAAAAACTGTCATTATTATCGTCTATCTTAAAAAAATTTGATTTATTTACTTTGACAAACCTTTTCATTTTAATTTTCATATCCGATAAAGAACTAAAATAAGCACTATCATCTAAACTATCGAAATCAATAATTATTTCATTCTATATCTGTTTATCCTTCTCATGCTAAAATATTTTCAACTCACTTAAATTAACATTAACATCTTCAAGTTGGGGAGTATTAAAGTATTCTGTTGGTTGATCAGTAATATCTTCTTCATATGAAATTATAACTCCTTCATTAGGCAATAATTTTTCCATACCAACATCTTGCATTTCAGTTACAAATGAAAATTTATAAGGATTATTCACAAAACTAAAATTCGCCTTAGTTTTAAAATTCGTAATAATTTCATCCGAGGTATTTATAACAAATAAATTGAAAGAAATGTATTTACTATTTTGATTAGTTTTTAAAATATAGGATAACGGTAAAATATTAATTGACAGGCTATCATCTATTTTATTTTTGACTTTCTTAAAATTTTCTATTAACAATGGTTTAGCCTCAATCATTGCTTTTCTGTCAATCTCATTTCTTTCTTGAGCACTATTATATACCAACCTATAGTTATTATCGAAAATAATTATTGCTTTTTTTTTATTTTCACTACCTTTTGAAATATTATCTGATTCTGTATTTTTTTTATTTTTATTTATAGTATTATAACAGCCTGTAAAGAATATTAAAAAAACAACTATTAATAATTTTTTCTTCAAATTTATTTCCTCCTAGTAGTGCTACAGTATTTAATATTGTTTTAAAATAAAAACCAAATTATTTAATTTCCAACCACATTTAAATACTAATTTCTATCTATTTTTACTTCACTTAAATTAATACTAATATCTTCAAGTTTAAGATTATTAAAATATTCTTCAGATTGGTCTACAATGCTTTGAGAATAGGAAATTATAACTCCTTCATTACGTGATAATTTATCCATATCAATATCTTTCATATTTAATGAGTCAGAAAAACTGTATGAATTATCAGTAAAACTAAACGTCATAATTGATTCAAAGTTAGTTATCTCTTTGTCAGTTGTGTTTATTACAAATATATTAAAAGTAATAAATTTACCATTTTGATTGCTAGTAATAGTATAAGTTAATGGTACAACATTTATTTCCATAGATTTATTTATTTTATTTTCAACTTTTTCAAAATTTCTAATTAACAAAGGTTTCATTTCAACCATATTAGTTTTGTCAACTTCATTTTTTTCTTGATTATTATTATAGACTAATCTATAAGTGTTATCAAAAATAATTACTGCTTTTTTTATTTTATTTTCACTACTTTTAGAGGTATTATCAGATTCTATAACTTTATTCGTAGAGTTATAACAACCTGACAGAAATAATAAAGTCACCCCTATTAATAATTTTTTTTTCAAGCTTATTTCCTCCTAGTTACTAATTATTAAAATCAGTATCAATTTTATCAACTTTCCCAATTCCAACTGATATACTAACCAAACCTGGCGTTTTTAATTTAAATCCGTGTGTTGTCAATGATCCTCCCACAGAAGCTGATAAAGCTGTAACACCTAGTTCTGTTTGGTAATAATATAGATCATTTTCATGGAAAACTAGCGTACTATTTGTCTCTATTAAACTAGCATCTAATCCGAAATTTATTCCTTTTTGGTTAATGTTAGCCCCTACATTTGCATTTCCCATTGAAACAGAGTTTCCATCATTATCTTCAACTTTAAAAAGGCTCCCCTTGATGCCACCTTTCGTATTAAGTCCACTATCAAACCCCATTGTTGGTTTATTTCCTTTTACAGAACCAGTACCTTTAGGATTCACATCGGACAAAGGACTAAAATAAGCTCCATCACCTAAATTATCCAAATCAATAATTGTCGCACTCCATTTGTTATCTTTAGATTTTATAACAAATCGCCACTTACCGTCTTTATCCTGCACTAAAAGACCTTGGAAATCAGTTATGGATTTTCCATTCGCTAATTTAAATATACTAGCTAAATAATTATCCGTCAACATTGTATAACGAGCATATTTTAAAAATTCTTCCATATTATCGGTGGCAACAGGCTCTCCATATATTTCTTTGATCATTTTTGCTAACTCAGCATCAGTAAAATATTTATTTCCAATTCTATTTTTCAAACGATTTTGTTTTGCTTCTATTGCTCCTGCAATATCATTAATTCCTGATGTACTTCGAACTTTTGTAAGATTAGCCAATGTACTAGGGTTAGATAAATCTCCACTATTTGAAATAGTTTCATCGTACTCTTTTATAATTTTTTGTATTATTTCTAACTCATTTATTCTTTCAGTAATTTGAACTGTTAAAGCATTATCATTTATTTTAGATGTAGTTACAGTGTTTGTCATAATTCCTTCGATAGTAGCTAAATCTGCATATAATTCTTCTGAAAAAGACTCTCTTGTTGCACAATTTATTTTAGTGTGCAGGTCAGATTCCTTTTTATTAAAACCTAAATAATTACCTTTAGCTATTTTAGTGCTTGATTTAACTTCATCTACTTTATCTAAATTAGTATAAAAATTAGTCATAATAGCTGAAAAATTTTCAATAGCACTTTTTAAATTAAGATGGTCCTTTGACATCTGATCATCCAAAATAATTCTTTTGTCCCCCATTTATTCAGGTCTCCAATCTTCAAAATTAAGTTGCTTTTGCATCAACGTATCAAGTTCTTCAAAAACTTCCGCATTATCAATTAATTTTTTTGAAAAATTATTAAAAAATTGAGCTAATTGATCAATATACAATTCATATTGTTCTAAATATTTTTGATATTCCTTAGCAGATTTCGATTTCCAAATATCTTCTGTAATATTGCCCTTAATTTCGCCTAAAATTTTCTTACCTTCTTTAATTTGATTTGTACCTATTAGAATATTTAAGCAAATATCTTCTTGAATCTTTACTTTATTCATTAAGATTTGTTTACCTGCATTTCTTGTCATCACTTCTGGGCTTTTTATATTAGCTGATGGACCAGATGAATTTTTTTTATCAGGTGGATCAGGCATACCTGGAACATTACTTGATAAGTTATTTTTTGATAAATCGGGTTCTGGACTACCTGGTGCCTGAAAGTAATTTTTCGCTACCATTTTTATATACTCCCTCCTATAGTTCTTTGAAAACTACTTTCGCTACATTGATGTTAGAAATCAATAAATTATTATAACTATCTGATACTGAAATGACATCTGATCTTATAATTTCCATTAATTCATTTATACTATCAGCAGATTTCCCTTTAATTCCTTTATCTTCTACACCTTGTAAAGCTTCATCAATATTTTTTAAACCATTATGAACATACGAAAAAACTTGTTTTAACTTTTCTCTTTGATTCTCCAATTCTTCTAAATCAACCTTAAATTCATAACCCGTACCTTCCATACCTATTTCCCCCCAAACTAATTAATCTGCATACGTTACATCAATTATATAATCTATTTGTAAAATCCTTCCATTTAATTTTGCTATTTTATTTCCTATATTTTCAATTTTCTCATCAAGTTCTGATTTTATTATTTCGTAATTTTCTGAATAGTAATTGAAATATTCTAAGACTGTATTAAGTTTATATTTAATACCACCTTTATATTCTCGTTTTATATCTTTAACATAACCACCAGCGTAATTTGGTTCTATAAATACTTTATTATTGTTTATTTCTGATATTTTTTTTGTTACATTTTCTCCTATTTCATCAAAAAGCACAAAAATATCTGTATTTGCCTGTTCAAGTTTAGCCAATTCTTCTTCTAAACTTGAACGTCTAGTTTCTGCCGTTTCTTTCTCTTTTTTTACTTTAGTACGTTCTTCGTTCCATTTAGAACGTTGTTTAGCATTTCTTTCTTTTTTATCTTTTTCTCTTGATTTTGCTGCTTTTTCTTGTTGTTTTGCCATTCCATATTGATCATACATATTAAATTCTCCTCTGAAATTAAATTAGATAGTTGGCATCTTAAAATGCTCTGCTTGATCATTATTAATTACATAAACTTCATTAGGCAAAGGTTTTAAGGTATTGTAACCAAGATTAGTTGCTTTGAGTATACTTTGATCGCCATACTTCATTAACAAATAGCCACTATTTAAAGCTTTTACAGCTTTACTAAATTCATCATAATTTTGGCCATAGTTTGCTGGCGTTCCTGATATAATAAAGGTAATACCTAGTTCATTCCCTTTTTCAAACACATTCATTATATCTACTATTGCTTCTTTACTTAACTTACTCCCAAACTCACCAATATTAGAAATCATCAATATATGATATGGTAATGCCGCTATCATTTCTTTTCCTTTTTCTAGTCCTTCTTCGGCTAAAATTCGTTTATATTCTTTTTGTCTTAAATTAACTTCATTATTTAAACCTTCAAAAAAGTCTTCAATTTCTTCTTTGTCAGTAATATAACTGCCAACATACTCTTTATTTTCATAAGCAGATAAACTTCCCTGTTCATTATCAAATATATGAATCATATTACCTTGATTTTTAATTTCTATAATATTAGCAATTGTTTTCATTAAGTTAAATTGATCTTGATTATTACTTGAAACAATTATTTTATTTGAGCCAAATCCTTTTTCTAGCGAGTAAGGTGCTAATTCTTCAAATTCTAAACCTATTGGGAATTTAGCTTTATCTTTTAATCTTTCTAAAACAAGTTTACGCTCAATATAATCATTAAAACTAATCACTTCAGGCATTATCGGAATCTCCTCTGGTCTCTCTCCTGTCCAATACGCATCCATCTCTTTGGCTTCTTCTCGAATCGCTTCGATAATATCCAGCGTATCTTCTCCAAGTGTTGGCAATGCCGCTTGGAATAAGGCTGGTTCGTCGAATTTGACTAGCCCTCGACCCGGTAGATCATCTATTGCTAGTTGAGTTCTCCCAACAATATTTTTCGCTTCGTTGTCATCGATGAGTTTCATCGCTAATTGCAACTTGATATTGCTTTGTAAATTCAAGCGCATACTGCTTTGACGTCCTGCAGTAATTAGTAAATGAATGCCAATTCCAGCACCTTCACGGGCGATTTGGGTGAAGATTTTTTCTAAGACATCTTCATATTTCATTCCTTTAAAGCCTTCGAATCCATCCACTAAAATCACGATGCTCGGTTCTTCATTGCCACTAGCTTTTTCATACATTTCCATATTCGCTACGGCGTATTGGCTTAACATCTTCTTACGAAGCTTGATTTCAGCTTCCATCCGACGGATGAATTTCCCAATTTTTTCGTCTTCATCGCTATTCATGGTATCGGCAATATGAGGCAATCCCCGCAATGGCAATAATCCATTTGTGCCAAAGTCCATTAAATAGGCGTGTAAACGAGCGGGATTGTGCTTACGCGCTAAGCCCATTAGAATCATTTGTAGGAAGGTTGATTTTCCATAGCCTGGACTTGAAAAGGCAGCTAAATGACCTTCTTTAGACAAGTTTAATCTAAATGTTTCTTGTGCCTGCATACTTGGAATATCCGCAATTCCGACAACAGGTTCTAACGTTCCTTTTTCCCCTGCCCAGAATTCTTTATAGTCTACGGCATCTAAGTTTGGCAAATACAAACGCTCTTCAAGTGGCGGTAACCACGGTCTTGGCAAGGATTCAATCCCCTCTTCCACCGTTAAGTCGTGGATTCCATCAATTACGGCATCCAACTCCGTTGGGACAGTTTTCATTTCGTCACTGTTTTCCAACCCACTTAAATCCTCACTTAAAATTTCGTATTGTCCTAAATCATTAATCGCGTAAATCGTTAAATCTTCCGCTTGGCTGTCTTCCTTATCTGGATTGTAATCCGCTCCACTCCATGCGCTTTGGAACAATTCGTAAATTTCATTATTTCCGACTTGTAAATACGCACGTCCTGGCAAGGTAATTTCTGCCGCATCAGGAGTTTTAAGCATTTCCATTGAATCGGATTTATCCGCTACTTTAAGCGCTAGCTTAAATTTCGAGTTACTCCAGATTTGTTCATTCACCACACCACTTGGTTTTTGAGTCGCTAAAATCAAATGAATCCCTAAGGAACGTCCGATACGAGCAGTTGAAACCAGCTCCTTCATAAATTCAGGCTGTTCTGATTTTAACTCCGCGAACTCATCACTGATTAAGAATAAATGCGGCATTGGATCACTTACTTCGCCTTCTTTATACAGCTTTTGGTATTGATTGATATGGTTGACGTTATTTTCAGAGAATAATCGTTGACGGCGTTTCAATTCGGCATTGATGGAAATCAAGGCACGCATACTTTGAGCGCCATCTAAGTTGGTGATGCTTCCTAATAAATGTGGCAAGTTCCGGAATAAATTCGCCATTCCCCCACCTTTATAATCGATTAGTAAGAAGGCAACGTCGTATGGATGGAAATTAACCGCTAAACTTAAAATATAACTTTGGATAATCTCCGATTTCCCAGAACCGGTTGTACCGGCAACTAACCCATGTGGTCCATGGGCTTTTTCATGAAGATTTAAATTGACTAAATCTTCCTTCCCTCGTAAGCCTAAGGGAACTGCCAAACTTTTATGAGGCGAGTGGCTAGCCCAACGACTTAAAACATTTAATTCTTCAAAGCGATCTACTTCATACATTTCTAAGAAGGTTACGGCTTCTGGAATACTGTTTTTTAAGTTTTGTAAATGATTTAAGGGAGCGAGTGTGCGAGGAATCTGTTCTTTATCAAAGCATTCTGGGAAATGATCTAGCTTAAATTCCGTATTTTTTAAATCGCCGTTTTCTAAGACCATCACACCAGTATTACGGTCACGGATATCAATCACCGTTTTCACATTTTCAGATAAGCTACTTAGCACGTCTTGAACGAAGATAATGCTACAACCTAGAGCGGTTGGGTCTTCGTTAAAGAACTCCATGATGGTATGGTCTAAAATTAATTTAACATCGGTGATAAGCACCACATAGTGGGGTGTAAAGATCGTACTTTCAGCGTCTCTACCCCCTTCATCTTTTGCGTTTTGACGAGATTTTAAAATTTGCGTTAAGCTGTTTAGGACTTGATCTCGGCTACGTTGATGATACACAAAGCCACGAACATTCATATCCTGTAACGTTGCATGTGGCAACCAACGCATCCAGCTCCATTGCGCTAGCTCTTCTTCTGGAAAAATCGTGATGAATTGTAAATCGTGATAACTATGTGCAAAGGCTAATTGATTCACTAATAATTGCAACTGTTCAATCACTAACGGACGTGGCCCGATATAGCCAATTGGTCCAAGTGTTAGCTCGGTTGTGATGGGAACACCATCCACTCGTTGATGATCTTGATAAAGATTAAAGCCCTCTTTTTCTAAATCGTCTAATTTCTTTTGACCGTCACTTCCTGAATAACTAACCTCCATGCTTGATTTGACCTTACCTAAGCCTAGACGGTAATTTAAAAAGTCAAAATGAAGGGGCGTTTTTTCATAGATGCGGTGGTTGTACTGAGTAATCATCTTAGATAGTGTTTCAACATCTGGATAATGATACAGCTTACCTGTCCGTTGCTCTTGATTAACCTGATGTAGCTCTTTGCTTTTACTCGTTAAGTACTCTTCATAAATCCGAACGCGGTCTTTCATGTCTACCTTGTATTTTTTCCGACTCTTAATATAGCTTGAAATAGAAAAGATAACGGTCATAACTGTGGTTCCAGCTGATACTAATACATACAAACCACGTGGTTGAATAATTGCCATTAAAATGGTCATAGATAACATCACTAATGGTGGCAAAATCGTTTTTAGTAACTGTTCACTTGGTTTAGATGGCGCGGCATCTGGTGTTCCGATTGTAACCTTTTCTTCTGGGTCACGGTAAATGATTCTTGGTGAACGGTGATAGTCTGGGTATTCATCATAAAAATCATAGCTGGATTGCACTAATTGAGGCAAATGAATCGTAAACTTGTCGCCATTGGCAATATGGAGCTCTTCATCATAAAAATAAAGAAAGGCGCCAGCAACATAAATAAAGTCGCCATTTTCTAAGACGGCAGGCTTTAGTTGTTTTTTATTGTTGACATATACTTCCCCATTTAATGGATTAACTTCCCAGCCATAGGGTCCTTTTGTAACTAAAATTTTTTCATGCTGATCCATCGCTAGCTGGACTAGGGCTGTTTTATCGTTACTGATATGCCAATTTGATTTTTTAGTCAGTTGATACGGAATGATAGTTGAATCTGCTATCCAATCAACCGTGATTGTTTTATTATTTAACGACACACTTTGCTTTTTGTTTTTTCCAATTTCAAGGCAGATGTTGGTCTGGGTATTTACTAATTCCCAGCTATTCTTTTCAGCATTAAATGAAAGCGACAATTTTTCGTCGCCTTCATCCTTTACATAGACATCAAAAGCCACTTGATTGCCAATTTGATAGGTTAACTTTTGATCTAATGACAACTGATGGATTTCGTTTTCTGTTTTAATTATTACTTTTTCTTTGCTCACGCTTGGTAGCCCTCCTTTTACTCGTTAGTGGTTTCGGTTCCTAAGTTAGAGCCATCGGAAGTTTGACCTTCTTGCTCACTTTTTTCAAATTTTTCTTTGTATTTATCGTATTGATCTTGGTAGCTTGTTAGCATTTTTTCACGCTTAGTTCCTGAAAGCTTAGGATTGTTTTTAACTTGTTCCATTTTTTGTTGAAGTCCGTAAAGAATCAAGTCTGGATCTTCTAATTTTTTTCCTTGATCTAGCGCTTTGCCAAGATTTCCACGACCATTTTCAATCCAGTAGGTTAAATAGCTATCTGCTGATTTTAAGCTAATGTTTTTCATGATAAAGGCTTTTTGTTTTTCTGTTAAATCTTTTCCTTGAACATATGCGTACGCCAACTCGTATTTTTGAGTCGCATCAATTTTACTGGTTTCAATTGGTTGTAAAATTTGAATGACTTTCTCGTAATCATTTTTTAAAAAGGCTGTGTCTGCTTGTAATAATTTTGTTTGATGAGGCATTGAAAAGCCGACTAAATAAATAAGTGGAATCAACAATAAAAGCATGACAACACTAAACCAGATGGTTAATTGCTTATAGAGCATATAGCGTTTTTTAGAAACAATTCGCATATTTTTCTGATCTGCCGCTAAGGTTGATTGGTATTGATCTTCTAAATACGTTACGATTTCTGCTACAGATTTACTACGGGCAATTGTCTTAATAAAAAGCGTTTCTTTGGCACGTTCTAAATTCCCATTGTAAAGTGACTCAAAGGTTTGCTTTTTAGAAAATAGCGCAATCACAATCGATTTAAACTGTCTTAAAAATCCTTCTTCGGTTAATTCTGCTGGTGGCAACCCGTTTTTCAAGCCACGATAAGCAATCACAGGGAGTAAATTTTGATCAAATAAGACATTTTCTGGGTCTAAGAAAAATGTATATTGACTGCCAATATAGTCCGAAAATGCTGCAAAATTACTAGCAGCTCTAATTTTATCTGCTTGTGATTTTTCAGCCACTTCACTAAATGACAGCATCGTTTTCGCTGGCTGGAACATAAAGTCAAAACTGTCTTCTTCAATCTTGATTTCTACTGGTAAAAATCCCGTTTGGCTTTCTTTTAAAAGGTTAATTTCTTTTTCATTTTTTAAGGTTGCTTCTGATTTTTTAATTTTAACGAACCAATTGGTTGCTTCTTTTTCAATTTCAATTGTTTTATCTTCAAAGGTAATTCTGCTTATTTCCTTCACGTTTTTCCCTCATCTCTCTTAGTAAATAAAAATTTTATCGCCAGTCGTTACTGGAAAATCATGGATGCGTTGATTGTCCGATAAAAGCAAGCCTTTATTTTCTACCTTTAATTGAAAAGTAGTCGCCTTTTGTCTAACAATATGCAATGTTTCATCTAAATCTAAAATGAATTTTTTTACGGTTTGATGTGTTGAAACTCTTAAATCGTATTCTTTTTCTGGATGATCTTGATAACAGATAGTGATATTAATATGATATTTTTGATCCATCATTAAACTCCTTTACGGTAATTAGTTACTGAAACAAAAGCGCCTGCTAAGAGAACACTCAAGCTTCCTCCAGTAATCAATAGCACAGACGAATCCAACTCTTCTGTTTCGTCTGCATTCGTTTTTGCTGCTAATTGAGTATCTGGCTTCACTGTGTCTGTTTCTTCATTTACAGATTTATTAAAATAATCTTTATCTGAATAAAGGACTACTTTCTCTGTTTTTTTGGTAAAGCGTTGTTCTTGCTCCTGTTTTTCTAATTCCTCTTTGGTTTTCACACGTTCTTGATACATTTGATTTTCAATTTCATCAAATAAATCAGCAGCGCTTGTCGTTTCTTGATTTTGATTCGTTGTTGTTTGCTCAATGCGATCTACTTTCATATCTAGTTGATTGTTTTCTAAGCGCGTTTCTTCTGCAAAAACGAGTGGACTAGAAAGAGAAAAGGAACAAAAGAAAACAAGTTGAACGATGAATCCCTTTGGTTTTAACATTTATTCTTCTCCTTCCACTTTGGTTTTCTTTTTGAAATTCGGTAGCCAAACAACTAAATTGAGTAAAATCAACAACGGAATTGCTCCGATTAAATAAAGCAAATAGTGATTGGTTGTTTGAATTTGATTGGATACATTTGATAAGATTGATTCTCCTTGGTATAAGGGAGAAAACGTTCTAATTTTATAGAAAATACTGCTTGAATCGATCGCTCTTCCAACGGCATCCGTCAGTAATAAATAGGCTGTAAATAGCACGAGGTTCATAAACATTCCAAGCATTTTAAACTGTCTTAAAAGATACGACGTTAGCAGAACAAACACAATTTGTAGCAGAATAATATTGGCTAGCCAAGTTAACTGAATGTCTCCATTTAATCCTTGCATTCTAAAGCTTAAGATACCAATTACTAGGCCTTCAATAATCGCTGCCGTAACTCCTAGTAATACCATTGGCAGATTTCGAATAGCCAAGTTGTCTTCTTCTTGGAAACTGTTGACTTTTCTCATTTTCCAAACACTTAAATCAAGCACGTAAGAAGTGAAAATGCTTGTGATAAACAACGCTACAATAATCAAATAAGGGTAATACGTATCCCCACTTGAAATGCGACCATTGTCTTGCTCGCTTACTGGAGCTGAAAGAAAATCAACAAACTGATTATTTAAAACCCCATTTTGTTGTCCGTTTTCTAAGACTTTATTAAAGGTTTTAGAAAAATCTGTATGGTTGTCTGTTTGTTTTTTAAATTGACCCATTAAATCTTTTGTATTAGCGGTTACATTCTCCCCACTTTTTTGAATAGCGACCGTATCCTCATTAAAATCATCAAAGATTTTTTTAATGGAATTTGCAGACTCAATGTTGGATTCAGAAGTTTCTTTTAAACGTTCACTTTCTTGAACCAGCATTTTTAATTCTTCGTGAAGCATTTTAGTTGTTTCATGTTCACTCTCGGTTAAAAGGCTTGTTCTCATTTCGTTGCTTTCAATTGAAGCCATTTCTTTTTGCCATTTACTTAAATTTTCAAGCTGATTGTCAACTTCTTGATTTAAGTTTTTGGTTGTTTCTGTTGTATCAACCATCTTTTGATTCAACTCTTCTAATTGAGCAGCCATCTTCGTTGCGGCTTCTTGATACGTGATAAAATCAGCTAAATAATCGTTATACGTATTCGTAACAGGAACCATCATTAATCTTGTAATAATGCCAAAAACATCCGTATCATTACGTAATTCATTGTAATACCGTGATGCATTTCTTGGCTTTGTAGAGCTTCCATCTTCATTCAAAGTACCGAATAAAACGGACAATTCTTGAACCCCATTTTTATACTCTTGTTGATATTCACCAATCAATTTATGATATGTTTTTAATGTTCGACGATACTCTTTTGTATTGATGGCATTGAAAGGTAAGGTTATTTTTTTCTCAAATGGCTTACCCGGGACAAAGTCATTCGGATTTGTTTCAATTTCCTCTGGCGGCTTTCCACCAATAGGAAGCGGTCCAGTCGTAATTCCTAGATACGGCGTGACTGATAATTGAAGTTTGTCTTTTGGCGCTTCTTCAATTCCAATTTCTTCAGCATTTAAATCCAGCTGATACTCAATTGCCATCGTTAAATGACGGGTTAATTTTCTTGGATTTTTCTTGTCATTTAATATACCGAGTAAATTAATTGCTCCATTTTGAATTTGTTCCTTATCAAGATCAATTTCGTCACCCTTTGAATCAATGATAGATACTTTATTTATCAAAACTCCACTTGGAACGGTCAAACTTAAATCAATATTTTTTTCAAATGAATAATCTACTAATGAAGTTTCTACGATCGTCTTCGTGTAAATGGTTGACTCTTTTTGATTTAATTGTTGTTTTAACCCATCTAATTTAGCTATTTTCTCATTATTTACTGGTTCATAATCATCTGGATTTATTGTTAATATTTCACCTTCGTGAAGATTTAATTTAAAATTATTTGTTCCACGCTCTTTATTGAGGTAGTTATTAATTTTTTCCAATTCTACTTGAATAAAATCTTTCGTTCCACCATCTAAATAAACGCTACTTTCCAGCATTGCTCCATCTAAATAGAGTAAAGTAGCTAGTTTAGAAGATAATGCATTTAAGCGTTCGAATTCTTCTGCTTTGATTGCTGCCAATTTACTTTCTGGCATGCCCTCTTCACCTTGTAGCAAGTTTTCTAACGTTAACTTAGAATCTGCCTCACTAAGTCCATAAATCTCTTTTAAATTTGTTCGAACAATTTCGTCTAACGCTTTTTTATTATCTGCAAGCAACTCATCAATTGCATTTTTTTGCAACTCAACGGTCTTTTCAACTTCTGTAATATAATTTCCAGCATTATCCACTTGATTTAATAAAGAGGTTTCTTCTGTTTTAGTGAATTCATTGCCTATCAATTTATTTTCGGTCACTAAGCGATCATATAATTCCTGTGTTTCCTCGCTTGATAATTGCAAATTGTACTTATTGATCTCTTCGCTAAATGCTTTATAATCTTCTTGGTTTTTCAATTGGGTTTCAATCAACTTTTGTAAGTTATCATCATAGCCCGTTTGACTTTTATTGTAGCCGACAACAGATTCTAAATAGCTAGCTAATAATTTACTATGGTCATCTAACCCTTTAACTGAGGTATCACCTGACTCCTTAAGTCCTTCAAATTGTTTCGTGTAGCCATCTACTGGTTTAAAAACTGAATTGCTGTAAATCCCTACTTTTTCTTTTTGATTTGCAACTACACTTCCAACATTTTTTTGTGCTGTATATAAATTGTCTAAAATTGAAGCAATGTAGACATCCACCAATTCTTTGTTTAATTCAGAAATAGTCGTTTTAGCAACTTTTAAAGCCTCATTTTCAACATCCTTATTTCCATTCGCATTAATTTTATAACTGATTTCGGTTCTTTCTGGCGCAACGGAACTCAGGCTAAACACATTTTCTGAAAAGTTACTAGGAATCACAATCATCAGATTGTATGTATCGTTTGCTAATCCACTCTCTGCAATACTTCTACTTACCAAATACCAGTTTTGTTTCGTATCTTGTTCGACCTTCTTTGTATAATTTTCGCCTAATGAAAACTGCTTTCCTTGAAAATCAGTCCCAGCGTCTTCGTTGACTAATGCAATTGTCATCCGAGAAACTTGATCTTTTTGTTCTTTATTCTCAACTGTCTTAGAAAATAATCCTAAGTATGTAAGGGATCCTCCTAATAAGACAATCAACATAAAAAATACTATTCCAACGGTAATTTTTTTCTTCATGATTTACGCTCCTCATCCAAAAATAAGCGAGAGGGGAAATACCCTCCCGCCTACTTAACGAGTTATTCTTAATTATTGAAAACCAATTTTGCTTGCAATTTCTCTATCTGTTTCTTCAACTGCTGTTGCAACTTCATTCAACTGACGGTTGATATCACGTAACAATTGTGAGAATTCTGTTACTTTTCCTGATAATTCAGTAAATTGTTGGCTGAATTTTTCAGAAGCACTACCACCCCAGTTTTGAGTGATATTTTCTTGTTCGCTTTTTAGGTTGCTTAATAATGAATCAATCTCATCTGAACCTTGTGTGTATTTTTGTGCGGATGTACGTAATTCTTCTGGTGATAATCTGATTTGTGACATTATGTGACTCTCCTTCTATTTATAATTATTCGCAAGCATTCTTTTTAGATTAGCCACGAATACAATAATTATATCTCTTTTAACAAATAATAAAAAGTGTGTTTTTATCACTTTTAAATAAAATAACAAATAAACCTTTATTATAATTAACGAAAAAACAAGAGACAAACTATTAAATCAACATTATAATTCTTTTTAATAAAAATTAAAAATAACAATCTTATTTTTTCTTTTTTTTTATACTTTTATGAAAAACTGATTCATTTAACTGTATTTACAAAAAAAAACGACTTTCTTTGATTATTCATCAAAGAAAGTCGTTTTTTTCTATTTTTTAATGAATTGCTTTTAAAATCAGCTTTCGAATAAAATGATACATCGGAACAACGGTGACAATTAAAGGAACTGCAAAAACTAAAATCTCCTTATTAAAAATACTTACTAACGAGAAGAAATTCCCAAAAAAGAAGAAAATCAGCAAAAAGACTACGATTAAACTACTGATTAAACCAATTACTTTTTTGCTTAACGGATTGGCTACATAGATCAAAGATGTGAAACAAACCATTCCCGTCAATAAGACGCTTAACGTCGAAGTAATTGAATAGTCTAAATGCCAAATAGTTCCCATCACTAAAATCATACAAATATACAGAACAACAAGAATTCCGGCTGTCAATGCCGGCTTCATGACATTTTTAAAGAAGCCTCCTTTAATTTGTGCATAGTTTGGTCGTAGGGCTAAAAAGAACGAGGGAATACCTACTGTTAAAGCATTAATTGGACTCAATTGGATTGGCTGAAACGGATAAGCTTGATTCATAAAAATAAACAACACCGCCAAAATTGCCGAATAAACAGTCTTCGTTAAATAAAGTGACGCTACTCGTTGAATGTTATTTACCACTCGTCTTCCTTCCATTACAACACCAACTAATGAATCAAAATTAGAATCAAGCAATACAAAATCAGAAACACTTTTAGCCGCCGTACTTCCTTCAGCCATCGCAATGCCGCAGTCTGCTGTTTTTAACGCTAAAATATCATTCACACCATCGCCAGTCATGCCAACAGTATGTCCTGCTTTTTGCATCGCTTGAATCAACTCCCTTTTCTGCGTTGGACTCACACGACCAAAAACCCGATACTTGGCTATAATTTCAGTTAAATCTGCTTCTTTGTCTACTTGACTCATATCAATTGCTTGTTTTGCATCCTCTACACCAACTCGTTCTGCTATATGAGCCACTGTTTTAGGATTGTCTCCTGAAATAATACGAATGGCCACTCCTTGTTGGTTAAAATACTTTAAAGTTGCAGGAGCTTCAGCTCGAATCGTATCTTCCATGTAAACAAATCCTAATAAACTTAGCTGCTCTGGTAACTGATGGTTGACAAACCCCATCGAGCTACTGGCAATAGCCAATACTCTTTTGCCCATTTCACTTGCTTGATTTACACTATGCTGGTCTGCTTTTGATAACGTTGAAAATACATACTCCGGGGCACCCATCACATAAGTTTTATTTGTATCAAATGTTGCGCCACTCCACTTACGAGCCGAAGAAAATGGAACACTTTCAATTAATTTCCATTCTTCATTTTTATCAACAGCTTTTTGAAGCGCCATGCTTGTTGGATTGTCATCTTCTAATCCTTTAACCAACGCACCGATAGCCGCTTTTAACTGATCTAATTGAACCCCATTAGCCACGATAAATTCGCTTACTGTCAATTCACCATTTGTTAATGTTCCGGTTTTATCCAAACAAAGTAAATCCACTCTTGCTAACGTTTCAATTGATCCCATTGTTTTCACTAAAACTTTTTTCTTCGTCAGATTGACGATTCCTACCGCTAACGCAATAGAAGTAATTAAGATTAATCCTTCTGGAATCATGCCAATAATAGCAGCCGTTGTTCCTAAGATTGCTTTTGAAATAGCTAACCCGCCTAAATAGCCTGAAAAAAATAACAACAACCCAATGGGTAAAATCGCAAAGGTTAACCCTTTTACAAGACGGTTTAACGTTCGCATCAATTCACTGGTACTATTTTTTTCTTTTTTAGCTTCAATTGAAAGCTGATTTACATAGCTATCCTGTCCTATTTTAAGGGCTTCTACATACCCGTTGCCGCCAGTTACATAACTCCCTGATAAAATTGAATCCCCTACTGTTTTTTTGATAGCATCCGATTCCCCTGTTAACTGTGATTCATCTACTTCAAAACCATTTGTAGCAATTACAATACCATCTACACAAATCTGTTCCCCACGACGAATCATTACCAAATCATTTGTCACAAGCTCCTCTTGCTCAATGTCTACAAAATCGCCCTCTCGAACAACGGTTACTTTTGCTTTATTTAGCAAAGAGAGCTTGTCGATACTGTGCTTAGCTCTGATTTCTTGATAAATACCAATGCTTGTATTTGCAAAAATCACACCTAAAAACAATAAGTTTTTATAGCTACCGGTTGTCAAAATAAGTCCTGCCATTACTAAATTAATGCCATTAAATAAGGTACAGATATTATCAAAGAAAATCTTGCCTACACTTTTGGTTAGAGGTTTTTGCGGCTGATTATTGGCACCCTGCGCTATTTTTTCTTTTACTTCTTTCATTGAAAGTCCTTTTAAATCAGTTTTTAGTTCCACCGTTTCAGCCCCCTCTCTTTTACTATGCTTCGTTTATCTTACACGATAAAAGTTAATAATTTCTAATGTTTGTTCTTTATTTTGAGAATTTTTTTGGATTCTTATATAAAAGATAACTTCATTTATTATATCGAAGGATTCATAAAAAATCATCCGTCAAAAGTTGGATTTCCTAAAGGGTTCTAATAGCCTTTTAACTCAACTTTACGGTATACTAAACATGTACTTAAAAATGAATTGGAGTGTGACTAAAATGAGTAATCATGTTGTTATTATGAATTTTGATTCTGAAAGTAAATCGTATCAAGCCTTTTTAGAAATAAAACAGCTACATTTGGAAAAGAAAATTAAAGGCGAACAAATGGCGATCTTAGAACACTTACCAAATCATCAATTAGAACCAAAACAATTTTTAGATTTTAATGGCGCTGATAAAAATATGAAAGGTGGACTAATCGGGATGCTGGTGGGCGTTTTAGCTGGTCCCTTAGGCGTTTTACTTGGTTGGTTTACTGGAAGTGTGATTGGTTCAATGCAGGACGCTAAGGAAGTCACAGAGGCGCTTTCTGTTTTTGAGCACACTGTTGACGTCATTCATGAAGGCGATACTGGAGTCATCTTAATTGCTGACGAAGAAGACAATCGTTACATCAATGACTTAGTTTTCCAAAAATTAGGTGGTCAAATCGTACGTTTAAATACGGAAGATGTTGAAAAAGAAGTCGCTGATGCTAAAAAAACAGAACAAGATTTAGAAACTGAGGCAAAAAGTCGCTGGTTTAATCGAAAAGCATAATTAGATACAAAGAAGTCAAGGAATGAAAGAGCGCAACCTCTTGTTCCTTGACTTTATTTGTATGTCACCCTTCGATTAAGTCCTTTTTCATAACCCGCTTATTTTTCAACAATACTTATAGTGAATCCATCGTAACCTTTAACCCCAACTGTCTCCAATGCAGTAGAACTTAGCGCAGAATTGTCTGCTAAATCTTCAACAAATGAGCGTACTCCCTGCACGCTTCCATCTTTACTGGTTGAATCAAGAACCGCTCCACCTCGGACAACGTTATCTCCGATAATAATTGTTCCTTCAGTAGCTAATTGTAAGGCATAATCTAAATAAGCTGAGTTATTTTCCTTATCCGCATCAATAAAGATTAGATCAAAAGCTGGTGTTTGATCTTGTACTAATTTTTCTAAACTATCGGTAGCTGCTCCGACTAGAATTGTTACTTTATCAGATACGCCAGCAAGCGCTAGATTTTCTTTGGCAACTTCCGCATGTTTTTCATTAGATTCAAGAGTGATTATTTCTCCATCCTCTTCTAGCCCTCGAGCAAACCAAAGAGTGCTGTAACCTCCAAGCGTTCCTATTTCTAAAATGCGTTTAGCTCTTTTTATTTTTGTTAGGAGGTAAAGAAATTTCCCCTGTGAAGGTGATACATCGTGTGGTGGCAATTGATGTTGCTTATTATTGGCGAGAATTTGTTCAAAAATTGGGTCTTGCCCCACCAACTTTTCAATAAAATAATCATCAACAGCTGCAAATAATTTATCCAAAATAACTCACTCCCCAGTCAGTAATCGTCGTTTTGTTTTTATTGTATCTTTTTTTTAATCAGAAAGAAAGCATCCTGCAACCTTACTCAGACTGTCGAACTATTTTGAACGAACCCTAAAAAAACAACGAGTAAAATCATTGTATGATTTTACTCGTTGTTTCTATATATGAGCCTTCTTTTTAATATTAATTGGCTACAATATTTACCAGTTTACCTGGTACAACAACTACTTTACGAATTGTTTTTCCAGCAATAGCTTCTTTAACGGTTTCATCAGCTAAGGCAATTTCTTCCATCTCAGCTTTTTGAACGTCTTTTGCAACAATGGCTTTCGCTTTTAATTTACCATTTACTTGGAAAATCACTTCAATTTCATCTTCTACTAAGAATTTTTCGTCAAAAGTTGGCCAAACTGCATACGTTAAGCTTTCTTTATGACCTAATTTCTCCCAAAGTTCTTCAGCCATGTGAGGCGCAATTGGTGCTAATAATTGAACAAATCCTTCGATATAATTAAATGGAAGTGCATCTGTTTTATACGCTTCATTTACAAATACCATCATTTGTGAAATTGCGGTATTAAAGCGTAATGCTTCAAAGTCTTCCGTTACTTTTTTAACGGTTTGATGATACACTCGATCAAGTGCGCCATCATTGAATGTTGTAATGCGATCCCGTAGTTTGCCATCTTCATCCACTAGCATGCGCCATACACGGTCAAGGAATTTACGACTGCCTTCAAGACCATTTTCATTCCATGCAATCGATGCATCAAGAGGTCCCATGAACATTTCGTACATACGCAAGGTGTCTGCGCCATATTTTTCAACAACATCATCAGGATTGACTACATTGCCTTTTGATTTAGACATTTTCTCATTATTGCCGCCTAAAATCATGCCTTGATTGTACAATTTTTGGAAAGGTTCTTTTGTTGGAACTACCCCAATATCATACAAGAATTTGTGCCAGAAACGAGCATACAATAGATGGAGAACAGCATGCTCTGCCCCTCCAATATAGATATCAACAGGCAACCATTTTTCTAGTTTTTCAAAGCTTGCTAATTCGTTTTTATTATGTGGATCGATAAAACGTAAGAAGTACCAAGAACTACCTGCCCATTGTGGCATTGTATTGGTTTCACGACGACCTTTCATACCTGTTTTAGGATCAACCACGTTTACCCATTCTGAAATGTTCGCAAGTGGTGATTCTCCTGTTCCGCTTGGTTTAATCTCAGTGGTTTTAGGCAATAGAAGTGGCAACTCTTCTTCTGGTAAAGTCGTGGTTGTACCATCTTCCCAATGAATAACAGGAATTGGCTCTCCCCAATAACGTTGACGAGAAAATAGCCAGTCGCGTAAACGATACGTTGTTTCTTTTTTACCAAAGTCGTTGTCTTCCAACCATAGGTTCATCTTCTCAATTGCCGTAGCCTTATCCATTCCATTTAGGAAATCTGAATTAATATGTGGACCATCTCCAGTATACGGCTCATTTTCAATATCGCCGCCTTCAATAACTGGTAAGATTTCAATATCAAAGGTTTTAGCAAATTCATAATCACGTTCATCGTGAGCAGGAACCGCCATGATAGCACCCGTTCCATAAGTTGAAAGTACATAGTCCGCAATCCAAATAGGAATTTCTTTTCCGTTTACAGGATTGATTGCATACGCTCCGGTAAAAACACCGGTCTTCCCTTTAGCTAAATCGGTACGGTCTAAATCTGTTTTCAAGCTTACTTCTTCAATATAAGCTTCTACTGCTGACATTTGTTCTGGCGTTGTGATCTCTTTGACTAACTCTAGCTCAGGGGCCAAAACCGTATACGTTGCACCAAAAAGTGTATCAGGACGTGTTGTAAATATTGTAAAGGTCTTATCAGTTCCTTTGACTGTAAATTCCACATTCGCTCCGACAGATTTTCCAATCCAATTACGTTGCATGTCTTTAATGCTTTCAGGCCAGTCTACAAGCTCTAAATCATCTAGTAAACGCTCAGCGTATGCCGTGATTTTAAGCATCCATTGTTTCATCGGTTTACGGTAAACAGGAAATCCACCACGTTCACTTTTCCCGTCAATGACTTCTTCATTTGCCAAAACGGTTCCAAGAGCAGGGCACCAGTTAACGGCAATTTCAGCTTCATAAGCTAAGCCTTTTTCATATAATTTTGTAAAAATCCATTGTGTCCATTTATAATAATGAGGGTCCGTTGTGTTGATTTCGCGATTCCAATCATAGCTAAAGCCTAATGAATTGATTTGACGACGGAACGTTTCAATATTGTGAGCTGTAAATTCAGCAGGATCGTTTCCTGTATCTAATGCGTATTGCTCTGCTGGCAAACCAAAAGCATCCCATCCCATTGGATGAAGAACATTATACCCTTGTGAACGTTTCATTCTAGCTAAGATATCAGTTGCCGTATACCCTTCAGGATGTCCGACATGAAGTCCTTGACCAGATGGGTACGGGAACATATCTAACGCATAAAAATTTTCTTTAGTTGGGTCTTCTGTTGTGTTAAAGCTATTGTGACTTGCCCAATATTTTTGCCATTTTTTTTCAATTGTCTTGTGGTTAAAACTCATTTACCTTCGACTCCCTTTCCCTTATGCTTACTTGTTATTTTTTTGAAACAATAAAAAATCGTCCTGTAAATCCAAAACAAAATTTTCGTTGCTTCGCATTCACAGGACGAATAAATAAAATCAAATTCGTGGTACCACCTATGTTTTCTAAAAAACACGCTAAAATAAGCATCGCTTTCTAGACTCCTCATACCCTTAACGCAGGTGCTACGACCTTACTTACTCCTAGTTCAGTAAAGCGACTCAAAAGGCGAGTTCATAATTCTTCTTTATGCATTTCCACCACCCATGCACTCTCTATCAAAGTTTCCTTACTACTATTCCTTATCATTGTCTTTTCTATAATAATACAATCATTTTAACAAATTCCACCGCACTTTTCAACTGTCCTCTTAGAATCGTAAAACAAAAAAATTAGCAAGAGAAATCAATTTCTCTTGCTAACAATTTTTCTAAACTGGATTAGCTTTAAGATAATCCTTCAACCAATTTTTCCCTTCCACAATTCGAGTAACCAACATTGCAGATACATTATTTCCAGAAGAATTTAATAACGTTGCTGGTACATCAATAATCGTACTGATGATTACAATTACTGGAACTGCTTCTAGCGGAAATCCAAAAAGATTCACAATCAACATTTCAGCAATCATTCCGCCACCTGGAATTGACCCCATAACAGCTCCTACAAGAAAAGCTCCTAAAATAATGGTCAACATCGCACTAGGTGACGTCATTTCTTTGCCAAAAATACCATATAAAAAGGCAATTTTTAATACACCGCCGATAACGGAACCGTCTTTATGAGTATTTGCACCTAAGGGGATCACCGTCTCTGCAATATCAGGTGTAACACCCATTTTTTTAGAATACTCTAAATTAACAGGAATACAAGCTGCACTAGAACAAGTCGCAATGGCTGTAATTGAAGGCGTTGCAATGTTTTTCCAATAAATTTTCACTCCTGCTTTGCCACCTGCTATAAAAGCATATAGCGTAAAGAAAACAATATAATAAAGAACTGCAATAACTAGATACAACACAAAACTACGAGCGTACCCGCCAATTATTTTAGCTCCTAAAGTTCCAATAACTGAAGCAAAGTAACAGCCTAAACCAATCGGTGCATAATACATAATCAGTTGAACCATTTTCATCATCACACTATTTGCTGAATTTAAAAAAGTTACAACCGCCTCACCTTGTTTGCCAGCCATTGACGTTGCTGTGCCAAATAAGATTGAAAAAACAATCAACGGCAGCATACTTGACTTAGATAGAAGCAAGTGAAAATCTGAAACAGTAAACATATTGACAATTCGCTCACCAATCGTGATTTTTTCAGCATCTCCAGGTGCCCCCATTAAAGCTTTCACACTTTCCACATCAATTCCCTTAACTGGATTAAAAACAGAAATACCAATGTATCCAACAATTGATGCTACCAATGCTGTTGAAAAAAAGACCAGTAGCGTACTTAGCATAATTTTTCCTAAACGCTTCATGCCATTCATATTTGCAATTGCCGATGAGATACTAAAAAATACGAGTGGTACGAGCATCACGAACATAATATTTAAAAACACATCTCCAAAGGGCTGTAGTACTGTTGCTTTTTCACCAAATACAACGCCTACGATTCCACCCAAAATCAACCCTGCTAATAAAAGCATCGATGACTTATATTGTTGCCAAAAGCTCTTCATTTTATCTTCTCCTTCATTGCTTTCCTAAAAACTCCTTCTCTAGTTTAAATTATTTTAAGAAAAAAACAATCTTTTTCTTAAAATAAGCCGTTTAAATCAATTCTGGTTTATTTTAGGATGCAAAAAGAGTATAATACTTAATGTTGTTATTAATAAGACATGACACGTTAAAGGAGTGATTAGACTGAGAGCAAAAATCCGTTCTTTACGAGAAGAGTATCATGAATTTTTACGCTATTTCTTTTGGGGATTGATTGGCACTGGGCTAAACATTGGCCTTTATGAACTTTTCATTCGTATTTTACCTATTCATTATTTAGTAATTAATTTTATTGTTTGGTTTATTACCGTGCTCTTTGGGTACTATACAAACCGTAAATTTGTTTTTAAACGCCTTGCAAAACCACTTCCTGAAACCCTGATTGAAGCAGGTCGTTTTGTTGGATTTCGTGTCGTTTCAGGTATTGCAGATACGGGAACAATGTGGTTGTTCTTTTCATTATTGGGCTTCAATGAAGTATTAGCAAAATTAATTGCAAACATCATCGCTTCTTTAATCAATTATTTCACTAGTAAATTAGTAGTCTTTAAACGCCCTAATCGAAGCATGGAAGACATTAAAATCAGTTTAAATAAATAATAAAACACCCCTAGTTTTGATCAACTAGTGGTGTTTTTACATTTAACTTGAAAATTCAGTGTGGAGTTTAAATTGTTCTTCCACTTCTTTTGAATGTGCTTCTTTTACAGCCTCATCCCATTGATAATATGAGGACATTTCATCAATTACTTGTTGGCTAATTTTTTTAGCATGATGAATATTAAACAACATTTGGCTGCTTCTTCTTAAGAGATAATCCACTGGTGTTATCACCATTTCGTGCTCTAATCCATAATGGAGCATACTGTAATCTACTGGGTCTAACGAACTCTCTTGACTTGTTTTTAAATAACCATAAACCGTATCTACGTTGGAACCATAACGATGAACTAAATTCTCAGCATCCTCTTTAGACAATCCAAGCATCATGCCGACTTGCGTTTTTTCAACTACAAAGTTCTCAAAGTTATCCCCGCCACCTACGTTACCACCAGATAAAAGCAATCGTTCTGTTTTAGTTGGTTGGTAATTTATGCCTGTTTCAACTGCTAATTCTAAGACAACTTGATCGACTACTTTTTCAGACATTTTACGATAGCCTGTTAATTTCCCACCTGCAATGGTGAACAAGCCACTATCTGAATGGAATATTTCATCTTTTCTAGAAATTTCTGAAGGGTCTTTTCCTTCTTCATGAATCAGTGGACGCACACCCGACCAACTTGACTCCACATCCTCTACTTCAATTTTAGGAATATCAAACATTTGGTTGGCTGCATTTAAAATATAATGAACGTCTTCTAACGTTACACCAGGCTCTTTTGGATTGCCTTTATAATTGGTGTCAGTTGTCCCAATATAGGTTTTCCCTTCACGAGGAATCGCAAACATCATTCGATTGTCATCAAATGGCGTATCAAAATAAATCGCATTACTAATTGGAAATTTTGCTTGATCAATAACTAAATGAACCCCTTTTGTTAAGTGCATTGTTTTTCCTTTTTTTGAGTGATCCAATTCTCTTAATTTATCGACCCAAGGACCTGCTGCATTGACAATTTTTTTAGCATAAATAGTACCCGTTTCTCCACTTATTAAATCTCGGAAAGCCACACCTTTAACTTTTCCATCTAAATCATAAACAAATTTTTCTACTTTAACGTAATTGGCAATCATCGCTCCTTCTTCAGCTGCTTTTTTCATTACTTCAACGGTTAAGCGAGCATCATCCGTCCGATATTCAACGTAAACGCCGGCGCCTTTCAACCCTTCTTTTTTCAAATAAGGTTCTTTTTCTAACGCTCTGAGTGGTTTCAACATGTAACGACGTTCAGATTTTTTTACCTTTGCTAAATGATCGTACATTTCAAGACCAATTGCCGTTGTAAAGGAGCCAAATGTTCCACCTTTATAGAAAGGCAATACCATCCATAATGGCGTTGTTACGTGAGGAGCATTTTCATAAACAATTGCTCGTTCTTGTCCAACTTCCTGCACAACTTTGATTTCAAACTGTTTTAGATAACGTAATCCACCATGAACTAATTTAGTGGAACGACTTGAAGTACCAGAAGCAAAATCTCCCATTTCTAAGACACCCACATTTAGCCCACGTGTTCGAGCATCTAATGTAATCCCAGATCCGGTAATCCCGCCACCTACTACAAGTAAATCTAATGGTTCTGACTGCATTTTTTTTAAATTATCGCTTCTTGTTTGGTATGAAAATTCCATCATTTAAACACTCCCTTTAATTTAGACGAACGGTTTATTCTTTTATTTTAAAACTTCTTGTTGCAGCAACTGCTTTTTCCCAACCTTGGTACAATTCTTTACGTTCTTTTTCTTTCATTTCAGGCTTATATGATTTATCAAGAAGCCAGTTTGCTTTAATATCATCAATGCTCTTCCAGAAGCCGGTTGCTAAACCAGCTAGATAAGCAGCTCCAAGAGCAGTAGTTTCGTTTACTTCTGGACGTTTGATTTCAATATTTAAAATGTCACTTTGGAATTGCATTAAGAAATTATTTTTTGCAGCGCCACCGTCTACCCGCATTTCCGTAATCGGAATATTAGAATCTTTAATCATTGTTTCCATTACATCTTTTGATTGATAGGCAATTGATTCTAGCGTTGCACGAATAAAGGATTCCTTGGTTGTTCCACGGGTTAAACCAAACACAGCACCACGAGCATCTGTATCCCAATGAGGTGCACCAAGACCCACAAATGCAGGAACCATATAAACGCCTCCAGTTGACCCAGCGCGAACCGCATAGTCTTCCGTTTCACTAGCATCGGTAAACATTCTTAACCCGTCACGTAACCATTGAACGGCAGACCCTGCAACGAAGACACTTCCTTCTAGAGCATAATTGACTTTTCCATCAATTCCGTAAGCAATCGTTGTAATTAAGCCGTTATCCGAATTAATCGCTTCTTCACCTGTATTCATTAAAATAAAGCAACCTGTTCCATAGGTGTTTTTAATCATGCCTTTTTCAAAACAGTTTTGACCAAATAGCGCTGCTTGTTGATCTCCTGCAATTCCAGCAATCGGAACTTGTTGACCAAACATATGGTATTCAACCGTTTTTCCATAAACTTCAGAAGAAGAGCGAACTTCTGGGAGCATGCTTTTTGGAATCTCTAGCAATTCTAATAATTCATCGTCCCATTTTAAGTCATGAATATTGAACATCATCGTTCTTGACGCATTGGTATAATCTGTAACGTGAACCTGATTGCCTGTTAATTTCCAAATCAACCATGTATCAATTGTTCCAAATAATAGCTCGCCTTTTTCAGCACGACTTCTTGCACCTTCAACATTGTCTAAAAGCCATTTAACTTTTGTTCCTGAAAAATAGGCATCTACTCTTAATCCTGTTTTACTTTTAACTAAATCTGTATGTCCTGCTTTGATCAAATCATTGGCAATATCACTTGTTTGTCTTGATTGCCAAACTAACGCATGATAAATCGGCATTCCTGTATTTTTATCCCAAACAACAGTCGTTTCACGTTGATTGGTAATTCCAATTGAATCAATTTGTGTTGGACGCGTATCAGACTCAATTAACACGCCAGCAATTACAGCTAAAGTCGTTACCCAAATTTCATTCGCATCATGTTCCACCCAGCCTGGTTGTGGAAAATATTGTGTAAATTCACGTTGCGATGTATGCACGATTTCCCCTTTTTTATTAAATAAAATTGCTCGTGTACTCGTTGTTCCTTGATCAATTGCTAAGACATATTTTTTTTCCATCCGTCAACACTCCCTTAAAATTCATTAGTCTTTCTGTTTTGTAGCTACGACTAGGCCGAATAATACTACAATAAAAATAATTAATCCAATCATAGAAATTTCTAAATAGATAAAGTGATAGAAAATCGCTCCCAAAATCCCACCGACAATCGGTCCAACTACGGGTACCCAAGCATAACTCCAATCAGAATCGCCTTTACCTGAAATTGGCAATACTGCATGTGCAATCCGTGGCATCAAATCACGTGCTGGATTAATCGCATAACCCGTTGGTCCCCCAAGAGCTAATCCAATACCTAGAATCAATAGTCCAACGATGATTGGGTTTAATCCAACTGTAATTTCATTTGCTCCAATTGCAAGTAAACCAAACGTTAAAACAAAAGTGCCTAACGCTTCTGTCATCATATTAGCAAACGGACTGCGAATCGCTGGGCCAGTTGAAAATACGGCTAATTTATCCCCTTTACTTTCAGTTGCTTTCCAATGTTTCAAATAAACTAAATAAACAATAATGGCTCCTAAAAATGCTCCAATCAACTGACCGGCAATATAACCGGGTACTTCTGCCCATGGAAAAGCACCAATAACTGCAAAGGCTAAGGTCACTGCAGGATTTAAATGAGCCTGACTATTTCCAGCAACTACATAAACTCCAAGTGTTACCCCAATTGCCCAAGCAATCGTAATTCCAACCCAACCCATGTTAAATGATTTTGCTTTGACTAACACATTCCCTGCAACGACACCGCTTCCAAAAATAATCAATACCATTGTACCTATCAATTCTCCGTAAAAACCTTCCATTCTAAACACACTCCTTCTTTGTAATTCTTCTCTAAAGAAAACGATTACATTTATAAATTTATCGTATCATTAAATTCTTAAAATAGAAAATAGGATGCCTTATCCTTTGGTAATAAGTTTGTGAAATAAAATCTTTTTATCACCTGTTTTTTTCATTTTCCTATTTTTAAAACGCTACTTCTACTTCTTCCTTAAAAGTTAAAAATCCATTTACAAAAGCATTTAACACCTCCAAACACCTTGTTTTATTGTTCTACCATTACTATACACTGAAACCGTTTTCTTTTAAACGGACAATTTCACAAATTTGTCCTAATACTCCTTAAAAATCAAAAAAAGAGAACTTTTTTTATAAAAAGTCCTCTAAAAAAATTATTTATGCAATTCATTTTTTAATTTATCTGCAATAAACTCAACATCGGTTCCAACAATAACCTGAACAGCTGTTTCGTTGATTTTCACAACACCACGTGCTCCTGCTTTTTTCAACGCTTGCTCGTTCACAATACTTGTATCTTTCATTTGTAAACGCAAACGAGTCGTACAATTGTCGATACTTGTGAAATTATCAGGTCCGCCAAGTGCTGTAATATACTTAGCTGCCATAATGTCGTATTTATCTCCTGTTGGAGCCACATCATTTTCAGAAGCACCTAACCCCGCCACTGCTGTTTGAACGCCTGCATTTGGAACTTCTGCTGCTAAATCTGCTTCATCCTCATCGTCTTCACGACCGGGTGTTTTAATATCAAATTTAAGAATAGAGAAGTAAAAAATCACAAAGTACACAACTGCAAAAACGAAGCCGATTGGAATCAACATCCAAGCTTTTGTACCTAGACCAAAGTTTAACGCATAATCAATCGCCCCTGCACTGAACGTGAAGCCCATTTTAATGCCTAATAAATTCGTTACAAATCCAGCGATTCCAGCTAAAACTGCGTGAACTACATACAACGGAAAAGCAACAAACATAAATGAAAACTCAAGCGGTTCTGTAATACCTGTTAAAAAGGCTGTAACAGCAACCGATAACATCATTCCAAAAGTTGCTTTACGTTTGTTCGGTTTAGCTGCAGCCACCATTGCCATTGCAGCAGCTGGTAAGCCGAACATCATAATTGGGAAGAATCCTACTTGGAAAGCTCCAGCTGTTGGGTCTCCCGCAAAGAAACGGTTGATATCGCCATTCGCCATGACACCTGTTGCAGCGTCTGGGAATGAACCATAGGCAAACCACAAGTATGAATTTAATACATGATGCAAGCCTGTTGGAATTAACATACGGTTAGCAAATTCAAAGACACCTGCTCCTAAAGCACCTGCACCAACGATAAAGCTGTTGATGTGGTCTAATCCGTTTTGAACCGTTGGCCAAATCAGGCCAAAAATAGCGACTAATAAAAGCGCTGCAATCACATTCAATAATAACGCGATATGACGACCGTTGAAGTAAGGCGAACCTTCATACTTGTCATACACACGGTTGTAAATCAGTGGAGACATCAGACCTGCGATAAAACCAGCGAAAACACCCATATTGATGTTTTCATTAACGCCAATAACACCAAAGTTCAATACGAAATAAATCAATGCGCCTCCAAGAGCCGCAATCCCGCTATTGTCTTTTGACAATCCAATGGCAATTCCCATTGCGAACATTAACGAAAGATAAGTGAAAATTGAATTTCCACCGGCATTCATAAACGGTACATTTAACACATCTGCTGCACCAAGTCGATTTAACAACCCAGCAGCAGGTAACACTGCGATTGGAAGCATTAATGCTTTCCCAATTTTTTGCATTTGATTTAACATGATCGTTTTCCTCCCCTAATTCTTATAAATGCGGAATAATGACATTGGCAATAAATGAGCCGATAAATAAAGCAACAATACTTGTAATAATGGGAACGAAACGACGTCCGCCAAAAAAGGCTAACCATTCTGGCAATTTAATATTGTAAAATTTATTGTACAAAGCACCTGCTACAATTCCCATCATGAACCCACAAAGAATAAAGAAGAATTGATCTGAACCCATTGAACCAAATAATTTAATTGGAGTTGTTACTAAAAAAGGAATTTTAGGATCAATTAAAACAGAAAAGGATGCTCCAAAAACCAAATATCCTACTGCTCCAGCCAAAGCAGAAGCTCCACTATGATCAAAGCCAATCCCAGCTGCAATCGATATCGCAACTACTAGTGGGAAAATCATCTTAAACGCACCATAAATTCCAGTAAAAGCTCCGATTCCAGTAAAACTCAATCCCCAAAATAAAACAAATAATATAAGAGTCATTGCTATATAAGAAAATCCGATGCCATATCGTTTTCCTAAGTTTTCTTTCTTCATCCTAATTCCTCCAGAACATTTATTTTTAACTACAGCGTTTCACTTACTTGCCGTTCCCCCTTTTTAGTTCAATTGAACAAAAAAATTAGGCAAGGAAAAAGGAATGAACTTGAGTGCTCATCTCTTTTTCCTTGCCTAATTAAATAGTCACAAGAAATCGTTTTCATTTATTAACTACAGTCATCTTATCAGAAACAGAAAACGCTGTCAACAATAAATTTGTTATTTTATCAAAAAAAACAGCACCCTAATGATTAGGATGCTGTTTCAATTTTTTTAGTTCATTTTTAACGTTTGTCCTACAAAAATTGTATCACTTGTTAAGTTATTCCACGCTTTTAAATTTGCTACGGATACACCATTTTTATTGGCAATCGCCCATAACGAATCGCCACTTACGACTTTATACGTTTTAGATTGATTGTTATTTGTCGATGGTTGACTTGAATTATTTGTTGTACCGCCTTTGATTGTTAGTTTTTGACCAACAAAAATCGTATCGGTTGTTAAGTTATTCCACGCTTTTAAGTTTGCCACGGATACGCCGTTTTTATTCGCAATTGCCCATAATGAATCGCCACTTACTACTGTATACGTTCCACTTGTTGTTGAGCCACTATTCGAGTTCCCTGCTGGCGGTGTTGTTGGATTTGTTGGTGCAGTGGTTGTGCCACCTTTAATAGTTAATTTTTGACCAACAAAAATCGTATCAGTTGTTAACTTATTCCACGCTTTTAAGTTTGCCACGGATACGCCGTTTTTATTCGCAATTGCCCATAATGAATCGCCACTTACTACTGTATACGTTCCACTTGTTGTTGAGCCACTATTCGAGTTCCCTGCTGGCGGTGTTGTTGGATTTGTTGGTGCAGTGGTTGTGCCACCTTTAATAGTTAATTTTTGTCCAACAAAAATCGTATCGGTTGTTAAGTTATTCCACGCTTTTAAATTCGCTACAGATACGCCATTTTTATTCGCAATTGCCCATAGTGAATCGCCACTTACTACTGTATACGTTCCTGTTGTTGAACCTGTATTGCCATTATTATTACCGGTATTTCCGGTTGGAGGTGTTGTTGGCGGAGTTACTGTACCACCTTTAATGGTTAATTTTTGTCCTACAAAAATCATATCACTAGATAAATTGTTCCATGCTTTTAAGTTTGCTACCGATACACGATTTTTATTGGCAATTTCCCATAATGAATCACCTGATTTTACTGTATAGACTGAGCTATTGCCAGGATCTGGCGTTGGGTCTGGTGTTGGTGTTGGATCTGGCACTGGAGTAGTTGTTGAACCACCTTTGACTTTTAATTGTTGTCCAACAAAAATAGTGTCTGAACTTAAATTATTCATTGCTTTTAGATTCGCAACAGTTAAGCCAAATTGATTGGCAATTCCCCATAATGTATCCCCTGACTTAACGACATACGTTTGAGTATTTTCATTTGAACCGCCTGTATTACCACCCGTATTGCCATTTCCGCCTGTATTTTCGTTGCCACCAGTTCCAGGGTTTGTTGTTCCGCCTCCTGTACTGCCTGTATCGTATTGAGTTAGATTATTTGATTCAATAACACGATTCAATTTTGAAGCGTAAGATGTATCTGTTGCATAACGTCCTTGTAACCAAGCTGTTGCATCACGGTAAGAAGAAGTGTTGCTCTTCCAAGCACCAGAGTAATAATTATGATTCCAGCTTGGTCCACCTTTAATTACTTGTGCATAATCTTGTAAAGATTGGTGGTAAGATGGGTATTTTCTAAAATAATCGATAATTTCATAATAATTGCCATGACCATCGTCTTCCAATGTTTTCATTGCTACTGATTGACCATTATAATTCCCTTTGATACCAAATAAGTTGTAGTTTGGCGCTGATGCTAAGGCACTTCCACCCCAAGCACTTTCTAAAATAGCTTGTGCAATCATAACAGATGCGTATAAATCATTTTCATTTGCAATTTGAGTTGCTGAAGCTGCAATTGAAGCAATAAATGATTGTGGAGCCATACTGCGAGCCATCATCATTGTTTCTGCCGCCGCATAGTTTGCAACTGGCGCTTGAACTTCCGTAATATCGGCTTCTTTTACTTCCTCTTTTGAAATTGGTTCTTCACTAGCATCAGGTGTTGCTGAAGAATCTGTTACTTGAGAAGAATCAGGTGTTTCAGTCGAAGTACCTTCAGAAGAATCGCTACTTGTTGCTGAATCTGAATTGGCTGTATCTACTGATGAAGTATCTGTATTTGTTGACTCTACAGCTGGCACTTGAACTTCCGTAACAGAATCTGTACCGTTATTTAAGTTGCTTTCGATTGTTTTTTGACTGTTTCCTGCCAATTCATTTGCACTTGCAACTGCTGAAAAAGTCGGTAAAGCTAACGTACCCATAACTAAAGTAGTACTAACAAAAGCCATCCCTTTTTTTACGACTACGCTGTTCTCTTTAAATTGCTCTTGTTTTTTGATACTTTTCTCGCCTGAAATACGCTCTTTTCTTGTTGTTTCCAAAGTAAACAACCTCCCTTTTTTCTTGCTTGATGTATGTTTTTAACTTTTCTTTTTTTAATTAGACATGGATTATTTTTATAAATTCAATAAGTACTCTGTACATTATATCGTTCTTTTAAATTTTTTTAAAGAAATAACGTCAATTCTTTAAATTCTTAATAAACGACATCGTTTCGTAACATTCCTTTTAATAAAACACACTAAAAAAGCTCCTCATTAAAATGAGGAGCTTTTTTTCTTTATTAAGTATTTAAGCCATTGCTGGTTCAACTAACCAATCATTATCAAGTAAGTGTGAAAGCTTCTTATTAAAAGGAATCCAAATTCCTGCTTGCCAAATATCTTTAATTGATTTCCAAAAAATAGGATCTCTTTTTTGTTTTTTCGTTACATTTATTTTAAGTAATTGTCCATCTTCAGTTTCAATTGTAATAGTTGGAAATGCCACTTCTTTAATTTGTGCACAACCAATTTCATTGATTAAATTGCTATCATCAAGTAACATATTTACACGCCCTTTCCTTATCTGTCCTTACTTTACCAAACAGTTATTAAGTAATTGATAAGAAAGTTTGTCTTTTTCATGATTTATTTGAAATCGGTTTCTAAGTTGGAGATGCTTCTACATTTCAAGTCCAACTCCACCTCATACTTTAGTCTTGTTTTTAGCTTACTACCTTGTAATAGATAGTAGTAGCCGTTATAGTTAATTTAGAAATTACGATGGTTGGCAGGTGAAAAAATGAACACTCAATTTAAAAAAGGAGTTTTAGGTTTATGTGTACTTGTTCTATTGAAAAAGAAAGATTGTTACGGATACGAACTAGTCGAAACGATTTCTCAACATATTGAAATATCTGAAGGGACGATCTACCCCTTATTACGAAAATTGACAACCGATGGTATATGCACGACTTATCTTCAAGAATCTAATGAAGGTCCTAGTCGGAAATACTACCATCTCACTGATTTAGGCATTACTTATCTAGAAAAACAGTTAATTGATTGGCAGCACTTTGCAGATAGTGTTGAAACTATTATTGAATTAGGAGATGACTTGAACCATGAATAAAGAACATTTTATGATTGAATTAAAACTAAGTCTACGTGACTTATCAGAAAACGACCGTCAAGACGTAATGAGCGACTACGTTGAACACTTTGAAAACGGCTTAGCTCAAGGAAAATCAGAAGAACAAATTGCTAAAGAACTAGGAAATCCTAAACAAATTGCCAAAGAAATTTTGGCTATGTATGGTGTAGAACCTAAAGCAAAAGGCCCTGAATTTAGCCAAGGTGATTGGGTTGCCTTTGAAGCAAACCCAATTTATCAAGAAAATCACTATTTACCAAAGGAAAATCACGATGGTCTTTTCAAACGCCTCATAAAAGGAACTGGCTTACTTTTCTTTAATCTCATTTTTGTATTAGCTCCCGTCCTTACAGTTCTAGGTATTCTTTTTGCTGGCTGGCTTGTAGCCATCACATTTAGTTTATTGCCTCTAGCGGGTATTTATATGTTAATTACAGCTTTTTCAACTATTGCACTTTTTCAATTCGCCCTTACAATTGTTTTTTGTGGTGTCGGATTGCTATTAATTGCACTGGGTTATCCCCTAACCCTCTTATTTGCTAAATTGATGAAACGATATGTTCTTTGGAACATTTATGTTGTTTTTGGAGGTACAAATCATGAAAACTAAATTAATTAAAACATTAGTCTTTACAGGAATCAGCTTAATTGTTGTAGGTGGATTTGCAAGTACGATCACCTATCCTAAAGCGCAAAAACTTTCAACGCTAAATCTAAAAAAAGACATCCCAGTTAATGAAAATAAAACGGTGATTGTTTCAGGCGATAGCTTAAATATTCAAGTCTTAGAATCTGCTGATCAACAGGTTCACGTTGAAATCAATGGAAAAAGTCCGGTTGCAAATAAATTTGAAATCAAAACGACCGAAAGTAACAATGAATTAAAAATTGATTTAAAAGAACCTTCAATCAATCGTCAAAAAGTACGTTTATTCTTTGACTTTGATACTAAAAACGCAACCGTTTATTTACCAAAAAATATAAAAAATACTGAAATCAATACTAAATTTGGCACTATTTCAACTGAATCATTCAACGGCGATTCCTTATCGGTTAAGAGCAACGCTGGGGATATCAACTTGACTAACTTAAAAACAAAAACGCTAAATGCAGTAAATAATTTTGGGACTATTTCCCTTGCGAATTCTGTTATTGAAGATACTAACATCAAAACCAATGCAGGAGAAATTTCCCTTTCTCGCCTGATTGGAAAAACAACAACAGTCGACGCTTCTGCTGGAGATGTTTCCCTAAATCAAGTAACGGGTAAAATCAGCGCTAAAACAAATGCTGGGGACATTGATTTATCAAATAAAAAAATCGATCAAGCCCTTGATTTCCAAACAAATTTTGGGGACATTTCCATCGAAACAGCAACACTTCCTACAGATGCCGTCATTCAGAGCTACCTTGATTTAGGAGATTTAACAATTTTTAGAAAAAATGAACCCAACGCTCGTTTTGGAGAAGGTAAAAATCAAATTAAATTGAAAACAAATGCTGGGAATATTCAAGTAGAACAAGAACAGGATTCTGATGATTCAACAATGAATGACATGCACGATTCAAACCATATGGATGATATGGATATGGATCATATGATGGACTCAGACAAAGATTTTTAGACAATTGAGCACTTTTCCGTTAAACTAAAGAAGAACTCTTTTTAAAGAGTTCTTTTTTAATTTTTAAACATAAGGAGTTTTTTATGACTACAAACAAACAATCGAACACAACTATTTGGCTTTCCTTAAGCCTCCTGTCCTTTGCTATCTTTTTAAGTATGGCTATTGGAGTCGCAAGAAATGCTCCTTGGTTACATCAATTTGATCAAAGCATTACACAGCTTATCCGTGATCCGATTACAAATAGCAAATCCGCTTATTTTATTTCAATCACTACACTTGGAAATACGACCTCTATCATTGGGGTTGCGCTTATTTTTATTATTGGATGGGCAATCTACAAGAAAAGCATTTCTTATCCTAGTTGGCTGGTGTTAAATTTAGCAATTGGATCTGGTCTCTTAAATTTCACCGTTAAACAAATTTTTAGACGCCCTCGCCCAACCATTAAACATTTAGTTGAACAAGGCGGTTTTAGTTTTCCAAGTGGCCATTCGATGGGTTCAATGATTTTATTTTCAAGTATCGCATTTCTTTTAATCATCAGTATTCGACGAACGAGTATTAAATGGATAATTGCTCTAATAGCAGCTTTCCTGATTCTTTCAGTTGGCATTAGTCGTATCTATGTTGGCGTTCATTTTCCTTCTGATGTACTTGGTGGATTTGCACTAGGATTTGCTTGGATAGCCTTTGCTATTGCCTATTTCGATAAATGGATAAACTATGTCACAACCAAATTGAAACTCAAATAAAAAAATCTCCCTCGGGAGATTTTTTTATTTGACACATTTTTGTGTTCGTTGTTGAAAAACTAAACTGACTACAGCCAATACCAATAGTACAAAAATACAAATAAACAAACTTGTTATTCCGCCAAAAGACGTGACAACAATTGCCCCTAAAATAGGAGCTAACATTCTGGCAGCAGTTGCTGTTCCATTGACTAAGCCTTGGTAAAGTCCTGCTTGACCAGCTGGTGCTAATTGGTACGCAATTGTTGGAATAGCAGGCCAGGCAAACATTTCACCTAATGTTAGTAAAATCATTCCAAGTAAGAAGCCTGAATAGTCCGTCGCATTCATTGCAAATAAGAATGAACATGCAAATAAGCCGATTCCAATATAAATTTGCAGACTTAATTTTTCTTTAAATCTAGCAACTAAAGGAATAATGACCACTTGCCCTAATAAAATTAAAGAACCATTGATACTCCATAAATTCCCATACTGAGCATTGCTTACGCCTTTTACATGCGTCATATATGTCGATAAATTTGACTGCCACTGCACATGAGGCAACTGACAAAAAAGATAAGTTGCCAGTAGCAATGAAAAGGACAATAAGCCAATTTTAGTCGCTTTTTCACGTTTTCCATCTACAGTGTGGTGTTTCGTTTCCCCTATAACCTTTTCTGATTTCCAATCAATTTTTCTAAAATAGCAAACAAAAAATAATGCGTAAATAATTGCAAAAACAAAGGAACCTGTGTATACATTTTCCAATCCCTTTTTTGCTAATATTCCAGCTAAAAAGGGTCCAACAGCAACTCCAACATTTTGAGCCACATAAATCGTATTAAAACCTGTACGTCCTCCAGTAGGATGAGTTAAGCCAGCCGCTGTATAAAGACCTGCAAAAACCATTCCCATCGCAATACTAATAGCCCATATATTATAAATAAAAGCAGGCGAACCATGGAATAAAAACAAAGAACCTGTTGTGATTACTAAAATCCCCGTTCCAATTGCTAGTGAAATATAACCTGATAGGCGATCAAAAATGATTCCTCCAATAATACTTCCAATAATACCAATTCCCGAATTCACCAACAATACTTGGCCAGCTGCTGTATCAGACATACCCAAATTTTGTGTCATGTAAATCATATTAAAGGGCCAAATAAAAGACAAGCCCGTGTACAATAAAACCATTCCTACCGCTACAATCCATAAATCTTTTGGTAGCTTTGACTTAAAAGTCATTCCATTCACTCCTTCTTCCTTAAACTCCCTAGCTTTGTTGCCAGATAGACCTATTTAGTTTACACTATCTTTATTTCGGTTAAATGAGAATTGGATAAGAAAAATAAAATTAAACTTATTTTACTTCTATGTATAAAAAAAGCAAAAGAACAGACAAACTGTCCTTTTGCTTCCACAATTAAATAATGCTAAATTGTTTGTTTTTTAATTGAATGCAAACATCACTTTCCTTTGCAACTTCTTGCTCATGAGTGACCAATATAATGCATTTATTTTCTTTGTGGGCTAACTCTTGAAACAATCGGATAATGTCTCTTGATGTTTCTTCATCTAAGTTTCCAGTTGGTTCATCCGCTACAATAAATTTTGTGTCACAACACATCGCCCGCACAATCGCAATCCGTTGCTGTTGCCCCCCTGATAAATGCATCACATTTTTTTTCGCTAAAGCTTCATCAATTCCCACTCTTTTCAGCATTTCCAATGCATAATTTTTCTTATTACCTTCCTTAGATTTTGTAATTTCCATTGCTGTCACTATATTTTCTAGTGCTGTCATATAAGGCAATAAATTATAGGCTTGAAAAACAATCGATACTTTTTGATTGCGGAAATTGGTTAATCCCATTTTATTGATGGCCTTTCCTTCATAGAGAATTTCGCCTTCTTTGGGTTTATCTAAGCCAGATATCAACGATAAAAAAGTTGTTTTTCCTGAACCACTACTCCCTAAAATACTATAAAGAACGCCTTGATCGAATGTCAAATTAACATGTTGATATAACGGTGTAGCTCCCTTATCATACCAGTAGCCAATATTTTTAGCTGTAATCATCAAATCCCTCTTTTCTCTTATTTTTATTACAATTACATCGTTAAAATTTTCTTAGGTTGTAAACGAATCACACCTGCTGAAGCAAGTAATACAGATAAGAAGCAGATACCCAAACCAATACCGCCTAATTTCACTAAGTCACTCGTCGATACAAAGACATCCAATTCATCAATTTGTTTTTGTTCCGCTGAACTACTTGCTCCAAAATTGCGAACAGATTGTCCAAAGCCTCCGCCACCAGGACCACCACTTGCATCATTTCCTGGGCCTTTTCCATTTGATTCCGTTGCAGTCGTTTCACTACTTGCCGTTGTTTGTTGATCTAACAGTTGTTGACCAACCACATTTCCTACATACTTACCACTCACACCAGCAATTCCCATCGCAAGTATAAAGATAAGCAATATCTCAATAAAAAATTGAGCCATTAATTTCCAACGTTTTTCACCTAATGATAAAAGAACCCCCATTTCATATTTACGTTCGCGAATCGTCATCATAATAATTAAGGCTAAAATAATGACCCCAGCAACTGAAACTAAAATGACAATTTTTTTAGCAAAGCTTGATACATTTTCAATTGGTTGAATCATTTGTTCATATACAGCTGTATCTGTTTGCAAAGCATACGTGTCCATATCTAAGCCTGTTTTTTCAGCCGCTTTTACAAAATCATCCACATTTTCAGGGTCATCTAATTGGTACACAACAGAGTCAACTGCATTCGCGTACGTGTCCCCTTTTAACGTATTGGCAAATGTATACGGAACATATAATTGATTTGATGCATTTAGAAAACTAAAGTTAGAGGCCATCGCATCGTCACTAGCTGTTGTAGTATAAATCCCTTGAACCGTTAACTCATAAGTTTTTGTGCTATCCGTAGGGTTAGAAATGGTCACTTTATCGCCTACAGATAAACTATTGGCTTCAGCTAAACTTTGTTCTAACAAGACAACATTTTGATCTTTATCTTTTTCTGTGATGGCCTCTCCTTCTACTAATTTATTCGTGCCGTCTGTGAAGCCACTTAACGTTTCAGTCGACAAAATACCCATCACACTTAAATCACCCTGCGCATTTCCTTTACCAAATGGATTTCCGCCCTCTTCAGACCCACCAGGTCCACCTTGATTACTGCTTTCTTCACTTGATGTATCCGTTGTGTCTGTTGACGTAATCGGATCAAAGGATTCCGCACCAGCCGATGTCGTTGAAATAAAATTATAAGAAGCTACATGATCTAGGGCTGCAATTTTTTTAGCTGCCTCTAAATCAACAGGTGTCGATTGATATGACCCAGGATCAGGTCGTTTCTCTCCCTCGTCTTCCGTACTACTTGAATCCGTACGTTCACTTGGTTTTTGAAGTGTTTTTTCTCGATCAACAGCTAAAGTAACCGATCCTCCCATTGATTTTCGAGCTTCTTCAGTCGCCTTGTTAGAAGCGCTTTGAATAGTGATTCCTGCTAACACAAAAATCAAAATAACAGAAAACACTAATAATAATAAAAATGAGCGGCCTTTCTTTGCTTTAGTACTTAATAACGCACGTTTAATAAAATTCATTTAAAAGCCTCCTTGTCTATACGTTGTACAACCTTCTTTATATTTCGATTGTCATAAGAAGATTATGCCTAGTCAACCTTAAATGAACCTTAAAAATTTTATCGTAATTTTAGCCACATATTAGCCTATTCATGTTAAACTAAAAAACGAGGTGAAAAATATGACTACATTTCAATATACGAAAGATCCAAACAAGCGTTACCATACTTGGAATTACGCTTTACGCCAACAATTTGGTGAAAAAGTTTTTAAAGTTCCACTAGACGGTGGATTTGATTGCCCTAATCGTGATGGCACGGTAGCACATGGTGGTTGTACTTTTTGCAGTGTTTCTGGGTCTGGCGATTTTGCAGGTAATCGTATCGATCCCCTGCCGATTCAATTTCAAAAAGAAGTTCAAATGATGCATCAAAAATGGCCAAACGTAACCAAATACATTGCCTATTTTCAAAATTTCACGAATACTCACGCCCCTGTTGAAGAACTGCGTCACAAATTTGAACAAGTCGTCAACGAACAAGGCGTCGTTGGAATTCAGATTGCCACACGCCCAGATTGCTTGCCAGATGATGTAGTTGATTATCTAGCCGAACTCAATCAACGCTATTATTTATGGGTAGAGCTTGGTTTACAAACAATTCATGAAGAGACGAGTCAATTGATCAATCGTGCACATGACTATCAAACCTATTTGACAGGTGTCGAAAAGCTACGCAAACATAATATTAATGTCTGTACTCATTTAATTAACGGGTTGCCTGGTGAATCCGTCGAGATGATGTTAGAAAGTACTCGCCGAATGATTCTTGACTCCGATATTCAAGGAGTTAAGCTTCATCTATTGCATTTAATGAAAAACACAAAAATGGTTCGAGACTATCATGAAGGCCGTTTAGAATTAATGGATCAAAACACTTATGTAAATCTAATTTGCGATCAATTAGAGATGATTCCTCCTGAAATCATTATTCACCGCCTAACAGGAGATGCACCTCGTGACACAATCATCGGTCCAATGTGGAGTTTAAAAAAATGGGAAGTTCTTAATGCAATCGATCATGAAATGAAGCAACGAAATACTTTCCAAGGAGCCAAAAATAGTCGAAACTAAGGAGGAGATCTCATGCTAAAACGAGCAATGGACTATAGTCATCAACTGTTAAAGGAAGTCGTTACAACAGGTGATAAGGTGGTGGATGCAACGGTTGGCAATGGCGGCGATACTGTTTTGCTTGCTACCTTAGTAGGAGAATCAGGGGTTGTCTACGGATTCGATATTCAAAAACAAGCCATTGAAACAACCAAACAAAAATTACTGCTAACAGGTCTGTCTCAACAAGTTCAATTATTTCAACAAGGACACGAAACCGTTGCTGATGTTCTCCCTAAAAACGAAGAAATCAGTGCTGCAATCTTTAATTTAGGCTATTTGCCTCAAAGCGATAAATCAATCATTACAAAGGGTGAAACAACTTTAATAGCAATCCAGTCATTGCTGCCCCATTTACGCAAAGGAGGTCGTTTGATTCTTGTTGTCTATTACGGTCACGATGGTGGACTAACTGAAAAAGAAGCCGTTTTAGAATATGTCACCACACTTCCACAAGAGGAATGCAATGTCTTACGCTATGAATTTATTAATCAAAAAAATGATCCCCCTTTTGTAATTGCAATTGAAAAAAAATAAAAAAGTCGTTGCCTCCCTTTTGAAAGGAAGACAACGGCTTTTTTTAAATTTTAGGCATTTTTTTGTGATCAAATTGATTAATAACAAAGGCTAAAATTACTGCGATAAAGGCTCCAAGGAAAACTCCTTGTAATCCATCAAATAAAATTTCTCTTAAAGTAGGCAAGATTTTTGGATCTAAGCTAACTGCTGTTAATGGATTAATTAATTTATTCATCATTTTTTCATTAATACCGCTCACTGTTTCAGCTGAAATATGTTTGGCAATATTGCTATTTAAAATAATGCCATAAATTGAAATCATAATGGTTTGCCCTAAAATTCTAAACAAGGTGTTTGATGATGTTGCTACACCAATTTGATTTTTAGGCACTACATTTTGGGCGGTAACCGTAGTGGTGGTAATGGTAATTCCCATTCCAATCCCAATAATCGCTGTCACTAGTAAGAAGAGAACAAATGGTGCTGAAATTGGCAATAACAACATAAAGGCTCCACTAAATGCGACAATAATTAGACTTCCTGTTAATATCCATTTCACAGGGTATTTTAAAATAACACGTCCCGCAATAAAAGAACCCATTACCCATGTTAAAGACATTGGTGTAATAGCAAATCCTCCCATCGCCGCTTTCATTCCTAAAATCCCTTGCATCCACATTGGAATATAAACATCAACTGCGATTAAGAAACCACTCACCAATGCTGCAACCACGTTTTGAATGACAAAAGTTCGATTATTAAACAAACTTAATGGGATAATTGGATCTGCTGCACGCTTTTCAGCAACTACAAACAAAGCAAACATGATAATTGAAACTAGAAAAGCACCAATTAGCTTAAGCGAAATACTCGGATTTTCTCCTAAAATTTGGAAGCCATAAAGCAAAAACAATAACGCTCCCATCAATGTTAAACAACCAAAATAGTCAATTGGTTTTTTCTCAAAATGATATTCTTCATGTAAAAATAAACTCACTAATAAAATGGTTAATAACCCTACTGGAACATTGATATAAAAAATCCAATGCCAGCTCAAGTGATCTACAATAAAACCACCTAATAAAGGACCAAATATCCCTGCTACTCCCCATGCTGCACCGTTCATTCCTAAAACTTTAGCACGTTTTTCATAAGGGTAGATATCCGCAATAATCGTAAATGCAACCGGCATAATCGCCCCTGCTCCAATTCCTTGAATTGCTCTAAAGATAATTAATTGCGTCATAGTTTGAGAAAGTCCACATAACGCTGAACCCATAATAAAGATAATTGCTCCAATAATAAAGATTGGCTTACGTCCAATCATATCTGATAATTTACCATAAACAGGTGTCATCATAGCACTTGTTAATAAATAAATTGAAAATACCCAGTTCATTAATGCCATGCCTTCAAGACTTCCTATAATAGTCGGCATCGCAGTTGAGACAATCGTACCTTCAACAGCTGTCATAAAGGTCGCAACAAAAATAGCAATTGTTACCAACACAACATTTGTTTGTTTTTTACTTTTCTCCATTTTTACCCTTCTTTCTTTTAAAAATTAAACTTAGAACAACGTAGAAAAAAATTTCGTTCTCTAAAGCTCTAATAAACTTAATTTTTTTACAAAAAACAGCCTCTATCCTTTTGCCTGATAGAGACCGCCTCTTTATTACTTATTCCGTAACGCTTGCTTTTAATGCATCGATTTTATCTAACTGTTCCCATGGCAATTCAATGTCTGTTCGACCAAAATGACCATAAGCTGCAGTTTTTTGATAAATAGGTCTTCTTAAATCAAGCATCTCAATAATCCCTGCTGGACGTAAATCAAAGTTTTTACGAACGGCTTCTATCAACTTGCTTTCTAAGACTTTTCCAGTACCAAAGGTATCAATTGCAATGGATACAGGCTGAGCAACACCAATAGCATAGGCTAATTGGACTTCACATTTATCAGCTAATTTCGCTGCAACAATATTTTTAGCAATATAACGTGCTGCATAGCTAGCCGAGCGATCTACTTTTGTTGGATCTTTCCCAGAAAATGCTCCTCCACCATGACGCGCATAACCGCCATATGTGTCAACAATAATTTTTCTACCTGTTAAACCAGAATCTCCTTGAGGTCCACCAATGACAAAGCGTCCCGTTGGGTTAATAAAGTATTTCGTTTCATTGTCTAGCAATTCAGGTGGAATAACAGCCTTGATAACGTGTTCCTTAATGTCAGACTGTAATTCCTCCAAAGTCGTATCTGGGTGGTGCTGCGTGCTGATAACGATTGTATCCACACGTAATGGCAATCCATTTTCATCATATTCAATTGTAACCTGAGATTTTGCATCCGGTCGCAAGTAATTTAATAATCCTTCTTTTCTAACATCCGCTAATCGTTTCGTTAAACGATGGCTTAGCGCAATTGGCAATGGCATTAATTCAGGTGTTTCATTAATAGCAAACCCAAACATTAACCCTTGATCTCCTGCTCCGATTTGATCTAATGCATCTTCATCCTTCGATTTAAACTCTAAAGAATCATCTACACCTTGAGCAATATCACTTGATTGCTCATCGATTGCTACCATTACAGCACAAGTATCGGCATCAAAACCAAATTTGGCTCTCGTATAACCGATTTTGCGAATCGTCTCCCTCACAACTTTCTGGATATCTACATATGTTGTAGTTGAAATCTCTCCAACAACTAGTACCAACCCAGTCGTTACTGTTGTTTCACACGCTACACGTGCTAACGGGTCTTTCGCTAAAATTGCATCCAAAATACCATCGCTGATTTGATCTGCGATTTTATCCGGATGTCCCTCTGATACAGACTCAGAAGTAAAAAGTCGTCTTTCTGTCATAATAATTGTTCCCCCTTTGATAGTTTCGGTTACAAGGCTTCTTCACAAATGTGAATCCTTTCGGGAATCCAGTAACTATGTCATTATAACAGATTTCTTTCTTTTTTTCTTCATTATTTTATTCTTTATAAAAATGAAAATTTGTTAATTAAAGTAAATTCGTTTTATCAATTGTTTCATCACTGTTCCAATTATAGATTTTTGGCTGTTTATGATGGATATCCGTTACATTCTTCCATTCATCAGATTTACCAAAACCTTCATTACGATTAACTACTTCCCACTTATTTATTTTTTTATCATAAATTAATTCATATTTATAGACGGAACTCTTTTCAATCTCCATTTTAAATCCTTCCAAAGCAACTGATTCAAATGATGTTTCAGTATCTAAAAATAATTCTACTGCCATATGCCACTTACTTCCCTTAGTAAAAAGCTTAATTGAATCATTGTTTACTTTTATTCCATTATACTGATAGTCAATTGTTTTAAAAATTGAACGTACCCCAATAAGTTCAGAAGCCATCTCTTTTAAAACAGGACTGTCTGCATCAACAAAACCTCCCCCAATAAAGGATGCGTAATCAGTTGAAAAAAGATCTAGTGTTTTAGCAACGTCTTCTGTAAAGCTTTTTTCTTTTGGCAATTCTTTGGTTAAATAAGCATCTAAATTTTTATCTTTGTCCCAAACGATTACATCTTTTTTTGTAATTTCAATCATCGGAATATCTGAAACTAATTCCATCTTAAAAACATGTTTTCCAGGAAATATAGGTCCATATTTTTTAGAACGCGTGTCATAATTAATTAATTTTTTTTCAGCATCTCTTAAAATAATTTTATCTGCATCTGTACTAATAGTAATATAACGAGGTTGAACCTCTACTTGATACTTAGGAAAAATTAAAAATTGACGTTTTTTTGATACAATTTTAAAAAAAGAGTCATTCTGATACGATTCATTCGAATCAGTCAGCTGTTCATTTAAACTTTCAAAAAAAATATTTTTCTTATCTTTATCATTTTCAAAATAATTTATAAAAGACTTTATATCTGATTTTTTTAGAGCTAAATTTTTTTCAGAGCTAACCATACTGTTTTGTAGCTCTGTTATATTTTTTTCGGAAATTAAAACTTCAAAGTTGTTAACAAATTTTGACTTGCTAGTAGTATAGAACCCAACACTTATAACTAATATAAAAATAAGAATACAAGTTATTGCAAGCAAAATTTTATCTTTATTTTTCATTTTCTCGCTCCTATTCTTTTTGAAATAAAAAGCCCATACTATAAATATAGCACAGGCTTAATAAAATAATTAATCTACATTTCCAGTAAAAGCACGTAACAGATTTTCATTTGAAGCATCTACATTACTCTTCATACTAATATCCCATTTTCCGGCTTTTTTAGTTAGTAAAACTTTAATATCATTTCTTGGTTCCCCAAGTTCACTTTTTTCTAAAATTTCTGGATATTTTGTAAGAGCATATTGTTCAGATTTTTCAGAATCATAAGTGTCATTCTCATCATTATATTCTTCTTTGTATTCTCTAATAATGTCAATAATAGAATCATTTGATAAACCTTTAAATTTAACTTCCACTAGGGCTTTTTCACCAGTATTACCAAGTAATTTTGTTTCAATCGTAGCTCTTTTAGCTTCAGTTTCTTGATAATTTTTAAATAAAGTTGTTAACTCATCATCTGTTGGTTTGTAATTATAAACAACATAATCTTTTGTTACTTTATTAAAAGCTTTTTTGAATTCTGCAATTGCCTCTTCACTATTAGTCGATACTAAATTATCATAATTTTCATTTTCTTTATTTAAAAAAACAACATCCATATAAGCATCTAAAGCCTTTTTAGGTTCATCTAATTTTTTCAAACTATCTTTGTATTGCGTTTGATCAACCGCAAGTTCAACATCTTTTTTATTGTCTTCATCAAATGAATTCGTTGCAAAATTTAAGGAGTATTCTTTATCCTTTTTGACATTGAATAAGATAGTTAATTTTAAACTTTTATCAGCAGACAATTTTCCGCCTTCTTCAGATGTTTTAAATCCACTTTTATAGTCGGTAATTGGATTAATTTTTTCATCTTCACCTTTTTCATACAGAGCGAAATTATCCGCTGTAATGTACATTTGCTCTTTACTTTTATTTTTCACTTTAACTTGTAAAGCAATATAAGTATCTGATCCGCCTTCTCCATCCTCACTAAAAGGAACAACATATTCACCTTTTTCAATTTGAACTTCTGCTACTTTACTTTTAGCAATCGGTTTGTCATCACTCTTTGAATTTTTTGTATTTCCCCCACATCCAGCAACTACTAAAGTTATTAGAAGTACTGATAACAACAACATTTTCTTTTTCATTTTCCAACTCCTATTAATATTTATTTAAAAAACTTTCATTATAAATGATACCATACACTTGTTATCATATCAAATGTTTTTTAATTAATTCTTGACTTATTACTCAAGTTACACTACCATAAGCATACATGAATAATATAAAGGTAGATGAATGATGTTAAAAAAAATACTAATTGGCTTTGTTCAATTTTATCAAAAATTTATATCCCCAATGTTTCCTCCAAGTTGCCGATATACTCCTACTTGTTCTAGTTACATGATTCAATCAATTGAACGATTCGGTGCAATAAAAGGAACTGGAATGGGAATTTGGCGCATTCTACGTTGCCACCCATTTGTTAAAGGTGGCTACGATCCTGTTCCTGAAAAAAAAGGCATGAACATTAATTAATTTAAACTCTTTTTGCTGTATACTTCTTCTTTTTTTGGTAAAATAGAAGAAGTCTATCTTAAAAGGAGTTTTTTTATTTGATTCAAATGAGACAAAATTTCACACGTACCTTATTTTTTAATCCCCTATTTCTTATTTTTATATCCCCATTCACACTAATCTTATTAGGAACAGTTCTTTCTATTCAATTTAGTTCCTTCAAATTCACTTCATTTTTACTACTGTATTTATTTGTTCTACTAAATCAATTTCTTGAAAAAATTTTTGCTTATCACCAAAAAGAAAAACATGAATTAAAGTTACTACCAATTATTCTTTTTGAAATTTTAAATTTACTACTTATGTTTTACTTTACACTATCAAATAACTTTTTAATTGGGATCTTACTTCTGCTCTATAGTATCGTCATCCATCTTCAATATATTCCGTATAATTTAAGCTTGAGTTTATATTCTTTAATTTTAACAAGTTTATTTAAAGGAGGAATCTTGACTTACATTAGCTTTTATATCCAAACTGGTTTTATATCTAAAGAACTTTATTATTGGAGCCTTTCATCAATCATCTTGCATGTATTTATAGGCTACAGTAAGCAGCTCGTTGAAGTAGATTTGCAAACGAAAATAACCTCAAAAAAATCTTTTTTATATCTAATTTCCCTTATTCTAAGTACCTATATTTTTACCTTTTTAAGTCTCTATCTTCCTAACTATCTTAAAAACTGGATTTTTCTTTTATTACTAAGTATCCCACTAGCAATAAAAGTCATACAATTATTTCAAGTAAATAAAATCAATCACTCTACTAGTTACAAAATAAAACTAATCAATCTGTTCCAAATACTATTTACTATCTTACTATGTATTACAGCCTTGATTAAAGTATTTGTTACCCAAAAATGATAAACGAATGAAAAAGACATTACCGAGGTAGCTCTCAGTAATGTCTTTTCATTCGTTTATAAAACAAAAAAAGTCTTCTGATAATCAGAAGACTCAATGACCCGTACGGGAATCGAACCCGTGATACCGCCGTGAAAGGGCGGTGTCTTAACCGCTTGACCAACGGGCCTTTTTATTAAAATTAAAATACGGAGAAGGAGGGATTTGAACCCTCGCGCCGCGTTAACGACCTACACCCTTAGCAGGGGCGCCTCTTCAGCCACTTGAGTACTTCCCCAATCCAATATTTTAAAAGTATTTATTTACAATGGGCCTAAATGGACTCGAACCATCGACCTCACGCTTATCAGGCGTGCGCTCTAACCAGCTGAGCTATAGGCCCATAAAAAAAAAAAGCGGGTGACGAGAATCGAACTCGCGACAACAGCTTGGAAGGCTGTGGTTTTACCACTAAACTACACCCGCAATACTATAAAACGGTCTGGACGGGACTCGAACCCGCGACCTCCTGCGTGACAGGCAGGCATTCTAACCAGCTGAACTACCAAACCAAAAATGTATGTTGTATTGCGTCACTTCTTCTCTTTAAACAAGTGTTTTAGAGAAATTGCGGGGACAGGACTTGAACCTGTGACCTTCGGGTTATGAGCCCGACGAGCTGCCAACTGCTCCACCCCGCGATAATTTAAATGTTTCTCTACTTAATAAAAAGTAGTAAGGAGGATAAGGGATTCGAACCCTTGCGTGGTTTTACCCACCTGACGGTTTTCAAGACCGTTCCCTTCAGCCGGACTTGGGTAATCCTCCGAAAAAAAGTTTTTATAAAACTATGACCCGTACGGGAATCGAACCCGTGATACCGCCGTGAAAGGGCGGTGTCTTAACCGCTTGACCAACGGGCCTTTTTATTAAAATTAAAATACGGAGAAGGAGGGATTTGAACCCTCGCGCCGCGTTAACGACCTACACCCTTAGCAGGGGCGCCTCTTCAGCCACTTGAGTACTTCCCCAATCCAATATTTTAAAAGTATTTATTTACAATGGGCCTAAATGGACTCGAACCATCGACCTCACGCTTATCAGGCGTGCGCTCTAACCAGCTGAGCTATAGGCCCATAAAACGTAAAAGCGGGTGACGAGAATCGAACTCGCGACAACAGCTTGGAAGGCTGTGGTTTTACCACTAAACTACACCCGCAAAATAAATATGGCGCAGGACAGAATCGAACTGCCGACACATGGAGCTTCAATCCATTGCTCTACCAACTGAGCTACTGAGCCAAATATATTTCTAACGGTCTGGACGGGACTCGAACCCGCGACCTCCTGCGTGACAGGCAGGCATTCTAACCAGCTGAACTACCAAACCAAAAATGTATGTTGTATTGCGTCACTTCTTCTCTTTAAACAAGTGTTTTAGAGAAATTGCGGGGACAGGACTTGAACCTGTGACCTTCGGGTTATGAGCCCGACGAGCTGCCAACTGCTCCACCCCGCGATAATTTAAATGTTTCTCTACTTAATAAAAAGTAGTAAGGAGGATAAGGGATTCGAACCCTTGCGTGGTTTTACCCACCTGACGGTTTTCAAGACCGTTCCCTTCAGCCGGACTTGGGTAATCCTCCGAAAAAAATAATATGAATATTTGAATATATCAATGGACCTTGTAGGACTCGAACCTACGACCGAACGGTTATGAGCCGTTTGCTCTAACCAACTGAGCTAAAGGTCCGAGGTCTATTCATTTAATAGCGGCGAAGGGGATCGAACCCCCGACCTCCCGGGTATGAACCGGACGCTCTAGCCAGCTGAGCTACACCGCCAAAATAATTATATCTAAGTTTTTAAAAGTGGAGCCTAGCGGGATCGAACCGCTGACCTCCTGCGTGCAAGGCAGGCGCTCTCCCAGCTGAGCTAAGGCCCCATAATTAAAATCAATCGGGAAGACAGGATTCGAACCTGCGACCCCTTGGTCCCAAACCAAGTGCTCTACCAAGCTGAGCTACTTCCCGTTTTGAACTCGAAGATATGATCTTTATTTCTAAAGAATGCACCCAAGAGGGGTCGAACCTCTAACCGCCTGATTCGTAGTCAGGTACTCTATCCAGTTGAGCTATGGGTGCAAATGGTGCCGAGGGCCGGAATCGAACCGGCACGGTGATCACTCACCGCAGGATTTTAAGTCCTGTGCGTCTGCCAGTTCCGCCACCCCGGCATGGAATGTGGATCAGATTTTTCAATCTGGGCAATCTTATTATTAGTCTAACAAGCGGAAAACGGGGTTCGAACCCGCGACCCCCACCTTGGCAAGGTGGTGCTCTACCACTGAGCTATTTCCGCAAAATGGTGCCGGCTAAAGGAGTTGAACCCTCGACCCTCTGATTACAAATCAGATGCTCTACCAACTGAGCTAAGCCGGCTATATAAAATAAATGGTGCGGGTGAAGGGACTTGAACCCCCACGCCGTTAGGCGCTAGATCCTAAATCTAGTGCGTCTGCCAATTCCGCCACACCCGCAAAAGTATGGCATAACTACACATTTGAAATGCTTAGTTATGAGTCATGTAGGATTCGAACCTACGACCCTCTGATTAAAAGTCAGATGCTCTACCAACTGAGCTAATGACTCATGGTGGAGGTTAACGGGATCGAACCGCTGACCCTCTGCTTGTAAGGCAGATGCTCTCCCAGCTGAGCTAAACCTCCATATGAAATTTAAAATAAATAATCTGCGTGGCAACGTCCTACCCTCACAAGGGGAAACCCCTAACTACTATCGGCGCTGAGAAGCTTAACTTCTGTGTTCGGCATGGGAACAGGTGTATCCTTCTCGCTGTCGCCACCACACTTCTTATTTAGTTGAGACAACTTCGTTCTCTCAAAACTGGATATTGTAAGCACAATTTACTTTTTGATTCATGTGTTCCACCATTTATTTGGTTAAGTCCTCGACCGATTAGTATTGGTCCGCTCCATACATCGCTGTACTTCCACTTCCAACCTATCTACCTGATCATCTCTCAGGGGTCTTACTTGCCGAAGCAATGGGAAATCTCATCTCGAGGGGGGCTTCACGCTTAGATGCTTTCAGCGTTTATCCCTTCCACACATAGCTACCCAGCGATGCTCTTGGCAGAACAACTGGTACACCAGCGGTGTGTCCATCCCGGTCCTCTCGTACTAAGGACAGCTCCTCTCAAATTTCCTACGCCCGCGACGGATAGGGACCGAACTGTCTCACGACGTTCTGAACCCAGCTCGCGTACCGCTTTAATGGGCGAACAGCCCAACCCTTGGGACCGACTACAGCCCCAGGATGCGATGAGCCGACATCGAGGTGCCAAACCTCCCCGTCGATGTGGACTCTTGGGGGAGATAAGCCTGTTATCCCCAGGGTAGCTTTTATCCGTTGAGCGATGGCCCTTCCATGCGGAACCACCGGATCACTAAGCCCGACTTTCGTCCCTGCTCGACTTGTAGGTCTCGCAGTCAAGCTCCCTTCTGCCTTTACACTCTACGAATGATTTCCAACCATTCTGAGGGAACCTTTGGGCGCCTCCGTTACTCTTTAGGAGGCGACCGCCCCAGTCAAACTGCCCGTCTGACACTGTCTCCCACCACGATTAGTGGTGAGGGTTAGAGTGGTCATACAGCAAGGGTAGTATCCCACCAATGCCTCCACCGAGACTGGCGTCCCGGCTTCTATGGCTCCTACCTATCCTGTACAAGCTGTACAAACACTCAATATCAAACTGCAGTAAAGCTCCATGGGGTCTTTCCGTCCTGTCGCGGGTAACCTGCATCTTCACAGGTACTATAATTTCACCGAGTCTCTCGTTGAGACAGTGCCCAGATCGTTACGCCTTTCGTGCGGGTCGGAACTTACCCGACAAGGAATTTCGCTACCTTAGGACCGTTATAGTTACGGCCGCCGTTTACTGGGGCTTCAATTCTGAGCTTCGCCGAAGCTAACCCATCCTCTTAACCTTCCAGCACCGGGCAGGCGTCAGCCCCTATACGTCATCTTACGATTTTGCAGAGACCTGTGTTTTTGATAAACAGTCGCCTGGGCCTATTCACTGCGGCTGACCAATTGGTCAGCACCCCTTCTCCCGAAGTTACGGGGTCATTTTGCCGAGTTCCTTAACGAGAGTTCTCTCGCACACCTTAGGATACTCTCCTCGACTACCTGTGTCGGTTTGCGGTACGGGCAGATTGTTTCTAACTAGAAGCTTTTCTTGGCAGTGTGACATCAGGAACTTCGGTACTATTAGTTCCCTCCCCATCACAACTTGTCCTTATAGTAGCAAGCATTTAACTCACTTCAAGACTTATTGCTTAGACGCGCATATCCAACAGCGCGCATTCCTTAGCCTACTGCGTCCCTCCATTGTTCAAACAAAACAAACTGGTACAGGAATATCAACCTGTTGTCCATCGCCTACGCCTATCGGCCTCGGCTTAGGTCCCGACTAACCCTGGGAGGACGAGCCTTCCCCAGGAAACCTTAGTCATACGGTGGACGGGATTCTCACCCGTCTTTCGCTACTCATACCGGCATTCTCACTTCTAAGCGCTCCACTAGTCCTCACGATCTAGCTTCAACGCCCTTAGAACGCTCTCCTACCATAGAACCCTAAGGTTCTATCCACAGCTTCGGTGTACTGTTTAGCCCCGGTAAATTTTCGGCGCAGGGTCACTCGACTAGTGAGCTATTACGCACTCTTTAAATGATGGCTGCTTCTGAGCCAACATCCTAGTTGTCTAAGCAACCCCACATCCTTTTCCACTTAACAGTAACTTTGGGACCTTAGCTGGTGGTCTGGGCTGTTTCCCTTTCGACTACGGATCTTATCACTCGCAGTCTGACTCCCGGATATAAATCAATGGCATTCGGAGTTTATCTGAATTCGGTAACCCTAGAAGGGCCCCTAGTCCAAACAGTGGCTCTACCTCCATGATTCTTAATTCCGAGGCTAGCCCTAAAGCTATTTCGGAGAGAACCAGCTATCTCCAAGTTCGATTGGAATTTCTCCGCTACCCACACCTCATCCCCGCATTTTTCAACATACGTGGGTTCGGTCCTCCAGTGCGTATTACCGCACCTTCAACCTGGACATGGGTAGGTCACTTGGTTTCGGGTCTACGACCACATACTCATTCGCCCTATTCAGACTCGCTTTCGCTGCGGCTCCGTCTTATCAACTTAACCTCGCATGTAATCGTAACTCGCCGGTTCATTCTACAAAAGGCACGCTATCACCCATTAACGGGCTCTAACTATTTGTAAGCACACGGTTTCAGGTACTCTTTCACTCCCCTTCCGGGGTTCTTTTCACCTTTCCCTCACGGTACTGGTTCACTATCGGTCACTAGGGAGTATTTAGCCTTGCGGGATGGTCCCCGCGGATTCCGACGGAATTTCTCGTGTTCCGCCGTACTCAGGATACACAACAGAGTGAACTTTGTTTCAAATACGGGGCTTTTACCCTCTTCGGCGGACCTTTCCAAGTCGCTTCTTCTACAAAATTCATTTATGACTCTTAATGTCGTGTCCTACAACCCCAAAGAGCAAGCTCTTTGGTTTGGGCTCTTCCCGTTTCGCTCGCCGCTACTCAGGGAATCGAATTTTCTTTCTCTTCCTGCAGGTACTTAGATGTTTCAGTTCTCTGCGTCTACCTCTACTAACCTATGTATTCAGTTAGTAGTAACATCCTATAAAAGATGCTGGGTTCCCCCATTCGGAAATCTTTGGATCAAAGCTTACTTACAGCTCCCCAAAGCATATCGGAGTTAGTCCCGTCCTTCTTCGGCTCCTAGTGCCAAGGCATCCACCGTGCGCCCTTATTAACTTAACCTATTTTGATTACTCAAAATTGTCGTTAATACGTTTTATCTTACGATAAGAACGTTAAAAAACTCATTTAAAACGCGGTGTATACATTGTTTCTTTTTTCATAAATTGCTTTCTTACAATATCCAGTTTTCAAAGAACAAATTAATTTTGCAACCTAAGTTACAATGGAGCCTAGCGGGATCGAACCGCTGACCTCCTGCGTGCAAGGCAGGCGCTCTCCCAGCTGAGCTAAGGCCCCTTTTTAAGGGTATTTAAATGAGAAGATTAGACCTCTCAAAACTGAACAAAGTAATGACGAATGTGTGGGGTTTCCGTAATATTCCTTAGAAAGGAGGTGATCCAGCCGCACCTTCCGATACGGCTACCTTGTTACGACTTCACCCCAATTATCTATCCCACCTTAGACGGCTGGCTCCTAAAAGGTTACCTCACCGGCTTCGGGTGTTACAAACTCTCGTGGTGTGACGGGCGGTGTGTACAAGACCCGGGAACGTATTCACCGCGGCGTTCTGATCCGCGATTACTAGCGATTCCGGCTTCATGTAGGCGAGTTGCAGCCTACAATCCGAACTGAGAATGGCTTTAAGAGATTAGCTTGGCCTCACGACTTCGCGACTCGTTGTACCATCCATTGTAGCACGTGTGTAGCCCAGGTCATAAGGGGCATGATGATTTGACGTCATCCCCACCTTCCTCCGGTTTGTCACCGGCAGTCTCACTAGAGTGCCCAACTGAATGCTGGCAACTAGTAATAAGGGTTGCGCTCGTTGCGGGACTTAACCCAACATCTCACGACACGAGCTGACGACAACCATGCACCACCTGTCACTTTGTCCCCGAAGGGAAAGCTCGATCTCTCGAGTGGTCAAAGGATGTCAAGACCTGGTAAGGTTCTTCGCGTTGCTTCGAATTAAACCACATGCTCCACCGCTTGTGCGGGTCCCCGTCAATTCCTTTGAGTTTCAACCTTGCGGTCGTACTCCCCAGGCGGAGTGCTTAATGCGTTAGCTGCAGCACTGAAGGGCGGAAACCCTCCAACACTTAGCACTCATCGTTTACAGCGTGGACTACCAGGGTATCTAATCCTGTTTGCTCCCCACGCTTTCGAGCCTCAGCGTCAGTTACAGACCAGAGAGTCGCCTTCGCCACTGGTGTTCCTCCATATATCTACGCATTTCACCGCTACACATGGAATTCCACTCTCCTCTTCTGCACTCAAGTTCTCCAGTTTCCAATGACCCTCCCCGGTTGAGCCGGGGGCTTTCACATCAGACTTAAAGAACCGCCTGCGCTCGCTTTACGCCCAATAAATCCGGACAACGCTTGCCACCTACGTATTACCGCGGCTGCTGGCACGTAGTTAGCCGTGGCTTTCTGGTTAGATACCGTCAGGGGATGAGCAGTTACTCTCATCCTTGTTCTTCTCTAACAACAGAGTTTTACGATCCGAAAACCTTCTTCACTCACGCGGCATTGCTCCGTCAGACTTTCGTCCATTGCGGAAGATTCCCTACTGCTGCCTCCCGTAGGAGTCTGGGCCGTGTCTCAGTCCCAGTGTGGCCGATCACCCTCTCAGGTCGGCTATGCATCATGGTCTTGGTGAGCCATTACCTCACCAACTAACTAATGCACCGCGGGTCCATCCATAAGTGGTAGCCGAAGCCACCTTTCATCAAGCGACCATGCGGTCACTTGAAATATGCGGTATTAGCATCCGTTTCCGAATGTTATCCCCCTCTTATGGGCAGGTTACCCACGTGTTACTCACCCGTCCGCCACTCACTTGGTCGAAAAGCAAGCTTTTCAACTTCGTGCGTTCGACTTGCATGTATTAGGCATGCCGCCAGCGTTCGTCCTGAGCCAGGATCAAACTCTCATATAAAAGTTATGATTAAGACCGAAGTCTTATGCTCATTTTTGATTGCTAGCGAATAATTATTCACTATTTTGTTTGTTTCTCTTGACCTAGTCAAGAGACCCTACACATTTGGTTCGTCTTACTTTGTTCAGTTTTCAAAGGTCTAAGTTGTTTCGTTGTCGTTTTAACAACTTCTATATATTAACATTCGTTTAGAAGTTTGTCAACACTTTTGAATAAATATTTTTTCGATTGAATAATTATTCATATCTGTCGTCGTTCTTAATTGACGACTTAGAAATATTATCACATTCAATCAATGTTTGTCAACACTTATTTAAAAACATTTTTCAATGTCTTTCTAGGAGTTATTAGCTCTTAGCGACATCAACTACTATACCAAGTTTCTGATTATTGGTCAATAGAAATCTACACATTTTTATACATTTTTTTAATAAGCCGTACAATTCTATTTATAGACCCGATTTCATACTGGATAATCCAGTATTTTAACGCATGTTAAACCTTATTACATACGTGTTTATTGATAAGTTAGATTGCTTAGACTTAGCAATCTAACTTATACAAATTGAAATCTGCTATTTGTTCTCCTGCATCATGTTGGTAAATTGTTTTAAAAAAGTTAAATCCTGCATTTTGATATAATGCATTTAAAACTTTATTATCCGCAATACAATCCAATCGAATTTCTTTTTTACCTTTAGATTTGCTATATTTTTCCACTTCAGTGAGAATTTCCATCGCTATACCTTGACCTGAATAATGACGATTAATCGCTAATCGATGCAAGTAAAAATAATGATCACTCTTGTCTACTCCCCAAAGTTCCTGATCCCATGAACTTTGTTTATTCCACAAAATACACATTCCGGCTAGGGCATCTCCCTTAGTAAAATAAAAAACATCTCCTCTTTCAATAGCTGATTTTGTATCGTGATTGTCCTTTCCTTCCAAAATGCCGTTCCATTGCTTAGAACCTTTTGCTTTTAACCATTTTGCAGATTCTATCAACAAATCAGTTATAAGTGTGTACTCCTTCATACTGGCTTTGTTTAACTTTAGTTGTGTATTCATTTTTCCCTCTTTTCTTCTATAGTAAGATATAAAAATAGACATGCACTTTTAAGTACATGTCTATTTAGTTTGTTTAATGAGATATTTTATAGACGTTCATTTAATTCTTTTGCTAACTCTTCGAAACCAGGTTTACCTAAAAGGGCGAACATATTTTTTTTATAAGCTTCGACTCCTGGTTGGTCGAATGGATTGACACCATTTAAATAACCTGAAATTCCTACTGCAATTTCAAAGAAGTACATCAAGTAGCCTAATGTGTACGCATCTGTTTCTGGAATTGTAACTAACAAGTTAGGAACTTCTCCATCTGTGTGTGCCAATAATGTTCCTTGGAATGCTTTTGTGTTTACAAAATCAATTTCTTTTCCTTGTAAATAACCTAAACCGTCTAAGTCTGATTCTGTTACTGGGATTTTAATATCATGACGTGCTTTGTCTACTTTGATAACTGTTTCAAAGATATTGCGACGTCCTTCTTGGATATATTGTCCTAGGGAGTGTAAATCAGTTGAAAAGTTTGCACTTGATGGATAGATGCCTTTTTGGTCTTTTCCTTCTGACTCTCCGAATAACTGTTTCCACCATTCTGAGAAGTATTGTAGACTTGGTTCATAGTTGATTAAAAGCTCGGTTACTTTTCCTTTGCGGTATAAAGCATTACGAACAGCTGCATATTGATATGCTTCGTTTTCTTCTAGTTTATCACTTGAATAAGCAACGCTAGCGTCAGCAGCACCTTTCATTAAAGCATCAATATCTGCTCCACTTGCTGCGATTGGCAATAATCCAACGGGTGTTAAAACAGAGAAACGTCCTCCTACATCATCTGGGATAATAAACGATTCGTATCCTTCTGCGTTGGCTTCTTCTTTTAAAGCGCCACGAGCTTTGTCTGTTGTTGCATAAATACGTTTTTTAGCTTCTTCTGCTCCGTATTTTTTAATTAGTAATTCTTTAAAGACGCGGAATGCGATTGCAGGTTCTGTTGTTGTACCTGATTTTGAAATGATGTTTACTGAGAAATCACGGTCGCCAATTACTTCAATTAAATCATGTAGGTAGCTTGAACTAATGCTATTTCCAGCAAAGAAAATTTGTGGTGCTTTACGGTCTTCTTTGCCTATTAGGTTATAGAATGAGTGGTTTAAAAAGTCTAAAGCAGCTTTTGCTCCTAAATAAGAACCGCCAATACCAATTACAATCAGGATTTCAGAATCTGATTGAATTTTTTTAGCTGCAGCTTTAATTCTGCTAAATTCTTCTTTATCGTAAGCAGTTGGTAAATCAATCCACCCTAAGAAGTCACTGCCTTGTCCTGTTCCTTTACGTAGCATCTCATCTGCCGTTGTTACTTGTTGTTGTAAGTAATCAACTTCGTGTGGTTGTAAAAATTGGTCGATTTTTGAATAATCAAATTGAATATGTGGCATATTTTACCCTCCGATATTAAATTTTACAAGCTTTGTATTCCCTTTCTACTTTAGTAGTTTTTGAAGGAAAATGCAAGAAAAAACAGGAAGTTCTTTTAAATAAGAGCTTCCTGTTTTAGTTATATTTAAAATTGTGGTACTCCTGAGATTTCCCAAGTTTTCAATGCATCTCTCAAAGCACTTGTGTGCTGCCATGACAAATTGGATTCTGAAGGTTTTAAAAGCATTTCTAAATTTTCCATTTCTTTTGGCATTTCAAATACAAATAAAGGAATTCGCATGTCATCTACTACGGCATTTGTTAGTTCAAATAAATTTAATGATGAGACTTCAATGGTTAATTTCTCTTTTAAATCTTCTAAAATACTGGCTAAACCAGTTCTATCTTTTGATAGTTTTGTTGCCGGAAAAGAAAAGTCATCTGCTTTGCCAGACTGATTGGCAACTAAAAATACGGACTTTCCATCCTTATCAAGAGCCATTACGGTTCCTGCAACCCATTGTTTCTCAATCATTTTATATGCACCCCACACTATAATTTTAACTTCTAGAAATAGTACAATTTGTATCATAACATAATTTTTTAAAATTAAAAGCTCTAATTAATAATTAATTAATTGTTTCGGGCTTTCTCATCTTTTTTAGCTTCTTCAATCCATTTTGGTAGCATTTTCGCAATGGATTGAAATCCTGGTTTGACTGCTTTGTCTTGCCTGTTTTTGCGTTTTTTATGGTGGTATTGGAATGTAACATTTTCTTCAAGTGATCGCATTGATAAACTGATTTTCTTAGTGTACTCATCAACGTCAATAACCATTACTTCGATTTCTTCTCCAACTTGAAGAACATCATTTAAATTTTTAACAAAGCCATGTTTGCATTCTGAAATATGAACAAGTCCCTGCGTTTCTTTATCTAACGAGACAAATGCTCCGTATGGCTGAATGCCGGTTACTTTGCCTTTTACAATAGTTCCGATTTTGTAGTTCATGTTTTCACCTCTTTTGTTTAGATTTTCATGAATCAATTCTAGTTCATTATAGCACCACTTTTTTAGAAATGGGGAATTTTTACTTATTTATTCGTGTAACTATTTTTGAGAAAACGTCTTCAATGCAGTATACTACTCTATATAGAATGTTTTTATTTAAGGGGGAATTTTATGGAAAGTCATTTTGATGAGGTTATTAATCGCTTAGAAACAAACTCGATTAAATGGGATACGTTGGAAGATCGTTATGGATCAACTGAGGTTTTACCAATGTGGATTGCTGATATGGATTTTAAAACGCCAAAAGTTGTGTTGGATGCTTTAAAAAACACCTTGGAAAACTGTCCTGTTTTGGGGTATACAAAAGCACCTGATTCACTTTATGAGGCAATTATTGATTGGCAGCAACAGAAACACAATATGTCTTTAACAAGAGAGGCTATTTTATTTTCACCAGGTGTTGTGCCTAGTCTCGCGTTAGTTGTCAATGCCTTTACCTCACCTGAGGATAACGTTATGATTCACGATCCAGTATATCCTCCCTTTACGTCTATGATTACTGCCAATCAACGAAAGGTCCTTCGTTCTGAACTGACAATTAAAGATAACCAGTTTGTCATGAATTTTGAAGAAATAGAACAGCAATTCAAAACAAAGGATGTAAAATTGTTTATTTTATGTAATCCTCATAATCCTGGTGGACGAGTTTGGTCAAAAGACGAATTGATACAGCTTAGTGAACTGTGTTATAAATACAAGGTTATTTTAGTAAGTGATGAGATTCATGGTGATCTGATTTTTAATCCACATCGTTTTACTTCAGTCGTAACGATTGATGAACGTTATCAGGATTTTGTTGTTACCTTAACGGCTGCAACAAAAACATTTAATATGGCTGGAACAAAGAATTCAATGATTTACGTTTATAATGAAGGTTTACGAAATCTATTGGTTCAAGAACAACATAAATCAGAACAAAGTGGCATTAATACTTTCGGTTATGTAGCAACAGAAGCAGCTTATCGATTAGGTGATGATTGGTTAGCTGACTGTTTAGACTATCTGGAAGGAAACTTAGCTTTGGTAGTAGACTTTTTTGCAACTGAATTACCTGAAGTAATGGTTGTCAAACCACAAGGAACTTACTTAGTTTGGTTTAATGCTTCTTCTTTAGGATTAGAGGACCAAGCCTTGACTCAGCATTTTGTGGAGGTAGGAAAAATTGGGTTGAATGCAGGCATTGACTTTGGTCCTGCTGGTAGTCAATTTCTTCGGATGAATATTGCCACATCAAGAACAACTTTAGTCGAAGGGTTAAAACGAATTAAATATGCGTTTACTCATTAAAAATACCATTCAGTCTTTAAAGGACTGAATGGTATTTTTTATAGACTGTCTGCTGCTAGTAGTAGGCAACCTGTAATTCCAGCATTATCTCCAAGTGCTGGTGGGACGATGTACTCATCTAATGGAGGAACTTGAACATAACCTGCTAGCATTTTCTTAAATTCTTGACGTACTAGTGGGAATAATTGTTCTTGTTTCATCACACCACCACCCAATACAATTCTTTCTGGGCTTAAAATCAACGTGTAGTTCATCAATGCTTGCGCTAAATAGTAGGCTTCCATTTCCCAAACGTGTTTTTCATCCGCTAAATGATGTCCTTTTTTCCCGTGACGTGCTTCGATTGCCGGTCCTGCTGCTAAGCCTTCTAGGCAATTTTCATGGTAAGGACAAGTACCTTTATAGGTTTCATCTGGATGAAGACGGACTAAAATATGTCCCATTTCTGGATGTCCAAATCCTTGTAGTAGCTTTCCATTCATGACAGCGCCACCACCTACTCCTGTTCCAACGGTTAAATAAAGGCAACTTTCGGTTCCTATTGCTGCGCCTTTTTTGATTTCACCTAGCGCTGCGGCATTAACATCTGTTGTCCAGCCTACTGGTATCTGGTAACGCTCTTTTACTGCACCTAGAAAATCATAGTTTGTCCAAGCAACTTTTGGGGTTGTTGTAACATAGCCGTATGTGCTGGATTTTAAATTAACATCAATTGGACCGAATGAGCCAATTCCGATTGCATCTAGTTGGTAATTATCAAAAAATGCAAATACTTGTTGAAGAGTCTCCTCTGGGGTTGTCGTTGGAATACTGATTCGTTCGATGATTTCAAATGCTTCATTACTAACTGCACAAACAAATTTTGTGCCACCTGCTTCAATTGCGCCATAGTTCATTTTTTTACTCTCCTTTTAGCTCTTCCCTTTTTCCTATTTATTGTAGCATAAATCCGAATGAAAATGAGGGCGTTTTCATTTTTTTATAAAAAAACTGCTCAAATCTTTTCAGAGTTGAGCAGTTTTAGTTTATGCGATTTCTACAGATTCAATTCTAACACCATTTACAGGTTTATCTTGAGGTCCACGTTTTACTTTTTCAATTTCATAAACGACATCCATACCGTCAACGACTTGACCAAAAACTGAATGACGGAAGTCTAACCATGGTGTTCCACCATTTTTAGAGTATGCTTCGATGATTTCTTTTGGATAGCCCGCGCCTTCTAATTGTGACACCATGTTTTCTGGTACGTTTGTGTTTGATACGATAAAGAATTGGCTGCCATTTGTGTTTGGTCCAGCGTTAGCCATTGAAAGTGCACCGTTTAAGTTAAACACTTCTTTTGAAAATTCATCATTGAATGAATCTCCCCACAAGCTTTCTCCGCCCATACCTGTACCAGTTGGGTCGCCACCTTGAATCATAAAATCAGGAATTACACGGTGAAAAATCACACCATCGTAATAGCCTTTTTTAGCTAGTCCTAAAAAGTTTTCAACTGTTTTAGGGGCAACTTCTGGGAATAATTTAATTTTAATATCACCCATTGTTGTTTTTAAAGTAACTAGTTCTTCATTTTCTGCTACTTCTGTTGTTAGTTGTGGAAATTGAGTCATTGTTATAAAACCTCCTACTTTTTGTTTACTTGTCTATCATAACTAAATTTAAGCTATTTTGCCAACTTTTCTTTTTAAATTTTTGAAAAATCTCCTCTCTAGGAACAATTCATGATATGATGAAGTTATTAAAAATCTTAATTTTTTAAAGGATGATGTCGATGAGCTTTCTAACCAATTTCCCTTTAATTTCCGCTTTGACAGCTATTTGTTTTTCACAAGTTGTAAAGGTTCCGATTGCTTTTTTGCTAAAAAAGAAAACAACATGGGCTTTAGCAGCCTCAACAGGCGGGATGCCTAGTTCTCACTCAGCTAGTGTTACTGCGCTGATTGCTTCATTAGTGATTCAGCATGGTTGGAACTCCCCATTAGTGGCAATCGCTGTCACATTTGGCGTCATTGTGATGTTTGATGCGATGGGTGTTCGTAGACAAAGTGGTGAACAGGGTCTTGTTTTAAATCAACTAATCATTGATTTGCAAAATTTAAAGTTAAAAGATCAACAGGCTAAAGAATCGTTGCGTAGAGAGCAGCAAAAAGACAAACACATTAAAGAATATTTAGGTCATAAACCACTAGAAGTGTTATTTGGAATGGTAACGGGTGTTTGTATCGCTTATTTTGTTCATTTTTTAATGTCCCTTTTTCATGTTTTATAATCTTTTACTTCTTTAATTTCTTCTATTTATCATAGAATTGAGATTAAAGTTTTTTTAGTTTTATTCTTTATATGTAATCTAAGGGAATTTGTGCTATACTGATAATCATTCTCAGAGCAATCCCATTTCAAGTATGGAGGAATTTAAATTGGAACATACAAAAGACGTATTTGACATAACCATCATTGGTGGTGGACCTGTTGGTATGTTTGCTGCCTTCTACGGGGGCATGCGAAACGCAAAAGTAAAAATCATTGAAAGCTTACCTAAATTAGGTGGCCAACTTTCTACTCTATACCCAGAAAAATATATTTATGATATTGCTGGGTTTCCAGAAATTAAGGCGCAGGATTTAGTTCATAATTTAACCAAACAAATGGAGCGGTTTGATACAACGATTTGTTTAGAAGAAGAAGTTCTTGTCGTTACTAAAAATCAAGATAAATTATTTGTTTTAGAAACAGATCAAGGCATTCATTATTCAAAAGCGATTATTGTGACTGCTGGTAATGGCGCTTTCCAACCACGTAAATTGGAAATTGAACATGCTCGTCAGTTTGAAGGAACTTCTCTTCACTATTTTGTTGATAATATGGAACAATTTAAGGATCGCAAAGTAGCGGTTTGTGGCGGTGGAGATTCAGCTGTCGATTGGGCTTTGATGTTAGAGCCAATTGCTAAAGAGGTTTTTCTGATTCACCGAAGAAATCAATTCCGAGCCCATGAACATAGTGTTTCCTTATTGGCTCAATCTTCAGTTCACTTAAAAACGCCTTTTGTTCCTGCAAAAATCAATGGTAGTGGGAAGAGTTTAACGAGTATCACCTTAAAGGAAGTCCGAGGTGACGGGGTTGAAGATCTGGAAGTTGATAATTTCTTAGTAAATTATGGTTTTAGTTCTTCAATTGGGAGTATTAAAGATTGGGGACTTGAAATCGATAAAAATGCGATTGTGGTGAACAGTAAGATGGAAACAACGATTGAAGGCATTTATGCTGCTGGTGACATTTGTACGTATGATGGCAAAATCAAATTGATTGCTGCAGGTTTTGGGGAAGCTCCTACTGCGATTAATAATGCAATGAGTTACATCAATCCAGATTCAAGAGTTCAACCCATGCATAGTACTAGTCTATTTTAAACGCATAAACACCGTTACTTTCTACTAGTAACGGTGTTTTTTTATAGCCAACCTTCTTCTTCTAACGATTGGTAAATACCTTTGATTAAATCATCTGTTGTTTTTGCACGAACTAGTTTGCCTTCTGCTAATGCAAAAAAATCTTGCGCACAGATGACACATTCATTTAAACAGTCATATGTAACAACTTCTACTAGATCGTCTGCTTCTAATTTATCGAGGACAATTTGTCCGCCATTTGCTACATTATTAACACAAAATTCAACGATTGGTTTCATTTATACCCTCCTTTTTTTAATCTGTTAGGGTTAGTATAACATGGTTTACAAGTACTAGCGGAATCATTCGCTTTGCTTTATGAATTTTTTTATGAAATAAGGTATACTAGATAGATAGAATGGAGTGGATGAATTTGGTAAAAGATACAACAGAATTATATCGTAAATCGTTAGAGTTATTGAAAGAACGTAAAGTTGAATTGACAGATATCGCCGAGCTTGTTATGTTTTTACAACAATCTTATATTGAAGATTTAACGTTGGCTATTTGTTTAGAAAATGTGCATGCTGTTTTGAAAAAACGCGAAGTTCAAAATGCTATTATTACAGGAATTCAGTTAGATATACTAGCTGAAGAAAATAAATTGATTCAACCGTTACAAGATATTATCGCTGAAGATGAGGGCTTGTACGGAATTGACGAAATTATGGCTCTTTCTATTGTGAATGTTTATGGATCAATTGGGTTAACCAACTTTGGGTACATTGATAAAGTAAAACCAGGTATTTTAAAACGTTTAAATAGTCATGTTCCTGGCGAAATTCATACTTTTTTAGATGATATCGTTGGAGCTATTGCAGCAGCTGCTGCTAGTCGTTTAGCCCATTCAGATCCTACTAAAAGTGATATTACCCAGTGAAGTCCTTGCCTAGCTATCTGTAAGATTCCTTAAACAATTGGAAAATAGATACTCAGAGACTTGTTTTTATGCTACAATTATTACGTTTAATACTAAAATAAGAATAGAGGGAACTTAATTATGTCTGTCATTTATGGACTGATCGATTTTATTTTACATATTGATCAGCATTTAGTAACAATTATTGACCAATTTGGAATTTGGACGTATGTCATACTATTTTTAATCGTGTTTATTGAAACTGGATTAGTCATTTTTCCATTTCTACCAGGTGATTCTCTACTGTTTGCAGCCAGTGCGCTAGCAGCTTTACCCGCTATCCATTTAAATATTTGGATTCTCATCGCTGTTTTTGCGGCTGCCGCTATTATTGGAGACACGGTAAACTATGAAATTGGGAAAAAAGTTGGGCTTTCGATTCCAGAAGATAGTTTGCTGGGAAAAGTCTTAAATAAAGAAAAAATGGAAAAAGCAGAAGCTTTCTTTAATAAGCATGGCGGAAAAACAATTTTAATTGCTCGTTTTATGCCCTTCATTCGAACTTTTGCTCCTTTTATTGCGGGTGCAAGTCGGATGCATTATGGTTACTTTATCCGTTACAACTTTATCGGTGGCGCGGTTTGGGTATTGCTATGCTGCCTAGCTGGTTTCTTTTTTGGAAATATTCCTTATGTAAGAGACAATTTTACAATCGTTGTCTTAGGGATTATCTTTGTTTCATTAATTCCAATGATTGTTACGTTTATTCGTGGAAAGATGAAAAAAACAGCTTAAAAAAAACAGATTCGCTTAGATGCGAATCTGTTTTTTTGACCAATAATACCCAATAATAAATTGAATTTCCATTAATAAGATTGCTAAAATAAAGCAATGCATAAAAAAGGCTTCTGGAAGCACGTTAATAATTGGGTCTGTTGATGGATTAAACATCCAATCTTCATTGTTAAACAAGACTTCATGAAATACGATAAACAATTGATCGAAGCTAATCATCATCACAACTCCAAGCACAACTGGAGCTACTATTAATACTTGAAAGGGTCTAATCAACGTCCAACCTAATTGGTATCTTTTTAAATAGCGGATAAAGAAAAGACTTCCTATTCCACTGATAAGCACAACTAGGTAATCAACTAAAAATAACCGTTTCACTTCAAAAAAGTGATTCAATCCATTCGCAGAACTAGGAAAATCTGGCATTTCTAATGATCGAATCCAAGGGAGGTTTAAATAATTCAGTAATTGATGGTAATTATCCATTAATACTGCCTTCGACAAGCCTGACTGTTGATCAATTGCTAATAACGAGATATCTACGCGATAAAGAATCGTTACATTAATTGTCAGCGCAATTGAAATTGACAGAATAAATAGAATCAATAGCGTGACTCCACCTAGTTGAATTGCTTTTTGTTTCATCTTAATGACCAATCATCTAATGAAGGGACTTTATAAGTAGGCTGCTCTTTGACGTTGAGCAAATCTTCTGGCTTTGTAAAACCAGAAAACACGAGTAAGCTATCGATGTCATTTTTGATTCCTGCCATAATGTCTGTCTCATAGTTATCTCCAACCATTAGGACCTCTTCTTTTGCTAAACCAATCACACCTAAAGCTTCATTCATAATAATCGCTTCTGGTTTCCCAATATAGGTAGGTTGCTGCTTTGTTGAAGCTATCAATAACGCCGTCAACGCACCTGCTCCTGGAACTAATCCTTTTTCACTAGGTAGATTAGTATCTTTATTGGTAGAAATAAAACGAGCTCCATTGTGAATGGCTAACGTCGCTGTTTCAAAATCTTGATAGCGAGCTTGACGATCCAAGGCTACAACTACATAATCTGGATTTTTTTCTTCAATAATAAAGCCTGCTTCGTGTAATTCTTGTTTTAAACCCGATTCACCAATTACAAACACTTTATTGCCTTTATCCAATGACTTTAAATAACTAGCAGTTGCCACTGATCCAGTATAAACGGTTTCTTTTGAAACATGGATATCAAAATTAGTCGCTAAATTTTCTGCTACTTCTTCTTGAGATTTCGTTGTATTATTTGTTACAAATAAAAAAGGAATGTTTGCTTCTTGTAAACGCGCTATAAATCTAGTTGCTGCAGGAATTGGTTCTTTTCCTCGGTACATCGTGCCATCTAAGTCAATTAAATAACCTTTATAAGTCAAAGTAATAAGCCCCTTACGATTTATTTTTAACTTGTTCAACGTCATTGCGACGAATGTTAAAGTGACGTTGCCCATTTTTTTCTTCTACTGTTTTAATTTTTGCTTTTGGTTCTTGCTTTTGTTTTTGAACAACCTGTACTTGTTTTGGTTGCGTTACGTCTTTTGTTACAAAATTCTTTTTAGATGCTTTTTGTGCTGTGTTGTTTGGTTTGGTTGTTTTATTTTTTTGTGATTTTGCTTCTGGCTTTGTCGTTACTGCTTTAGGATTTGAATTAGTTGGACGGTTCCGTGATCTTTTTGGTTTAAAACTCTTTTCTTTTTTCACTTCCCCAACTCGTTGCAACACAAAGTAAGCACAACCAAAATTACAATATTCATACAGGTAATCTTGTAGCGTACTGATGCGTTGATCTTGCGAAACTTTTCGATTTTTATCATCATAGAAGCCTTTTAGTCTTAATTGTTCAAAACCCCAATCGGCTACGATGTAATCGTATTTTGATAGAATTTCACTGTATCGTTCTGAAAGTCTTTCAGCATCAAATGCCTCTCGATAGTTTAAAACGATCTCATAGGTTTGTTCTTCAATCATAATGGTTGTTTCATCAATTCGTTTAACTAAGAGATTTTCTTCTACTGGTTCAGTCACAGCCACTTCTTCAACTACTGCTGCTTCCATTACTTCTTGCTTAGGTTCTTTTGTTTTATTTTCCTGGGTCATTTTGTCACCGCCCTATTTTAGTTATGATGAAATGAAGCCACGTAAAGTCGTATCTTCAAATTTTCATGTTCTTATCTATTATACTGAACTTTTAAGCAATTGGATAGTTTCTCTTTAAATATTGTCCTAAAACATCGCGAATAAAAAATGGAAACAGAACTTGGTTTCTTCCTTTGATTTCAATCGTTGGGAAAAAAGGAACATATAAAAAATGATCGACAGTTGCGAGTGTATACTCTTTTTGAGGTTCTACTTTCGCTCCTTGCCAATAAACGGTCTGGCTTTCATTGTCATAGGAAATGCCATCGTAACAAATTTCACCAAATAATTCCCCACGAAAACCCAGTCCCTTGATAGGGAAATAGCGTAAATAGTTACGGTTTTTTTCCATTTCTAAAATCAAACGTTCCAGATTTTCTCCGTCTAACGTACAAGTTAAAACTCGCATTGGGTGCGGCAATATTTGATGTAAGTCGTTTTTAGAAATGATTCCTTTTTGCAAAGGTTTCATAAAAAGACCCGCATTGACAATCGCAACTTCTGTTTGTGCATAATCTTTAATGGCTTTTAATCCTAAATTGACTAACTGAGATGAGCCTTTCCAGCTTATGGAGAAGGCATTTGGTAAATAGGCAATTTTTTGTTCTTTTAATTGAATATGCCCTTGTTCTTCATAGTCTGAAATCAGTTTTGCTTCATTCGCTGTTGGAGGAAGTGAACAAGTAGCAATGACTTCGGCTTTTTCATGTTGGATTTTACCAGCAGCTAGTTCCAAGGTAATGTGTCCAATATGTTGACCAAATTTCCCGGCTGCTGTCACAAAAGTTTCTCGATTTTTCTCACCGGTTGGCAATAGATGGTGCGTATGAGAACCCATAATCAGATTAATCATCGGATACATGTTTGCAATTTTACGATCTTCTTCAATTCCTAAATGGGATAATAAGAAAATACTATCTACCATTGGAATTAGAATTTCTAGTAGTTCGGGGATACAATCATCGGGCTCAATCACATGCCAGCCATTAGGTTCATAGCTAGTTGGAAAGGGAGCCGTTAAACCAAAGACGCCGATTCGATGTCCTGATTTTGTTTGATAAATTTTAAATAACTCTGCCCATTCTGGTTTTAAATTTGTTTCTTTATCGATTAAGTTAGCCAGCAAAACAGGAAAATTGGCTTCGCTATAGAGCTGATTCAATTGTTTTTTTGAATTTCCTACGCCTTCGTTATTGCCAATTGTCGCACCGTCATAATGAATTTGATTTAAGGCTGCGATATTTGCTTTGCCATCAGTGGCTTCTGTTAAAGGATGAACTCGGTCTAAGGCGTCGCCGATATCAAAAATTAATACTTCTTCATTTTTTTGACGATCATACTCACGTTGCTCTAGTAAAAATTCCTGAATTCGTGGCCAATTTTCAAAATGTGAGTGGAGATCGTTTGTATGGTAAATATGAATGCGTTCCATCTAACCAGCCTTCTTTTCTTTTAGAATTCGTTTTCTTTTATTATAGCAATCTTTTCTTATTTTTTCTTAAAGTTCGTTCATTAGGATGAATTTACCTTTTATTGTCCAACTGTTTCTACTATAATAGAAGCAACTTATATCAAATGAGACAAGGAGGTCCTTTATGTTAGTCGAAAGCCCAGTCGGTTTACTTGAATTAAAAGAAGATGAATTTGGTATTACTAGTATTCATAATTTAACGATTCACCCGCAGGATACGCTAAATTCTACTCATGATGAGCCTTTTTGTTTGGCTTTGAAAGAAGAATTAGAAGCTTATTTTTCAGGCAATTTAACTGAATTTACGGTTCCTCTTTCGATTCATTCAGGCACTCCTTTTCAACGTAGCGTTTGGCAGGCGTTAAGAAAAATTCCATATGGCGAAACAAAAAGTTACGGGGATATTGCTGAAGCCATTGAAAATCCAAAGGCGGTCCGGGCTATTGGGCAAGCGAATCGCAATAATCCTTTTCCAATTGTGATTCCTTGTCATCGGGTAATTGGTAAAAATGGCAAGCTGGTTGGCTACAGCGGCTCTTCGGAAATTGGCTTAACGACGAAAGAATGGTTGTTGAATTTTGAAAAAAATAATCATTAATTTAGAAGAAGCTTCAATCTGATTACGGATTGAAGCTTTTTTTCTTTAATTGTCAGTTTGTTGTAACCATTCATTTTCTAACGAGCTGATAGCGGATTTCACTTCATTAATTTGTTGAAGTAATAACGTATTTTCTGGTTCGATTTTTAATTTTTGTTTGAGTTTTGTTAATTCAATCGTTTTTTCTTCTAATTTCCTTTCAATCGTAGCTACTGATAATTTTATTTTTTTGTTTGAAAGTGGAATTGTTGCAATAGAAAGTTGTTCTTTTCGTTTAGCAGCCGCCCATTGATAACTGCCAGGGTACATCGTTAGGCCCTTTTTATCTAACCATAACGTTTCATTCGTTACTTTTGCTAAAAAATAACGGTCATGGGAAATTGCAAAAATGGTTCCTTGATAATTAGACAGGACGTCTTCGATTACTTCTCTGGTAGAAATATCTAAATGATTGGTTGGCTCATCTAATATCAAGAGATTTGTTTCTTGTTCCATTAAAATGGCTAAACGTAATCTCATTCGTTCCCCGCCACTTAATTGCCCAACTTTACGAAAAACATCGCTGCCAAAGAATAAAAACGTCGCTAGAAATTGTCTAGCTGTTCCTTCTTCCATGCCGATTTCTGAACGGAAGGTCGCTAATACCGTTGCTTCTTCTTTTGGAAAACTAATTTTTTGAGGTAAGTACCCTATTTTTACGCCTTCACCTATTTTTATTTCTCCTTTATCAGGAGCTATTTCTTTTAAAGCTAAACGTATTAAGGAAGATTTACCGGTGCCATTTTCACCTACCATTCCTACTCGCTGTTTCCATAGTAAGGTGAAATCAAGCTCTGTAAATAAGTGTTTCTCACCAAAAGCTTTACTTACATCGTGAAAGCTTAAAACTTTTTTTCCACTTCGTTGTGTGACCTCTAAAGTAAGTTTAACTTTTTCTTTTTCCATAGTTGGCTTAGCTAGCTGTTGAATTCGTTGCACCCTTTTTTCTAAGCTTTTTGCCTTTTTGAACATATCTTCGTTGCCACTTTCATTTCCCCATTGTCGGTAACGGCGAATGGCATCTTGAAGTTTTTTGATTTTCTTTTGTTGTTCTTGGTAATCTTTTAATTCTAGTTCTAGCTTCTTTTGTTTTTGAATTTTATAACGACTATAGTTGCCATTAAAAATACTCACTTCACTGTCTTCAAGCTCGTAGATTTGCTCCACTACTTCATCTAAGAAATGGCGGTCATGAGAAATAATAACAACTCCACCGCTGTATTCTTTTAGATAATGTTCTAACCATTCGATTGCTTGTAAATCCAAATGATTGGTAGGTTCATCTAATAATAATAAATCGGGATTTTGTAGCAGGGTTTTGATTAAACCGACTTTGGTTTGTTCGCCTCCACTTAATTGATTGAATGTTGCTTTTAAAAGTGTTTCTATTCCTAAACCTGTCGCTAGTTTTTGGATTTTGTAATCTAACTCATATCCACCAATTTCGATAAACGTCTCTTGTAATTCCCCATATTTAAAAAGCAGAGAAGACATTTTAACTTCATCAGTTTCTGTAGCTAGTTCACACTCCATTGACGTCAATTTCGTTTTCATTTTGATAAAGGTTGGAAAGCTTTGTTCAATTACTTGGTAGACCGTTTCATTGGGTAGCGCTACAGGCAATTGTTCTAAATAGCCGATTTTCAACCCCTTTTTTCGGATGATTGTTCCACTACTAGGGAATTCTATGCCGAGTAAAAGTTTAAATAAACTTGATTTCCCACTCCCATTGTCTCCAACTAAACCGATTTTTTTGTTTTCTGGTATTGTAAAGGAAAGTTCTTCAAATAAGGTTAAACTTCCGAAGGTTTTTCCGATTTCTTTGACTGTAATAAACATGATGTTACTCCTTTGTGCCATCATCTTTATCTTTTATTGCAACAAAAAAGGACAACTGGAGACGATTCTCCACCTGCCCAACTGACTTACTAGTTACAGATCATTTCTGAATTAGGGAAATAAAAGACAAGTTGGCAAATTATTTTTAATTGAATTGTTGAAATTTTGGGCAGACTTATCCCTTGTTTGCGCAACATTAAAAATAACGGCATGACAGAAACTAACAAATAAAATTGTAAAATCAATCATTCCAACTAAATTACCACTCATCTTTTATTCACCTCCATTTCATTTATTAAAATTAGATTAACACAATCCAACCTTTTTCGCAACTTTTCTTTGATATGTAAGGAAATGTAACACCAAGATAGCACTTTTATAAAAAAAATTTCACTAAAAACTTTACAAACTGCTTATTTAGCCGATATAATAGCTCTATCATTAAAATATAATGAACGTATTCTAATAGTTTCTTTAGATTATCGACTTAATAGAGGAGTGATTTCATGATTGAATTTAAAGAGGTTGAAAAATATTACGGCTCATTTCACGCCTTGAAAGACATTAATTTAACCGTACAAAAAGGTGAAGTTGTGGTTGTAATCGGTCCTTCTGGCTCTGGTAAAAGTACGATGCTTCGTTGCATTAATGGGTTGGAAGATATTACTGAAGGGCAGCTTTTGATAAATGATGTGGATCTACATGGTAAGGGAACAAATATGAATCAAGTTCGTAAAAACCTGGGAATGGTCTTTCAGCATTTTAATTTGTACCCTCATAAAACAGTGTTAGAAAACATTACACTTGCACCAATCAAAGTCTTAAAAAAATCAAAAGAGGATGCCACTAAATTAGCAGAAACGTTGCTTGAAAAAGTCGGCATGTTAGATAAAAAGGATTCCTACCCTTCTCAATTATCTGGTGGTCAACAGCAGCGAATTGCGATTGCAAGGGGCTTAGCTATGCAACCGGAAGTAATGCTGTTTGATGAACCAACGTCAGCACTTGATCCTGAAATGATTGGGGAAGTTCTTGAGGTGATGAAAAAATTAGCACGTGAAGGAATGACGATGGTTGTTGTTACCCATGAAATGGGCTTTGCAAGAGAAGTGGCTGATCGCGTGATTTTTATGGCAGATGGTCAAATTTTAGAAGATGCAAATGCGATTGAATTTTATGAGCAGCCAAAAGAAATCAGAGCACAACAATTTTTAAGCAAAATCATTAATCATTAATTAAAGGAGGCATTTGCTGATGAAACAATTATTAAAAAAAGGCGCTCTCCTCTTCTTGATGATGCTCGTCTTAACGGCTTGTGGCAAAGCAAGTGTTGCGAACGAGGACATTAAAACAAGAATCAAAACCAGTCCAACGATTGTTTGGGGAGTAAAAACAGATACACGGCTTTTTGGTTTAATCAATATTGAATCTCGTGAAATTGAAGGCTTTGACATTGATATTGCAAAGGCCTTAACAACAGAAATACTTGGTAAGGATGGAAAAGCGGAGTTTGTGGAAGTTACTTCCAAAACAAGAATTCCCTTGTTAAAAAACGGAAATATTGATGCCATTATTGCTACTATGACGATTTCTGACGAGCGTAAAAAAGTAGTGGATTTTACAGATAGCTATTTTGATGCAGGGCAATCTTTGTTAGTCAAAAAAGGCAGTCCTATCAAAAGCATTGCAGATTTAAATGCTCGTACAACAGTTTTAGCGGTTAAGGGCTCCACTTCTGCCATTAACATTCGAGCTAATGCGCCTGAGACAAAAGTATTGGAATTAGAAAATTATGCAGAGGCTTTTACTGCCTTGCAATCTGGCCAAGGTGACGCTATGACTACAGATAATAGTATCCTTTTAGGAATTGCTGAAGAAAATCCTGATTATGAACTTGCCGGTGGGAACTTTACTGATGAGCCTTATGGGATTGCCATTAATAAAGGGCAAGAACCTTTCCTAAAAGAAGTGAATCATGCTTTAGAAACAATTAGATCTAATGGAACTTATGATAAGATTTATCAAAAATGGTTTCCTAAAAAATAATTTAAGTGAGGTGACGCGTAACTATGGGTACAATTCTTTCAACTTACTCAACGCCTTTGATTGAAGGTTTTAAATATACACTTTATGCAAGTTTGCTTGCATTGCTTTTTAGTTTGATTATTGGAACGTTGATGGCTATTTTTCAACTCTCTCATAAAAAATGGGTTCAATACTTTGCAAAGGCTTATGTGGAATTTTTCCGTAATATTCCGTTATTGATTATTGTTATGTTTTTCTACGTGGTTGCACCTTTGTATTGGTTTCAATTGAATGGCTTTACTGCGGGAACCATTGGATTAACCCTTTATACTTCTGCTTTTATTGCTGAAACGGTTCGTGCAGGAATTGAGAGTGTTCCAAAAGGTCAATTAGAAGCTGGGCTTTCTTCTGGTTTCACCTATTCCAAGGTGATGTGGTACATTATTTTGCCCCAAGCCTTTAAGATTGTCATTCCCCCACTAGGCAATCAGTTTATTAATCTAGTGAAAAATTCCTCTATTTTAGCGATGGTTGCAGGTCTTGATTTGATGTATCAAGGGGATTTGATTGCAAGTGAAACCTTTAATACCTTTGATACGTATTTAATTGTTGGTGGGTTTTATTTGATTTTAACATTGCCTTTGTCTTATTTGATGAAGCATATTGAAAAACGTTTAGAGGTTAAAAATTAAGAAGGAGGAGAGTTGATTTGAACTTTATCGAGGCTTTTTCATGGATCAATATTCGCTTCTTATTAGATGGTTTATGGGTCACAATTATGGTCGCTGTCTTGTCGATTATTTTTAGCTTTGTCATCGGCGGGATTGCAGGTCTGATTCGTTTTATGAAAGTTCCATTTATTTCAGCGATTGTCGGTGTTTTAATTGATATTATACGTAATTTGCCTTTGTTGTTGATTATCTTTTTTACTTATTTTGCATTGCCACAAGTTGGCATTCGTCTAAGTATTTTCTGGTCAAGTGTGGCTGCTTTAACTATTTTTGAATCGGCAATGCTCTCTGAAATTATTCGAGCGGGCTTAAATGCCGTTCCTAAGGGGCAAATGGAAGCTGGTCGTTCGACTGGATTGACGTATGGTCAAACACTTTGGTCGATTATCTTTCCACAGGCCTTTCAAAAGATGCTTCCCCCGATTGTCAGCCAATTTATTTCATTAATTAAAGATACGTCTCTTGCTGTTATTATTTCTTTACCAGAATTGACTCATAATGCAAAAATTATTTACGGTCAAGATACAACAGCCGTCTTACCGATGTTTGCTGCTATGACATTCTTGTATTTTATTGTTTGTTTCTTACTTTCGCGTGTATCGAAACGACTTGAGCTGAAACTTCAATAAGTATATGTTATTTGAACAATAAATGATTCGTCGTTTATTGTTCTTTTTTTTTATTTCAAGTCAGCGAACTAGCGTTCTAAATTAAAAAATGCTATAATTTTGTTTACAAAAACATTAAAGGAGGGATGAAATGATTCGCTTTGAAAACGTCTCAAAATCTTATTCTCCAGGAAAACCTGTTGTTTCGGACTTAACTCTTGAAATTAACGAAGGAGAATTTTTTGTCTTGATTGGTCCTAGTGGAAGTGGAAAAACCACTACCTTAAAAATGATCAATCGCTTAATTCCATTAACAACTGGTACGATTCGAATTCAGAATAAACCGATTATTGACTATACGATTCATGAGTTGCGTTGGAATATTGGCTATGTCTTACAGCAAATTGCCCTTTTTCCAAATATGACGATTGAAGAGAACATTACAACTGTACCCGAAATGAAAAAATGGTCAAAAACGCAAATGAAGGAACGAGTAACAGAGTTGTTAACGAGTGTGGGCTTAGACGCTGAAAGTTACCGTCACCGTTTGCCTTCTGAATTATCTGGTGGTGAACAACAACGTGTGGGTGTTTTACGAGCAATGGCGGCTGACCCAGATATTATTTTAATGGATGAGCCCTTTAGTGCACTGGACCCTATCAGTAAAAAGAATTTGCAAGAAGATGTGGCGAAACTTCATCAACAAGTTAAAAAGACGATTGTCTTTGTGACTCATGATATGCAAGAGGCTTTAAAGTTAGGCGATCGCATTTGTATTATGAAGGAGGGGCATGTGGAACAAATTGGGACTCCTGATGAAATTTGTCAGAATCCTAAAAATGAATTTGTTCGCGAATTTCTTCAATCTGGGAATGTAGCTGTTACCACTTCTCAAACCGTTCAAACGTTGATGGCTATGAATCATTTTTCAACATCACCTTTAGCACTTGAAGAAACGGAGGCTTTAGTGGTCACAAAAGAGACTTCGGTTGATGACTTAATTTTAGCCTTAACAAGATTTCCAATTGTTCAAATCATAGAGGACTCCACTTACTTAGGTAAAATCACTCATCAAGACTTCCTTGCATTTCTAAGTTCTGGTATTCAAAAAGGAGGGACAGATTGATGATGACGTTGATTGAAACATTTCAAGAACGTAAAGAAGATTTAGCAACTGCTCTCCTTCAACACATTCAAATTTCTTTTGTTGCCTTGTTGATTGCGGTTTTAATTGCACTGCCTTTAGGAATTTATTTAACTTCTCATAAAAAAATTGCGGAGCCTATTATTCAAGTTGCGGCTATTTTCCAGACAATCCCCTCTCTTGCCTTATTAGGCTTAATGATTCCTCTAGTGGGAATTGGAACGTTGCCTGCTGTGATTGCGTTAGTCATTTATGCACTCCTTCCAATTTTGCGAAATACCTATACAGGAATTGCGGAGGTTGATCCTTCTCTTGTTGAAGCAGCAAGTGCGATGGGGATGAATCGTTGGCGTAGTCTGTACAAGGTTCAAATTCCAATTGCTATGCCTGTTATTATGGCAGGAATTCGAACAGCGATGGTTTTAATTATTGGTACGGCCACCTTAGCGGCTTTAATCGGTGCTGGTGGTTTAGGAAGTTTGATTTTACTTGGCATTGACCGGAATAATCATCAATTAATTTTACTTGGGGCAATTCCTGCTGCTTTGTTAGCTATTATTTTTGATTATTTATTACGGATTTTTGAACGTATCTCCTTTAAAAAAAGCTTGATTACTTTGGGCACCTTAGCAGTCGTTATTCTAGGCTTTATTTTAATCCCGCTTATTAATCAACCTCAAAAAGAAGTTGTCATTGCAGGGAAATTAGGTGCTGAACCAGAAATTTTAATCAATATGTATAAATACCTTATTGAAGATGAAACGGATTTGAAGGTTACATTAAAACCAAATATGGGAAAAACTAGCTTTTTATTTAATGCATTGCAAAAAGGCGATATTGATATTTACCCAGAATTTACTGGGACGGTTTTAGAGACCTTCTTAAATGAGCCTTCTAAAAGTCATGATGAAAACCAAGTCTATCAACAAGCTAAGACCGGACTGGATAAGCAATTCAAAATGGCGTATTTAGATCCGATGAAGTACAATAACACTTATGCTTTAGCGGTTTCTCAAAACTATGCAAAAGAACATCAACTATCCTCTATTTCTGATTTACAAGCAGTTAGTCATACTGCAAATGTTGGCTTTACCTTAGAATTTGCTGATCGTAATGATGGGTATAAAGGGATTCAAAAATTATATGGGATTACCTTTGATCGTTTACAAACGATGGAGCCTAAACTTCGTTACTCTGCTATCGAAGCTGGTGATATTCAAGTGATTGATGCCTACTCAACGGATAGTGAGCTGGCTCAATACAAGTTAACGGTCTTAAAAGATGATCGACAGCTCTTCCCTCCTTATCAAGGCGCGCCATTGCTTTTAAACAGCACGCTGGAAAAATATCCAGAATTAGCAGCTATTTTAAATAAGCTAGGTGGAAAAATAACGGATGATGAGATGCGGAAAATGAATTATGAAGTGAATATTAACAATCAATCGGCAGCTACTGTTGCGAAAGAGTTTCTTCAAAAAAAAGGATTTTTGGAGTAACGAGTAGTTGAATTAAGAAAGAATCTTTCATAGTTGGAAGGTTCTTTTTTTCTACAAAAAAATGACTACGCTTATTTAGATTAATTTAACGTGCAAATGAACCTAACTCTCCGTATAATAAAAGACAAAGAGGTGGATGGAATGATTCGGATTTTAATTGCAGATGACAATGTCTTTATTACAGGTGGAATGGCGATTGTGTTGAATTCTTATGATGATATTGAAGTGGTTGGTACCGTTGCTAACGGGCAAGAAGCCCTTAATTATTGCTTGGAAACGCCAATTGATGTTGTGTTAATGGATGTTCGGATGCCTATTATGGATGGTGTGGCAGCTACACAGAAAATTGTTCAACAAACACAGACAAAGGTATTAATTTTAACGACTTTTGATGACGATGATTACATATCGGAAGCTTTGGAAAATGGAGCAAAGGGTTATTTACTTAAAAATAATGATCCTGATGTGATTGCTCAAACCATTCGGAGTGTTGCATTGAACCAGCATGTCTTGCAAGAAACGATTTTTGAAAAATTTAGGCTGCAATTAAAAACAAATCAGAATGAGGCGTTGTCGCCTACGATTGACTTGAGCCCGTTTACTACTCGAGAAGTTGAAATTATGGCAAGTATTGCCAAAGGCTTGTCTAATAAGGAAATCGGTAAAGTTTTGTTTATTTCTGATGGAACTGTTGCCAATTATATTTCAACCATTCTTAGTAAAACGGGGTTGGCCCATCGGACACAGATTGCGATTTATTTTTTAACTGGGAAGATTGGTGAATGACATGGTTTTGAATCATAAATTGATTTTTCAGTTGCTTTTACTTTTTGCTTTAGGGGCTTTTCAAGAAATTCAACACTTTCAACAATTTGGCTTCTTTTTATTAGGATGCTTACTTTATTTTTCAATTAGTTTGCTTTTTTACAGCTGCAAAACAAAAAAACAGCAACAATTAGTAGCGCTTGGGTTACTTGTAAGTTTAGTTGTTTTTGGTACTTTTTGTTCTCAGCTTTTTTATTATTTAATACCGATTACAATAGGTGGTTATTGGGTTGATTTTGCTTTATTTTATCGTTTTACCTGGCTAAAATTTTGCTTAGTAGGTGTCCCCTTTTTTATTTTTAAGGATTCCTTCTTGTTGATTGCAAGTTATAGTTTAGTAAGTTTATTGACTTTCTTTGTCTTATATTTGGAAGAGAAAATTCAAACTTTAACCCTCCAATTACGTGACTATCAGCTTAATCAAAAGCAAGCCAATCAACGCCAAGAACAGCACGTATCTCAGCAACAACAGCAATTGCTTCAATTAGAAACACATAATCAGTTAGCCCATTTATTTCATGATGAAATTGGCCATTCTCTGACGGGAGCTTTGATTCAAATGGAGGCTGCGAAAAAAACAATGCGGGGTAACCCCAATCAATCTGAACATTTATTGAATAATGCTATTGCCATTACAAAGGACGGCGTTGAGCAAATTCGGTTGGTTTTGAAACAATTGAAACCGCCACAAGAAAGTTTAGGTATTCAGCGTTTAAAAGGAGATTTAATTGCTTTTTCAACAGATTATGCGATTCAAACGTCTCTTCAATTTTCTGGTGATTTGACGTCTATTTCGCCTGTCATGTGGCACGTTTTTTCTCAAAATTTAAAAGAAGCTTTAACAAACTGTTTAAAATATGCGGAAGCTTCCCGTATTGAAGTGGAATTGGCTGTTTACCATAAATTTGTCCGTTTAGAGATTAAGGACAATGGGATTGGAACGAAAGATTTCCAAGCAAGTTTGGGTTTGACTGGTATGGAAGAAAGAACTGCCCAACTTGGCGGAACGCTTTTAGTCGTGGGATACCCTCATTTTATGGTCACTACACTGATTCCATTGTCAACACATGAGAATTCTCATATCTAAAAGATGACTGATTGCACTAAGCAACAGTCTTTTTTTTTGCTATGATAGAGCTATCACAACGGTAAGGGAGCGGATTGAAATGAATTGTATCGTTATCAAAGATTTATCAAAACAATTTGGGCAACATCTGGCTGTGGATAATCTCTCATTAACGATTGAAACAGGGGAAATTTTTGGTCTATTGGGACCAAATGGCGCAGGAAAAAGTACGACGATTCATATGATCTGTGGATTATTACAGAAATCAAAAGGCAGTATGACGATTTTAGGTCATGAACAAACGGGACAAAAAAAGGATGACATTAGAAAAAATATTGGCTTGGTTCCGCAAGATATTGCGGTTTATGATGAATTGACTGCTTATGAAAATGTTCATTTCTTTGCTGGTCTGTATGGTTTTCGTGGCGCTGATTTAAAAGATAAAGTTCTAAAGGCGCTGGCTTTTGTAGGGTTAACTGAACATATGAATGATAAACCTGCCTCTTTTTCTGGTGGCATGAAACGTCGTTTAAATATTGCCTGTGCGATTGCCCATGAGCCACAACTTGTTATTATGGATGAACCGACTGTCGGAATTGATCCTCAATCAAGAAACTACATTCTGGAATCTATCAAAAAATTAAATCAACAAGGAACTACGGTGATTTATACAAGTCATTATATGGAAGAAATAGAAGAAATTTGTACAACGATTGCCATTATTGACCACGGCAAGGTCATTGCTGAAGGGAGTAAAGAAGCACTTAAAAGTATGGTAACGGATGTTCATAAAATTAGGATTGAAGTTGGACAAGAACAAGAAATCGAACTAAGTGACTTGGCTTTAATTCGTGGCGTTAAGCATGTTGAAAGAACCGGTGACTTTATTGAGATAACCTCTGCAATTGAAGTTACTAATTTGAACTTTATTTTAATCTACTTAATGGAGCAAACTATTGAAATTAAAAGCGTTGATGCTCAAAAAATTAATTTAGAAACTGTCTTTTTAACATTAACGGGTCGAACGTTACGAGACTAAACACTTTATTGAAAGGAGGAATCGAAAATGTCTATTTTTACTATTGCGTTAGCTGAAATCAACTTAACGCTACGTGAGAAAAGTGCGATTGTCTATATGCTCGCTTTGCCTATTTTTTTAATAACCGTTTTAGGACTTGCCTTAGGTGGTAGTTTTAATCAGAAAGTTCAAGTAGAAGACATTAAAATTGGGTACACGATTACAGATGCTCAGCTTCAAGAACCTTTTACTACGTTTAGAAAGGAAGTTGAAACAGCTCATTTTGCTTTTCAAAAGGTTTCGTCTTTAGCTGATGGAAAAAAGAAAGTTCAAGAAACTGAGTTAACTGCTGTTGTTGAAGTTGGGAAACAAGGATTAATTCTTTATTATGCGGATACATTAAGTGATTTTTCTAAATCTGTCATTGAAGGCTATTTAAATGGATTTAGTGGTGAATTTCAATTAATGACTACACTGAATCAGCTAACGCCAGAAAAGGCTGCATCCTCCCCTACTATTCCACAAGCCTCCACTGTTACGATTGCTACAAAAGGGATTGCTGGAAAAAAAGCGGAAACTTCTATTCAATATTATTCCATTGCGGTTATTGCAATGATGATGCTTTATGGATTGCTTTATGGCTCGTCGATTTTAAGTTCTGAAAAACGTTCGCATACGTTAAGTCGGATTTTGATGACCCCTATTACTAAAGCTCAATTATTTGCTGGAAAATTAATTGGCTGCATTTCACTTCAAGCCCTCTTTCTAGCAATTACAATGCTTTACAGTCGCTTTGTTTTTGATATGAATTGGGGTTCTTATTGGTTGGCTGTCTATGGTCTTTTCTTGCTGGAAATGATTGCTGCAGTCTCACTTGGTTTATTGTTTGATGGGATTACAAAGGGAAATTCTCGTGCCTTAGCTAGTCTATTTTCAATTGTCATCACTATTCTTTCAGCTATTGGTGGTGCGTACTTCCCAATTTCTGACACTCATACGTGGAAAAATATTTCTCCTGTTGGCTACATTTCAACAGTGATTAAACAAGCGGTTTATCAAGATAACGTTAGCGCCCTTCTGCTCCCTGCTAGTGTATTACTCCTGATTAGCTTTGGATGTATTTTTGGCTACGGACTATTGACTCGAAAAAGGGAGGTGCTGTAGATGAAACAATTGGTTTGGTTAATTGCTCATTACTTTAAAAACGCTTTTGCGAATAAACGAAAATTAGTGACATATTTAGTATTTCCGCTAGCTTCGATACTCTTTGTGCTTGTTTTAAACTCTATTTCTAGTGGGGAAACGGTGCCGGCAGCTTATGGTGTTATTTATCAAGAGGATACTCTTGCTGGCAAGCAAGTAATGGAATGGATGAAGGATAGTGGTAAAAAAATAACGGTGTATCAAACAAAACGTGAGGCAGAACAGTCTATTGTTGAAAATAAAAATACGGCGTTGATTCTCTTTAAAAAAGGCTTTGAAGCTTCTTTAGCAAAGGGAGAAATTAATGACCTTGAGATTAGCTCGATTCAAGGAGATGTCGTTAATACTGTGCTTAAAAGAGAATTAACGACCCACTTAAATCACTTGATTCCATTAATTGCTGCTAGTCAACAGGGTGCTGATTTTAACTCCTTACTAGCGGACTATCAAAAAAATGCGTATCCTGTAACTGGCAAAAAGCTTTCAACAACGAAGCAAACAGGGCAATTGCTTAGTACAGCTATGTTAGGCGTTTTAACCTTTTTCTTACTTTCTTCTGCTGGGAATATGAGTGATTTTATGGCTAAAGAAAAAGAAGAAAAAACGTTTTATCGTTTGTTAAGTACGCCGATTAAAAGTAGTACGTATAGTTTAAGTACGATTATTGCAAATTTCTTATTGATTGAAGGACAAATTTTTCTGACTTTGTTTGTGATGAAATTTTTGGTACAGATTGATCCTGGTGTTTCTTATTTTGTTTTATTTTTGATGCTGAGTTTATTCGGATTGGTTGCGGTTAGTTTAACCTTAGTCATTTTTTCTTATAGTACCAGTTACCGTGTGATGAACTCTATGAAGATGTTTATTTTCACTGGCAGTAGTATGTTGGCTGGGATGTTTGTTCCTATTGAATTGATGCCTCGCTTTATGCAAAAAGTCGCTCACCTTTTCCCTCAATTTTGGTTGATTGATGGTATTAAAAGGATTCAAAGTAGCGGATTGTTAAGGGATAGTCTGTTGAATATTGCAATCTTAGTTGGCTTTAGTAGTTTGTTTTTTTGCTTAACCATTTATCGTCAAGCAAACAGTGAACAAGAAAAGAACTTTGTGTAAGGACAAAGCCTAGTCGCTTCGGTTGCTAGGTTTTTTATTTTTAGTGACAACAATTTTCAAAAAAAGAAAGAAATTTGAACATCTTCCTGTATACTATAAAAAAGGAGGTTCGCAAATGAACAATCATTCTGAACAAAATGAAAAAAAGGGCTTGTTATCTGGTATTGGAGCTTATCTAATATGGGGTGTTTTGCCGTTATATTGGAAGGCTTTAGGAAGTGTGACTCCTTTATCGGTTTTATCTTATCGAATTATTTGGTCTTTTGTTTTTATGTTAGTGGTTTTATGCGTGACTCGAAAATGGAAAAATTTTAAAGTGGAAGCTTTAATGGTTATAAAGGATAAAAAAAGACGACGAGCTATTATTTTAGCAGCGCTATTCATTACAGTAAACTGGTTTATTTTTATATTTACAGTCACTAGTGGCAATGTTGTTGAAGCCAGTCTAGGTTATTATATTAATCCTTTAGCAAATATCTTGATTGCAACACTCTTTTTAAAGGAGCGTTTAAGTCGGATTGAAAAAATCGCTTGCGTGTTAGCTACGATTGGTGTGGTTGGGTTAGCCATTCAAACTGGAGCTATTCCTTGGGCAGCTTTAGCAATGGCGACTACCTTTAGTCTTTATGGCTTAATTAAAAAGCAGGCCTCTGTAAGTTCTTTGACAGGTTTAACTTTGGAGACTAGTATTATGGCTCCTATAGCGATGATTTACCTGTGCTTTTTTGCACCAGTTGGTTTTATGAGCTACTCTCCTTCAATCAATTTATTAGCAATTGGTGCCGGCGTTGTGACGGCGATTCCTTTATTCTTGTTTGCTGAGGCTGCTAAAAATATCTCTTATATTTTGCTTGGATTTTTACAATATATCGGTCCAACACTTATGTTGATTTCAGCGGTCTTTCTATTTAATGAAACGTTTGCGGGCCCACAATTATTAGCCTTTGGCTGTATTTGGTTAGGGATTTTATTGTTTACGATTAATAATTTAGTCTTGCTTCGAAAACGGTATCGTTAATATTACTTTAAAAGCCCGAGAAATGAAGAAAAACGCTTCATTTCTCGGGCTTTTTTAATCGTTATTTTAGAGCTGTTGGTTCATCTTGCTTAGGTAATACTCTATCCAAAAGAGTTTTCATGTGAACTTTCTTTGTTCCATATTTAAGTGATATAAAGTTTTTTTATTCTAATGTTATTTTACGTTCAAATGATTTAATTTCAATAGCTTCGATTGCCGAACAATAAAAATCAATAAACCTAAAACCAGTTTCCTCTCCATATCCATTATCGTCATGAACATGGTAACGTTGCTTCGTTTCCCATCCATTCTGCTGGGTATCATGGATAATAAGACGATCTCCAATTGGTACTCGTGTTACTTTGTTTAAAGTTACATCCGAAGCGTCAACAAATTTTATAGTAGCTACATATTCATCTGACAATTGAGAGCATTTAATAATAAATGTAATTAGTAATACATTTTTTGAATTCCCTTCATAATCCAAATCTGTTTGAAAATTAATTCCAATAATCTCGTGAAAGTACCATGGTCTTTTATTTTTTAAAAAGTTCACAATTAGTTCTGAATTTTTGATAAAGTCCATCATATTTATCATTCCTTTTTTGTTAGTCTATAAATTTTATTCCATTCGTTTGAGGATCAATGATTCCTCTTCTAAGCACGCCAAAATCATCTAAAAAATATTTTGTTTCTGACAATAAATTTTTCCACCATTGATATAAAAAAATTCATGTACATGTGGCTCAGTATGATGAAGACTATTTCCATGATTAGATAAATCAACTCTTACTGACTGTTTTCCATACTGATTATAAAAAACTAATGATTCCTCTATATTACCACTTGATCCTAATCTTTTAAATATTATTTTTGAATTTGGAGTGCCATCTATTGGAGCATAATTATTTTCATAATATGATTTAGGTAAAAAAATATCAGTTGCAAAATCATCATCTACTCTAGCATTAGAATTAATCACCTGCTCTTTAATTCCTTTATTTGTAGGAACATTTATTCCTGAAAAATAATTTTCAGTAGCATTATATAGAGGCCCCGCCATCCCGGCTATTTCATTATTCATAGCAAAAGAATCCATCGCTACTGCGCTTCCAGCTACTTTCGCCATTTCTTTAAAGTTCTCAATATCTCGTTTTTGAACTTCTTCAATATGAGTTCCATGTTCTTTGTGATAATCTGTTACTTTTTTATACCAGTTACTCTTAGAAAAATCAACTGCTTGGTATCTTTTTTGATCTCCATTAAAGGATTTTTGCTTTCCAAGTTCATCTAATCCAAGTAAGGCTTGCTCGATTTGGTTATTTAATACAGAAAAATCACTGCCATGTCGATTGATAAAGCTTTCAAAATCTTCTAGTAGAGCTACTTTTTTATTTGCTTGAAATAGGCTATAGTCGTCAAATAATTGCCCTGCCCAAGGAATTTTTGACGCCACATCTGCTAGTTTATGAAACCAATCCTCTTTTTTTTGCTGTAATTCATCTCGTCTGGCTTGGAGGTCAGCAAGTTGCTCTAAATCTAATTTAACTGACTCAGTAGTCACTTCATTTTCAAAATCATGAATAAACTGTTCAGTCGTTTCCACTAATAGATAAAAGGGATCATTCATTCCATCAATGATTGGTATGTATCCTTCAAAAAAGAACTGTTTTGTTGTATCCCAAGCACTCCCCTTCAAACTCGTATCATTTTTAAACTCTTGAAAGGTAGCCTTTGTTCCTGTTAATGACCATCCAACTGTTAACTTTAGCTTTTGCAAATCAGAGAGTAGTTGAGAAAACTCGCTAATATCGATTTTAGTCATTGCTAGCTTCCTCCTTTTGCATGAAAGCTAAGTTGTCTTCTGCTTCATAAAGTCTCTTACGTAGCAATGCCTGTTCATCTTGGAGGTCGAGTTTCCTATAATTAGTTTTTTCTACCGCACTTGCCACCTCTTCTTCAATTTGAAAAATAGATTGCTGAAGACAATGACTGATTGCTGTATTGCTAAAGAGCTGTTGCTCTTCGTATAACAATTCCAATTCTAAGTTAGCTAGTTGCTTGATTTCTGTTTGAATTTCTTCAAGTTGCTCTTCTTCAACCCGTTTTATCCTTACTTCTTTTTGTAAATCAGTAACTCGTTGAGTGACATTTTTTTTAGTTAAATCGTTTTTCATTTTGTTTATCTGTTTCAGCAAATGTCTGATTAATTTTTTGAACATTGTCTCCATCTACTTGGGTTGAAGAAGATAGTTGTTTCATGGCACTGGATAATTTAAATACGGTACTTCCAATATCTGTAATGGTACTTCCTGATGAATAGTCAAATAGCTTTAGTTCATCAATCTTTTCTCTTCCATTTTTTAAACGGTTTGATGTTTCTTTGATTCGTTCAGCAAAATCATCTGCTATATCTGTATGTGTTGAAATCTCTCCCATTTACTCACCTCATTTAAATTACAATCGTTACTTATTAAGTAAATCATATATTTAAATAAATGTAAATAATTTATTTCCTTTTTTATTGATAGGTTATTTATTAATTTTTTGATTATTTTCTATTTTAGGTTGAAAAATTACTCGTGTTTCTTTATAATAGACGCAAGTAGGATAGAATCAAAAAAACTTTATATAAATAAAAAAATTGGCACTCTGAAGTTTGGCGGGAACCAAACTTTCAAAGCCTTGTAGCGACAGCCAGAAACTGCCCATACAAGTTGCCAATAGTCACTAACAACATGTGTTAGCTTATTTTATTGTACTCCATTTCTATGTACTTTTATAGAAGAACTTTTGTTCAAGTGAGAAAGTAAACTAGGTTAAGTGCTTTGTTTCGTGTCTATTGACGATCAGTATTGGGAATTTTTCCTGATACTTTTTTTGTTTCTATCCTACTTCGTAAAAATAGTCTTATACTAAAATAAAAAATGGCACTTCATAGCTTGGCGGGAACCGCGCTATGAAGCCCTGTATAAACAGCCAGAAACTGATATACAAGTTGCCAATAGCTAGCACTTAAGCACTAGCTTTTTCATTGTACCTAATTTCCACTCTTTTTTCAATGAGAAGTCCGCTACTTTCTTTGCTAATCGCTATTTGGAACGGTATTGGTTGTTCGCCTTTAGCGTTTTTTATTTTGTGATTGGGACAAAAATAGGGGGATTTTTAATGATGGATTGGAAAGAAATCGATGGTTTGGTGGTTCGGATGGAGGAATGCTGTGAGAAAGCGTTAGAGTTGTCTCGTGGCGGTGAGTTTGAGAGAGCGGAACACTTATTAGATGAGGCGAAGCTTTTGGAGACAGCTGTTTTTGAGGCGTTTAATGGCTGGCACTTTTCAGATGGGGATATTGGGGTTGTGGGTATGGGAATGACGTGGCAGTTGTTTGGGAATGCGCGCGTTGGGTTGCGATTAGGGAGGAGTATTTTGGGGTTGGAGAGGAGGATAAAATAAATAGCGGAATCAAAGAAACGCACCCATATTGATTGCTTTTTACACAAACCAAAAAATATAAATATATAAAAAAAAAACAGTTAAGAAATAAAATAACATCACAATAAAAATAAAACTGTACTTATTATAATTAAAGATGTATACTCAACCTATAATAACTAATTAAAAGGTGGACTATCAATGAGTATAGATCAAGAAAATATAATAAATAATGACCAAATAATTGAAAAAGCAAAAATCTTTTTTAAAGACGAAATTGTTCAAAATCATATAAAAAATACTGAAAAATTAGTTAACTTAAAAGAATTTCAAGTTAATCCTTTCCTTGATAAATATAAAGCTAATTTCCTTGAGGGAAATGATGATGCTATTAGTATTGCTAAAGCTTTAGCTTATCCAAGAATCTTAGGAACTTCTATAAATACGATTTTTGGAAATCAACTACAAAAATTTTGTAACACCACTTTAGAGGGTTTTTCATCAACAACTTCTGGAATAGACATTGAATTTATTGATAAAATAGACCATAGAAAAAAATATTGTCAAATAAAAGCAGGGCCTAATACAATTAACAAAGATGATATTATTACTATAAAAAATCATTTCAAAGGAATAAGAAATTTAGCAAGAACAAATCATTTACAAGTTGGAATGACTGATTGTGTGGTTGGTGTATTTTATGGAGAAACTTATGAATTAAGTAACCACTATAAAAAAATTGATGAGGATTACCCTGTATATATTGGAAAAGAGTTCTGGTATAGACTAACTGGTGATGTAAATTTTTATTCAAAAATAACTGACGCAATTGGCGAAGTTGCAAAAGAAGTTAATAGTAAAGAACTAGTAAATAACGTAATAGAAAAATTAGCCCAACAAATATCTCAACAGTCGTTTGATGAAATTTAGCTATTCTTAATATTAAAAGTCCCGTAAATTTAATTTTACGGGACTTTTAATATTAAGTTAATGTAAAAGGTCACTTCATAGCTAGTATTACTTAAATTGATTTAAATAATTTACTACTGATAAGCCAACATATTTTGCTAAATTTACTGGAACTGCATTACCAATCTGCTTATATATGTTTGAAGAACTTCCTTCAAATTTCCAATCATCGGGAAAACTTTGAATTCTCGCATATTCTCTAGTTGTAAAAGGTCTTGTTTCCTCTGGATGACATCTTTCAGTTTGTTTCTGACTTGGAGAAGTAGTTAGGGTCAATGAAGGTTCATCCCAAGAAATTCTACGAGCCATTCCACGTCGTCCACCACCAGAATTGTAAGATGCTCCCATATACTCTTTGGCTACTTTTTCTGGTAAATTTATCCAACAACCTCCTTGTGGAACTAATTCCAATACTTTTTTCTTCTTCTCAGAATAAGGTGTCCCAAGACTATCTGGTACATTTTTTAAAACATCTCTTAATACTGGTTTATAAGAAGAGACTTCAGGAAAAGCAAATGGATAAATCTGTTTTTCTACTAAATCATTTCTTATTCCTACGATTACTATACGCTCTCTTTTTTGTGCTACATCATAGTTCCAAGCATTTAATACATTCCAATAAACAGTGTAATTATTTTGCATAAATACATCCAGCATTGTTTCTAGTGTTCGACCATTATCATGATTTACTAATCCCTTAACATTTTCAGCAATAAAGACTTTAGGACGTAAATCATGTAAAATTTGTGAATACGGATAAAATAAAGTACCTCGGATATCTTCTAACCCATGTCTTTTCCCAGCATAACTAAAACTTTGACATGGATATCCTCCTGATAAAACATCTAACTCTTCTTTCAAAACAAATTGTTCATGTGATCTAATCCCTTTATTAGCAACTTCAATAATATCTTCCTTAATTATATTCCAATTTGGCCTATTTTTTTTTAATGTATTACAAGCCTGTGTATCCATTTCAATTGCACCTACTGAATTTAAACCGGCTTGTTCTAAGCCCAATGCCAAACCACCTGCACCCGCAAAAGTTTCTAGAACTGTATATTTATTAACTGGAGTAACATCTTTAACATCTATAAACTCATTCAGTTTATAATCAAACCTACTTATATTATCTAAATTAGAGTTATCCATTAATGGTAATTCTAGTTGCTCATTAGATTCAATACCAATTAGTTCATTAAAACTAATTTTCAATTCTTCTAACAAATTAATTACATTCGTTTTTATTGGGCAAAATTCATCTGATAACATTTGAGAAAGCTGACTTTTACTCATGCCTAAACGCTCTGCTAACTCAGTTTGAGTAGCAATATTGTTTTTTATCATAGCTAATTTAACAACATCTTTATTTATTAGAACACCGCCCAATTTAGTACCCTCCCAAAAAGTTTAAAATATACTTAACAACCCAATTATATTCCATAACTCTTATTCAGTCAATACTAATTAACTGATTTTTTTATTCTGTATCAATTCTTTTTTATATCAACTAATAGTAAAAAACGACTCACTTATCTTAATAAGTAAGTCGTTCATTCTTCTATTTCATAAACTCCCGAACCTCTTCCCCAATCCTTTCAGACTGCGTATGATGCAAGTAATGGGTGCCTGTTAGTTCGATTACTTTGCCTTTGTCTAAATGCTCAACTTGCTTTTGGTGAAGCTCTAACCAGCCGGCTACTTCTGAATCGTCTTTTACAACGAAGAGAAGAACGGGTAGATTTTTTGGAAAGGTTTGTTTGTTCGCTAACTCAAAGCTTGCTTTTAATTCTTGCCCTTCATTTCGAACAGCGTCATTGCCTCCATTTTTCATTGTTAGGAGACGAATCTGCTCATTGGTTTTTGCGTCCAGACTTTTTACTTGTGATGCTTCTGGACTAAGTTTGGTGATGGCTCTTAGAATTCCTGCTTTTTGGACAAAGGTTATCACCCCGTCGTTAAAGCCAGGCCACGGTTGATTTGATGTACTCGTGTCGATTCCAACAAAGGCTTTTAGCTGTTCTGGATACATGTTAGCGTAGTTTAAGCTGTAAATGCCTGAAATGGAGTGTCCCATCAAAATAAAGGAATCTAGTTTTAATTGTTTCGTGACTTCATGGATTTCTTCCACCATGTTGTCTGAAGTCCGTGGTCGTTTTGTTTGACTGCTTAGGCCATAACCAAAAGGCTCAATCACGACAACTCGGTAATCTTTTTTTAGGTTGTTCACTAGAGGTGTAAAATCTAGGCCTGGACTTGCCGTACCGTAACCTGTTAATAATACGATGGTTTCCTTGCCCTCGCCTTTGCCTTCATCTAAAATATTCATTTTCCCATCAAAAACAGAGAGCTTCTTGCCGTAGTTCTCAATCCGTGGAGCTTCGCTTTTTAGGCTTAGGCGATGTGCTGTATAGATTCCAGCCATGGCTAACACAATGATGCCAATCAAGGTTGCCACAATCATTCCGATAATATGGAAGAAACGTCGAATTCCATTTTTTTTAGCTTTTTTAGTTGTTTTCATGTGCGCCCTCTTTTTCTATCATTATTTTTTTGATGTTTTCAATCAAATCATCGCTTAAAATAGGTAAGCCAATTCCGTCTAATACATATTTTGATGCGCCAAGCTTCTCCCAGAAGGTTTCTACTGTGTTTGGATAAAGTGAAACGATAAACCATGTGCTTAGTAGCAGCACCACGATTTCGCCAATTTGTTTAGGGTATTGAATGTTTAGAGAGCCGTCTTGATTGCCTTCGTTAAGGTAAACTTCTACTTGGGGTGCAATGAATTCATTACAGTTCATCATGTACATCATAAAAAATTTAGGATTATTAAATAACGAATAGGTCAATGAAAAGGATGCGCCTACTTCTTCGTTAAATAGGGTTTCTAAAAATAAATGCTGAATTTTTTCTAAACCGTTTAAATCTTGACGATTGGAAATGGCTTCGATGTATTTTTTTTCTGGCAATAAGCGTTTGATAACGCCATCAACAATTGCCTCTTTTGATGCAAAATGGTGATAAATTGCCCCTCTAGATAAGCCATCTAGCTCGTTAACAATGTCTTGAATCGTTGTTTTCTCATAGCCTTTTTCGGTGAATAAGCGTGTAGCTGTATCTAAAATCAATTTGATGGTTTCTTCGGTATTGTATTTTTTCGCCATTTTTCTGTTCCTTCCTAAAAAAACATTCATTCGGTATGCTTTTAGAATACAGGTTTATTTTCTAGTTGTCAACTTATTTTGCCTTAAAAAAAAGAACTCACAATGAGTTCTCTTTATTTCCAATTGCCTGTTAAGATTTCGCCACGATCCGTTGCTGGTTGTGGGCTTGGAGATAGTTTTGATAATTCTTGATAAAATTCTTCGGTCATTTCAAAATTAACGGCTTCTAAACTAACCGCTAACTGCTCCATATTCCTTGCGCCAATAATTGGAGCTGTGATTCCCTGATGATAGTTTACCCATGCAATCGCTAAAGGTGCGGGATGTACGCCTAATTTTTTGGCAAACTGTGTAAATTCAGCTGCAATTTTAAAGTTTGTTTTTTCTCCATAACGCTGTGCGTAGCGCTGATCTTCCACAAGTCGCCCACTGACAGGTCGCTTGGTTTCACCGTATTTTCCTGTTAGTAAGCCGCCACCTAGCGGACTATAGCTAATCACTCCCATTTTTTCAGCTTGAGCCATTGGTAAAAGCTCTACTTCGGCTTGACGCTTCACTAAATTGTACATGGGTTCCATCAATTCAAAGGGGGAATAGCCGTTCTTTGCTTGAATTCCTAGAGCTTTTTCAATTTGCCAAGCTGACCAATTGCTGACTGCGGGATGCAGAATCTTTCCTGCTTTCACAAGTTGATCTAAGGCTTCAAGGGTTGTTTCCATTGGGGTATTGTGATCAAAATCATGAACAAAATAAAAATCGAGATAGTCGGTTCCTAAGCGTAATAGGGTGTCATCAAGGCTTTTGAAGATATTCTTTTTAGAGAGACCTTTTCCATTAGGATCTTCTGAGGTTGGCCAATAGACCTTTGACGTTACCACGTATTTTTGGCGTTCTTTTTTAATAAATTCTCCTAGAAACAATTCTGCTTGACCATTGCCGTAAACATTCGCTGAATCGAAAAAATTAATGCCTTTTTCAACAGCAGCGTGAAACATTTTTTCTGACTCTGCTTTGTCGGCAGTTGAGCCAAAGGACATGGTGCCAAAAGCAAGTTCTGAAACTGTGATACCTGTTTTTCCAACGGTTTTAACGTTCATTTTCATTTCCTCTTTTCTGTTAGTTCATTTACACCTTAAACATTGTGTACTAAATTTTTCATCCTTAGTTTACACCTTGAAGTTCACTCTAGGTCAAGGGAAAGTGCATTTTTAGAGAGCAAAAAAAACAAGTTAGACCCCCTTCTATTTTAAGAAGGTCTAACTTGTTTTTAAGATTTTTGAACGTTTGCCTTAAAGTACTGTTTTAATACATTTAGTAAGACTACCACGTGATTTTCTAGCTGATTTTTTGCACCATAAACGAATGTGAGGGTCTCTTTTTGACTTTTACCAGTTAATTCCACTAGTTTTTCCACCGCTTTTGGATTGGTTAGTAGCTCCTTTTGATACGCTTGGCTAAATGTTTCAAATTGATCCAGATGTTGGTGATACCACTTGCGTAATTCTGTTGAGGGGGCAATTTCTTTTGCCCATTCCGTAAGATGAGCTCGTTCTTTCGATACGCCTCTTGGCCAAAGGCGATCCACTAAAATACGTTCGCCATCGGTTTCTTGATAGTCTAGGTAAATTCGTTTCATCGTAATCATTTTGCTCACTCCATATTGCTCTAAGTTTTAATCCTTTTCTTATTTGGTAAAGGCCACTGTTTTGTTTAAAAAGAAGGGGTTGTAAAAGGCTACGCCACTAGAAAGAGGCAACACTGAATCATGTAGCTGTATGTGTAAGACTTCTTTTAAATAGCTACGTCTTGCAACGATTCGTGCCCATAAATCAGGGTAGTCTTGTTTGATTTCATTTCGCAAAGCTTCATCTGCAAGAGCAATGCCATTTTCACACCCAACGCCGCCATAGCCTTTAACCGATGGGATAATGTCGATTTGGAAAAGCATTCCTGATTTCAGTGGGATCGCTGAATCTTTTTTTATTGGAGAAGACATCCACTCTTCGTCTGCTGTTAAGTGTCCTGGATTTAAATGCCAGCCAAAGCGGGACTTAGGTAGAACCTCTTCTATTAGTTGGTAAAGCTCTTGACCTTCCACGCCAATATCAATGGCTTCTAACCAATTGACTACTGCGTTATAGTACGGCTTCGCCACACGTTCCAAATATTCCTGTTGATCACTCGGCAGCTCTGAAACTTGGCTTACTGCGTAACCGCCTCGACTTGCTAAGCCACCTTTAAAGCCGGTTGTAATCGACATTTTATCGCCTAACTGGACACGTTTAGGGGATGGATATAGGTTAGCTTGTTCAAAGCGCTCGCCGGTTGCTACAATTGGAACAACTGTTGGATTTTGACCGTATTTGGTTAAAAAAGTACCTAATTCCATTTCTGATTTTCCAACTTCGATGGCTTCAATTGTTTCTAACACACAGTCTGAAGCAAGTGATGAACCGAATTCGTAATGAGCAATTTCATTGGCATTGTTTGTTGCTTTGGCACCATAAGCTGCATCAATAAAAAGATCGGAACGGTTTTCAATGGTTCCTTTGGTTACGACTGATTGAATGGCAGAAAGCAGATAGCTTGGGACGTCAAAGAGTGTGCGGTTGTTTTCAGACATTGCTGTAAACATTTTCCAACCAACAACCCCCACATTGCTTGCCTTTGTTAAGCCTGCTTGTTCAAAGAGAGTTTCCAATTTTACTTCGCCATCCATCGGTTGATCCGGTAATGAGAAGAAGGGACAGTGAATCAAATCGGCTCTAATTCTAGCATGTTGGGCCATTTTTGTATTTTCGTTTCCTAGCATTAAAACCGCTTCGCCAGTTTCATGTAAAATTAAAACGCCTTCCTCAAAACGCGTCACAAAACCCGTTAAATAAGAAAAATTCCCGCCATGTTCAAGATCACCGTAAATGACCAATGAATCTAAATTCTCTTGCTTCATGAGCGTTAAAAGCTTGTCCTTGCGTTCTTTAATGGTTTCATCCGTTAGCGGAATCGTGATGCCGCTGTTATCTGTCATTGGATAGGCCACTTCGGTTAGTTTGATTGTATTTAACATGATATTCCCCCCACTTTTCTATCAGTTTTTCTGATAAACTTGTTATTCTTATCATAACCTTTGGCTTACGGATAAGCAAATGAAAGTCAAAAAAGCACTCACTATTTGTTGCTGGTGAGTGCTTTCATTGATTCGATTTTCTTATTCACTTCGCAAAATCTTTTCTAGTTTTTTGCCTTTAGCCAATTCATCAATCAACTTATCTAAATAGCGAATCTTTTGCATCAAAGGATCTTCGATTTCTTCTACTCGAATGCCACAGACAACGCCTTTGATTAAATCCATATGCGGGTTCATTTTGGGTGCTTCGTCAAAAAATGTTTTAAAATCAACTTCTTTTTGGATTTGCTTTTCTAAGGTTGTTTCATCATACCCCGTTAGCCAGAAAATCAGGGTGTCCACTTCTTCTTTGGTACGATTTTTACGTTCTGCTTTTTTTACATATAACGGATACACACTTGCAAAGCTCGTAGTGAAAATGCGGTGCTCAGACAATTCCAACGCCCCCTTTTCTTCTTATTATAGCAAGAACGTGGTGTTTATTATACTGAATGGCTTTATTTTTTTACCACGGCTGACTTGTTGGTCCTACTGTAAATTCACTTACATTTACATCTGCTGGTTGATCAATGGCATATGCGACAATACTTGCCACCCGATCTGGACTGATTCCATGTTGCTTGTACAAAGCTGTCATCCCCTTTGCTGTTTCTTCGTCTGTAATCGTGTCTAATAACTCTGTATGAATGGCTGCTGGGTAAATCGTTGCTGTTCGAATATTCGTTCCTTCTTGAGCGGACTCTATTCGTAAAACTTCCATTAAGTCTCGCACTGCCCACTTCGTTGCTCCGTAAACAGCGCTGCCAGGATAGGCTTTCAAGCCTGCTACTGAAGAAGTTGTAATAACATGTCCTGATTTTTGTTCAATGAATAACGGCAATACTGCGGCAATTCCGTTTAAGACACCTTTGATATTGATGTCAATCATTTCGTTCCATTCTTTGACCTTAAGAGCAGATAATGGTGAGCTTGGCATAATGCCTGCATTTAGAAAAATCACATCGATTTTTCCATAGGTTTTTTTAGCAAAGGCTACTAAATTCTGATTGTCTTCCTCTTTTGTAACATCTGTGACGAAATAAACAGCTTCACCTGAATCGGCTTTAATTTCGTCTACAAGTTTAATCAGCTTACTTTCTCTGCGGGCAGCTAAGACAAGTTTTGCGCCCTTTTTAGCTAGCAACTTAGCGGTTGCTTCTCCGATACCAGATGAAGCTCCTGTGATAATTACGACTTTTCCTTTTGTGGTCATTGTATTTTTCTCCTTTAAATTCTTATTTTCTGCACTTCATAAATAGACTTTCAAAAAATATTAGCGATTTATTTCACGCATTATTTTGGCTGGACTTCCTGCTACGATGACATTTGCTGGTACATCTTTAGTCACCGTAGAATCTGCTGCAATAATGGCATTTTCACCAACTGTAATGCCCGGTAAAATGGTAACGTTCGCTCCAATCCATGCGTTCTTTTTGATCCGAATAGGTGCTACGCTAAGTCCGCGGCGTTTTTTCGGGTCCGTTAAATGATTGACTGTGATTAAGCGCGCGCATGGACCAATCAATACTTGATCCTCAATTGTAATGCCGCCTAAATCAACAAATGTTACATTTTGATTGATGAAAATATCCTTGCCAAAGGTGATGTGTTTGCCAAAATCACTGTAAAAGGGTTGTGAAATGTTAACTGAAGCATCAACTTCTTTACCAGTGATTTTTTTTAAATAGTTCTGTATTTCTTGTGGAGTATGATATTGGCTATTTAATTCCATCACTAAGCGCTCATTGTCTGCTTTTACAGTGTGAATTTCTTTATAGAGTGTCGTTTCTGGTAGTATTTCTTTGCCAATTAGTTTTTCTTGTAGTGTAGGTTTAAGCATACTTTCCCTCCTAAACATAAATTATTTTACTACTTTATTGTAATGGATTACGTTATACTTAACTAATACTTATATACAATAGCTAGCTATTATTTTTAACTATAGGAGGTATTTTAAATGGAATTGCGTGTTTTAAACTATTTTTTAACCGTAGCTAGGGAAAAAACAATTAGTCAAGCTGCACAAGTCCTCCATCTTTCTCAACCCACTCTTTCAAAACAATTGAAGGAATTGGAGGAAGAACTGGGTGTGACGTTATTTGAACGTGGCAATCGATTTATTACGTTAACGGAGGATGGTGTTTATTTGGTCAACAAGGGGAAAGAAATTCTTTCTTTAGTTGATTCAACCACTGCTAATTTAATTAAAAAGGATCGTATTAGTGGGAAAATAACCATTGGTGGAGGTGAAACGCTGGCCTTTCAGTTGATTGGGAAAGTTCTTTATCACTTAAGGGAAGAACACCCTGATATTCAATTGGAACTTTATAGCGGGAATGCGGATGATGTGTTGGAAAAAATTGACAAAGGTGTGCTGGATTTTGGATTGGTGATTGATCCTGTTGAAAAACAGAAATATGATTTTATTCAGTTGCCTTTGGTGGATCGTTGGGGGTTAATGGTTCATTCAGCTAGTCCTTTGTTTTCTAAACAAACGATTTCTCCTAAAGATATTGAAACGGTTCCTTTATTGGTTTCTAATCAATCTTTTGTGGATACTCAATTAGCTGAGTGGTTAGGGGGAAATTTGGATCATTTAAATGTAGTGGGCACCTATAATTTGCTCTATAATGCTTCTTTATTAGTAAAAGAAGATGTGGCTAGTGCGCTTTGTATTGATGGCATTATCAACACCGCTGGTACGAATTTAACCTTCATTCCATTAATGCCAGAGTTGACTGCCTCCATCAGTATTGTTTGGAAAAAAGATTCATTTTTTTCAAGATCTGCTACTGCTTTTTTACAGTGTATTCAGTCGATTTAACTCCCTTACTTACAAAAAAGGCTTTTCTCTAAAAACAAAACCACGAATGAGTTTATTTTTAGGAAAAGCCTTTTTGCTTATTTAGTTGAGGGTTTTTTCAGCTTAACGATAATAGACTTCATCCAGAAACAGTCCATGAGAAGGAGCTGTCTCACCTGCATGTTGTCTAATTCTATTTTTAAATATCTCTTCAATTGCACTTACTTCCATCGTACCTGCTCCAATTTCTAAAAGGGTACCCATGATAATTCGAACCATATTGTACAAGAAGCCATCCCCTACAAAAGTGAAATGGAGTAAGCTGCCTTCTCTTTGAATAGAAAGCTCGTCAATGGTTCTAACGGTTGATTTTTTCATTTTTTTAAGAGATGAAAAACCAAGAAAATCATGGCTTCCTACTAATAGGCTACAAGCTTGATTCATTTTATCAATGTCTAACGGTTGAGGATAGTGTAAGCTATAGTAACGTTCAAAGGCAGAAGGAATGGCATCATTCCAAACATAGTAGCTGTACTTTTTGCCCGTCGTGTTATACCTGGCATGGAAGCGTTCAGGAACGTCTTCTACTTTTTTTATGATAATGTCTTGCGGTAAGTAACGGTTCATAAAATCAAGCATTTTTTCTCGCTCCATGGTTGTCTCCGTTTTAAAATTCGCCACCTGTCCCCTTGCATGGGCGCCAGCATCGGTTCGACCTGAACCGATAATTTCAATTTTTTCTCCTGTGAGTTGTGTTAAAACACCTTCGATTTTCCCTTGAATGGTGTTATCAGAATCTCCCAGCCTTTGCCAGCCTAAATAGCGTTTTCCGTCGTACTCAATTGTTAGTTTGATATTTCTCATCGTTTTAGTTTGCTCCTCTGATTGCTTAGATTATTTCTGGTGGATGTATTTATTTGTTTATTGTAGCAGTAATGAGGGGAATTCACAATTGGGTGGTTTTTGTTCAGTTAAATTCTAATTTTTAAGTATCCATTATTGAGTTCGTCTAAACGGTTTAACAAACTATTCCCTATTTCATCGTAAGAGACAATATGAGTCAGTATCTCTTGTACTTCTGCTAGACTAATTTTTTTACTCTAGGCTAGGTTACAATCAATCTCTAAAAGAAGTATTAACCGTTTTGTTGCAATCATTAGTCTTCTCTCCTCAATAAAGTAATGCGTTTCACCTCACAACTAATTTCTTTATCATGCGATAGTTGACTAGGTTTTCACCATTTCGTTGATTGTCTTGTTTTCTCATCACTTCTAAACCCATTTTCGTAAAAAATGGGACTGCTGTTATTGAAGCATCTGTATAGATAGACTTTGCTTTTTCTAACACTGCATATTTCTCTAGTTCATTAAAAATGAAGCGACCTACACCTTGATGGATCATAGTATAAGAAATATAGAATAAATCAAGATACCCTTCGCTTGTTATATTGCCAAATCCCACTAAAGTTTCTTCTTTAATAGCCACTAAACAATCGCTAGTTGTTAACTTCTCATGCCACGAATCAAGGTCAGGATTTTTTTGAAGCCACTCATTTAATTCAGCTTGACTGTAATCCTTACTATTTACCCTTTGAATGGTGCTGTTAAATAGCGTTACGATAGCTGGTAAATACTTGCGATTGTATCTAACTAAACGAATCTCCAATTCATTTATTATGATCTTTTTCATGTTTATGCACCTTTCACTACCCGCGTTTTGGTTAATGTTCCCTCACCATATTTCTGACACTCAATTGGGAAGAGTTGTTTAAAAATCAATCGCATATAAAACCGAGTCAGCCAGTTTAGTGAAACCCGTGGATTGATAAAATTTTTCAGCTGGCATATCTCGATCCGTATCTAAAATAATCGTATGAACTTCGTCAGCCACTAGCTCATTTTTGATTTTATTCATAAATAATTTTCCGTAACCTCTACCTTGAAAAGCTGGATCTATACAAAATGTGTCGAGGTGGTACTGATTTCCTTTATACCACGATCTTGTAAAACCTAATGCGATTCCTATCATCATTTGATCTTTTTCTAAAATAAAGGATTTTTCCGTGTTCATCTGGGTTAAACGTTGAAAATGCGCTACGATATCCTCTACTTTATTTTTTTCATTCCAGGGTTCTTGGCTAAATGTTTTGACGTAAAGTTCAGCTGCAATTGTCGTATCCTTATTGGTTGATTTTCTGATGTTCATTGTTTCCTCCAAATAAGTTCTTTTTTTAAATTATACCGACTATTTTTAAATAGTACAAATGTAGCTTTTTGGAGATAGATGATGGTTGATTTCTTTTTTCAATAACAAAGAATCTAAGAAATTCTAGACGTTTGGAGAAGCAGTATAGTATGGTTTTTTAATAAAAACGCCATCAGTAATAGTAAGCTATTCTACCTTTTAAAGTCAAAAAAACTCGCCTAAAGCGAGTTTTCTTAATCAATTTAAACGATTTTCCCCGGATTTCCAACCACTGTACAATTACTAGGTACATCCTTTGTCACTACTGCGTTAGCTCCTATTTTAACATTATCCCCTATCGTTACCGCTAAGATAACTGCCCCTGCTCCAATAGAACAATTATCTCCAATTTCAGCAGCTTTTTTATTAGGTCCATCTTGTGCAATTGTTACATTTTGAAATAGTTCACAATCTCGGCCTATTTTAGCATAATGAGAAATTACAATTCCATTCAGTCCGTGCCTAAGAATTGGGGGAGATTTAAATTGAGCTCCACTACCTATTGCAGTTCCCATCGTGGCATTGTTAAAAGCATCGGCTTTTTTTATCTTATAAAACCAATAGTATCTTTTTAATTTGCTTTTTTTTGAATCAGGATTTACCACTTCTGCTCGCCATACCCAATATTTCTTTCTATTATACTTTGAAACATGCGTATAAAGTAAGTTTACTAGCCCATTATCTATATCCATATTATCTCCTTAGTCTTTTTGTTTTAAGTATACCTAATTTGTTCTACGTATTAAAGTTTTCTGAAGATATTATTTTAACTCTTACTGACACTCCATTTGAAAAAGTCTTGCTAAACTATTAATCTTCATAGTTATTTTTATAGCTATCTGATCTACTTTTTTTAATAGGCTCAATTATTTCATAATTGTAACAATCTTTAGGTCATAAAATATTAGAAATTTATATCGATGTGACAAATACAGGGAAGAAAATGCTTATGATAAACTAGCAAAAAAACTGTGATTTTTGAATCTGGTGTAATAATTGGTTTACTTTTAAGTAAAATAAAAAATCAGAAACACCTTTATTAAAGTATTTATGATTTTTATTTATAGATTTAACCTACATTGCTTTCCATATGGAAGCAAACTTATAATTGTTGGAAATGACTGTAATATCAACGATTATAGAGATATACAGTTTAAATAATTATCACCGTAATTCAATTAAAGTTAAGGGAATAACATTCCAAAAAATAAGATCTGTGGGTATATAGGAAAGAAATAAATACTTATAATTCGAATGCTTTATTCTACTCTTCATTAAAATTTTTCGTGTTTCTTTCCGGTGTACTTCATTTCATCAATGAAGTATTTGGTCTTTTCTGTATTTCCAAGGATATCAATAATTTTGGCATAATGTTGTAATACAAGTTCTTCGCCAATATTACCAAAATACTTTTGACCTAACAAATTTACTTCAAGATCATCATCTGAAATCGTTCTAGTAGAATATTTTATTACTGATTCTGAAATAAGTCCTGTATTTCCTATACCTTGGTTTACTTCAGTGATCTCATTGTAGCCAACAATATTAGGATGTTCTTTTCTTAATTCAATTAACCAATCAGGTACTTTTTTGTTTGACTCAATATCTAACAATTCTCGTACTTCACTTTCAATTAATGAGTCATTTGCTCGTTCCAATAAATCAGCAATTGTTGAATGTTCTTTATCTTCAAACATCCGCAGCCCACTTATCCCATCCTTTAATGAAATATTCTTATAAAAAATTTTATGATGGTCACTCAATCCATAATAGTGTACGACATTCATTGCAGTATACCCTCTTTTAGCTATTCCAACTGTTTCATTCTCTAATAATCTATGTGGATTTACCATCAAATAGATACCCTGAAACAACATTATCACGCTGAGCCAATGAAGAATTATTTGCCTCTTTTACTCTCCTAACCTCTTTATAGCTATCCTTAAATATCAAATCTGGAAATGTCATTAATTATTTCCTCCGCAAAAAAATCCTAAATATGGCTCTTCTATACTACCAATTAGCACACTTCTATCTAAAAAAACATTCATTTTCTCACAACTAGTCTCCGAAATAAGTGAGCAAGCATGACATGCAGCAGCATTTAATGACTCTCGACCTTGAGAATTACTCTCAATGCAGACTGGATCAAAGCTACACCATTTCGCTTTTTCTAACGCAGCAGTTAACAATTCAAAGAATTTTTCTGGTACCCCCTGCTTAACTAACCCACCTAATGTTCCTTCAGAATCAGAACTCGATGTATAAATCAAAATTCCATACATTTCCTGCCCATCTTCATCTGAATAATATATCCTTTCCCTCAATGAAGATGAAGAATAACCACTGCTCATACTCAATTCTTTAATGAGTAAATGTGATAAAGTATGAATAAGATAATAATCTGGAGAAATATAGCTTTCCTCATCTGGAAATCTTACATTGCTCATTTTTTTATATATTTTTTTTGAAATTGCGGACTCTTTGATTTTAGATTTCCATTTTTTTATTTCTTCACTATTCATAGAAAAAAATATTCCTTCTCCTAATGAACGCATTCCGACATAATAGTTATCCTTTCTTCGCAGTGAAATTTCAAAGGATTTACCCAAAGTCTTCTCACCATCTAAGGATTGCTCCTTCATCAATTCTGAATCAGTAGTTTGAATTCTACTATAACTTCGAAGAGCATTAACTACCTCAAGTTGATGTACCAAAGTTATCCCATTCAATAATTCACTATGAGTGTAACCAGACAAATCTTCTCGTTTGAAAGCTTTTATTTTAAATCTTTCTGACTCCTCATCATATTTTTCTTTTCCGGATAGCACTTCAAACTCTGCTCTTCTATAGTCCATTACACTATCAGGATGATCTTCACTAGCTTTATCAAAAAACTTAATTGAAATTAAATTTTTAACTTCATCAAGATCATGCTCAATTTCCTGAGCTAATCGTGCAATCATTTTATTTATTAATTCATCCTCTTTAAGTTTTGTAATTCCTTTTTCTCGAGGGACTTCTCTTAATTCTGATGCCAAGACGCTATAATATTTGTTACTTTGAATTAGTTCAATTAGTTTATTCTCTTTGAATGGAATATTCACTGAACTTGAAATGTTTGGGAAAAAGAAATTATTAGCATTTCTCAGAAGCACATGAACATCTTCTTCACATTTACTTCCTTCTTCTCCTTTCTTCCAAATGTATTCACCTTTACAACCTACCCCTAATCGCTCTAATTTCTTTGGAAAATTCTTTTCATCAAATACTCCAGCTAAATTTCGGCTCTCATTGCATCTTTTACACGAAACTATTAAATCTGAAATAGACCCAGTTTGTGCTGTACTTCCCAATGTAATTTCATGATCTTTATAACTATCATAACTTAAGCCTTCATGAACCCATTCTAACCAAGGAAAGTCTTGCGCATGTCCATTACAACACGCACAAATAATACGGACAGGAACAAGTTCTGTTCTTCTTTTACGAACATCAATTGGTTTTTGATTAAATGCTTTGACTAAGCTCGGTATTCCTTTTGCTTCTACTAATTGACGCCATGAATCAATTTTTCTTAAACTTCTATCTTCTGGTGAAAAATACCACTGTGGGAATCTTTTTCCTACAACATCCTCTTCCTCCTTAACCGGTGGCTCAATAAAACCTTCAGCATCTAGGACTTTCTCTAAACGAATATCATGAACTTTTACACATTTATTAGTATCCCAATACTCCGAATCCGCAATCATAACAGATTGATTATTAATGTCCATTAATGCTCCAATGCCAAATGGCGTTAAAAGTTGAGATCTTCTAACATTGAACTCAGGTTTATCTTTTCGTTTATATACCATAATATCTCCTCTAATCTATTATTCTCAGATATGCTGTATCTTCCACGTTCCTCATTGTCCCCATAACTTTAGTAGCTTCTTGATGGGTGCTTCTGTCATCAAAGGATCTAAGTAATAGTTTCCCTTGAAAATCTTCTGTCATACTCTTGTATAGATAATATTTGAACATTTCGTCATTTTCTTCTATCTCTTCAGCAATATCACACCATTTATCAACAACTTTATTTATTATTTTATTTGCATCTTCTCTGTAAAGGTGATGTCTATCTTCACTAGCTCTAACTCTAGCCAAAAGATAATCCTTAACTTTTTCAAGTTCATCTTCAAATTCTAAAATGTTCCTTGCAGAATCATCGCCAGATAATATTTCAATTGTATTCCTAAGCATTGAAACTATTACTCCAGCAACAGCTTTTTTTAAAGCAGGTACTGAAAATGGTGTGACGCTACTCGATTCAACAAATTTATATAAACTTTCATGGTAAGATTGAAACGTTTCGTAATGAGACCTATCACGACTTCGAGAAGAATTATATAGTGTGCACACTAATCCTAAAGACTGTCTTCCCACTCGACTGGTAGCTTGAATATACTCTGATGTTAGTTTAGGCTGTCCGACTACAAACATTGCATTTAATCGATTAATATCAACACCTACTGACAACATATTTGTTGCAATTAACGTATCTACAGTTCTTGAATATTTTTCTCCATTCTGAATTTCTTCTGGAGATCTATTATGAGGAACATCCAATTTTTTTAAAATCGTAGGTATTTCTATCCCAGGTACACGTGCGGTCAATTCAACACCTGTATCATCATTCATGAAACGTTTATTCGTATTATTTCGTCTATAAAGTTGATTAATATGTTCTTTTACATCATCTTTAATCAGCCCTGAGGCTTTACCAAGTTCTCGAATACTATTAAAATAACCGGCGACCGTCCAATATAATTCTTCTTCATCGATATTTAGACCTAACTCTGTTACTGTTTGTAACATTGATGATAGCAGTCGAATTTCGGCTGTTATTTGTGATTTTCCTGTTGCCATAATTCCAAGGTACTGTCTTCCGTATGACTTTGTGTCTTCTTTTACAAAAAAATTATCTGAAATCTCAATTCCACTTGGAGGAAATTGAGATACCTTTCTATCAAAAATACCTTTTACTTGATCAGCTGCATTTCTAATTGTTGCAGTCGAAGCTATATATTTAGGAGCAACGCTATTATTTGCATTTTTGAGAATATAATCAAACCCTGCTTCATAAAGACCAACAATACTTCCTAACGGACCAGAAATCAAATGTAATTCATCTTGGATAATTAACTCAGGACGTCTATACTTTTCTGGTTTATCGGAACCAAATAAATTTGCTGTTTCTTCTTTTAAAGGAACTTGAGCGAACTTGTCCACAGTACCAAAAAGCAATGTTGGTCTCTTTTCATAAATTAATTCATCGACTACATAGATTGGCAAACCTTTAGAAAACTCACAATTTTTATTTAAACATTTCATGTTGAAGCCATTTTTCTTTTCAATTTCGTAGTATCCCCATTTTCTTTTGCTTTGAAAGTTTTTTTCATCAGGAACAATACTGTGCTGTTGATGGCACCAGGGACATTCCAAAACTTGAAATGTATTTTTTTTCTTTGCAGCTTCAAGGCTTTTTTGTTCAACCATATCTTTAAAGTCTGACTTAGCATCTTTTAGTTTATTTTTGGTTCCTTCACCTATCCAAAGTCCAATGCTAATTTCCAAATCACCTAAAAAATCCTCTCGCCTTCTAATGAACTCTAGCGCACAAATTAATTGAGAAGCCCGATCAAATTGTTGTGCTGTCAGAAGTCGTAAAGTATATCTCATGATTACTGTTACACCTGAGCAGTTCTCATATTTCAATCTTCTATAAACTACAACAGCTGCGATTGCAAATAAATAAGCCTCTGTTTTTCCACCACCTGTACTAACCCAAATTAAATCTAGCATTTCTCGCTCAGAACTTTCTTCATTCAAAATCGACTCTAACGAATTTAACACAAAAGCCAATTGGAATGGTCTCCACTTAAAGTTTGCATTTTGATAGTTTTTCGAGCTATATGCTTCTTCTTTTTCTATTGAATTTTTTAATCTTTGTAAAAGCATTGCTTCGTTGGCTTTATTAAATGCCATGAAAGCTTCTTTATCATTTGCCAAGAATTTTATCGTTTTTTTCATACGATGACTACAATTTCTACATTTTTCTATATTTTCCTTTGAAAGCTCAGTATATTCAGAAACCAACAACTTAGATTTTTGCGTAATTGAATCAATCCATTTGTCGTAAGCTTCAACAAACTGATTCAATTTTTCTACCTGTATCTCGTGGTCGTTCCCAATATAACTTTCTGCACTTAAAACATCCGACGAAATACCATCAACATCAAAGGACATCGGTCGTAACTCATAAGTTGGAATATATGACGTTTTGATTTCGGATATCTTTCCATTGTTTTCTTTCCAAGTTGCAGATACACCTCTTCCGAAAGCATAGGTCCTTTTATCTCTGTATAAGAAAAAATTCATGGCATCTTCTGAATTTAATTTAGACAAATCCGGCAATTTCACATCTTCAGAAGCTTTAAATTCAACGTTTTCTTGAGATTTTATAATGATTTCTGTTTGAAAAAAGTGATTTTCTGAAATGTTTTTTAAAACAACCGTTATCGATGTAACGGTTTCATTATTTATCAGATTTATTTTTTGTACTTTTGAAAAGATTTGAAACGTCTTTTCTTCCTTAACTAATAACTCTTGAGTAGATATTCTTTCTTCTGAAGAATCTATCCTCACTTCAAAGGAAACTGGAACTCGCTCAAAACACCTCTTGTTTCCATAATTTATGTTTTTAATCTTTTTTAGTAAAAATAACAGTTCTGTATCTTTAATTTTCTCTTTTGGTTTTAACTCATTCAAAAAATCAGATATGGTTTCATCTCTATCTTCAAATCCTTCATCATATTTAATTTTTGAACTCTCTTTATCAATTTCAAAAAGTTTTTCGATATTTACAACTTTCGAAATTATAATTTTTTCTTTTAATTCTTCAAGTACCTCTTTATTTGTTTGAAGAAATGGATTCTTGACTTTCTTATAATAAGAACTAAGAACCTCAATATTTAAATCTTTTTTGTTACTCTTACAGTAAAATGTAATTCCTAGAGAAGATGGAAGAAAGCTGTTATCAATTTCAGTAGACTCTTCTTCTTTATCTAAAAATTCTTGAGCTTCAAGGGTTGTTTCTATATCTTCATCCAAAGCTTTTTTTAATTCATTGAAAGGATACAAGATTCCTGTAACATACCTTGTTTGTGGTTTTTCAGAAATTATCTCATGCTCAACATCATTGTTTATTTTTTCTGACCCCGGCCCCAATAACAATTGTGAAATAGCATTAGAATACTTTTCCCTAACATTATTTTGAACTTTCTTATCTGTAATTCCTACCATTATCTACTTCCTCCCAGAATCTTATTAGTCAGATACCTTGGCACATCTTCAATATCTATACCTTCAACTAAAATTACTTTATCTATTGAATAAGAAGCTATAGATTCATCTTTTATGATTTCATCCAAATTTTGCCCATCAAATGAATCAATAAGCTTATCTCTTTCCTGATTTAAATTTCTCTTTACTTTCTCACTTGCACTATAATACTTGTCAGACTCATTTATTAATTTAGAATTTCCTGTAAGGATTCCGATATAATAGATGAAACTAGAATCCCGTGGTAGAATTGGCATTTTTTCAATTGATGACCATGATCCGTAAAAAGACTTTGTCTTATATGGTGCACCTAATTTATCCATTCTTTCTTTGAATTGAGCCGAAGTTACTTCTCCCTGTTCAATATAATCAAGTAAGATTTTTTTCCAGAAATAATCCAATTTTATATTTTCAGTAATATTACTCAAATTTAAATATTCATCTTTAAAATTATATTTTTTAAACTGTGTCCTGTAAAAAGAATCTGAATAAGGAATTTCGAATTCCACAATATTTTGACCAATTTCTATTTTACTAACATCCACTTTTCTACAATAATTATCTTGTAAAATAAAAATCTTTCCAAATTCTGTTCCAAGTAGATTTCTCCCCGATTCCAAACCTATTCCACGAACAACATTAACAAACTGAGATTCATTTTCGCTCTCAACTTCAGAAACAGCTTTCATTAAGCTATCTATCAAGATAGAGTATGATTTTTGTGCATTATCTTCTCTATCTAATTCATCAAATAGTAGCTTCTCTTCGCTACTATTATCTGTTCTAATCGTTTCTTTTTTATTTTTTTCAAAGTACTTATCAATTGCTTTTAAATACGCTGAATCTCGTTCAAAATAACTATCATCCAACTTATACAAATCTTGGATAATTCTTTTATCTTTTTTTAAGGAGTAGCTAAAATATTTTTTTTGAATATCTGGAAAAACCACAATAATTCTATTGGATACATAACTTGACAGCCACTTCTTTCTGTCCTTTGCATATGGAGAAAGTAAAATAATAGTACCAAATGCTCCGTATAAATCCTCAAATATCGCTTCACTATAAGGCAGAACAGTTATCATATCATCATTTATATATATTTCTTTTGTTTCTTCAACCATCTCATCCATTACAATCAGTGCACATTTATCCTCATTTCTAACCAAATCAATTATTTTCTTATTTTGATAACCAAATCTGTTACAGTAAATATTATATAAAATCTCAGCAATTTCTTCAGTCTCTTCTAAATTTAATTTTTCCATATATTCAGAAATAATAATCATTTGTTGCTCAAGTGATTCTGAATTTCCAGTTATTTTGCTATAGTTCATTTTCAAAAATCTTTTCAATAGTTTATCTAAGTATCTTAATAAATGAATTTCACGAATTTCTTCTAAATATTCGTCAAGTTTATCTAAATAGTTTCTAAACGCTTTGTTGCTCGATACGAATTTAAAAGAAATATCCATCTCACTAAACGCTTCTGATTCAAGCCAACAAAATTCTTTTTCCATTTTTTTCAAAAATTTGAATTTTGATTGATCCATAATTGAGGGAACACTAGAAAAAACTGTCATAGGAATATTGAAATCACTACAAGCATCTTCAAGGGTAAGCAAATTAGAAAATTGACCGTTTTCAAACCACTTATCTCCAATAATATATACCCGTTTTTCTGATATTTCCCCATCATTTTCATCTAAATATTCTATGACCGCCCCCATATTTGATGAAAAAATAACCATGGGTTTCTCTGTACTGTTAGAATGTGGTAACTGTTCCAAAATCATTGATTCCTTCAAATACTTTATCGCACAAAATTCACCTAAATACGAAGATTTACCATTAAGACTAAATTGTACATCCATAATTTTATTTAATATTTTTTTCTCTAGAATTACTATCACACTGTCTTCATTTGTCCAGCTTATCGAAGAAAGTCCTAATTGTTTTCCAAAATCTTCTTTAACACTTACTACTTTTCTTCTTTTGGTACTACTTACAACGCTAGCCCCAGCTTCAATTACATCTTTTTTTAAAATTCGTGTAACCGGATTTTTCTTGTGTAACTGAATCAATGAATATCCTTCACTCTCGTTATCTTGTCCATTAAAAACATAGTATTCCTTCTGAAATAAGATTTTAGTTCCAATATTCAAATTGTCTATATTAATTTTTTTTCCATTTGAAATATTTTTGTAGCTAGTCATTAAACAAATCAACAAAGTCAATTCCTTATAGTAACAAGAATTTAAATACTGATATGCGTATGATTTTCCAAGAGTTTCATACGCTAAGAAATCATTCAATATTTTTTTCATATTTTTTGAAATATATCCAAATGGACTGGTTGATACTAGGAGTTGCATTACAGCATCCATATTACTTCCTCCTTTTTTACTATCTATGATTAAAATTATACACTAATTTGCACACTTATTCCCAACTATCTTAGTCATACTTTCACTAAATTTTCTTTTTACTCTAGTAGAGTTGTTGCAAACCTGGTATAATTATTCTGAGGTGAAATCATGTTAAATATTATAGACTTATTTTCAGGTGCCGGAGGTTTAACCGAAGGTTTTAGGAATAATTCTTTCAATCTGCTTGCCCACGTTGAAATGGATGAAGCCACAAGTAAAACATTGAAAATTAGAGATGCTTACTACTACTTAAAAAGTACAGGAAATTTAACTAAATACTGCAGTTACATTGAAGGAAAGATTTCATACGATGAATTCTTGGCTGAAATTCCTGAAGAAATCGCTGGAAAAGTAATGAATATAACAATATCTGAAGAGACTTTACCAGAAATATTTAGAAAAATTGATTCACAACCAGATTCAAATACAGTCCATGGTATTATCGGAGGACCACCATGCCAAGCATATTCAACTATCGGGCGAGCAAGAAATGAAAAAATTAAAGAATCTGATGAACGAATCTATTTGTATAAATACTATTTGAAGTTTTTAGAAAAATATAATCCTGATTTTTTTGTATTTGAAAATGTTAAAGGATTGATATCCTTTAAAGACTTAGATGGATATAATCTCTTAGACAAAATAAAATACGAGTTTACAAATGTCATTTCAATAAATCATTACCATATACAAATTAAATTGATTAACTGTGCTGACTTCGGCGTTCCTCAAGTTAGAGAAAGATTATTCATTTTCGGATATAAAACTTCAATGCAAAAATTTGATTTTTTCAAAAGCTTGGAGCAATTCCAAGAAAAACCTCCAATAATCAAGGAATTATTTAAAGATTTACCAAAATTGAAGTCTGGTGAAACAAAAAATACATATTCGAGTTTATTGCCTTCAGAATATGTTTCAAAGAACTTAAGAAATGTAGAAATTCCATTGACTCAAAATATCTGTCGCCCTAATAACGAAAACGACCTAAAAATTTATAATATCGTTGCAAATGAAAGAATAAAAAATAGAAATGTTAAATATTCTGACCTTCCATCTGAATTAATCACACATAAAAAATCAGATATTTTTTTAGATAGATTTAAAGCTGTAAATGGAAACGGATTTAGCCATACTGTGGTTGCTCATATTTCAAAAGATGGCCATTATTATATTCATCCGGATGTATCTCAAAATCGCTCAATCACAGTTCGTGAAGCAGCAAGAATTCAAACGTTCCCAGATGATTTTTACTTTGAAAGTTCTAGAACTGCAGCATTTAAACAAATTGGAAATGCTGTTCCTCCACATTTTTCAAAGATTATAAGTCAAAATATTTTAGAAAATTTGTATGCATACGATAGATGAAAATTATGGAATTATAATAAAAATGAAATCTTAAAAAATGAATTAACTCTAACTTATAAAATTTCTGAAAAGTCGTATTAACAAATGAAGACATTGTTTGGTTTGGTATTGCAAAGGGATGAAAAACGCTCATTATAACCATATATAGTTATAATTCAAAATTAAACCAAGTTTCCATCCAACACAATTAAAGAGAACAAAAAAAAGAAATGAATTAATATGAAGTAGAATCTATAAAGAATTTGAAAAAATTAAAAAACAATATGAAAATCAGAGATCTAGTTGAATGGATTCAAAATCCACATATTTATGCTCAAAAAAATGAATAATTTTTTAAATAGGTCACATTCAACCAATTAACCTTACAAATCAAATTTTCCTTTTCCTCCTGCTCACTCATTTAAATCAGTGGTATCTTCTGATAAAATACTTATCACATATACTTATTCACAACACTTATATTGAACCTACAGATAAAACATATTCTTTAATAATTATATTAACATCAATACAATTATCAAACTTTCTATAGTCATTTCTGTCATTAGCACAGCATTTTTTAGAATTGAATTTCACTTAGCTCGATTTCTTTTGCCTCATCTTTTTCTAAATATTGAAATATTGGTACTACTTTTACTTTTCAAAATCAAAAAAATTAAGAACACACCACTATAACTGTGTTCTTAACTTCTATTTTTTTACTATCCAACCGATTCCTCCAATATCGAGTTGTGATTAAGATAGATTAAAATATCAGTAATATCAAGAGTTTTAAGTAGTTAGGAAATTTTAATATTGCAATTAATTTCATTGATTTTGAAGTCATCCCGTGTAAGTTTCGATATATAAAAATATGACTTTCACTGTTAATCTCTTACATCAAAATAAAACGGATTAAAACCAGTTTTGCTATCATTCACTAAATTTTCAAAGTGATCTGGAACAATAGCTAATGTTTCGGGGTCTTCATCATCAAATAAAAATATTTGTAAATCATCTTTATCTATCGTTTCATACACTTTATTAATTACTGTTCCGATTGCTTTAGAATTAGTTTCATCAAATGGTTTTGAAACATGATCAATAATAAGCACTGGAATTATAGGATATGCGTTTTCAATTAATAGTAAATTCATAAATCCTAAATAGCCACATAACTGTATCAACGTATGCCTAGCCATACTTCCTATATATAAATTCACAAAATTATTTTCACTATATTCTCCATCATTCTTTGTCTCTTCTACCTTGGGTTGAAGTATATTTCCCCTTTTTATATAATCAATTCTAAATCCATTTTGTTTCAAATCATCATCAACCAATGATGAAATGTCTTTAGCCGACAAATATAAATCTGTAATATACTGAGATAGCTGATTAATTTTTCTATAATCATCTTCATTTTGGAGTATTTTTATTGTATTTTTTAATTCTATCAGCTTTTTTTTCATACTACTTAGTTTTTCATCTGAAAAAACAATATCTGTTGAAAGATATTCTTCAACTATAGCCATTGCTTTCTGTTTTTCTTCAAGTGAATACATTTCAAATTTAGAATTATTAGACTGAATTTCATTTTTCAAATTGCTTCGTTGTTTTTTTAATTCTTTAATTGTTTTATCATTAATTACGTAATTATTAAATGAAATAGTTGTATCTAATTCGTCAATAATTGATTTAAGTGGTTCTACCAAATATTCAAAAGAATGTTCTCTTTCAATGAGCTCATTTAAATTTCCTATCAAAATTTTTCTATTCTGATCTTCAATCTCAAACTGCTTAACATCCGAAATTGTATTTTCATAAACCTTAATTTGTTCTGATATTTTATTAAAAGCCACTTTCAACTTTACTATATTATTACTGGAGTTTTTTCTTTGCATCTCTTGCATTAATTTTATTTTTTCAATAACAGTCTGTACCTTTTTTGAATTTTTTCCATTATAAACAATGTCAGCATCTAATATTTTCAACGATTTATTTATTTGCTCACATACAAATGAATAACGTGCAGATTGCTTCTCTAAAACTTTAATATTTTCATTTAATTCTAGTAATTCCTTTTGTAGCTTACTTATTTTTATTAAGTTCTCGTTAAATATATAATTTAATAAAGGAGACAATTTTACTGAATATTTTATATCAGAACATTTATCTAGAAAGTCTTGTATTAATCCTTGTCTTTTCTCTCCCCAGAAATTAAACATCGTGAATGTTCTGAAAGTCAAATTTTCATTTGTAAATTCTCTTATTTTTTTTAACATAAAATCATCTTTTGTAAATATTGAATTTAATTTATTCTTATATTCTCTCAAAGTAATAATTTCAAATTTTTCTTCCGCAGTATAATGAAGATAATTTTTATCTATATCACGAGTTCTAGTAAGAGAATACTTTATGCCATTAACACATATTAACATTGATGCGCGTTCTATAGTGTCATTATATAAACGGTTCTTACTTATATCCTCTGATGATCCAAACATAAAATCTAAAAATTTATAGAATTCACTTTTACCAGAACTATTTTTCCCTTTGAAATAATTAATTCCATTTGAAAATTTATAAGTAAATATTTCACCAGATTTACTTAATAAATTTAATTCGTCTATTTTAAACACAACGCATCACCTCTCTCATAAATTGTTTTTCAGTCAAATTTCTACTTTCTTCAATAGCTTTATTTATAAAAATATTCAATTCATATATTCGAGAAACATTTCCTTCTTCATTATTAAGAATTAATAATCCATTACTTAATTTAATCTTATCATTTAAAATTAATAAATGAATAGATTTTATGATAAAAGAAATACTATTACAGTAATCCTCAAATTCACCCGAAAGTAATGAGATACATTTAAATATTACATCTCTCTTAGTATTTCCTGAATAAACTTCTTTAAAAGTAAATTTTTTCTGTTTAATCAAATATGAAAAAAATATAATCTTATTGATACTTAAAATTCTATGAGTTTTTAAAATACAACATATTATTTCACAATAAGAAGATATTTGAACAATCTCAGTTTCAATCTCCAATTCATTCAAATTTATTCATCCTTCCAAGAAATTTGATCTTGTTTTTTGGCGTCTTTTGTCATATGAACACATACTCCATGACGAATCTGAACATTTTCCGCATAGCTATTCTCCAGATTTATAGTATTGTTTAGTCTTTGTCTAGGTGTATCATTTCCATCATACTTTAATTGTTCTGTTGCCAATACAAAGTTTTCATGAGTTGTAACTTCAATATCATTTATTGGTTGTATAGTATTGCATTCTATATTCAAAGCTCTATATTGACCATAGTATAATCTCTTAGTTAAAAAATCAGTTAATAATGCTTTAGGCATTTCACAATGTAATAATTGTTGATACTCTCTAGATTTCGCAATAGCTAATTCATTCAAATCAATAGAATGATTTCGTTTGAATTCAGAATAAGATAAACTAATCCTTTCATCTGTTGCATTATTTGATATATTTTCTGCTTCTTGCATAAACTTAGCATACGTAATAGCAAAACTTCGCTTGTCATGGATACTATTTAAAATCTCGCATGTTATATAATTTAATAGTTGGCTTACCCTTAAATTATAAACAGATATATCTACTCCACTTTTCTTGAATAAATACTTACAATTTTGATCTATAATTTCATTTACATTATCCAATCTAACAATTTCATGTTTATCAACAACAGAATCAAAGTAAGTTTCAAACTCATCAAATTTCGCTCCAAAAAAAAATTTTAATTTAGCTTCATTTGAGCTTTTTTTCTTTTTTGAATTCTTTAAAAAAATATATATATCATGTTTATCTAAATTGCTTATTATAGTATCTTTTACAGTTAAATCGCTAGTTAGTAAAGTATATCGTTCTACATTTATATTCTCTATTTCAATTAAAAGCCAATTAAATAAAATTTTCCTCGCGGTACTCGTATCAATGTTTGTTCTCTTGACTTGAATAGCATGATGGGATATATCTATTTTTTTATTTTACTAATAAATGAAATTTCATATTTATCGATATTTAAAGATTCTATTTTACTAACATTAATATCATCAATAGCTTCAAATTCAATCATCTCATTTTCATCTAAATTAAGTAAATAATACAAGAATACCCTGATTTGAAAAGCAAATCCACCTAAACTAGATATACCACCCATAACGTTGCCTACCTCCATCATAATTTAACTCCCTGTCATTAAAATAATTTTTGATTACTACTGTTCATTTAACGAATCCAATATACTTGTAGTTTACAATCATTTTTTCCATATAGAAAAAAACTTATCTATTCATTATTGATTCTATCATTTATTTTCAATAGTAACAATATGTTTCTCATTTATAATTATTTTCGTTATAAAAAAATAAGTTACAAATAATTAAAACTATCCTAACATATGTTCCTCATATTCAAATTAAAACTAAAAAAAGAAGTTAATTATTTTAAAATCTGAATTCAACCACTTTAAAATATCAAAAAAATCAAAAATTAGAAGTTGTATCTTACAGACAAAATCCTGATAATTTATTGGATACATTTAAAATAGTTATTCAAACAACAAATGAAGACTACGATTTAGATTCACCGCCCGAAAATGAAACTTTACAATTAACGATAAACACTTATTTATTTCAATCTTTGAAATTAGTACCGACATCTGAAGATTCAGAAATAACGATTCAGTTCGAATTTTTCATTCACTATTTCCAGCCAGTTTCAGATGACACAATTTATTGTGTTATTGATTTTCAAATTAAACAACAATTAAATAAGAATTCATTGCTTAACGATGTCTTCTTAAAAATTTTCTTGTCGCCTCAGTTGATGCATAAATAAAAAAATATTCAAAGTATATTAACTGATTATATCGATAGTGAAAATGAGCAAAAGTTGCCAATCAAATACTTATCAACCGTTCGCCCACGAGAAAGAAGAAGAGAACTTGTTTTATGGCAATGTACCGAAAAAAGTGTATCTTGAGAATTTAGAACGTACTTAGAGTCTGATAAAATTACTGGAAAAGAATTTCGTGCAACTCGAAGAGAGTTTAAAACGAAAAAAAAATGCCAACACGCATGTAGAAAGTTACATCTTGATTATGAACAAAATGGCTTTGAAAACAGCTTAAAAATTATTACTTTTCAACAGTTGTATGAGCTATGGTTAAGTCAATATCGCTTAAGTGTCAAACCATCAAGTATTGCTTTAGCCCAAAGATTTTGTAAAATCCATATCCTACCTGTATTCAGCAAACTTAAACTGAATAAAATTACCGTTGCCTTTTGCCAAAAACAAGTCAATATCTGGCATGGAAAATATAAGCGATATGGCTTACTTGAGAAAACAAACTGCTCAGATTTTTAAATTTGGGATTGCAATGGAAATTATGGATAGTAACCCTATGAGTAAAACGTTGATTCCAAGGAAAAAAGAAGAAGAAAAAGTAGATAATTTTTATGATAAAGAAGAATTAAAACAGTTCTTTGATTGTTTAACAGACTTTGGCAACAAGAAACAGTTTACCTTTTTTCCGTTTACTCGCTTTTACTGGTTGTCGAAAATCAGAACTTTTAGCAGCGCAATGGCATGATATTGATTTTACGGAAAAGAAACTAACCATTGGAAAAACACTAGCAACAGATGGATTTGGTAAATTTGTGATTCAAACACCTAAAACGAAGAGTTCTGAGCGTACTTTAGAGTTAGACAATAAACTCTTTGAGATTCTTTCCAAATAGCGTATAAAGCAACGTGAAGACTATTTTAAGCTAGGTTACAACACAAACAGTGAGGAACAATTTATTTTTACGAATAATCGTAATGAACTTTATTATCCGCAATTGGTAAATGATTGGTTGAAGTACCTCATTCAAAAATACCAGTTGAAAAAATTACACCCCATGGATTCAGACATACTTGTGCTTCCTTACTTTTCGAAGCAGGTGCTACCGTTCCAGAAGTGCAACAACAGCTAGGTCATAAAACATCAGATGTCACACTAGAAATTTATACTCATGTGACAAATACAGGCAAGAAAAACACTTCTGATAAACTGGCAAAATACTGTAATTTTTGAATCCGGTGTAAAAACCAGTCTACATTTTATTTCTAGGCAAAACAAATAGAGGTCAGGAACGCCTTTACTAAAGCGTTCCTAACCTCTATTTGTAGGTTACCCTACACTGCCTTCCATCTCATACTGAATCAATCGATTCAACTCCACCGCATATTCCATCGGCAGTTCCTTCGTAAACGGCTCCACAAAGCCCATAATAATCATTTCAGTCGCTTCCTGTTCACTCAACCCACGACTCATTAAATAATAAAGCTGCTCCTCAGAAATCTTCGAAACCTTCGCTTCATGCTCTAAAGAAACGTTGCTATTACGAATTTCATTAAATGGAATGGTATCTGATTTCGATTTGTCATCCATAATAATCGTATCGCACTCGATATGTGAAATCGAGCCTTCACTCTTACGGCCAAAGGTTACTTGTCCGCGATAGTTTACTTCCCCGCCATCTTTAGCAATCGATTTTGAGACGATTGAGCTTGAGGTATTTGGTGCGTTATGAATCATTTTTGCACCAGTATCTTGGTTTTGACCTTCCCCTGCAAAGGCAATTGACAACATCGTGCCACGTGCGCCACGGCCATCTAGGAAGATACTTGGGTATTTCATCGTTGTTTTCGCGCCTAAGTTTCCGTCAATCCATTCCATTGTTGCGCCCTCTAAGGCTTTGGCTCTCTTCGTTACAAGGTTGTAAACATTGTCTGACCAGTTTTGGATTGTAGTGTAACGGCAATAGGCATCTTTGCGAACAAATATTTCCACGATTGCAGCGTGTAAGCTGTTGGTTGTATAGCTTGGTGCGGTACAGCCTTCTACATAATGCACGCTTGCTTCTTCATCCACGATAATTAAGGTACGTTCAAATTGTCCCATGTTTTCTTGGTTGATTCGGAAATAGGTTTGTAAAGGAACATCACATTTAACGCCTTTTGGTACATAGATAAAGGTTCCACCTGACCATACCGCTGAGTTCAATGCGGCTAGCTTATTGTCTGTTGGTGGCACAAGCTTCGCAAAGTACTCTTTAAACAATTCTGGGTACTCTTTTAAGGCTGAATCTGTGTCAGTAAAGACAATCCCTAATTTTTCAAATTCTTCCTTCATGTTATGGTACACCACTTCTGATTCGTACTGAGCGGATGCGCCGGCTAAATATTTTTGCTCTGCTTCTGGAATTCCGATTCTTTCAAAGGTTTCTTTGATTTTTTCAGGTACGTCGTCCCAATCACGGGCAGCTTTATCACTTGAACGGCTGAAATAAGTGATGGCATCGAAATCGATATCGGATAAATCCGGTCCCCATGTTTGCATGTGCATTTTATTAAAGGTTTCTAAGGCTTTTAAACGGAAATCTAGCATCCATTCAGGTTCATCTTTAACTCTTGAAATTTCGCGAACAACGTCTTCGCTTAAACCGGTTCCCGTAGTAAAGACCGATGTGACCTCATCATGAAAACCAAATTGGTAATCTTCTAATTCTGGTACTCCACTCATGTTGGATTCACTCCTTTTGTTTTGTTTTTAAGGTTCATCAGTCACAATGTAAATGACTGTTTAGTTCAGTTTGATTGCCTTCGGTTAGTGCTTTTTCTAAGGCCTTCCAGCCAAGGGTTGCGCATTTAATTCTTGCTGGAAATTTTGCCACGCCGCTTAGCATTTGGGCGTCTCCTAGTGCGTCTGGATTGGTCAGCTCTTCGCCTAGTACTAATTTTGAAAAATCGTCTACTAGCGCTAAGGCTTCTTCACTGGTTTTGCCAATCACAGCATCTGTCATCATACTCGCGCTTGCTGTACTAATCGAGCAGCCGCTTCCTGAAAAACGAATGTCTTTGACGGTATCCTGCTCCACTACAAGCTGAATTTGAATCACGTCCCCACAAGTAGGGTTGTTTAATTCTATCTGATTGGTTGAGGCATCTAAGATTCCGTGATGATGTGGATGACTTGAATGATCCAAAATCACTTGACGGTATAAGTTGTCTAATCTAGAAAGGGCCATTGGTGAAAAACTCCTTTGTCGCTAAAAGGGCTTTGATGAATGTATCGGCGTCGCTTTTAGTGTTGTAAAAATAAAAACTTGCTCTTGCTGTCGAATTGACTTCTAAATAATTCATTAACGGTTGCGCGCAATGATGCCCCGCTCTTACCGCTACGCCTTCCATATCCATTGCCGTTGCTAAATCATGAGGATGAACGCCTTCAAGATTAAAGGTAATCACACCTGTTCGCTTCGCTGGATCGGTTGGGCCATAAATCGTAATTCCTGGAATTTCTTGAAGCTTTGGCAATACATAGGCCACTAATTCTTGTTCATAGTGATGAATGTCTTCCATGCCTACTTCTGTTAGATAATCAATCGCTGCACCTAAGCCAATTGCTCCCGCTATATTCGGCGTGCCTGCTTCGAATTTCCAAGGCAACTCTTTCCATGTGCTGTCTTCAAGGTACACAAAATCAATCATTTCCCCACCAAATTCAATCGGCTCCATTTTTTCTAGTAGGCTGCGTTTGCCATATAAGACACCGATGCCGGTTGGCGCTAGCATTTTATGTCCACTAAAGGCGTAGAAATCAACATTTAACTGTTGAACATCGACTGCCATATGTGGAACTGATTGCGCGCCATCAACAACCATTACCGCTCCTACTTGATGAGCGATTTCAGTTAATTCTGCAATCGGATTGACTACTCCTAACACGTTGGAAACGTGGGTAATCGCTACGATTTTGGTTTTTGCGGTAATCAGTTTTTTAGCACTTGCTAAATCCAATTCACCAGTTGGTGTTAACTCAATATATCTAAGAGTTGCTTTTTGTTTTTTAGCTAGCTGCTGCCACGGGATGATATTCGAATGATGTTCCATATAGGAAATCACAATTTCATCACCTTCGTTGACATTCGCTTCCCCAAAACTTTTAGCGACCCAATTTAAGCTGGTTGTTGTTCCTCTTGTAAACAGAACTTCTGCCGTTTCTTTGGCGTTAATAAAGGTTTTGACCTTTTGACGGGCCATTTCGTACTTTGCGGTTGCTCGCTCTGCTAACGTATGAACGCCTCGATGCACATTGGCATTGTCTCTTTGGTAATACGTATTCAACGCGTCTAAAACCTGCTGTGGCTTTTGGCTCGTTGCTGCATTATCAAGGTAAACCAGTGGTTCGTCATTGATTTCTTGAAAAAGGATTGGAAAATCTTTTTTTAAGGCCTCCGCATCAATCATATGCTCAGCTTCCTTTCAATAACGTCTACTAGTTCCTCTCGTACAGATTTTACTGGAATTGCTGCAATAACAGAACCTAGGAAGCCACGAATAACTAGGCGTTCAGCATCTACCTTTTTAAGTCCGCGACTCATTAAATAATACATTTCTTCTGGATCAACACGACCAACGCTGGCTGCATGTCCAGCAGTAACATCATTTTCATCGATTAAAAGAATTGGGTTCGCATCGCCACGAGCCTTGTCAGATAACATCAAAACACGACTTTCTTGTTGAGCATCTGCTCCTTTTGCGCCTTTGATAATATGACCGATACCATTAAAGGTTAACGTTGATTTGTCACGAATCACACCATGCTGCAGAATATGGCCAATCGAATGACGTCCGTAGTTGGTCACACGTGTATCGATTCCTTGAATTTGTTTGCCCATGCTGATTGCCACGATTTTCACTTCACTGTGACTGCCTTCGCCAATCAAATCTGAATCAAAATCAGCAACCATATCGCCATTGTTCATAATGCCTAGTGCCCAATCAATCGTTGCATCTTTCAATAGATGACCACGTCGATTAAAGTAGGTTGTTGTTGCTTCCCCTAGTTGATCTACAGCTGAGAATTTCACCTTTGATCCTGGTTTAGCTACCACTTCTACAATGATATTGGCTAGGTTTTTTTCAGTCCCAATTGTTTCGTATTTTTCTACATAGCTAAATTGACTGTTTACGTCAGCTAAAATCAATACGTGCTTCACAAAGTTTTCTTTGATTTCACTATTTTGGATAAATAAGGCTTCAAGTGGTTCTTCAATCACTACGTTTTTCGGTACGTATAGGAAAATCCCACTGTTCATAAAGGCTGCATGAAACGCCGTTAATTTGTCTTCATCTGCTTTAACAGCGTATTGCATATAAGCTTCTTTCACTAAATCAGGGTGTTCTTCTAGTGCTGTGAAAATATCCGTAAAAATAACCCCTTTTTCAATCAATTCCATTGGCAACTGCTCAAAAGCTGTTTGACGGCCAATTTGAATTAGTTTAGGTCCATCATTTTTATCATCAATAAATTCATTAGCTAACATCACTGCTTCTGTTTCAGCAGCAATGGTTGGGTCTTCCAGTAACGGCCAACGATTAATTTTTACTCTTTCAAAAAATGGCAATTCTAGTCCATCTATTTTATCTAACATACTTAAACGTAAATCCAACATCCATTCAGGCTCAGCGTGACTTAATGAAAAATCACGGATGGCGTCAAGATGGGTTTTAAAAGTTTTCTCTGTCATCTTGAATCCTCCTTAGTCTTCGTCTAATACGATGTCAATTCCTAGTTCATCGCGAATTCCTTTGTATCCTTCTGCTTCTAAACGTTTCGCAAGCTCTGCGCCACCGGTTTTAACCACAATTCCGTTCATCATAACGTGTACTACGTCTGGTGTGATGTAGTTTAACAGGCGTTGGTAATGGGTAATAATCAATGAACCAAAGTTGTCGCCACGCATTGCATTCACGCCTTTTGATACTACTTTAAGAGCATCGATATCTAAGCCTGAATCGATTTCATCTAAGATTGCAAAGGTTGGTTCGATCATCATTAATTGTAAAATTTCATTGCGTTTTTTTTCTCCGCCTGAAAAGCCTTCGTTTAAATAACGTTCAGCCATTTCTTCTGGCATATCTAAAATCGCCATTTTACTGTCTAATTTTTTGATAAAGTCCATCACTGAAATTTTATTGTCTTCCTCACGTCGTGCGTTGATTGCAGCACGCATAAATTCAGCATTTGTGATTCCAGCGATTTCACTTGGGTATTGCATCGCTAAGAAAAGACCCGCGCGAGCACGTTCGTCTACTTCCATTTCTAAGACATTTTCGCCGTCTAATAGAATTTCGCCTTCTGTTACTTCATAGCTAGGGTGACCCATAATGGCTGCAGATAAAGTTGATTTACCTGTTCCATTTGGTCCCATGATGGCATGGATTTCCCCAGTTTTCATTGTTAAATTAACACCTTTTAAAATTTCTTTGTCTTCAATTGACACATGTAGATTTTTAATTTCTAAAACTGCCATTTTTGTATCCCCTTTGCTATCTATTTCTACACAAACTAGTTGTGTGAGTGTCTTCTTTGACCTTCCTCTATTTTAGCCCAATTGAGAACCTTTCGCAATCAAATACACTAAAAAAGTCTTGAAAAACAAGCGAATATCCTATCAATTTAGAATTTTTATCAAGTAAGTGCTGTTATCATTAGTTTCTCATGCTTACTATTAATTAGCAATTCTTTTTGAAATAGTGTAAAATACTATCTTATAGAAAGTGGGGATTATGAAATGAAGCCAATTATTGGAATAGCAGGAAATTTATTAACAAAACATGCGGAGGTATTTCATGATAATCTTGTGACTTATACGCCTCAAGGTTTTGTTGACGGCGTTCAACAGGCAAATGGTTTGCCATTGGTTTTCCCAATTGGAAACCCCGCAGACGCCAAAGCCTATATTGACCAAATCGATGGTCTCTTATTAGCCGGTGGGCAAGACGTCGCTCCTTCCTTTTACGGAGCAGAACCTAGCCTTAAACTACAGGAAACTGAACCTCGTCGTGATTTCTTTGAAAAAGCCCTGATTGAAGAAGCTTTAAAACAAAAGAAACCTATTTTTGCGGTTTGCCGAGGCATTCAAATTTTAAACAGTGTGCAAGGTGGAACACTTTATCAAGACTTATCAGAATACCCTCAATGGAGCGTCCAGCATTTACAACCCAGTATCCCGACTGTTGGCAGTCATTCAGTTAGTATCGATTCTAAAAGTCATTTAGCTTCATTGCTAGGAACTTCTGTGTTGGTCAATTCTTACCATCACCAAGCAATCAAAGAGTTGGCTACTGATTTTGTCGCAACTGCATGGAGCACGGATGGTTTGGTGGAAGCTTATGAAGCAAAAGATCCTGCGCAAAGCATTGTGGCTGTCCAATGGCATCCTGAATTGATGCAGGCAACCGATGAGAAAATGCAAGGGTTGTTTAATGATTTTATTGAAAGAGCAAGTCATTAAAAACTTCTTAACCCTGCTTTTTGATAATCACAAGTATCTATCTCCCTTTTAAAGATAGACTAAATTAATTTTCGTATTAATAAAAAAACCGACCTCCAAAAATTAATTTTTGGAGGTCGGTTTAATTTTATCGGTTGTAGTAACTTGAAATTCTGCCATTCTATTCGTGCAACTCCAATGGCAAGCCATCTGGATCAAAGAAAAAGGTCATTTTTTCACCTGTATAGTCATCAATTCGAATCGGTTCACAAGGAATTCCTAAAGCCGTTAATTCTGCAATCGTTTCCTCGATTTCCTCAACCTTAAAGGCTAAATGTCGTAAGCCACATGCTTCTGGCTGTGAAACCCGTTTTGGACTGTTTGGCATTGCAAAGATTTCTAGCTCGCTTGCGCCTAATTTTAAATCTAATTTCACATCGTTGCGTTCTTTTCGATGGTTTTCGCGGATAATTTTAAAGCCTAGTTTTTCTACATAAAATTCTTTTGATCGTTGGTAATCTGACACTATAATTGCAACATGATGGATGGTTTGTAAGTTCATAAGTATGCTCCTTTGTCCTAAATCATTCAGTTAAGTTTAACATAATTGGAATCCAATAAAAAAGAAAGTACGCTTTAAAAGCCTACTTTCTCATTTTTTATTCATTAGTCAACCGGTACAACGGCACCTTTCCACTTGTCTAAAATCCATTTTTTTACATCTTCTGATTTTAGTACTTTTACTAGTTTTTTGATGCGTGGATCGTCTTTATCTTCAGAGCGAACTGCAATAATATTTGCATAAGGTGAACTTGTTTTTTCAAGAGCGACTGCGTCTTTTAATGGATCTAATCCGGCATCAACAGCAAAGTTAGAGTTGATTGCAATCAAGTCTCCTTCGTCATTGTCTAGGAACGTTGTCATTAATGCAGGGTCACTTTCATATGTGAATTTTAGCTTTTTAGGGTTTTCAGCGATATCGTCAAAGGTTGCTGTTGTAATATCCACACCTTTTTTAACTTTTACGAGACCGGCATCTTGTAAAATGCTGATTACTCGACCCCAATCGGTTTGTGAATTGCTCACAATTACAGTTGCGCCTTCTTTAACATCTTTTAAATCTTTCACGCGTTTTGAATACAAGCCAAGAGGTTCAATATGAATCTCTCCAGCATTTTCAAATTTGTAATTGTTTTCTTTGACTTGGTTTTTAAAATAAGGAATATGTTGGAAATAGTTCGCATCAATTTCCCCGTCTGCTAAGGCTTTATTGGGAATCACGTAATCAGTATACGTTTTAATATCCAATTTAACCCCTTCTTTTTCAAGAATTGGTTTCACATGTTCTAAAATTTCAGCATGAGGGACGTTACTTGCCCCAATTTTCAAGGTATCTTCGTCGCTTTTTTTACTGTCTTTGCCGCCATTTCCACAAGCTGCTAGTGTTCCTACTAAACCTAATGTTAAAATGATTCCAAAAATTTTCGATTTTTTCATAATAAATTCCCCCACATTCTCATTTTTTTATTATCGTTTGTCAATACGTTTTACTGCAATATCGCCAATCGCTTGAATACAAAAGACGATAATTAAAATCACTAGTGTGGCTACAATTGTCACTGCTGTTTGATTGCGTTGGAAGCCTTCTAGGTAAGCTAGATTTCCTAAACCACCTGCTCCAATAACACCCGCCATTGCAGTATAGCCCACTAAGGAAATGGCGGTTACGGTTAAGCCTGAAACGATGGCTGGTAAACTTTCTGGTAATAGTACTTTGTAAATAATTTGAAATTTATTGGCTCCCATTGCTTCTGCTGCTTCAATGACACCTTTATCAATTTCTCTAAAACCAATTTCCACCATCCGTGCATAGAATGGAGCTGCTGAAATAATTAGGGCAGGTAACGCAGCGGTTGGTCCGATAATGCTTCCTACAAGTGCTTTGGTGAAAGGCAATAATAGAACAATTAAAATAATAAAAGGAATTGAGCGGAACACATTGACTAAGATCGCAACGACCCAATACAATAGTCGCGCCAGTGGGTTGCTTTTTCCACTTGTTTGATAGAGTAGCAAGCCTAGTAAAATACCTAATACAAAGACCAATATCAAAGAACCTGCTGTCATTCCTAAGGTTTGAAGTGTCGCACTTTTGATTTTTTCTGGATCTACTTGTGAAAAATCAACGGTTCCTATTTTAAGATTCTGCATTTGTAATCACCTCAACTTCAACACGTAATGTTCGTAAATTTTTAATTGCATCGTCAATTTTAAGCGACTCTCCTGTTAATTGAACGTAAAGAGAACCGATGGCACCTTCTTGTGTCTGTTGGATACTGCCTTGAATAATGCTCAAATCAATGCCATCTTCTTTGACAACCTTTGAAATGATTGGCAATTTTGCTTGCTCTCCGTGGAAGGTTAGACGAACAACCTTTCCTTCTGGATATTGCTGTACTAACTCCTCGACCACTAAATTGGTATCTCCAAGATCTGGATTGCTGTCTTGTTGAATGAAGCGCTTGGTCACAGCTTCTTTTGGTTTTGTAAAAATATCTAACACGTTTCCTTGTTCAACAATTTTCCCGTCTTCCATCACAGCCACTTGATCACAGATTTTACGAATCACGTGCATTTCGTGAGTAATCAGTACAATTGTTAGGTTTAGTCGTTTGTTGATATCTAATAATAAATCTAACACTTCATCCGTTGTTTGTGGATCTAAAGCACTTGTAGCCTCGTCACAAAGGAGCAAACTAGGATCATTCGCAAGTGCCCGCGCAATTCCCACACGTTGCTTTTGTCCACCAGATAATTGAGCAGGATAAGCATTTTCACGACCTTCTAAACCGACAAGCTGAATCAGCTCTTTAGCTTTTTTTAAGCGTAATGCTTTTGGAAATTGTGCGATTTCAAGAGGAAACATAATGTTTTCAATCACGGTTCTTGACCATAATAAATTGAAATGCTGGAAAACCATGCCGATATTTTGACGTGCTTTACGTAGCGCTCCGCCTTTTAGGCTTGAAATCACTTGCCCATCCACTGAAACGGTTCCTGTTGTTGGTGTTTCTAATCCGTTAAACATGCGGATAAGCGTGCTTTTCCCAGCCCCAGAATACCCAACGACTCCATAAATTTCGCCACTTTTAATTGCTAAATCAACGCCATTTACTGCATTGATTGTTCCATTTTTTGTTTGAAACGATTTTTTTATTGCTTTTAATTCAATCATGTCCTTAACCGACCTTTCCTCTTTTTTACTTATGGAAAAATAAAAAAACTCCCATCCCTAAATCAAGTTTCACTTGATTCAAGGACGAAAGTTTTGACGTTTCGTGTTACCACCTTGGTTTATTGATTCATCACTAAATCAACCTCAATCAGTACTTGAGCTTTCATGCAACTCGTTATACTGTGGCACTGTAACGGGTGCACCCGTAATAGATTTACGATTATTCGCTCATCTACTCTGCTCAAAGACCATCTTCAGTTCTACGTACATTTCCTCTTTTCAGCTACCGAGGCTCTCTTATTAAATGCGTGTCAAAACTTACTCTTCTTATCATTGCTTTGTTATTTGAATTGTTCTTAGTGTAGCAGACTGGAAAGTTATCTGTCAACCTATTTGTGGTTCTTTTTCAGATAGGGCATTAAATTCCGTTTCATCTACATTGCTTAATACGGCAATCCAGTTTTCACTATAGTTGGTACTATTTAAAGCTTCTGGATTTTCAGACAAGCCTTCATTTTTTCTAACTAATTTACCCGCAAAAGGCGCGGTTAATTCTGTTACTGCTTTTGCTGCTTCCACACCGATTAAGGTTTCGTTTTTTTCGATTGTAGCTGCTGTATCTGTTAAATCAACGAACATCACTTCACCTAAATCGTCTTGTCCTTTAATAGACAACCCTAAAGTATATTCATTTCCTGCTTTTTGAACCCAAAGTCCATTGTCGCTATATCTGATTGTCATGAATTATCGCTCCACTCTATTTCCAATTTGCTTCGTAATCTGCTTCTTTGAAACCTGAGGTCAATTTTTTTCCATCGGTTGTTAACGGACGTTTGATCAACATTCCATCTGAAGCTAGTAATTCGCAAGCTTCTTCTAAATCCATCTCATCCAATTTATCTTTTAAACCTAACTCACGGTATTTTCCACCACTTGTATTAAAAAAGCGACGTATTGGCAAGCCTGACTGCTCAATCCAAGTCTTTAACTCCACTTTTGTTGGAGGTGTTTCTAATAAATTGATTGGCTGATAAGCGACTTCGTTTTGATTTAACCATGCTCTGGCTTTTTTACAAGTTGAGCATCTTGGGTGTTCGTAAAATTGAATCATTATTTGGTTCCTCCCGTTTGTCATTTTATTTAGTATAACATGAGGGTGCATTTCATTGTACTTATTTTAAAATTCTCGTTCTTCATCTGAGAACATATAACTCTTATAATGGTACCGCATCGACATAATCAAACCGATGCCCATCATATTGCCAAGTAACGCCGTTCCACCTTGAGAAATAAAAGGTAGCGGAATTCCTGTTAATGGCAACAGCCCGATACTCATTCCAATATTTTCCAATACGTGGAACAAAATCATCATAATAACACCCGTCGCAATGTAGGCATAAAATTCATTTTTTGTGTCAAAACAAATGCGAATCATTTGATAAATTAATAGGAAATAAATAAAAATCAATAAACAGCTGCCAATGAAACCAAAATTTTCAGCAACTGTTGAGAAAATCATGTCTGACTCTCGGACAGGTACATAGACTTCAAAAATGCCATAGCCTTTACCAAATACCTTCCCAGAACCAATTGCCTTCATACTTTGAACAAGCTGGTATGCTGCATCTGCTGCATCGTGATACGGATCTAACCATGAGTCAATTCGGTCAAATTGATATTCATGAAACCCCATTTTTAGTAAGAAGGGTCTATCGTTCATTACTAGCCACAATGCTCCGCCAAATATCCCAAAAGCAGCAATAAACAGAGGCGCAATAATACGCCAAGTAACCCCTGACATTAAGACCATTCCACCAATAATCGCTAAAAATACAAGCGTCGTTCCTAAATCATTTTGCAATTGAACTAACACTAATGGGACTAATGACGTCAACAACATTTTTCCTAATAATAGAAAATCCGTTGAAACCTGATGCCTTGCATACTCGCTATTGTGCTTTGTTACCACTCGCGCCATCATTAAGATAAACGCAACTTTCATGACTTCTGATGGTTGAAAGGTTAAAGGACCAATCTTGAACCAACTCTTTGCACCAGTTACTTTTTCGGTATCTCGATCGTATAAAAAGAGAACAAGAACCAGTAAAATAATACCGCCCCAATACGCAATGGGGGCGAGCTTCCATAACTGCTCGGAATCAAACTGCATAATAACAGCAATTGCTGCTGCACCAACAACATACCACGCAATATGCATGATGGTTGGTTTTAGACCGTTGTCTTGAGCGATTACGGTCGTTGAATAAATTGTTGCGATACTGATGACACACAACAACATAACCGATAAAATAATGCCGTAATCTATTTTAGACTCTCTTTTTCTTTCAATGTTATCAGTCATCTTTTCAAAAATCTCCTTGTTTTAAGCATTTATCTAATCATACCTTATTTTTATTGCTATTTCTATTAGAAACCAGAACTTCTAGAATGCATTTATTCCAAAAATTGGCTAGAATTCGATTCCTATATTATATAAGACTCTCTCTTTAAAAAAAAGAATCCTTTGCAATTCTTAGCAAATTCTTACAACATCAAAAAGAGTTTGTTCACATTTTATGAACAAACTCTTTTGATTGATTGAACGCACTTTACGTAGACTTTTCAGTTTCTTTTGCGGCTGGGTCGGGTGCTGGGTTGTGATCATGCTTGTACAATCCAGAGACTTCCTTGTACCAATCGAATAAATAGGCGATTAAGACTTTTAAAACAGCGTATCCAGGAATTCCTAAAATAACCCCTACGACACCAAATAATTTTCCTGACGTCAATAACACGATAATAATCGTTACCGGATGGATGTCTAAATTGCTCCCCAAAACCTGTGGAGAAATCACGCGACTTTCAATCGTTTGCTCAATTGCAAAAACAATTAAGACTTTAATTAACATTCCTGGTGAATCAACCAAGCCAATAATAACGGCTGGAACCATCGCTAAAAATGAACCTAAGTATGGAATCAAATTCAAAAATCCAGCTAAAATTCCTAACGTTACCGCATACTCTAACCCACTCACCGCATATCCAACAATAAACATAATGGCAACAAAAAAGGCGACCGTTAATTGACCTCGAATGTATTGACTGATTTGGGTATTCATTTCTTTTAAAACGTTATAGGTCGTGTCTCGCATTTTACTTGGAACTAGCGGCATGATAAAATGCGGCAATCGTTTTCCATCTTTCAATAGATAAAATAAGATAAACGGCATTGTAATCAAGGCGACGATAATATTGGTGACTGTTCCAACAATACTTCCAATACTAGAAAAGGTTGAATTCACCATTCCATTTAATTTGCCTGCCGTAGATGAAAATAAATCTTTGTTTACTGAACTAATTTGAGTCTGTACTTGAGAAAACAAATCACTATTTAGTAAGCCATCTACTTCCGTATTGATTTTTTTCCAATAGTCAGGCCAATTGTCAATAAAGCTCATCGTCTGCTTTTGCATCAATGGAATCAAAATAGCAATTCCCCACACAATCAGACCAATAATTAAGATAAAGACAATGGTAATGCCTATATTTCTTGACACATGACGTTTTTCAAGCCAATCAATTAATGGATTAATCAAATAATATAAAATACCCGCTAAAATAATTGGCAACCCGACAACACTAAAAAAGCTGCCAATAGGTTCAAAAAGATAACTCATCTTAGAAAGCGTAAAAACATTAAGTAAAATCAATAAATTGACTAATAAAACAGTCACAAACTTATTATTTAAAAACCATTTCCAAAACCAAGAAAAAGGTTTGCGATTTGTTTCTGTTTTTTCTGGATTTTCCATTGATTCCAGTTCCTCCTTTTGATTGTAATGTTAATCTTGATAGTAATGAATGGTCGTTCCTTCTTTTATTTCTGGCAAGGCGAATGGGGTTAAGTAGATTCCATTACCAAGCATGTCCTCTGTTGGTACTTCTGTAAAGCTCAAAGTAATATGTCCAATGCTATTTAAATTATCAGAAGCTAAACTGCCTACCGCAGTAATCATGTACACAGTGTCGTCAAAGGCTACCTTTTGTCCTACTTCTAAAGTAATCGCTTCTTTATCTGATGGAAAAGCTTGGATGACTGAAACTTCTCGAATATCTTCTGTTGCTTCTTCTCCAAATAAAATAATAATAGGATCTTTTTGACTGATGGCTTGCGTGCCAATACTCGTTACGGTTCCGGTTAACATGATGTGTTTCCTTCTTTCTATAATTCGTTTTAGTTCCTTTTATTTTAGCATAGAATGAATGGATTTGTTAGGCAGGGGCACTCAACTACGAGCTTCTATTAAGAAAATCGGTTTTCTAGTCACATTACAGTTCCTTTACATTCCCTAGATTTATTTGCCACAGGTTCTGGATACTGGTATTATTAACGTTGGATAATTAGGTAGCAAATCGATATCGGAGGAAACTATTATGTCATTGAGAACATCAATTAGAGATTCTCACTTATTATTAAAAAAGAAAGCTAATGAACCAAGTCTTACCCACCCCACGTTTTCTATCAGTAAACAGGAAGAAGACATTGTCACGAGTGTTTCACTGTCGAAAGAACATCCGGTTTATTTTAAAGAATTCTTTATTTTACATAGAGAAACTGGAAAGCGCTATACCTTTGAAACCATCGTCAGCCAAACGGATACCTTTTCTTTCCGTTTTAATTTAATAGCGTTTATCCATCAAGTATTATCAACTGGGGAACGTGCCCATTTTGAATTTTATTTTGAGATAAGCTATTTTATCGGTGGTGAGTGGATTGAAAAACAAGAACCTCTTTCACTTGATTTATTTGATTACTTTGATTCCTATGGAATTACTCAATTTAAAGATCGTGAAGACTATATCTATCCTTATATTAGTCGTAAAACAAATGGGTTTTGCTTTACTGTAAATATTCCTGTTCGAAGCATTCGTTATATTCAAGATAGCCATATTACTCAGATTAAAACGAAGAAAAATAAAATAGCAATTTCTGGAGAAATTGTATCAAAAGCCATTGCCATCAACCGGATTGATACAGTTATGGTGGGTCGTAAATCAGGCTTAACCCATGTGATTCATTCAAATCATATGCTTGAAGAATTAGAAGCTGGGACACATTTGTATCGTTATGGATATGATCTTTTAATTGATGTAGAGGATTTTGCAATGGAGTTGCTTTTAAATGACTTGGCAGACGAAGAATTTGATCTCTATTTTGATGTGTACTTGAATGGACTTTTTGACCCGACGGTTGTTCGCGTTGCAAATCCTGAAAAAATGCATTCACAAAAAATTTATAAGCACACTTATTTTTCTTACGGCAATACCACGTTTGCCTTTTCACCTAAGTTTAGTACGCAATACCAAGGGCTAAGCATTTGTTCGACTCGTTTTGAAAAAGAAGTGTTTGATTACTTTAAAGAATTATTATGGACTTTTTGGTTTATTCGTCCTTTTTATTTACGTCGAAAAATTTGGATTGTGGGCGAAAAACCTACGCAAGCGTCTTCTAACGGTTTTGATTTTTATCGTTACTTACGCCAGCAGCATCCTGAAAAGGAAGTTTATTATGTCATTGATCCAGCTTCTGATGCTTATCAAAAGCTTCAGCCATTTGGTGAAGACCATCTTTTAAAATACAAATCTAAAGAATACATTTGGCACTTATTGATGAGCGAGACTTTGTTGACGGCCTTCGCCCCTTACGACATTTATCCAACCAGAACCAAGCCTTTATTAAACTTTGTTCGCGCTAAAAAAGTGTACTTGCAAAACGGCATCGTTGGCTTGCAAGATGAGACCAAGACGCTAGGTCGTGGCTCTCTTCAATTTGAAACAGATTTATTTTTGGTGAGTTCTAAAAATGAAAAACGACTCGTACAAGATGTTTTAGGCTATACTGATAAAGAAGTAGCTATTACAGGCTTGTCACGCTATGATCGTCTTTTTGATAATAAGGAAACGCCTGAAATGAAGCAGCAATTGCTCTTTTACCCTATCGATCATGAAACAGGTTTGCATTTCCAAACTGAGTTTATCGATGTCCTTGCTAAAAATTATTTGGCTTTGATTGCTAGCACTGACATGCAAGAGTTTTTAGCTCGTCATAAGCTTGAATTTGTCATCGCTTTACCTCATGCTTTTGAAACATATGTAACAGAATTTGAGGCCTTAAATTGCACTGTTCGTTTGCAACGTATGGATGATCCTATGACTTTAATCAAAGAAAGCAAACTGATGATTACCGATTACGCTTCAGAAGCCTTTGATTTTAGCTTCTTAACTAAACCGGTTGTCTTTTATCAATTTGAAAATAATTTTTACCAACAAAAAGATTCCCTTCAATTGCAGCAGGCGTACCAAAATGAATTGCCTGGTGAAGTAACCGTAAATGCAGATGATTTGATTTGTATTCTTGAGCGGATTGCCTCTGATAACTTTAAAATGAGCAAAGGAAATCAACAAAAAGCAAATTTACTGATTGAGCATAAAGATACGGCCTCAAATGAACGGATTTTTGAAGCAGTTACGCATTTAAAAAAAGGAATGCCTTTCTTATAATCATTTACACACGTTGAAATCATCTATTTCAACGTGTGTTTTTTTCATAAGCCTTCTCCAATAAATTGTTAACCCTTTCAAAATTTTATGCTATACTAAAAGAGTTCAGATGAATACGCAAACATTGGGAGGAATTCAATCATGAAAGAGACTATTTATTTAGGAACTTACACCAAACGCGCTAGTGAAGGTGTTTATCAAATTACATTAGATACTGAGAAAAAACAATTAGAAAATTTAACCGTTGTCGCTAAGGCTGATAGTCCAACTTATCTTGGCTTATCCCCTGACTACAAGACGCTTTATCCTGTTGTAAAAATCGATGGAAAAGGCGGCATGGCATCTTACCGTAAAAATGAAAACGGCGAATTTATTTTCGTCAATGGCGTTACTGCTGAAGGCGCTCCGCCTTGTTACGTTGGAGTAGATGCAACTAGAAACTTCTTATACACCGCTAACTACCACAAAGGCGAAATTGCTGTCTTACAAACAGCTGCTGATGGCACTTTAACGTTGCTGGATACAGTGACTCATCAAGGTTCAAGTGTTCATGAAAATCAACAAACGCCTCATGCTCATTATGCCGACTTAACTCCAGATCAACACTATGTTGTCGCTTGCGATTTAGGAACTGATGAAGTTTATACTTACAGCGTTTCAACCGAAGGAAAGCTAACTGAAGTGGCGCGCTTTAAAGCTGCTCCTGGAACTGGTCCTCGTCATCTTGTTTTCCATCCAAATGGAAAAGTAGCTTATCTTTTTGGTGAATTAGCAAGCGTTGTCGTTGTCTTAAGTTATGATGCTGCAACTGGTCGTTTTAAAGAATTAGAAACCGTGCCGACAATTCCTGAAAATTTCACTGATTTTAACGGTGGCGCTGCTATTCGCCTATCAAAAGATGGAAAATTCCTTTACGCATCCAATCGCGGACATGATTCGATCGTTGTTTACGAAGTTCAAAATGACGGTGCTTCACTAAAACAAATTCAATTAATTAGCACAGAAGGTCAAATCCCTCGTGATTTCAACTTAACTGCAAGAGATGAGTTTGTGGTTGTAGGTCATCAAGAATCTGACAACTTAACCTTATTTGAACGTGACCCTCAGACTGGATTATTAAGTCTTGTTCAAAAGGATGTTTATGCTCCTGAATGTGTTTGTGTCTACGTTTAATAAAATTTCCTTTTTTATAAAACACTGAAACCTCTTGGTTTTCAGTGTTTTTTTTCATACAAAAAACAATTCACTTCCTTTTTGTAAGTAAATAAGGTATACTCTATTTATCAGATAAAAAGGAGGTTCTTTTATGATCAACCAACTTCATCACATTTCAGCATTTACAAAAAATGCCACTGAAAATTATGACTTTTACGCAACTGTTTTAGGTTTACGTCTTGTAAAAAATACAGTAAACCAAGAAAATACAACGATGCGTCATTTATTTTATGGAGATTACGAAGGCACACCTGGAACCTTGCTGACTTTTTTTGAAATTCCAAAGCTAGGTCATCGTGTCGATAAAAAAAGTTATTTTTCAACGGTTTCATTAGCTGTCCCTTCTCACAGTCTAGATTATTGGCAACGTCGCTTTGCTGACTTTAACATTTCAACAACGCTTAAAAACCATGAGCTTTTAGTAGAAGACAACGATGGTTTTAAAATCGCCTTAGTTGAAATGGAGGAACAAATTGCGCCACACAAGGCTACAAAACACACTTCTATTCCTGCTAACAAGCAAATTATTCGGATTGCTAAAGTAAGCATTGTTGCAGATCAATTTAAAGAAACGCAACGCTTTCTTTCTGATTATTTAAGTCTAAAACAAGAAAATGACACTTTTTTTACGGAGCAACATTTGGATCAAACAACCGTCCTTGCCAGTCAGTCAAAAGATCGAACTCGCTTTGGCCGTGGAACAATTGACCACATCGCCTATGGAGTTGACAGCAACGATGAACTAGAAGGCTTCTATCAACAAGCATTAACGGATCAATGGACTATTGAAGAATACGTCGATCGTGGTTACTTTAAAAGCTTGTATATTAAAGAGCCTAGTGGCTTAAGAATTGAATTAGCTACTCTCTCTCCTGGCTTTCAATTAGATGAATCCCTTGAAGAATTAGGAACCCATTTAGCGTTACCCCCATTTTTAGAAAAAAATAGAACAGCCATTGAGGCTCAACTGGAGGAAATAAAATGAACGAATTAAAAGGAATACACCATGTAACAGCAATGACAAGTAGCGCTGAAAAGAATTACCATTTTTTCACTGAGGTATTAGGGATGCGTTTAGTAAAGAAAACGGTAAATCAAGATGATATTCAAACATACCATACCTTTTTTGCAGATGATCGAGGAAGCGCCGGAACTGATATGACTTTTTTTGATTTCCCTGGGATTCCAAAGGGAACAAAAGGAACAAACAGTATTTCAAAAACTTCTTTTCGTGTTCCAAGTGATAACGCGTTAGACTACTGGTTAGAGCGTTTTGATCAACATAACGTGACTCATACGGGCCTTACATCTCAATTTGGCAATAAAAGCATTCAATTTGTCGATTTTGATGGTCAGCAGTATCAATTGATTTCTGATGAACACAATTCTGGTGTTCCTGCAGGAATTCCTTGGCAAAAAGGTCCTGTTCCCTATGATTACGCTATTGTTGGCTTAGGACCAATTTTTCTTACAGTTTCTTCTCTTGATGCAATGCGTTTAATGCTTGTTGAAGTGATGAAAATGAATGAAATTGCTCAAGAAGAAAATGCCTATTTATTTGAAGTTGGCGAAGGTGGAAATGGCGGTCAAGTGATTGTGGAGCATCGTGACGATTTACCACAAGCAATGGAAGGCTTTGGCAATGTGCATCATGTCGCTTTTCGAGTTGAAGATCGTGCTGCTCTTGAAGCTTGGATTAGTCGGATTCAAGATTATAGTTTGCCTCAATCAGGTTACGTCGATCGTTTTTACTTTGAGTCCCTTTACGTTCGAGTAGGTCCGCATATTTTATTTGAGTTTGCAACCGATGGTCCTGGCTTTATGCAAGATGAGCCTTATGAAACGATGGGGGAAAAATTATCATTGCCGCCATTTTTAGAAGCTGAACGTGCAGAAATTGAAAGAATGGTACGCCCATTTGATACAACAAGGAGAGATTAAGATGGAATATATTTATCAAGAAGGCCTTCAAACTGCTCCTCCTCTACTGTTGCTTCATGGAACGGGGGGAGATGAGCACTCTTTAATTGATTTGGCTAGTGCCTTGTCTCCAAACTCAACCGTTTTATCTTTACGTGGAAGGGTTTCTGAAGCAGGGGCAAATCGTTTCTTTCGTCGGTTTGCTGAAGGACAATTTGATTTAGTTGACTTAGAGGTACAAACCGATTACTTGCTTGCCTTTTTAATTGAATTTTCTGACATACACAATATTGCCCTTTACGATTGGGTGGTTGTAGGTTATTCTAACGGGGCTAATATTGGCGCGCATCTTTTGTTAGAACGAATGGAGAGTCCAAATCGAGGGATTTTCTTTCACGGGATGTCTCTTGGAAAACACGAAGCTGATTTTGACTTAGCTAAAAAAAGTGTTTGGTTTTCGGCTGGAATTAACGACCCTATTGTTCCACAAGAGGCAACGAAAGCTCTTGTCGATGCTTTTCAAATGCGACACGGACAAACCGACGTTCTCTGGACCAAACAAGGACATCAACTGACCTATGAAGAAGTTGCCTCTGCTAAGGAATGGCTTGCAACTAAAGGAGCACTAAAATGATTCATTATCGTAGCCAAGATCTTTCAAAGAAGCAGCAGTACAAATTTTTAAGTGGCAGTGTGATTCCGCGACCAATTGCGTGGCTAACAACCCAATCAAAGGATGCTGGTGTGTTAAATATTGCTCCCTTTAGCTTTTTTAGTGGTGTTTCTAACGAGTTGCCCTTGCTTTCTATCGCTATTTTAAGAAGAGATGGCAAATGCAAGGACTCTGCGCGAAATATTTTAGAGACTAAAGAGTTGGTGGTTCATATTGTGGATGAAACGCTTGTCACTGAAATGAACCAGACTGCTGCTTCGCTTGCTTTTGATGAGAGCGAACTCGCCTTAACATCTCTTACTACGACCCCTAGTAAAACGGTAGCTGTGCCAAGTATCGCTGAAGCTAACATTCGTTTTGAAGCTACTTTGCATCAGCACATCCCGGTAACCAATGAGGATGGACAAGTGATTACCGATCTTTTTTTAGTAAACGTTACTGATTTTTACTTTAAGGAATCTGTATTTGATCAAGAACGTGACTATATTTTATCTGCTAAACTACACCCTGTGGCGCGTTTAGCAGGGAACCAATACGCTACTCTCAAAAAAGAATACACGATTACTCGACCTGAGTAATACAAAAGACTCCCTTCAACGTGTGAAGGGAGTCTATCTTATTAGTTAATTAAGCTATTGCCTTCCTTATCTTCCAACCATTTTTCTTTTAATTGACTGAAAGGAATCGCTGCATCAAAATAAAATCCTTGATAAATATCACAACCTAAATCATCCAGAAATTGCAATTGTTCGATTGTTTCAACACCTTCTGCAACCACCTGAATGTTGAGATTGTGGCTTAATTGAATGATTGCGCGAATAATTTCTTGCGTCTTCCAACTGACTAATGCCTCTTGAACAAAAGATTGATCAATCTTTAACGTGTCGATGGGAAAAGCTTTTAAATAGGCTAATGAGCTGTAGCCTTTTCCAAAATCATCTAAACTCAGTTTGATTGCGAGTTCTTTTAATTTAGTCACATTTTTTTGTGCCTTCATCAAGTCTACAATTTCTTTTTTTTCAGTAATTTCTAATTCAAGTTGGGATGGATTAAGCAGTTCTTTCTTTAACTCCTCGATAATGCCTTCAATGTAACGTTCATTTACCAAGTCTTCTGCATTGATATTCACTGAAATAGAAAATTCTTTATGGATAAGCGTTTCAGAATTAAGTTTTGCAACAACTTCTTTGATTAGATACGCTTGCATCTCAGCCATTTTCCCTAAACGAATTACTTCATTTATAAATTCAAATGGAGAAACAATATCAGCTTCGACTTTTAAACGCATTAAGGCTTCTGCACCAATGATTTTTCTGGTTTGTTTTTCAATTTTAGGTTGGTAATAGACACTATATTGTTTTTGTATGATGGCCTTTTGAATCGCTTTGATTTTATGAAGTTGTTCCATTAACCTGCTCCTTTCTGGCGCTTTTCTTATGTAGTGAAGCTACGTATTATCATAGCATATTTGCTTTTAATAAAACATTCAAAAGTGAAGAAATCAAAAAAAACTTGTTATCTTAGGATAACAAGTTTTCCTTTTAAATTAGGCAACTGTATATGAAGCAACTTCTGTGCTTGCTTTTGCTTCACCAGTAACTGTAAGATGATAGTCGGCTACTTTTTCCATATTCGTAATAACAACAACCATCGCATTGTCTTTACCTGCCGCTTTTAATTGCTCTAAGTCAACAGTTGAAATCAATGTTTCTGGCGTAATTAGTTGTCCTTCTGTCACGACTGTATCAAATGGCGCTCCATTTAATTCGACTGTATCTAACCCCATGTGCAATAAAATTTCTACGCCATTATCCATCAAAATCCCCACAGCATGCTTCGTTGGAAAAACACTTAGTACTTTGCCGTTTACTGGAGAATAGATTTTTCCGTCGGTTGGAATTACTGCATAACCGTCTCCCATCATTTTTTGTGAAAAGACTGGATCACTAACCTTATCAATTGCAATCACTTCGCCGTTTGCTGGTGAAAACAATTTCCCTTTTAATTCTGAGACTTCTTTTTGCGCTTCTTTTTTCTTAAATAATCCAAACATCTAAATCCCTCACTTCATTTGTTTAAATTTTATCTAACCCGTCTAGGCTTACACTTTATCATACCATAAAGTGACCATTGTTGAGAATCAAAAAACGAGCAATTTAACAATTCCTTAATTGCTTTTTAAATCAATTTGATTTAGCATTAAAAGTAGTCAAATTTAGGAATTAGGAAGGAATTTCTCAATGAAAAACAAGTTGCTTTTTTTTACGTATGCTGTGGTGAATACAACTTTATTTTTACCTTATTTTTTATACTTGCTAATCGGCAATCATTACCCTACTTTTTTAAACGGTTGGTTTCCATTAATTGTTTTTTATGTGTGTAATTTAACTGGCACTTTTTTGGTTCGTTCTTTTGGAAAAAAGGTCTCCACTAGAGAATTGTTGCTCTTCTTTTTACTCTTAGCTTCTGTTGGCTCTTTCTTAGGGATTTTGGTTTCTATAAATGCTTTGTGGCTAGACCTATCAGCTATTTTACTCGGCTTATCTTGTAGTCTTTTATTGCCACTCTACTTAACGATTCAATACCATGAACGCCGACTATTTCATCGGTCTTTTTCTGGAAAAGATTATGGCTTTGCTTTTTTAACCATACTTTTGTTCATGCCTTTAATTATTCTTTTAGTAAAAGTAAACCTTCCTGAATTAGCCTTTGGTCTGTATGGAATCGCTTTTTTAGTTAGTTTCTTTTTACTAAGAAACTTGCCGCATTACGATCATGGAAAAATGCCAAATACCTCATTTGATAGTCGTTTCTTTCTTTTATTTTTAGTTTTAGCAGGTATGACTTTTGCTGTAAAATCCCTGAGAGTGTTAGCTGATAATCATTTTAGCTTGATTTTAATGACCTTGCTTGCCATTCTTTTGATTGGAGTGTTTTATTTAATTCAACACTCTTCCTTTAAATTTAGCTTACCTCGTTATGTTTATCTATTCAGTTTTTTACAGGGAATGTTAACAAATTTCTTTATTTTATTTGGAACATTTTATCTTTTCTCTTTACAAAAAGGAGTATATCTCTATTCATTTATCTATCTAGCTTACGGGTTAGGAATTATCAGCTCGTTATTTTTAGGCACTAAAGTTTTAAATTTGTTCCCAAAAGTAGAAAAAGTAACGCTTTGTGGTATTTCCTTGTTAGTGGGAACCGGATTGATTTTTATTCCAGTTTGCATTCCAGTTGGTGGATTTTTAATTGGTTTTTTTAGTAATCTTAATAGTTCATTGCTTAATAAAGTTGCTTACACAAAAACCACTGGACTTAAGGATAGCAGTTTATTGGTGAAAAATAGATGGGGAAAGTTAGGGAGTATCTTTCAACAAAGTCTTTTATTTTTATTGTTTATTAGTTTTTGTCATTTCTTTGAAATCCCTATTCTTTCTTTACTAGAAACAATTACAGGTAAATCCCTTGCGCCTCATTTAACGAGCATTGTATTTGTTTTAAGAATAACGGGCGGAGTTATTTTATTTGGAATTTCTGTCTGTTACCTGACAACTCTCTATTTTTACGAGAAGGAATTGAAAACAAAGCAAGCCCCTATTAATTAGTTTTTTTAAGGGTTATGAGAAGAAATTTTCTGCGTCTTATAGTATGCTTATTAGGTACTTACTTAACTAGGAGGCGAAAGCTCATGAAGAATTTTTTTAAAACCTTATTATTACTGAGTGGCATCTTAATGATTGTCTTAGGTTTTTGGTTTATTTTCAACCCAAGCGGTTCTCTGAAAACAGCTATTATCTTGATTGGGTTATTATTAGCAGCAAACGGTGTGATTGAAATCTTTTCTTATATTCAAGAACGTAGAGTATGGAATATATCCAATTGGGTTTTATTTGATGGGATTGCTTCTCTTGTAGCCGGTGGCTTTATTTTATTCGATACAGCAATCGCTCAAAAAACATTGGTCTTATTATTTGCTATCTGGGTTTTATTTTCAGGTATTATGCGTTTAATGACTGCTGTTGCAATGAAGAATTTCCCTGGCTGGACTTGGATTTTAACCTTGGGTGTTATTGCTGTAATTGTAGCAATTATTTCTTTCTTTAGTCCCATTTTGATTGGAATTGGGATTGGCTTAATTTTGGGAGCATTCTTTATTATCCAAGGATTTAGCTGCATTATGGTTTATCTTGCAATTAAAAATTATCGTTAAACAAAGAATCGTTTGTCTTTAGAGGCAAACGATTTTTTTGTGAATTATTTCCGGGGAAATAATCTACGGTTTTTTTTAAGGTTTAGGATTTCTTAAAAATCTATAAATATTCATTATTTCATTAGGAATATTTACAAAAAAAGCTTATACTAATAGTTACTGAGCCTATTTTAAAATAGGAAATAATTTTGAGAGGAAGATATATCACGTATGATTGAAATTCTAAAAGCCGTACTTTTAGGAATCGTTGAGGGAATTACTGAATGGTTACCGATTAGTAGTACAGGTCATATGATTTTAGTAGACGAATTTATTAAGTTAAATACTTCTGCTGCCTTTAAAGAAATGTTTTTTGTTGTTATTCAATTAGGAGCTATTTTAGCAGTTGTTGTCCTCTATTTTCACAAGTTAAATCCTTTTTCCCCTAAAAAAACAAAGGAGGAAAAATCAGACACCTTCTCCCTTTGGTTTAAAGTAATCGTAGCTGTATTACCTGCTGCTGTCATTGGGTTAAAGTTTGACGATATGTTAGAAGCAAAGTTCTATAACTTTCAAACCGTTGCATTCACATTAATTATTTATGGTATTTTATTTATTGTTATTGAAAATTGGAATAAGGACAGAAAACCGGCAATTACTACCTTCAATCAACTGACTTATAAAACAGCCTTATTGATTGGTGTTTTCCAAGTGTTGGCCTTAATTCCTGGAACTTCACGTTCAGGCGCGACCATTATTGGTGCAATTATTTTAGGAACATCCCGTTACATTGCTGCTGAATTTTCATTCTTCTTATCAATTCCAGTTATGTTTGGTGCAAGTTTACTAAAACTTGTGAAATTCGGGTTCCACTTTACTGGTATGGAATATGCTATTCTGTTTACCGGCATGATCGTGGCCTTTGTCGTATCTATTATCGCAATTAAATTCTTAATGAGCTATATCAAACAAAATGACTTTAAAGCCTTTGGGTACTATCGTATTATTTTAGGTGTAATTTTGATTGGGTATATGGTCTTATTTAAATAAGTAAGTAAAAACGAACCAGCAGTCAGAAATGACTGTCGGTTCGTTTTTTTAGTTCAATAATTGAATTCCCGCCTTCGATTTTTCTAATCTCTCTAAAATGGTTTCGTAATTTTTAGTAGCAAAATCATAGAAAAGCAAATCGATTGCGTATAGTTGTGTTAGTAGGGAACTGGTAGCAGCACTTCTTAAAGGTGCTTCACCACTAATGCCTGTTTGTAAGGAAATCGTCGACAATTTCTTTAAGGAATTATCGCCTAGCTCTGTTAATGAAATGGTTTGAAGGCCAAATTTTTGCGCTGCCTTCATCAATTGAATGACTTCTTTTGTTTCTCCACTATTAGAAATACCAAAGAAAATCGCCTCTTTTGGAGCTGTTGACATTGAAGCCACCAAGGAATGTGTATCTAGCGTGCTCATGACATGTTTGCCAATTCGACTGTACTTTTGTTGGATATCTAGCGCCACTAAATGAGAGGCTCCTAGTCCATAAGTATAGATAATGGGGCTTTGATTGAAAGCTTTGGTTACTTCTTCCACTTGAGCGGTCTCTAGTAATTTACTGGTTTCTCTTAAAACATGTTCAGTTGTTAATAATAATTTTTTCTTCATTTGTTCAAATTCTTCGTCTGGTAGTATCTCGGTGTATAGCTTTTCTTCAATCATTTTTGATTCAGCCGACAATTGGAGCTTTAATTCGGTAAAGCCTTTTAGACCGATTGAATGGCAAAAACGAATGATTGCAGCTGGACTTGAATTGGCTGATTTCCCTAATTGAGTCGCATTCATTTGGATAATTTTTTGGGGATCCTTTAAAATTGCTTCGCCAATTTTTTGTTCTGATTTAGGTAATGAAGCAAGTTTTTCTTGGATAACAAATAGAATATTAGGTTGCATAAAATCCCTCTCTTTTTAACTTTAAAAGACATCTGAACCTTACATTCACATGTCTTTTAAGTTTATTCATTTATCCTATCATTAATTTATTAGAGAAACAATCCTAATTTTATAGTTCAGTTGGTTCCATTGCTTCTTTTGGAACTCCAAAGAAATACGTAGCAATAAATCCACCTGCGTAAGCTGCTAATAATCCTAAAATATAGCCAATCCATTGTCCATTTGCAATAAGAGGAATTAAAGCTACCCCACTTGGACCAATGGCAATTGCACCAATTCCACCGAGAGCTCCAATTACAGCTCCACCGATACCGCCACCAATACAAGCGGTTACAAAAGGTCTCCCTAATGGTAACGTCACGCCGTAAATCAATGGCTCACCAATTCCTAAAATACCTACAGGCAATGCACCTTTAATCATGTTGGTCAATTGCTTGTTCTTTTTACATTTCAACCACAGTGCGCAGGCTGCTCCAACTTGACCGCCACCAGCCATAGCTAAAATAGGCAATAGTAACGTCATTCCAGTTGAACTAATCATTTCAATATGAATTGGAGTTAAGACTTGATGTAATCCAAACATCACCATCGGTAAGAATAAAGCACCTAAAACAAAACCTGCAAATGCGCCACCAATGGTTAAGACCCAGTTGATTGCACCTACTAGCGCTGTTGAGATTGCTCCTGCAACAGGCATAATTAAGAAAATCGTCAATAAACCAATCACTAATAATGCAATCGTTGGTGTTAAAATAATATCAATTGCTTCTGGAATCACTTTATGAAGACGTTTTTCAAGTAAAGCAATCAGCCAAACTGCTAGAATGACACCAATAATCCCACCTTGCCCAGGTGAAAGTGTCCCACCGGTTAAAATATTAGGCAATGGCGCTTCAGGTGTCATACCGCTTAGATAAACGATCCCACCAACGATTCCACCTAATGCTTCAGTTGCACCAAATTCTCTAGCTGCATTGATCCCAACATAAATTTGCAAGTACGTAAACAAACCGTTTTTAATAATGTTAAGGACAAGAACACTATTTGCCCAATTATCGCCACTAATCGTTCCAGCCACCAGCATATTCGATAAAACAGCTGCTATTCCGCCAATAATACCTGCACCAACAAATGCTGGAATCATCGGAACAAAAATATTTGAGATTGATTTTAAAGCTCTTTTAAAAGGTGTATTATTTTTCTTTTTCTGTTTAGCTTTAGTTTCACGAGCCAGTTCTTCAGCTGCCTCTAAACCTGTTTTATTTCCTTTTACAGGTTGATTGGTTTCTTGGATCATGATTGGATCACCTAAGCGAACGCCTGCCATTTCTACCATTTTATTGGCTACTTTATTCACTGTTCCAGGGCCAACAATGACTTGTAATGTATCATCTTCAACGACACCCATCACGCCATCAATTGCTTTTAATCCAACTAAGTCAACCTTCTCTTCATCATTTAATGACATTCGTACACGAGTCATACAATGAATAATTTTATTGACGTTCCCCATTCCACCAACTTTTTCATAAATCTCTCTTGCCAAACGCTCTTCTTTTAATTCAGCCATTTTCTATTCCCCTTTTCTTTCTAAAGTGGTTAAATCGTTTTGCGAATAAAGCCATTTGCTTTTGTTAATTTTTCAGTTGCCTCTTCTTTAGTGCTATCTGTCAAAATCATTACAATTGCTAATTTCACCTGCTGGTCTGCTTCAATAAATGTAAGACTAGCCTTTTCATAGCTACATTCAGTGGCTTGCATGATGATTCGTTTTGATCGTTCTTCTAATTTTTCATTCGTTGGTTTTACATCTACCATTAAATTTTGATACACTTTTCCAATCCCAATCATCGAGATGGTTGATAGCATATTCAGAACTAATTTTTGCGCGGTTCCTGATTTTAAGCGTGTTGAACCGGTTAAGATTTCAGGACCTGCATCCACTTCAATTGGGTAAGTTGCATATTGACTAATTTCAGCTTCTTTATTACATGAAAGTGTTGCGGTTGTAGCTCCTACTTTAGTTGCGTACTCTAACCCACCAATCACATATGGCGTCCGTCCACTGGCAGCAATTCCGATTACAATATCATCAGCTGTTAGGGAAATTGCTTTTAAATCAGATTCTCCAAACTCTTTTGAATCCTCTGCGCCTTCAACAGCTACCGTCATGGCTTCCATTCCACCCGCTATTAAACCTTGAACCATCGATGGATCTGCACTAAAGGTTGGTACACATTCGGCTGCATCTAGTACGCCTAACCGACCACTTGTTCCAGCTCCCATGTAAATTAAGCGTCCGCCTGCTTTAAATGATTTAATAATGTTATCAATGACTGTCGTGATACTTGCTAATTCTTTTTCAACAGCTACGGCTACTTTTTGGTCTTCTTGGTTCATAATACGAGCGACCTCTGCAGTTGATAGTTCATCCAATCGCATGGTTTCTTCGTTTCTTGTCTCTGTTGTTAATTTCTCTAAATTCATTTTATTTCCTACTTTCAATTCATTGATTTTAGTTTAAATTGCTGACCTGCAAGACACCAATCGATTAAATCTAAATCAGTCTCTACAACTTTTGCAATTGTATTCACTTTTTTGTCTGCTTTTAAATCTAGTTTGGTAATCTGAATCTCTCCCATATAGCGCCCATATAATTCGTTATCAATTGTGATACTTCCTTTCGAGCGGGGTTGAAGATTTTCTTCTGGTTTGATCTCTACTCTTGGCTTAAATCGTGCTTCCGCACTTCGTAGAACGTCTCTAGCTGGATCCATTCGGTTCCAATGATTTCCAGTAATTAAATCTAAATAAATGGGATTGTGGCTCACTTGCGTATACTTTAAAATAAGCGTTTGTTCTTGATAATAAGCTTTAAACTGTTCTCTTGTTTCATCTGTTATGGAAGGATCTCCAATATAAATATCATCTACCAATCCTATTTTAGTCAATTCAATGCTACATGCTAGCGGATGCTTAAAGCGATGATCTTCTATAGTTGGCAACTGTTGAAAGAGGGGCCCTCTTAATTTCCCATTGCCTGGTACAAAAGCCATTATTCTAAAACCTAAGCTTTTTAACCAGTTATTTTTTTCAAGAAATGTAGGCATGTCTAAGCCTGTTTCTGGTCGTGGATAATAGTTATGCCAAGCTTCCATATTTTCAAAATTTGCTCCATATTTTCTTAATTCATGAACGTCTTCTTCACTAATGGTACTTGCATTGAGAGCCACTTTTAAATGATTGCTGACGGATGCGATGGTTTTATTGGAGATTGCATAATCCATTCGCAACCCTGTAATACCAGTTGCTAAAATTTCAATGGGTCGATCAAAGGATAAGCCGATCTTCGTTAAGGCTTCACCAGAAATATCCACCATTAACTCCATGTTCAGTTTTTTAGCGAACGAGCTTAGTTTTGCTAAGCGCTTACGATAATGGCTGACGTTGTCTTCTGGAATATGAAGAGATGAGAAGATTCCAGAGAATCCGCTTTCATTCATTTTATAAAGATACTGCTCTGTTTCCTCTGTTAACTCTTCACCTAAAAAGATGGAAATACCTAACATATTGTCCCTCCTTAAAAAATCTTTTCTTTACTTGAACATATCATAACTCTTTAGAAATGAAATTTCAAGTAATTTTGAAATTTTATTTTAAAAAAACGAATTAATTTCTTTTGAAACTAGATATTAAAAGTATTTTCCAACTAGTTCAAATAATAAAAACGATAATTAATAAAATTTAATTTTACTCAAATTTGAATTACTCGTCTAAAAGAAAACTTTCTATCTCCTTTAATTGATATTCATTCTCATTGGGAAAATCATCTTTTGTCTTAAATATAGACATTGATAGTAATTATCACTATCAACTAATTAGAATCATTATCATTTAGTTTTTGATTTTGGTATGCTTGGTTTATCAAAAAATAGTTTAGGAGGAATTTTTAATGACTTTTCTTAAGAACAACAAAGCCATGACTGCGACTATCCTTAGCGGGATTCTTATTTTAGTAGGATGGCTATTCAAAATAAATCATTTCGAAACTACTGCAATCATTATTTTTCTCACTTCATTTGTCATTGGAGGATTTAAACAAGCTAAGGAAGGCATTCAAGATACTTGGGTCAACAAACACTTAAATGTTGATATTTTAATGGTCTTGGCTGCCATCGGTGCGTCGATTATTGGTTACTGGATGGAAGGTGCTTTATTGATCTTTATTTTTTCATTAAGCGGTTCGCTAGAAGAATACGCAACTGAAAAAAGTTCAAAGGCCATTGCCAGTTTAATGCAAATGCAGCCAGAAACCGCACTTAAAGTCCAACCCGATGGTTCATTTCTGGAGGTTTCTATTAATGAGTTAACAATTGGCGATACCTTATTTGTACCAAAAGGAGGCAGTATTCCAATTGATGGTCTATTAAAAACGGACAATGCTTTAATTGATGAAGCAGCCATTACTGGAGAGCCTATTCCTGTTTCTAAAGATACTGGCGCTGAACTGTTTGGCGGAACGATTAATTTAAATGATGCGCTGACAATGAGTGTCACTAAAATTGCAGACGACACTCTTTTTGCTAAAATTATTCGATTAGTAAACGAAGCTCAGAATACCCCTTCAAAAACAGCTACCATGATCGAACGCATTGAAAATATCTATGTAAAAATTGTTTTGATTTTTGTGCCGATTATGATTGCGGTCTTCTATTTTATTTTCCAATGGGGTTGGAACGAATCTTTTTATCGCGGCATGGTGCTATTAGTTGTTGCGTCGCCTTGTGCTTTAGTTGCATCCGCAACACCCGCTACGCTAGCAGCCATTTCAAATGGTGCAAAACGCGGAATTTTATTTAAGGGTGGCGCCTATTTAGAAAATTTTAGCCAACTAAAAGCCATTGCGTTTGATAAAACGGGAACCTTAACAAAAGGCATTCCTGTTGTAACAGATTCCTTTTTTGATGAACAAATAGACACTCAAAAGCTCTTAAATGTTTGTGTGGCTCTTGAAAAAACGTCTACTCATCCATTAGCAAAAGCAATTGTGACAAAATTCAATGATCAAACGACTGAGACTTTGGAAGACATCATTATTAAGGATATTACTGGACACGGTCTAGAATGTGTTGCTTATAATCAATTGTGGCGAATTGGGAAAAAAGATTTTATTTTTAATGAGGAAAATCTCAATCGACCTTTTTTATCAACAGCCGAAGCTTTGCAGTTAGAAGGAAAAACCGTTACGTATATTAGTTGCGACCATCAAATCGTAGGCTATATCGGACTTCTTGATGTAGCAAAAGCAGATGCAAAAGAGATGATTGCCTTCTTTAAAAAGCAAGGTATCCATACCGTTATGTTGACTGGTGATAATGAACAGACTGGAAAAACGATTGGAACAGAATTGGGAATTGATGAAATTAAGGCGAATTGCTTACCAGAAGATAAAACTGCCATCATCAAAGAACTTAAGGAACAATATGGAACGATTGGTATGGTAGGCGATGGCATCAATGACGCCCCTGCTTTGGCAAATGCTTCAATTGGAATTGCCATGGGAAATGGTACAGATATTGCAATGGATGTAGCTGACGTTGTACTCATGAAAAATCAACTGAATAAATTGACTTATAGTTATCAGCTTTCTGAAAAACTAAAAAAAGTTACGTTGCAAAATATGATTTTTTCAATTTCTGTTATCTCCTTATTAATTTTATCCAATTTATTCCAAATGATTAATTTGCCACTTGGAGTTGTAGGACATGAAGGAAGTACCATTTTGGTTATTTTAAATGGACTCCGCCTGTTAAAAACGTTAAAAGCATAAAACGACCGACAGATAAAAGAATTTTTTATCTGTCGGTCGTTTTTCTAGTTGAAAAATGCTTGGTAAAGTGCTTTTAGTGCCTTGTCTTCATCTACTTCTTGAACGCCAAACATCATGCTGACTTCTGAAGACCCTTGATTGATCATCTCAATATTGATTCCATGTTCCGCTAATGCCTCTGATGCTTTTGCCATCGTTCCTACATTACAGCGCATCTCTTCTCCCACAACCATCATTAAGGCTAAGTTATGTTGAATCACAACTTTATCAGCATGTAAATCTTCTTTTAATCGATTTAACAACTCATTTTCCTGACTTTCTGAAAGCTGATTGCTACGAAGAATCACTGTCAAATCATCAATGCCAGAAGGAGTGTGTTCATAGCTTAAACCGGCATCTTCAAGAATTTCGAGCATCTTTCGTCCAAAACCAATTTCTCTATTCATCAAATATTTTTCAATATAAATACTGCTAAATCCTGGTGAGCTTGCAATTCCAACGACAGCTCCTGGGCTTTTTTCTCGTGTGGTGGCAATTCTAGTTCCAACTGCATGTGGGTTATTCGTGTTTTTAATTTGTACGGGTACGCCCGCCTTAAAAGCTGGGTAAAGAGCTTCGTCGTGAAACACCGAAAATCCAGCGTAAGAAAGTTCACGCATTTCTTTATACGTTAGTGTCTCAATTTCTTGAGGTTTGTCTACGACATTAGGATTTGCTGCATAAATTGCGTCTACATCGGTAAAATTTTCGTAGAGCTCTGCTTGCAGTCCATTGGCTAAAATAGCCCCCGTAATATCTGAACCCCCACGGGAAAATGTAATTAATTTGCCTTCTTTTGTATAGCCAAAAAAACCCGGAACAATTAAAACACCTGCTTGCTTTCTTAATTCATACAGACGCTCATAGGATTCTGGAAGCACTTGTGCATTTCCTGGCTCATCTGTGACAAATAAACCAGCTTCCATTGGGTTGACATAGGTCGCTTCAAGCCCTTCATGGTTGAAGTAGGCTGCAATTAATTTTGCGTTATTGTTCTCTCCGCTTGCCTTAAAAGCATCTAAAAAATAGTCTGGTTGGGATTTATCCCCTAATGCAAGTGTTTCTAAATCCCTTTTAATTTCATCAATAATTGCTAAATCTAAGTTCAAATCAACCGCCATTTCTTCATAACGCGCGATTATTTTGACTAAAACAGGTTGATAGGCTTCATTCAAAAGTGCTTTTGTGCCGCAATCAATTAATAAATCCGTTACTTTGTCATCAGCTTTTGAGCGTTTACCTGGAGCAGATACGACAACCACCTTACGTTGCGAATCCTCTTTTACAATCTGAAATACTTTTTTTAATTGGGTTGCCGAAGCTAAAGAACTCCCACCGAATTTAATCACTTTCATTGCGTCACATCCTTTTTCTCATTTTTTTTTAACATACTTATCATTTTCCCTCTTTTTTACGAAAGAATCAATCTTTTTTTGCATTAAAATCCACTTTTTTAGTATTTTATCGAAAATTGATCACGATATTCAAAAAATAGTAGTTTTCCATTCAATTTTTAACAAAAAAATAAAAAGAAAACGATAGTCCCTCTTCGTTTTATTATAATAATATTCATTAGATAACTTCTATTTTCTCATCAATTAGATTATAATAGAAAGAGGTACTTATCTTTGTAACGGGAAGGTGACATCATGGCAAAAAAGAAACATTTACAAGTTATTCTTGGTTTATCTATGCTTGCAGGAATTACCGGCTCATTCTTTTTAAAAAATCAAAAAGTTCAAGCTCCTACGCTTTCAACTAAATCTAAATTTATCGGATCTTGGAAAGGGCATTTTATCAATCAGTCAACCGAAACAATTTTAGAGATTTCACCCAAAATGGAATTCTTTTTAAATAACCTCCCAATTGAAGGGCATTTATTAAAACAAAGTAGTTCTAAACTTATTTTTGAAGATCACTATGGCTATCAACTTATTTTTACTTTAACAAGCAACGATACGCTAGATCTTTATGATGATGCCGAAGAAAAAATTTACGCGCTTCAACGTGTTGTCGCTAACCAAATAGAAAATGAAAGTTAAAAAGCGCCTCTCTGTTATAGAGTAGCGCTTCTTTTTATTCTACAAGTTTCGTTTGGTAAATACGGCTACTTTCGCCCCAAGGATGGTACCCTACTCCTAGATAGTCAAATTGATACTTTTCATAGTAAGAGGTATGGTCTGTACATAAATACAATGTTTCAAACCCTAATTTTTTAGTTTCAGTTTTAACGTGCTCGATCAACAATTTTCCATAGCTATTTCCACGAAATTCTTCTTCAATATATAGCGCACAGAGCCATGGATATAAGTCCATCCGACTAATAAAATCATTTGGAATCAATCCTGCACACCCTACAATCGTCTCGTCTTTTAGCAATAAATACCATTGTGGTAACTTTGATGGGGATGTGAGACAAGAGGTAATGCAGTCTTCGTACAACAAATTCGTCTCTTCACTTCCCCACTTTTCTTGAAAGTAGCAAATGGCTTTCTCTGCGTACGCCGGATTCTCTCTAATCGATACATACTTCATTTTATTCTCCCTTCAACTTTCAATAGCGACCAATTCCATCTTCATTCCTTCTGGGTCTTGGAAATACAAGGCATAGTGATGAGGCCCGCCTGCAAATGGATACTCATCATCGTACAAAAGCGTTCCACCAAAGGACGGTATCTGTTTTCTTAAAGTATCTACTTGTTTTTTTGTTTCAGTTGCAAATGCGACATGATTCAAACCGATCCCACCTTTCACATAAGGCGTTTCAATCATTTTACCATCTCCAATTGAAATCACAAAATAAAAGTTTTCTTTTTTCCAGCTGATCCCCGTATCCCAATTTTGGTATTCTTGATACCCTAAGGCTTTTAAAAATTGGCTCCAAAAGGCTTTTTGCTTCGGCAAATCTTTAACGTATAAATCAAGATGATGTAACATTTGGTTCCTCCTTTTAGCCCCATTTCTTTTTAGTATAACAAAAAAACAAGATAAAACCATTTAGGTTTTATCTTGTTTCAAGTTTAGTCTTCTAAAGCTTGTAATTTTTGATTGTCATCAAGTTGTGAGACGTCATCTAAATGTCTTTTTTGTAACCAGTTCATTGAAAGGAATAATAATCCACTGAAGACAACGAAGATTGCCAACAAGATCAATGCGCTACTTACAAAGACACCTTGTCCTAATCCACCACTGATTGCTTCTCTAAATCCATAAATTGAATGAGACATTGGCAAGTATGGGTGAATCGCTTTGAAGAAGTTATTTGTTAATGGAATTGGGAATGTACCACCAGCTCCACCAAGTTGAACAATTAATAAGACCATTCCGATGAAACGTCCTGGGTTATCAAATGTCATGGCTAACGTCATAATCAAGAACATGTAAGCAATTGAGGTTACGATTGCCATTGTCATAAATTGGGCAACAGACTCAACATGTAAGCCTAATGCTAGGATTAAGCCTGCTTCAACCACTGCCATTGCAACTGCTGCAACCAAACCGATTGAGAATTTGCTTAACCACCATGAGAAGCTTGATTGACCTGTCATTGAAATTTTACGGATTGGGAAGATAAAGTTGAAGACTAACGCTCCAACATATAAAGCTAATGATAAAACGTATGGAGCAAGAGCTGCACCGTAGTTTTCAACATGGCTGTATTCTTTATGAGTCAATTTATCTGGACTCGCAAGCATATCGAAGGTTTTATCTGTTGCTGTAATCCCGTTTACTTCTTTAGCACCATCTTTTAATTTAGATGATAATTCTTTTGTACCGTCTTTTAGGGTTCCTAAACCAGTACCTAATGTACCTGAACCGTCAGCTAATTGGCTTGAGCCTGATTGGATTTGTGTTGACCCATCAGCTAATTGACCAATCCCGCTATTTAATTGTGGAGAGTTTTCAGTTAATTTAGCTGTTCCTTGTGCTAATTGACTTGAGCCGTCATTTAGTTGAGTCACGCCACTGATTAAGTCTGGTAATTTACCAGAAATTTGACCGATTCCGCCGTTTAGAGCGTTGGCTCCACTGTTAAGAGCGCTAGAGTTTGCTGTTAATTGTTGGCTTCCTGATTTAAGAGATGCTACGCCATTTGTGTAAGCATTGATTCCTGAAACCAAACCAGTATCACCTTTTAATCCATTTTGGATTTTACCTAAACCTGGTGCTAGTTGTTGATCTAAAGCCGTTTTAATGTTAGATAAACCTTGTGCTGCTTTTACAGCCCCTGGTAAAGCTTCCGAACCTGCCGCTAATTTATCGACACCAGATTTTAGTTCACTTAATTGTGTAGTTAGACCTGCTGCTAGAGTTTGAATATCTGCTCCAGTTGCTTGAGTCGCTGCTCCAGCTGCTGTTGCTTTTTCACCAATCGCTTTTGCTGTTGCTTCTTGCGTTTGTGCTTGCGTACCTAATTCAGTTTTAACTGCATTAACTAATTCTTGTTTTTCAGCATCTGATAAACTTTGATAAGCTGCTGTTTTTTGAATGGCTGTTACTGTTTTTGTTTGATTTTCTTGGTTTTGACTATCTAGGTTTGTTAAATCACCTTCAATTCCACCTAAGTTTGTTCTAATAGTTGTTAAATCTTCTTTAATTTTTGATTGATCAATTGCTCCACTATTACCTAATTGAGTTTGCAATTGATGAATACCTGCATTTAATTGTGGCAGTACTTCAATCAATTGAGCTAGTTTTGCTTGATCAATTTGGCTAGACATTTCTTGAACACCATTTGCTAGTTGATCAACACCACCGTTTAATTGTGCAACACCTGCTTGTAATTTGCCGTTGTTTGCAACTAATTGATTGCTTCCATCGGCTAACTGACCCACACCTGCTGTATAAGCGCCAACGCCATTTGCTAAGGTTTGTGAACCATCGTTTAATTGACCGACACCTGTTTGAAGGGGTCCGACGTTAGAAGCTAATTGTCCGATTCCATCATTTAATTTGGTTGCTCCTGAATCAAGTTGAGCCACACCGTCTGTATATTGATTTAAACCGACTTCTAGTTTTTCTGCACCTTCGCTGAAGGTTACGGTACTTGATGCTAATTTTTGTAAGTTTTCTGTGATTTGTTTGTTTCCATCAGTTAATTGTTTTGTTCCGTCATCTAGTTTTTTAGAACCATCTGCCGCTTGTGTAAAGCCGTCCCCAACTTTTTCAATTTGACCGAAAATTGATTCTGCATAGGCTTTTGTTACATTAGCTGAAACTTCGCTTTTTAATTGCTTAGCCGCCGTCTCGCCAATAACTTCACCGATATAGTTTAATGAGCCATTTGTTTCATAAGTGATATTCATTTTCTTTGGTTCTTTGTCTAATAGTGTTGAAGCATTTTTAGAAAAATTCTTTGGTAACGTCACGACCATATAGTACTTACGATCTTTAATACCTTCTTTAGCGGCTTTTTCTGAAACGAAATGCCAATCTAATAAATCATTTTTCTTTAAATTCTCAACTAGTTGATCCCCGACATCTAATGTTTTCCCTTGATAGTCGACTGATTCATCTAAATTTACAACTGCAACAGGTAATTCACCTGTTTTACCATATGGATCCCACACTGATTTCAAGAAGAATCCTGCGTATAAGATAGGAATAAACATAATCACGACAAATGAGATTAGTAATAATTTATTGCCGGCAAGTTTTTTCCATTCATTTTTCATCATTTCCATTGACGTTTTTCAACACCTTTCTTAGTAACCCTTTTTTTTCAGCTAAATCGTTCCAATTTAAAATTGGAATTTCACGAAGTCCTAACGTTTCTTGGATCAAATCTTCAACTGTCTGCTTCCCTAAATAATCCGAGTAATACTTGTCCGCTTCGTGAAATACATCCATTAATACCAAATCTCCTTGATTGGCAACAGGCTGCATATCTTGAAATACCATGTTGATTAAACCTGTATTTGGATACGTGATCACAGGTCCTTCTAACGCTTCAATAATTTCCAATATCGTTATTTTTTCAGGTGCTTTCGCCAGTGAAAATCCACCATTGATACCTGATACTGATGTTACAAGATTATTGACTACCAACTTGCGCATTAATTTTTTCAAATAGGTTGGTGAGCCTTGTAACCGATAATTGATAATGTGTGAAGAAACGGGTATCTCTTGATCTTGGGTTGCTAATAACGCAATCACACAGACAGCTTGTTCCAAGCCTTTTGTCAGCTTCATGATTTCGCCTCTTTTCAGCTTTAAAATAATGCCTCTAATCAGATACATTCGCTATCTATTAGAGATATTCTATATCCATGAATAAATTTACTCCTTTTTGAACTAAATTGCAAGCATTTAAATCAACTTTTTTTATTTTTTTATGTATTTATAAAAAAAAGAGGTTAAAATCACTTATTTTTGTGATTTTAACCTCTTTTTTAATCGATGGTTTCTACTTTGTCTGCTTCTTTTAAAATAGCACCCGCTGTTTGAAGAATATCAAAGGGCGTTTTTTCATTTGCCATCACAACAACGCCATCGTTGCCATCCTTTGAAATCAATATTAAACTATGATATCCACCAAGCACACCGTGGCTATATTTTGTTTTTTCTCCAAGGTACATGCCAAAACCGTAGGAAGATTCGGATGATCCTGGCGTTTGCATTTGATCTAAACTTGTTTTACTGATTAATTTTCCATCCACTAACGCTTGGTTGAATTTAACTAAATCACCTGCTGTCATGTACATATTTCCAGCCCCAAATTCTTCAGACAGGCTTCCTTTGGTGATAGGAAGTGGCTGATAGGCTTGATTTCCTACTTTTTGGTAAGCTACCGTATGAAAGAGGTCTGTATCAAAGCTATCATAAAAACCGGTGTGGGATAAATTGGCTTTTTCGATAATATTCTTAGTCACGTAGGTGGTGTAATCTGTGCCTGAAGCACGTTCAACAATTCCTGCTAATAGTGTATAATCGTCATCGGTATAGTGCCAGTGTCCGTTATTAACAATTTTTAATTGGTCTAACACCTCTTGAACTGCGCCATTGTGGGTCACTTGTTGCCCTGTTTTCTTCATTCCAACAATTCCTGACGTATGGGTTAATAATTGTTTAACTGTGATGATACCATTGTCATTAATAGTAGGGTAATACTTTTTGATAGGATCGGTTAATTTTATTTTTCCTTCATCTACTAATTTCATAATAGCCGTTGCCGTAATACTTTTTTCGATCGAGCCAATGTAATACAGTGATTGAAAGGTATTTAATTGGTTGATTTCTTTATTTGCATATCCGTAGCCTTTATTTAGCAAGACTTTTCTATTTTTAATGACTAGTAATGTTCCGTTAAATTCTTTTGGATGGATTAAATTTTCAATTTTAGTAGTTAATTCAGGAGTTTTATTTCCATCATTAGGATTATCAAGATTTGGTACTAACTTTTCTGAATCATTCGTATCCAGTGCTAAGCCATTTTCTTTTAACTTGTATAGTCCAATCTTTGAATGCGAGGCGCTTGCTGCAAAGCTCTCTTTTTTGGGAGGTGTTGCAAGGAATACTCCACCTATTATAACTAAACTTAAACCTATGATTGCTAAACTAATTTTCCGCATCCTTCTCACCTCTTTCCCTATTATAAACTCTACACTTCCAGATAATTACTTAATTTTTTTTAAAATTTCTTTACATTCTAACGTGTACTAGTTACAATAGTACACATAATACAAAAACAACTGTACAGAAGGAGTCTGACTATGATTAAAATTGATCCCCGCAGCCCTCATCCTTATTATGAACAAATCATATCAGCAATCAAACAGCAATGTTTAGCTAAAATATTATTACCAGGCGACAAGCTTCCGTCTGTACGTGAAATGGCTGGAACTATTTTAGTAAATCCAAATACAATCAGTAAAGCTTATCAAGAATTAGAGCGTCAAGGTGTGATTGAAACGTTAAGAGGAAAAGGAACCTATATAGCTGAACGGCAAACAAATCCCATCAATACCGAATTAGAGTTAAAACTTCAAAAACAATTGGAAGAATTTTGTATAGAAGCTCTTTACTTGGAAATTCCCAAAGAAACATTAACAGCATGGATTGAAGAAAACTATAAAAAACTCAAAAAGGAGTAAGCCAATGGACATTCAACATTTATCAAAAAAAGTTAGTGCCTCATTTTCATTAAAGGATATTCATTTCACCTTAAAAACAGGAGAAATCACGGGTTTGATTGGTCGGAATGGAAATGGAAAATCAAGTTTATTTAAAACCATGGTTGGACTTTATCAAAAAGATGCTGGTTCCGTTTTAATTGATGGGAAAGAGATTGAAACGGTTCCCGAACAAAAAGAACATCTTTTTTTACTACAAGATTCTCTTTCTTATTTTGATTCATTAAAATTAAAAGAAATCAGCAATTATTACCACATCGTCTATCCAAATTTTGATCAAGCTTTATTTCAACGAGAACTCAAAAAAATCAAACTAACGTTAGATGAACGTTATGGGAAATTATCAAAAGGTACTAAAACAATGGTTCGTTTGATTAGTGCTTTTGCTACAGGAGCTAATTATCTCTTGTTAGATGAGCCGTTAGATGGGTTGGATACAATTCAAAGGAAACATGCGTTAGCCTTTATTTTAAAACAGGCTGCAACAAATCAAGTGAGTATTCTAATTGCCTCTCATCAACTTCAAGAACTGGAAACCATTGCTGACCGAATTTTAGTTTTAAAAGAAGGAACTTTAACAAAAGATTTCTATTTAGAACACTTACGTTCAACGGCTATTAAAGTCCAATTTGTTTTTGTCACAAAAGACATTCCCTCTGTTATAAAAGATAATGCTACTCTTTTATCTGTTGAGGGGCGTGTTTTGACTTACTTATTTGAAGAATTGCCTCAAGAATTAGAAAATGAAATTAAAGAAACGAAACCTGTATTATTTGATAGACTACCTGTTTCTATTGAAGATATTATTCGTAGTCAATCCACCAAAGATGCAGATTACCAAATGATGAATTAGGAGGAACGAGTGATGAATAAAGATTTGAATAGCTTACTTTGGAAACACCATTGGAAATTATTGAGTTTATTTTTTGTAACAGTAGTTGGAATTTACTTATATAATGGTCTTAATCAGGTGAATAGCTGGAACGAGAATTATCAATCAACAATTGAACAAATCAAATTATCTGAAGGCACGGAAACGATAAAAGATTATGATTTTTCCTTATTTTATACGCCGGGGCAATCTTCAAATAAAATTTTTACTACTTTTATTAATGAACCCTCCCATATTTTATGGATTGCTATTGCACTATTAAGTTTTGGTTTATTCTTTTTAGATAAATTTTCAGATTTCGATCAATTTTTATTTGCTAGTCGTTTTTCGAAAAAAATGATTTTTTCAACAAAAATGATTTTTGGTTTTAGTACCCTTCTTGGCAGCTTAATCATTGGAAAAATAATTTTTATCGGATTACTTTACATGAGAATTCCGAACGAATTTTTCAATGCAACATTTTTTGAACTTTTACCTAATCAATTATTAAGCTTATTATTTTATAGTTTAATTTTTTCCATGATGATGTTTTTTGCTATCATCATCGGGGATGTATTCTTTCTAATTTTTGTTAGCATTGGATTTTCAATTAGTATTGGCTTTTTTATGAATACCTTTCGCACCCTTTTTGATAAATGGAATTATTACCAACATGGTTCGATTTCTAGGATAGCAAGTAATTCATGGGTTTTTAGTTTGTTTAAAGCTCCAGGAATTCAAGGGGAACATCCTCCAATTTGGTATTATTTAGTTTATAGTGTGGCAACTGGATTATTAGTGGCGTTATCTTCTCATTATTATAAAAAACTCTCGTTAGAAAATAACGGTAAATTTATTTTATTTTCAACATTAAATAAGCCTCTTATTCTGATTGTCAGTCTTTATGTCCCTTTTATGCTAGTAAGCAACTGGCTCTATGCTGATTTTTATAATCTTCAGCTTACTCGCTTCTTCTGGCTTAATCATTTACTGTCCTTTGGATTTGGTGTCGCTTTTTGTGGCAGCCTTTCTTGGTTCCTTCTATTCAAGAAAGAAGCTTTAAAAAAAAGAAGCTTTTAATTAAAAAAACGCAAGGCTCTTTTAAAAGAGCCTTGCGTTTTTTCTGTTTTTAGTTGTTAGCTCACAAAGACTTAGTGGGCAATCAAATAGATATCCTTGAAATACATCACAGCCTAGTTCATGAACTTGTTTTAATTGAGTTAGCGTTTCTATACCTTCTGCTACCACTGATAAATTCAAACTATGAGCCAATTTAATCGTCGATTCGATAATTTTCATTGCTTTTAGTTCGGTTGAGCGAATGAAAGCTTGATCTATTTTTAAGCAATCAACGGGTAATGAGTGTAAATATTGCAAAGAACATGAGCCTTGTCCAAAATCGTCTAAACTAATTTTTATTCCTAATGCTTTTAATTGAACTAAATTTTGATTAGCTCGTTCCAAATCCTGTATCTCTGGTCGTTCAACAATCTCAAACTCCAAGCGTTCTGGCGCATTTAGATTAGCTTGCAAATAATGGCAAAGTTTTTCTATATAAGTATCATCTGTCACATCACTAGAGGGAATATTAACAGCAATTGTTCGTTTCTTAAAAAAAGGATTTGTATTTAACAACATCACGATTTCTTGAATCAAGTAATTTTGTAAATTACGGCTATCTTTTGCTGTTAGAAATGAGAAAAAAAGATTTGGTGTTAAAATACGATTTCCTATCTTTAACCTAATTAATGCTTCAACACCCACTGTTTCTAATTGGTTACGACTCACTTTAGGTTGAAAATAAACTTGATATTGTTGATTTTGAATCCCCTTTATAATTTCGGTATCCGTAGTTGCAGAACACACTGTCATTCCTCATTTCAATAATGATATTCTAAAGCTCATTTTACCCTTATTATATTATAGAAACCTGCTAGTAATCGCAACTATTTACACTTTTTTAGAACTATTTTTATTTAGTTCTATTCATTTAATAAATTAAAAAAAGACAATCCAAATCGACATACGATTCAGATTGCCTTTTTTAAAAATTAAGCCATTCTTTTTTTTTCTTTTCATATTCATCTGTACTAATAATGCCTTCATCATACAATTTTTTTAAATAAGTCAAATCATCTGTGATAGAATCTGATCCTTCATTGATTTGACCATTTCTAGTTAGCATCATGATTCCTGCAATCACCCATAAAATCCCATGAATTGAAGTTATTGAAAGTCCACCTAAAACCAAAACAGCAATTCCCCAACCTGAATGCCCTTTTTTGATTTTAAAAGCTGCAATAAAACCTACAATAGACGTTGCGACTAAAAAAATGACAACAACAATTAAGACTCCAATTAAAAGAGCACTTTCCGAACCATCATAATAGTTTGTATTATAATAATCCGTATCATACGTTTGATTCATTTGAGAAGATATCCCAATTCCCGCTAAAGCTGTAATAATAATAAGCACAAAAGCAGATAAGGCATTAAAGATAGCTCCTATCAGTGTTAATAGATATTCAGTTTGTCGATTCATCGTGTTCTCTCCCTCCATCTTTTTCCGCTTCTTCAGTTACAAAACTCTCTTCTTCTACTACAAGCGGCTCCATTTCATCAAAAATTGCTTCATTAGTGGTTTCAGTAAGTTGTTGAGCTGCTTTTAGTCCTTTTAGCTCTTGTTTTAATAGATAAATTTCCCGATCATGATCAGAACTATTTTTCACTAATTTTGATTCATTAATCCCTTTAACAATTGCTTTTTTAATGATAAAATACCACATAAAAATCATGCCAACAATTAGTACGATATAAAATAATGCTAGAAACACAAAGAAATATGCAACTATCAGTGATTCCATTTAAATTCCCCCTTATCTTTTATTATTCTATTATACCTTTTTTCATGGGTGTCGTCATTTTTTATTTGTTCCATCAATCATTAAAAAAAAACAGACCTGTTTCGCAATGAAACAAGTCTAGCGTTGCTTATTCTATTTGTTTGCCATTTGAAGCAATGACACCTTGATACCAATAATAACTTTTCTTTGGAATGCGACGCAACGTTTTTTCATCGTGTTCGTCACGATCAACAAAAACCATCCCATAACGTTTTTGATACCCATTTAACCAGCTTAACAAATCTGTGTAACTCCATGTGCAGTAGCCTAATACTGTCACACCATCTGTAATAGCTTCTTGAATGGCTTTTACATGACGTTTTAAATAATCAATCCGGTATTCATCATTAATTGTGTCATCCGATTCAAGCTTATCAAAGGCTCCTAAACCATTTTCAGTAATTAAGATTGGCAATTGATAGCGATTTTCTATCCGTCGTAAGACTACATGTAGCCCTTCTGGGTCAATCGTCCAGTCCCAATCTGTTGTTTCAGTAAATGGATTGGCAGTCGTTTTAAATAAGCCAGGAATACCACTGTCTTTACTGCTTCCTTTTTTTCCAGTAAAGTTTGGTTTTGCTTCACCAACGCCCCCATTTAATGGATTGTACTCTACAGTTGCTGTTTGATAATAGTTTAACCCCATAAAATCAGGTGTTGCCGCTTTTAATAGTTCTAAATCTCCCGGTAAAATAGTTGGTGCAATGCCTTCTTTGATCAAGTAGTTCATTGCTACTCTAGGATATTCGCCCCAGGCATAAACATCCATCCAAAAGTGCGACAATAGTTCTTCCGCATTTTCAGCAGCTAAAATATCTTTGGGATTGGGTGACTTTGGATAAACCGGGGTATAGGCAAAACTTGGTCCAATCAACGCATCTTCAATCGATAAAGCTCTGAATGATTGAATTACCTTTGCATTAGCCACATTTGCTATATGATTGACTTCATAGAATCGTTTTTCATCTCGAACTGCAGGTGGATGAGTCCCTGTTTTGTAGCCTTGTCCCACAAAAACATTTTGTTCATTTAGAGTTACCCAATGTTTCACTCGATCACCATAACGCTTAAATAAAATAACTGCATAATTATTGAAATCTTCAATTACTTCGCGACTTTCCCAGCCGCCATAACGTTCCATTAATGTTTGCGGGATGTCCCAATGATACAACGTAACAACTGGCGTAATTTGATAAGACAACAATTCATCAATCAAACGATCATAAAATTCTAACCCTGCTTCGTTGATTTCTCCGGTTCCATTTGGTAAAACTCGGCTCCATGCAATTGAAAAACGATACGCTTTTAAACCTTGCTCTGCCATTAATTTAACGTCTTCCTTATAACGATGGTAGTGGTCAACTGCGACGTCTCCATTAGTATCTTGAAAAGTTGCCCCTGGAACTTTCGCATAGACGTCCCAAACAGACTTGCCTTTCCCATCAACATTCCATGCTCCTTCAACTTGATAAGCCGCACTTGCGCTCCCCCATAAAAAATCAGTTGGAAAATCTTTTAATTGAATATGTTCCATTCCAATCACTCCTAATAATAGACTATACTTTTATATTTAAATTATAGATGATTGCACAAAAAAATGCTAGTTAGAACTGTTGTTTCTAAAAAATGAACTTCTTTCTATTTCTTAGTCCTTATTCTACTAGTAATAGGTGAGTCCTTTTATCCTAATTAAAACTACTTCATTACTGAACCTATTATTTATTAAAAAAAGATGAACGAATCTCTCTCATCCTCATTTAACTATTAATTAATTTTGGTTAAAAAAAGTACTTTCATTTTTCCTGTTCTTTTTTTCTTAACAAAATGTTTGACTGGAAAACCTCATACATAAACCAATATACTTTACTTTTATACCTTCACATTTACTTTTGTTCTTAACTTTCGAACATTTTTTCATCGAACAATTCTATTAGTCGCATAAAATAAGCTTTTGTTCATATTTCCGTCTCTATTTTTCTTCTGAAAGAAACTTTTTCTAAAATTAGTTTATTTTCATTCTGAAAAAATGATTAACTCGCTTTTCTCTTTAACTATCACAACTATATTTGTTATAATTTAATAATTAAACTAGCTATTAAACGTCGAATCAAACATCAAATTCGTAATTTTTTTATTCATATTCGCTCTTTTTTAATTATTTTTTTATTTTACGACACATTTTGTTCACAAAAAAACTTCTAAAATAAACAAAAAAAACGTGAAAGAAATCACACGTTTTATTATCCTTGCATATAACCTAAATAATTATTTTTATGTATAATTTCAATGTAAAAAAAGCATTTTATTCAAAAAAAAAACGGTTAATCCTTATAAAATAAGCATTTCTATAAAAAAAACACCTCTGAATTATTCAATTATTATATAAATCAGTTTTCCTTTTGGTCTCTTCAAACACTAATCTTGAGTTATTTTTCACATTTATTTGGATTATCATTTTTAGTTATTATATTATTTATGGATATTATTCTATCTAATAGCTGGATTCACGATGATAATAAGATTAAAATTTCAACACAAATAGCTAACCTTTATGCTATAATATTGAACAGTAATTGATTACTATAATAAAAAAACTTCAATGTTAAGAATACACACAGAAGTTTTTGGAATAAATTCAAAGTTAATTGAACTATATATAGCTGATATTGCCGTAGGTCGAAATTGACCCTTCTGCTAAACTCACTAATTCTTCAAGTAACATATTTATTCCTCCCCCCCAAAAAAAAATAATCTTTACTTTTTGGAAATATTAAAAATAGAGATAGCAAAACATTTGTTTTACTATCTCTATAATATAACGTTTATTAATTAAAATCAACTATAGAAGGGAATTTTTTATCATGATTATCTTAGGAGATAAAGTTAAAAAATTAAGAATCGAGAAAAAATTAACACAAAGTCAATTGGCAGAAGGCATCTGTACCCAAGTTACCATCAGTAAAATTGAAAATCACAACAATATTCCAACTATGAATATTTTAAGCAAAATCTGTGATCGTTTAGGTGCAGAAATCAACGATGTTTGTATTGTTGAAGGAGATTCAAATACAAATTACAATCTCTTTAAAAAAGTTGATACTCTTTGTAACCAACTACAACATAAAGAAGCTTATGATTTATTAGTAAGTAGCATCAACGAAGATGAGCTAGACAATATTCACGATAAAAAACTTTATTACTACTATGTTGGGATTACTCGTTTAATTGGTTTCAACGAATTTGAAGAAGCTTTGCACTACTTTAATTTAGAATTAATCTTAGAGCGTTCTTCTAATCTTGATTTTGTGGATGTTTTAGTTACAAATTCAATTGGAATTGCTTATGATTCAAAAAATGACATTAAAAAAGCTAAAGTTTATTTCGACAAATCAATTGATGATATTCAAGAATTAAACAAAGTTGAAGCAGATAACTTTACTAAATTATTAAAGATTTATTACAACGCAGCTAAATTCTATTCAAAAATTGAAATCTACGATAAAGCTATTAGCTTATCTGACATCGGAATTGACTTGTTACAAAAAGACAAATCATACTACATGCTTGATTTCTTGTACTATGAAAAAGGCTTTAACTTATTGAAAAAAGGCAATAAAAAAGAAGCAGAAGAATTCTACTTCTTAGCAATGGCTTGTGCGATTATGAATGGCAATGACAATATTGTTACTGGCATTAAAGAAGATATCAAACAATATAAATTAACACCTTACAAATTCTAAAGAAAAAAACCTTCTCAACTTTGAGAAGGTTTTTTTCTTTAGTTTATTTTTTTTAAGATAGCTTGTGCAGTAGCTAGGTTCATTTGAGGTGCTTTCCGTAATTCTGCTACTACTTGTTCGATTTCATCACCAGTTGCGCCTGCGTGGATTGCCAGTGCCTTTGCTTGTAGTGACATATGTCCTCTTTGGATTCCTTCTGTTACTAACGCTTTTAATGCTGATAAATTTTGCGCTAATCCAACTGAAACAATAATGCTTGCAAGCTCTGTCGCTTGATGAATTTGCAATAATTCTTGATTTGCTTTCACAAGTGGCAAGACACTAATAGCGCCACCAACGGTTCCCACTGGCATTGGCAATGTCAATTCTCCTACTAAATTTCCAGCTTCATTCACAAACCAATTGGACATCCCTTTATAACGCCCTGTTCGACTCGCATAAGCATGAGCACCTGCTTCAATCGCTCTTGTGTCATTCCCAGATGCCATCACTACTGCGTCAATCCCATTCATGATGCCTTTATTATGAGTTGCTGCTCGGTAAGGATCCAAGTGAGCATAATGGGTTGCTTCTGAAATTCGATTGGCAACTTCTGCTCCACTGTATTCCTGAGTTGCTAGAACCGTTACTGGTATCTCACATTTAGCCGTAACCAAAGAAGCATCGCCATAGTTGCTTAGAATTTGCATCAAGGTGCTTCCTTTAATCCAATTGGTTATCGGTTCAGCTGTTGCTTCTAAAATTGTATTGATTGTATTGGCTCCCATGGCTTCTTGAACATCTACAATTAGGTGAACGGTTAAATATTCAGGTGCCCGCTCTTCATTTGTAATGATTCTTGTTTCAACTCGCTTCACGCCTCCTCCTCTTTTAACTATAGAAGGATGTGCACGGGATGCGATTTCTATGATGTCACTTTCTTTATCTTGAATCATTTTTGCAGCTGCTTCGATATCTGGAACGTCTTTAAAAATCAATTGTCCAATCATCGCACGTTCGTGAATTTCAGTTGTAAATCCACCGCCACTTCGAATCATTTTTGCCCCATTGCTACTTGCTGCAATCACAGAAGGTTCTTCTGTCACCATCGGCACAATCACATCTTTCTGATTCACTAAAAAATTTAGTGCCACACCTATTGGCAATGGAAATTGGCTTAGTTGATTTTCAATCATATTGTCTGCAATTGTTGCATCTAATAGCTGTTCATCCATTAATAATTGTTCCCCTTGTTCGGTTAAAAATCCTTTTTCAGCTAATAGTTTAATTCGCTCTTGGCGGCTTTTTTGATAAAATTTTGAAATAGTTGAATCCATTTCAATTCCCCTCTTTCAACTAGTTTAGTGACGTTCAACAACCATGGCAACGCCTAATCCGCCACCAATACATAATGATGCCACACCTGTTTGTTGCTTCGTTTGTTTCAATTCGTATAGTAAGGTCGTCAATACTCGCGCACCTGATGCGCCAATTGGATGCCCTAAGGCGATTGCTCCACCGTATATATTGGTTTTTGCTGGATCAATTTTTAAATCTTTTACAACAGCTACTGATTGTGAGGCGAATGCTTCATTCAATTGGAATAAATCAATTTCTGATAAGCTATAGTCGCTTTTTTTAACAGCTTCTTTGACTGCATAATAGGGAGCGTATCCCATAATCGCAGGATCAATTCCAATTTCAGCGGTTGCTTTGATGGTTGCTAAATAAGGAATTCCTTTCGCTTCTGCTCGTTCTTTGGACATTAACACTAATGCCGAAGCACCGTCATTGATTCCAGAAGCATTTCCAGCTGTGACGGTGCCGTCTTTTTTAAAGGCGGGCTTCAAACGTTCTAATTTTTCCATTGATGTATCATAACGAATCGTTTCATCTTTTTCCATTAAAGTGCCATTTTTTAGTAAAACGGGAACTATTTCTTCTTGAAAGAAACCTTGTTCTTCTGCTTGTTTAGCTTTCATTTGTGAGTGATAAGCAAAAGCATCTTGTTCCTTACGGCTAACTTGAAATTGTTCAGCTACATTTTCTGCAGTAATTCCCATGTGGTACTGACCAAAGGCGTCAGATAATCCATCATTAATCATACTGTCAACCACTTGATCGTTGCCAAATTTGTGACCAAAGCGATGATGCTCCATTAAAAATGGTGCCTGTGACATATTTTCAGTTCCGCCAACCACAACGACTTCTGCTTCGCCAAGTTGAATCGCTTGTCTGCCTAACATCACTGCTTTTAAACCGGAACCGCACACTTCATTAATTGTCATTGCAGGAACTTCAAAAGGAATGCCTGCATGGATAGCAATTTGTCTAGCTGGATTTTGCCCTAGACCTGCTTGCAGCACATTTCCAAAAATAACTTGTTGAATATCTGATGTCTCTATATCGGCTCTCTTTAATGCATCTTCTACAACAATTTTGCCTAGTTCAACAGCTGAAATATCTTTTAAACTGCCACCAAATCTTCCAAGTGGTGTTCGAACTGCACTTACAATTACAACTTCTTTCATAGCCCTCTCCTTTGAAAACATTTTGCCTTTATTATACCACTATTGATAGCCAAAACAACTTGTTGATTGTGGGTCTTTAAAAATTTATTAAAACCTTTAGGTAAAATAATGAAAACGTATTCTAAAATGAAAAATAGGGCTTTTTTTTAAAGATTTTACTAATTTATGATGAAATTTTCTTCTTTCGGTTGTCTTTTAAAGTTATTTTTAATAAACTGATAGTGTGAGTCAAAAATATATAATAGAAAAAGGTAATGATAATGAAGATAGGAATCGATAAAATTAGTTTTTATACACCTGCTTTTTATGTTGACATGGTTGAGCTTGCTCAGGCAAGAGGAATTGATCCAGATAAATTTACCATCGGCATTGGACAAGATAAAATGGCATTTCCACCTGTTACGCAAGATTCGGTAACAATGGCAGCTAATGCGGCCCTATCGCTATTAGATGACGTCGATAAAGAAAAAATTGATTTGATCATTCTAGGAACAGAATCAGGAATTGATCAATCAAAAGCTGGCGCAGTTTATATTCATCGCTTACTTGGCTTGAATCCATTTGCTCGTTCAATTGAAATTAAAGAAGCTTGTTATGGCGCAACTGCAGGCATTCAGATGGCAAAGGAATACGTTGCAAACCATCCTGAAAGCAAGGTTTTAGTTATGGGTTCTGATATCGCTCGTTACGGTTTAGATACACCTGGTGAATCCACTCAAGGAGCTGGTGCAGTCGCTGTCTTGATTACAAAAGACCCTCGCGTGATTGCCTTAGAAGATGACAATGTCTTTTTAACAGGAGATATTATGGATTTCTGGCGTCCTGTTTACTCAGAAACAGCCGTTGTAAATGGTAAATATTCAACTGAACAATACATTCAATTTTTTGAAACAATCTGGGCTGAATATCAACGTAAATTCACTTATTCATTAGCTGACTTTACTGCAATTTGCTTCCACCTACCTTATACAAAAATGGGACGTAAAGCATTAAATACGGTGATTGATTCAGTTTCTAGTGAGGATCAAGAACGCTTATTGGAAAATTATCGTTTAAGTACGCTGTACAGTCGCCAAATTGGAAATATCTACACAGGCTCTCTGTATTTAAGTGTGATTTCTTTACTCGATCACCAAACATCATTGAAAGCCGGAGACCGTTTAGGATTCTTTAGTTATGGCTCTGGTGCTGTGGCAGAGTTCTTTAGTGGAACACTGCAAAAAAATTTCCAAGATTATATTACTGCAAAAGATCATCAAGATTTGCTAGATAAACGTAAAAAATTATCCATTTCAGAATATGAAAAACGATTTAATCAACAGCTACCAACGGATGGTTCAACAATGAAAATTGAGAGTACCGATGATCCTGCTGAGATTGTTTTAACTGGAATTACAGAGCACATGCGTCAATATTTAAAAAAATAAGTAAAAAGTCCAATTAAGATTTTTCTTAATTGGATTTTTTTTAGGAATTTTAAAAACATTTTTTTAGATAGCAGTTGTTATCGAAATCTAGTATACTTAATGATTAGGGGGTGCAAAATGAAAAAGAAAACATACCGCAATACACCAGCTTTTACTTTATTGGCATGGGGATCCTTTATTTTCTTTATTGTCTTAATCACAATTGGTCTTTACACGTTAAAAGAACCATTGATGGTAAAAGGCTATTACTTAATGGGAACTGTTGGAATCATTTCTTCTTCTTTCACTGTAGCAAAAGTTGTTCGTGATAATCAAGAAGATGAAGAACGTTATAAACAAATGTTTAAAGCTGTAGATGAAGATGCTCATTAATAGTATGAAAACTGTCGCTAAAGATGCAACTTTTTTAGCGGCTTTTTAGTTTCAATTCTTTCTTCTCACTCCTTTTTCCGTTATAATCGAATCAAGACTTTTTTTAGGAGTGATACTAAATGATTCATATCGAAAAAATACCTAACGGTTCCTTACAAGAGAATTGCTATATTATAGCGGATGGCACAGATGCTTTAATTATCGATCCTGGTTCTGACGCAGAAAGAATCATTGATACCATTCATAAACTAAATGTAATTCCTCAAGCCATTTTATTGACTCACACTCACCATGATCATATTGGTGCCGTCGATCAAGTACGCGACGCTTTTTCAATCCCTGTTTATGTTCATGAATTGGAACAAGATTGGTTGAATGATCCTGAAATGAACTTATCTGCACAATTTACAACTATTCCTGTTACTGCTAGACCTGCAGAATTTGAGTTTACACTGTATCAAGAGTATCATTTTGGAAAACTTCATTTTACAGTTGTACCAACACCTGGACATTCATTTGGCAGTGTGAGTTTTATATTTAATGATTTCGTAATTGCTGGAGATGCTCTATTTAAAGGCAGTGTCGGACGACCAGATTTGCCAACAGGTAACTTAGATCAACTGCTTACAGCCATTAAAACTGAATTATTCTCATTGCCACCAGAAACAGTTGTTTATCCTGGACACGGTGATGAAACCACTATTGCACAGGAACAAAAAACCAATCCATACTTTAATTAAAAAAAAGCTTCCTTAAATTTAAGGAAGCTTTTTTACTAGACTTGTTCTAAATAATTTTTATAATAGCTAGCATATTCTTTCATCCCGAGTCGTTTAAATACTTCAAGTGAAAATAAACATTTTTCTTCTCCAGAAGTTTTATGGCCATTTTTAATTAAGAGAATTCCGTTTAAAAATTCAATCGTTACCTTTTCAAAAAAGGCAGTTTCTTTTACTCCAATTGATTCAATCGTCTTTAAGTACTTCTGTGCTTTTCTATTATTATGTTGATCAAAACAACACAATACCATATTAATTAGCATTCGCGCTAAGTCGTCTTGATTTGCATTTAAATCGCGATACAGATAAACTTCTTTTAAGGCTTTTTCAATTAAAAATTCTAGTGTTTCTAAGTCATAAATAAACATCATATTGGTAAATAAACGCAGTTCATAATAACCCCAATATTGAGTATTGAAGAGATAATATTTGATTGGCAACACTTTTTCTTCATCAATTTTTTCATTTTTCACTCGGCAAATTAGAGAATAAACAAGTAAATGATTGTGTAAAAAGAAAATATCTTCAGTCGTTTCTAGCTCTTGTATGAGTTCACGATTTAATTTTTCTAACTCTTCTAAATCAATTTTTTGAAAAGCCGTTATAATTCGTTCCTCTACTCTTCTTTTTGAAGACACTCGGTACCCATTTTTTATATAATCAATCTCGTCGTATTCAACATTTAAATTGTCCAATAATTTAAAAAATTTTGTCACTGAAATATTTACTTTTTCTCGTTCATATTTTGATAAAAAAGATTTTGTCATTGTATTCCTACATGCGTTTTCTAAAGAATAATTTTTATTTTTTCGAAGCTTTGAAACTATTTTCCCATACGACATTTTATCACATCTGTTATATTTTTAAGAAAAGAAAAGACTTTTTTCTAAAAGAATAGTTATCTTTTTTTTAACTATAGAATCCATTTAAAATTCAAACATTTTGTTTTAATTTTCTTTGGTATAGTTCCATATTCCCACTATCAAAAGTAAGATTTTCCAACAATTTTTTTGAAAAATTAAACTTAAAATAAGACAAGCAACATCACTTTCTACTCAGTGGTTTATCTGTATTTTTAAATAATCTTTTCTCTCTTCATTTAAACATTTCTTTTTGAGAGCTTCTTTCTTAGTGTATTATATGACACAGAAAAGTAATTTTGTTATATATTTAAATTCTATAAATTTTAAATATAATACTGTTTATTTCGTTAGTTTTGACATGATTCGTTAGTTTTTTATTTAACGTATTTTATTTAATTGTTTAATTTAGAGGAATTAAATAAAATAAAAAAGCTAGAAATACTGTTTTAAAACAGTACTTCTAGCTTTTTTATTTGGTTTAACTGTAAAATATGGATTTAAATTTAATTTATTCCCATTTTTCTAATAACTTTTTGATTTTCTACAATGACAGTAAATCTTTTTCTATCAACTAATTAATTTTAAACCAATCGTTGAAACTAAAATAATCCCAATAAAAAATAAGCGTAAAACACTTTTCGAATCACGGTAAAATAAAATTCCAACAATCGTGGTTCCCACCGTTCCGATTCCAGTCCAAATTCCATAACCTGTTCCCATTGGAATCGTTTGAAGCGCATAGGACAACAGCATTAAACTAATCCCCATTAACAAAACCGCAAAGAAAATAGCGTCTTTTTTACCAATGGCTAATCTTTTTAAATTTATCACTCCAATAATTTCAATTAGTCCCGCAACAAATAATGCCAACCAATCCAATTGTAACCACTCCTTATACCTCTTTTTTTGTTTCAACCATTTTCAACCCAACAATTCCTACCAATAGTGAAATCATTAAAAAAGCTTTTAAAGGATAAATTGCTTCATCGAATAGCCAAATTCCAGTTAAAATCGTACCTACCGTCCCAAGACCTGTATAAACTGCATATAAAGTCCCCATTGGCAACTCTTTTGCAGCCATCGTAAATAATCCGTAGCTTAAAATGACACTAATAATCGTAATTGCCCATTCCCCTAAGCTAGTGGCATGTGCCAAGCCTGTTACCCAGCCAATTTCTAAAATTGCTCCTAAAATTACTAATAGCCAACTTTTATTCATAATTTCCTCCAATAATCTCATCGTTTCGCTTTCTATCTTAACACATTTTTACCTATGAAAAAAACTCCATAAAGGAGTTTTTTATCAATCTTTTTAGCTTTTTTTTATTTCCATTCAGTAATTTTTTCGATTGGCAAACGAACAGAAGCATAACCTTCTTCATTCGCTTTTCCTATTGACAATACCATCACCGGTACATAACGATTTGCATCTAATCCAAAAGCTTCAGCTAACTGATCTTCTTCAAAGCCACCGATTGGATTTGTATCGTACCCATATTTGCGGGCAACGAGCATTAACTGCATTGCGACAATTCCGCCATCCACTAATAAAATTTCTTTTAATTTATCATCTGAAATGGTATTGTAGTGATTCGTTAACGCTGCAATTTGACGGTCTTTTACTTCTTGGGGCATTAAACCACGTTCAACTGCGGTGCCGTAAATTTCTTCACCAAAATCAAAACAATCACGATCGCCAAAAATTAAAATCATCGCTGCTGATGTATCGTTTTGTAGCGTATTAAAACGGATAATTGGTTTTAACGTTTCTTTTCCTTCGTCACTTTCTACAACTACAAAGCGCCATGGTTGCATATTCACTGATGAGGGTGCTAAAGTTGCTTCTGTTAAGATTGCATTCATTTCTTCTTTTGATATTTTAACAGCAGGATCGTAATTTCGGATTGAACGGCGACCCGCTAAAATAGTATTAAAATCGTTCGTTAACATTTTTTCTGACACAATTTATTCCTTCTTTCAGTTTGGTTTTAATTCAGTTAGTAATGTAATGCTTAAAGGAGCAGCTAACCAGCTTGCTGCTTGTTGTTGAAATGTTTTAAAATGTTCACTTTGGTTGTGTGCCTCAATTGCAGCTTGATCTTCCCAAGTTTCTAACATCTTAAATTCATTTTCTTCACCTACAACTGCAACTAGCTCATATTGATGGTTTCCTGCTTCTTTTTTTGAAGCATTCACTAACAACTTAATCTCTTTTAAGAATTCAGCTTTTGCTTCTGGTTTTAGAGACATCTTTGCTTGGATATGAATCATTCTCACATTACTCCCTCGTTTATATTGTTCGATTTTTTTCGAACTAAAAGCATCATATCATAGTTTACTATTCATTTGCAAGTGACTAATTTTAAAGAATGAAATTTACTATCACTTTTTCCTAAAATATGATAAAGTGACTATATGAAAAATCAACCTACAGCTATTGAACCCACTAAAGAGTCGGACTTACTTCATATTTTTCAAGCTTTGGGTGATCCCCTTCGATTAAATATTGTGATGTGCCTGTTAGATACAGATGGAAAGGGTTTGAAAAAAGAAGATTATCCAATTGCAAAATCAACGTTGTCACATCATATTAAAATTTTAAGAGAAGCTGGCTTGATTCATTGTGAAAAATCTGGAACTGCTCATTATTATTCTGTTCAAAAAGCAGAATTAAACAACAAATTCCCAGGTTTACTAGAATTGATTCGCCAAGAAAAAATAGGAAAGCATTGAAAAATTTTTCAATGCTTTTTTGTTTTATTTTTTACTTAAATGATGACATAAAAAAAGCACTGACAAAAGTCAGTGCTTCTTCGACAGTATTTATTTGCATAAATAGGTCCCGTGAATTCCACAAAACAGAGGGGTCCAAACATCTACATCTTGTAGTTGTACTCGAAGTACATATGCCCTGCCTTTGTTCAATCACTAGTCGCCGCAGCGAAATAACTAAAAGTTATCTGATTGAGTCAACTCATCGCATGTAAGTAATATACCATGTTCCGATTGTGATTACAAGCTTTCCTTTTCAATCTCATTCGATTGTTGCTCTACTGCTAAGGTTTTTACTAATTCAGCAAATCTAGGGTCTTCATTAAAAGGATGAATGTAATGAAACTCAATTCCTCCGTTTTCCATAAAATAACCATAATTTTCAGATTCTATTTCTTCAATTGTCTCTAGACAGTCTGAAACGAAGCCTGGTGTAATCACCATTACTCGTTTAATCCCTTTACTCGGCAATGCTTTTAAAGTCGCATCAGTTGCTGGCGTTAGCCATTCGGAAGGACCAAATTTCGATTGATAGGTTTCAATATAAGGAATGTCTCCCACCAACTGCATCACAGCTTTAGTGGTCTGTTGACATTTAATCGGATAATCATCGCCTTTTTCTACATAGGAAACCGGGATGCCATGATAGGAAAAGAGTAATTGGTCAATTTCGTGTTCTTTTAAAGCTTCTTTAATTTGGCTTGCTACTAATTGAATATACAGCGGATTATCGCTATAATCACTTACAAAATGAAGCGTCGGGATTTTCTGACTGTTCAAATAGTACTTTGCAATCGAGTCGTAAATTGAAGCCGTCGTTGTTGTTGAGTATTGTGGGTATAGTGGAATAACCGTCAAATCGGTTACGCCTTCTGCTTCCATTTCGGCTAAAACGCTTGGGATATCTGGATGGCTATAAGACATAGCAAAACGCACAACTTGATTGGGTACTAGATTTTGCAATAATTCTGCTTGAGCTTTGGTGTAAATAAGTAAGGGAGAGCCTGCTTCTCGCCATATTTCTTTATAAAGTAATGCCGACTTTTTAGGTCGTGTGTTTAAAATAATACCATGTAAAAGCGGCAACCACAGCCAGCGTGGCGTGTCAATGACACGAGAATCCCCTAAGAAACGTTTCAAAAAGGCACGTACTTCTTTTTTTTCTGGTTTATCAGGTGTCCCCAAATTGGCAATCAAAATTCCTTTTTTACGGATAGGCTGTTCCATTTTCCCACTCCTTTTCTTTTAACTTTATTAAGTATATCACAATGTTTTTATTGTTCTCAAAAAAAGTCGTCGTTTAGAAACTAAACGACGACTGCTACTTTTTTATTGGTTTACAACAGTTTCTTCAATTGATGCTTTTTTCACTTTTTGTTTTTGAATGCCAATTCCTGTGAACCCACAGAAAACGGTAATCACTGGACAAAGCAAGCAGAAAAATGCAAATGGCAAGTAATCGACGGTTGGAATACTCAAAGCACCTGCAATAAATACCCCACTAACACTCCACGGAACAAGTGAATTAACGACAGCTCCCGCATCTTCTAACACTCTCGACATCGCTAATGGGTGCAACCCTGCGTCATCAAATGATTTTTTAAAGGCTTTACCTGGTAAGATAATCGACAGGTATTGTTCTCCAACTAACAGATTCACTCCAATACAAGAAAGTGCAGTTGCTAGAATTAATTTACCTGTTGAATTTAATGAAGTTGATAAAGGTTTCATTACTGAATCAATGACTTTAAATTCCACTAAAAGTCCACCTAACGCTAAGGCTAAAATAATAAGAGAGATGGACCACATCATACTTTGAACCCCACCACGTGTTAGCAAAGCATCAATGCTAGCATCTCCCGTTTGAGAAACAAAGCCATCTTGTAAAATAGACGATAATTCACCAAACTTGGTCATTGGTTTTTCAATAAAGAGCATTACAACGGCTACAATGATGCTTAGAAGTAGTGTTGGAATTGCTGGGATTTTTCGCCACGAACAAATGAACATGACAAGAATTGGAATTAAGGCAAAGAAATTAACTGAAAAATTTTCTTTTAGAGTTTGAACAAGTTTCGTAATATCTGCTGTATCCGCATGCTGTTGACCATTTCCTAATATAAAGAATAAAACTAAGGCAATTAGCAATGCTGGAATTGTTGTCCACATTAGGTTTTTAATGTGACGGAATAAATCCACACCTGAAACAGCTGCTGATAAATTCGTACTGTCTGACAAAGGCGACATTTTATCGCCAAATACGGCTCCTGAAACAATTGCTCCTGCTACTAAGGCTGGATTAAAACCCATTGTTGTTCCCATTCCCAGTAAGGCAATTCCAACGGTTGATACGGTTGTAAAAGCACTCCCAATTGACGTTCCAACAATGGCACAAATAATAAAAACCGATGGAACAAAGATACTTGGATTTAAAATTTTAAACCCAAATACCATCATTGAAGGAATAATTCCTGCAGCAATCCAAACACCGATCAAAGCTCCAATTAAGATAAAGATAATCATTGGTACAAGACCAGTGGAGATCCCTTCTTGAATTCCTTTGTGGATATCATCCCAAGAATGTTTCTTGATTCTCCCCCATAAGATTAATAATCCAATGGATATAATTAAAGGCGTTTGAGGTGCCACGCCAAACTTAATGACACTTACCCCAATAATCAGTAAAATTAAAACCAGTATTCCTAATGCTTCTTTAAAACTTTTTTTTGTTTTCATCTTCTATCGCTCCTAAATAATTTTTTTGTGTTCTACTATGAATTATTTAGTCAAACGATAACTTGTTAATCCTCCATTGGTACATCTTAAACTTTCCATTTTACTAACCCCTTTCGTGAAACGCCCTTTATACTTTTTACTCGTTCCATTTTTTACGCTAAAAAGCCCCTGCTGTAATTTCTTACAACAGGGACGAATTTGATTATTCGCGGTACCACCCAGTTTAGAAATGAATAGATCATTTCTCGCTTCATTGGTTTAACGGACCTCTCCGTCTTTAGTTTCCTAAAGATGCTCCAAGTTTGTACTTCAAATAAAAATCCCGATTGGTTCGCAGCGTCCACCAATTTTCTGAACTAAGATTTAGATTCTACTGTAACTCTTCAACGCGTTAAAGTATTGATGTTGATAAATTGTATTTTAGCACGTTCCATTCTAAAGGTCAATTTATTTTAATTTCTTTTTTTGTTAACGGGAGGCCTCCCCCTTAATTTAAAAGCTTTTCAGTTTCTTTATTTAATCAATTTGTTATACTTAAACGTATCTAGCCTATTCGTTAATGGAGGTGTAAAAATGGCAACTAACAAAAAAATACTGATTATTGGTGGAAGTGGTTTTTTAGGACAAGAACTCTGTCTTGCGGCATTAAAAAAAGGGTTTACGGTAGCTAGCCTTTCTAAACACGGCAAACCAACCCATTTATCAAAAGAGCTATCCGGCGCTCCAATCGATTGGATTACCTGTGATCTTTTTGCTACCGATCAATTAGAAAAGATTATTAGTCAATTCGATATCGTTATTCATCTTGTGGCCATTCTCAAAGAACAGCCTAAAAAAGGACTTACTTATCAAAAAATGATTTTAGATGCAGCGATGATTGTTGGAAATGCTAGTAAAAATACAGCAATTGAACGATTTGTTTTTTTATCTGCAAATGCTGGTAGCCCATTTATCCCTAAAAAATACCTTGAAAATAAACGGCTTGCTGAAAATTACTTAAAACGTCTTCCTTTTCCGTTAACGGTTGTTCGTCCCGGTCTTTTATACGGAAAAGGTCGGCCTTCTTCTTTAACTCTAGCAAATTTACTTTTTTTCTTGTTGAAAATCCCTCTGTTGAAACAGCTTTTCATTTCAATTAAACCAACTCCTGTAAAGGTTTGTGCAACGAAAATTATTGCTAGTTTGGATGAAGTTCCTAAAAAAGCTTATCGTGTCCTAAGCCTTGATGAATTACAAAGTAAACACTCAAACCCAACCAAAAGTTAGACAATTTTCTGACTTTTGGTTGGGTTTTAATTGTCTTTTTTGATGGTAACGGATTGAATTCCTTTGCCTAAATAGAGCGGTGTATCTTTTTCTTGATAGCCACTCAGTACATGATGAGCTATCAACACCTCTCTTGCACGGAATTGAATGGCTATGCCAACTCTTTTTTCTAAAGCGGAACTTTGAGTCATTCCTACAAAATAATTGATAACCACTCCTTGATAAGCTGAAACGACTAAATTTCTAGGACTTGATTCCTCGTACAATGGTGTAGGTTGTGGATTAATAGATACTAAAAAGGTTCCTCTAATTCCTTTAGCCGTTTTTGAAGGTCTGTCGTCACCTTGATGATGACCAATGTGTCTAAAGTTATATGAACGGTTATCTAACGACGAGTAATGCCCGATAATTTGAACATCGCTAGCAGCTGAGCTCTCTTCATGCGCTTTGATTTCAATCCCCCCAAAGCACGCTTCCGTGCGATTATTAACTAAGATTACATGACTTGAACCATCATCGATTTCAATGCCATTTGAATTAGAAAAGCCTTTTTGATGAGCTTTCCCACTTGGGTGGTGGAGATAGGAATTACTGATAAGTAGATAGTCGCTGTGATGGGTTGTGATTCCATCATCGCCAAAACCAACCGCTTCAATTTCATCTGCCCAGATAAATTTGCTTCCTAATCTTGAACGGGTTCCATCTCCTCGATAACTATAGTAAGCAGCTGTTAAATCGACACCATGAAGTCCAGCGTTTAGTGCTTTGATGTTTTGAATCACGCCGTAAGTGACATGTGCAAAGGTTAAACAACTAGAGGTCGTTCCCCCTTTTGCAGTCGTTTTACTGTTTCCTAAACGTTCTACGTTCCAGTCTAATGTCATATTTTTGATGACAAGATGATGATTGCCTCGTAATCGATTTTTATTACGGACTACTCGTTCTCCAATTGGCGCATTAGGATGTAACTTGATAGTGGTTTGATCAACTCCACTTCCTACCAAGGTAGTATTGGAAGGCATTCTCAACTCTCTAGTTAGATATGTTCCTGGTGGAATGATAATTTTACGATTGCCTTTTTTTAAAGCTCGACGAAAGGCTTTCGTTGAATCTGTCACGCCATCCCCTACGCCACCAAATTCTTCAATTGAGTACACTTTTTGTTTTAATTTTTGTTGTTTGATTTCCTCTTTTAAAATTTGAAACCACCATGGAACTAAAAAGCGAGATTCGCCAATCGCAACTGGAGGATCCGCTTTAAAGGGTGCATTTTTTTTGGTGACAAATGAGTAAGAAACGCTTTTTTTTAATGGGGATTCTACTAGCTTATTTTGTTGTAATTCTTGAAAGTATACTTCCGTTTCTTTGACTGCTTGCAACTGTTTCGTACGTGTTTGATATGTTGGAAAATAGTTGGTTAGGAGTTCTTTGGTCTTTTCTCCTAAGTGCATTTCTTTTTCTTCCCTTCTAATTTGATTTTTTCTTCTTGTTTTTTAAAATTAAGAATGCAATCACGATTAGTAAAACAATGATGATTCCACCCATTAGCCAGTACGTCCAAGGGGTTGATTTTTGAGCAATATGAACAGCTGAATCATTGTATTTTTTTGCCTCTTCGCCTTTGATTTTAAAGTCCTTTTTTAAATGCCAATTTTGATTGCCATCTGTAGCTGTAATTTCAATGCGGTAATCGCCTGTTTTAAAAGCTTCATTTCCCCAAGAAACGCTGTAATTGAAATTTGAATTTGGTGCCATTCGTAAGCTTGTTTGTTTTTCCTCGTGAAGCAATTGATTGCTCTCTGCTTCATAAACTTTAGCATCAACTGTTAAGTTACTAAGTAATGCGGCTTTTGGATTTTGAAGATTAGCTGTGACCACATTACGTCCTACTTTTTGAGTGGCTTTCACGTCATTTAAAACTAAATCAGGTAGTACCGTTTCTGGCGACTCTGCTAGCAAGACACCAATCGTATAAGAGAATTTATTTTCAATTTGAACATCGTCTTTACTTTTTTTTGTTTCTTGGTCCGTTTCTTTTTCTTTAAAGTATAAACCACCTAAGATAACAACATCAAATGATTTTTCTGGAATTTTTAATGTGACTGGTAACTGAAGGCTACTTTGTTTAGGGATCGTGATATCTGATTGAACGGAAGCTATTTTACTGAATGGAATCGCTAAACTTTTATCCAATTTTGGTTTTTCATTCGTGTATTCCACAATTCCATTATCGTTGGTAACTGCCGTATTTGCAACTGTTTGAACTGTTACATCGTTATCTGTTTCGTTTTTTAGTTCTACTTCTATTACTTGAGTCGTGCCTGGTACGACATTTAAATCAAAATAAGTATGAGTTTGATCTCGTTGATTTTCAGGTAAAATTGCTTTAACAGAAAAATTCATTTCATTTGCATCTGCTAGCTTTGGCATAACAATTATCATGCTTGCTATTAATAAAAATAAGTAGCTAAATCGTTTCATATCTAATCCTCTTTTCAATTAAATTAGTAAAAAAAGCCAAAGGCAATCGTATCTTAATCTGATTTATTTCCTTTGGCTGATTTTTTTAGTTTGGGCTATCTTCAAGGTTCCAAGTTAGTGTTGTTTTATATTGAACATTGGATACTTTCGAACTTGCCATTGGTATATTCAGTGAAACACCTGTCAAACCTCCTATGTTATCGGCTCCAAATGAAGAAGTCCACGTTCCAAAACCTTTATTCGCAACAGCAGTCATCACAGTTGAAGAGGCCGTTCCTGTTGGATCAAGATTAACAGCTGTCGTTGTTGGACTAAATAAAATTGGGACAACTGACAAGGGAGTTCCTGCACTTAAATGAAGTTGCGCATTGTCTAATGGCGTTGTGTTCGTATCGGTTGTTTTAAACTGACCATTTTGTTTCACAAGTAGTTTCCAGCCGGCATTGTTCCCACGCTTATCTGTTACTTGCACGTAGTTTGGCACTTGTAGAGGCAAGCCTGTTGTTTTATCTACAACAGAATCTAGTTGAGCATAATAAATTTTATCCATATCATCAATCGTTGCTGTTCCAAAATGAAAATTAGAAACATAATCGATACTTAAGGGCCCAGCTGTTCCAGGTTCATGAGGATCAGATGGATTAGGAGTAACTGGAGCTCCTGGAATAAGTGGGTTGGTAGGATCTGTAATAGAAGTCTCTGCCTGGAAAATAATATCTGTATTCGAGTTCATCACTCCAGCAGTTGCAGCAAATACAGGAGCACCTCCAAGTGTTACTGTAGCAAAGGTAGCCAAACTAAAAATTACTGTTTTTGTCATTTTCATTTTTTATTCCTTCTCTCTTTTTTATTTTCCCCTTTGAGCCTTGCTTTAACTTTTTAAATCGGTGCGTCGGATAAATTCCATTCCAGTTTTCCTTGATAGCTTTGACCCGATTTAACATTCGGATTCGGGCCTATTTTAAGTCGAATCCCCTCACCTTTTGGCCATTGGATTACTGTTGCATTATCGTCGGTTGATGTAGCGGTGTAAATTTCTTGGTTGCTTTGATTTAATGGAATATCTTGACCAGCCTTGCTATAAATTAACACTTGATTTAACACATTGGCTCCAGCTGTTAGTGGTTGGGTTTCACGAACATATAAATGCCATTGGGCTTTTTGGACGCGTCCGTCGGCAACAGAAAGTGAATTTGTAACAGTCGCTGGATTGTAAATCTTTGTAGCAGTTGGAACCGATAATGTGCCGAAGCTAATTTGACTAGGGGCACTCACTAAGCGCAACGTTCCATCTCCAATTGGTAAAGTTGCAACTAGTGATTGCTGGGCAATCGCTGTTCCTCCTCCATTTGTTCCATTCACGAAAAAGCTATTTACTAAAGTGGTGTTGGCAACATTTGGCGCGATGGTTGCAGAATATTGAAGAGTAAGGGCCTCATTGGCGGTTACCAAATTATTTCCAGCAAGTAAATTTTGAAACTGATACGCTGAACCTGATGGGCTTGAACTTTGTGGAACGACTACTGGAGTACCTATTACAGTCGAAACACCGGTTGCGCTCACCTTACTAACTTGTGGATTTGTTAGATTGGTTACTCCGCTAGGAATCCAATTTAGTAAAAGTTGATTATCCCAAATGGCGTTGCTATTTTGTAATTGGACTTTGATTGTGAAGCGTACTTTTTGGTTTGTGACAGCAGATATAGCTGGAATCCACGTCCCATCTTTTGACCATTTTTCAACAATTTGAGTTACAGCTAATTGGGGTGTTACAAAGGCAATCGTACTTGAAACATTATTGCTACTCACTAAGATTTTATTAGCTGTTCGACTACTGATGCCTTGAATGACAACACTAACTTGATCACCTCCTTTCAATGGAGCTAAACCTGTCAAAGCGAATGTGCCATTTGCATTTAAGGGGACATTCGTCGTTTGATTATTTACGGTCACGGCAACTTGATACAAACCTGTGGTAACTGTTTGGATGGCGCTTCCTGTAATTTGAGTATTTCCGACTACGGGTGTGGTTAATGTTGGAGCAACAATAGGCCATTTTACAGTTGCTATATTACTGAGGGTACTTTGATATTGATCAGTTCCTGTAATGGCTTTTGCATGGAGAATCGCCGTCACAGTATCACCATATTCGTAGGCATTAGCTGCATTTATTGAAAAATTTCCACTGTTGTCTACTAAAACACCTGTTGTAACAATGGGGGCATGACTACCGTCTGGCGCAGATAACGTAATATCAGCTGTATAGGTGTAGCCTGGGTCTTTTGTTTGGTTAATCGTTCCGGTAATACTTTTATTTCCATGTTGCATCGTGTCGTTGATTACTGGGGGCTTGATTGCGAGTATTGGACAGGTTCCTAGTCCCATTGAAGGGGTGTTGATACTTCCTGCTTTTGTATTTCCTAAACCTACTGTTAAATTAATTCCTTGTGAGGCGGACGTCATTGTTCCCTTAATTGGATAGTTCGCACCGTTTGCAGCTGGCGGAATAATAATCCCATTTTTATAAAGGGCAACCGTATCAATGACCATATTTAAAGACCATTCAATTAATAAGCCTAAGCTTAAACCTGTTTTTGGGAACGTGATTACTACTGCTGATAAGCTCTCATTGTAAGTTAAAGTAAATCCTTTATCCGTTGCTTGAATGGAGGCTGTACTCGTTCCACCTAAAATCGATTGAGTAGGATAAGTGACATTTCCAGTTAAATTTTTTAAAAATAAGGTTTGCTTAGCTGTATTTCCTGCTAATTGCGCTGCTATTTCAGGAGGAATTTGGACAGCTAGTATTGGAACCGTATTCAATCCAACTGCTACTAACGGAACATATTTATAATGAATCGTCGTTATCCCTTGTCCACAAGCTCCAGTTGTGTAACTTCCTGTTAATGTACTTGTTCCAACATCAAGATCTAGTAAGCGAGGACTGATTTGATTGGTGCTTTTTTGGTTGCTTTCACTATTGACTGATTCGTTTAAATCGGTTTCATCATTTTTTTCGTTATTGGTAAGGTTAACTTGTGTTCCATTTATTGTTGAATTAGAGGAAATCGATGGGGCTGTTGAATCAATTGGGCAACTTGAATCTGACGGGGTGGATAAGCTTGTTTCTTCGGTCTTTATTTCTTCATTTAAAGTAACTGCTTTCACCATATCTTGTAAATAAAAAATCACTACAGTTAACATCATAAAAATAACAATATTAAACTTTTTATTATTCAAAATTATCGCCCCCTAAAAAATGAATTTACAGTTTATATAGGCTACTCAATATTTCACTAGATAAATCGTATGTAACTTTTAATAACTTTCTCATGTTAATTTAAATTCATTCTAACCGAATTAAATTACTTTTGCATCTTTTATCCCTTGGTTTTATAATAAAAATTTATTCTATAAAAATATAGTTATTAAACCTAAATATATTGTTGTTCATTTAGTAAAAAAAATAAACTTACAAGTCAGCGACAATGTCATTGACTTGTAAATTTATTTTCTTTAGCTTATCTATTTAATTTTTTCATTATCTTTTCAACGTCTTTCGATTCACTTGTTTTACCAATTAATATTTTCAACTGAGGTTGATTTTCAGTTAAAAGTAGTTTTTTGAAACCTCTACGAATGATGGCCTCATGATCAAATGCTAAAGCTGTCTTATTAGATTTTGTACTCGTTAAATCAATTGTAATTTTTTGTTCATTAAAACTCAGCAGTAACTGTTCATCTTTGATTGATACATTAAACCATTGGGCTTCTTTTGCATCATCTCCTGCGGTTGTAATAGGCATTGTTGGTAAGAGAGCTAAATAGCTAATAGTAATTGTCCAGCCACGAGGATCACGATTAGGTTGGCTAAATGAACCTATTTCATAAATAGCCTCTTTTGTTAATTCAATTCCAGTTTCTTCTTTAGTTTCTCTTAGACAAGTTGCTGTGGTCGCTTCTTGTTTGTCAACAAAACCTCCTGGCAATGCCCAACAATTTCTAAAAGGGTTGGCTATTCTTTTGATTAACAGCATTTTAAGTTGCTGCGCTTCTTTATCATAGCAAAGCATCACATTATCGACTGTAACAGAAGGTTTTTCATATTGAGGCAAGTCTTCATTGGCGTACCACTCTAAGAAATCAGCTTCTGGTGCCACTCGTTCATAGTAATATTTTTCTTCTGCTTTTGAGTTAAATTTCATCTCTAAACTTCCTTTCTTTGTATCCCTCTCTCTTTAGTTTACTATACTTTTAAGGAATGTAACTAGTAAATAAAAATAGCACATGATACAATTTTAACAATCCTATATTAAAGGAGTGCTTATCAATGAAAAAATTACTCACTTTTTTTATCCTACTTTTAATTTTTACAAGTGCTTGCACAGCCACTCCTAAAAAAAGTACCTTACCCAAACTAGCACTGGAAAATGAAATTCCAATCGTTGTCATTCATGGAAGTGGAGGCAATGAAGATTCATTTGATGCTTTTATTCAAAAATTAAACGACTTACCTGACCCTTCAACTGAAACATTAAAAGTAACAATTGCTGGGGATGGTCAACTAGATTATCAAGGAACCCTCACCAAAGATGCTAAACATCCAATTGTATCTATTGGGTTTGAAGAAAATAATGCGCCTATCGAGGATTGGAGCAAAGGACTTCAAAAATTACTCACTCATTTGAAAAAAACGTATCAATTTCAGCAATTTGATGCGATTGGTTTTTCGAATGGCGGGTTAGCACTAACGGATTACGCTGAGGAGTATGACCAAAAAGAAGACGTTCCTCACTTACGCAAAATGGTGGTTTTAGGTGCTCCTTTTAATGAGCTAGACCCTGAGGACAATCAGGTGAATCTTGATTTTAAAGGGGTTCCTTTTCAAACAGATGAGTTGAAAACTTATATCCGTAATCGCTCAAAGTTAAATCCACAATTAGCTGTCCTTTCGATTGCAGGCGATGATGGAAGTGGTGAAAAAACCGATAGTATCGTTCCACTTGGCAGTGCTTTGTCGTCACGGTTGATTTTCCCAGAAAATGTCCATACTTATCTTGAAAAAATAACAACGGATACGCATATTGGATTGGTTGATAATCAAGAGGTTGTGGGGTGGGTACATCATTTTTTGACGGATAATCCTCCTTTAAACACAGAAAAAAAAGTTGAATTGGTTGGAAACTAAAAGAAAGACGTTACTATTTAAGTAACGTCTTTCTTTTACCTACTTATCCTATGCGGTCAAGAAGACTCGAACTTCCACCGGGAGAATCCCGACTGCCCCCTCAAGGCAGCGCGTCTGCCATTCCGCCATGACCGCAATTGCTTGTTTCTCTTTTTATTTTATAATAGGAATAAATCAAAGTCAATTTCTTTTAAAACAAAGCGCTTGAAGTCGTATAACTTCAAGCGCTTTTTGATTTATTTATTCTTTTTCAGTCCAAAACTTAAAACAAATCCAATCACAGCAATGACAAACATCAGTAAGAAGGCATTATGCCCTCCTTCAATCATCAATTGTTCTTTTGATAAATGGTTAGCTGAATCAGTTATTTTTTGTTGACTAGCTGTTAATAATCCTGCTACTAATGAGGTTCCAATCGCACCAGAGACTTGTTGTAAAGTATTGATAATCGCAGTTCCATCTGAATTGTACTTTTGTGGCAATTGATTCAAAGCATTCGTTTGAGAAGGAACATATACAAATGCTACACCAATCATTAGGAGCAAATACAAGCTGCCCATCAAAATCGTTGTTAATTGATTCGTAAATAGCACACATAACCCTGTAGCAACAGCTAATAGAAAGGCTCCAAATGAAATGACAACCCGTGGACCTGAATTGTCTAGAATTTTCCCAGCAATTGGTGCTAAAATCGCACTAATTGCTGCACCTGGTAACAGCATAAATCCTGCCACTGTCGCATTTACGCCAAACACACTTTCAGAAAAGGTCGGCAATAAAAAGGAATTTCCTAAAACAATCATCATCAATAAAAAGACTTGTATTAACCCTAGCGTAAACATCGGAAACTTAAACACAGCTAAATTAATCAATGGGACATCAATTTTAAGCTGACGGATTGAAAATAAGGCTAACCCAATCACACCAATACCTAAAGAACCCATAACTCCCAGATGCAACCAGCCTGTTTCACCTGCTAAGCTAAATCCGTAAATAACTCCCGAAAAAGCAACAATTGATAACCCAATTGAAAGAAAATCAATCTTTTGTTTTTCAATTGTTGAAATTGATTGAATCGTTAAACTTCCGGCTACTAAGGCAATTACCAACAGCGGCAATAAAATAAGAAAAATCGATTGCCAGCCAATTGATGTTACCACAATCCCTCCATAAGTCGGTCCAATCGCAGGTGCAAAGCTCGTAACAAGTCCTGCAATTCCCATAATCACGCCCCGCTTATGCATTGGAATTAAAGCTAAAATTAAGTTAAACATTAAAGGTAAGGAAATACCTGTCCCAATCGCTTGAATCAGACGCCCCAATAATAACATCGGAAAACTCATTGCAAAGCCACAAATTATAGTCCCTACCGTGAAAATCACTACCGCAGCTTGAAATAAGCGCTTTGTGGGATAACGTTTCACCAACATTGGTGAAATAGGAACTAAAATAGCGACGACTAATAAATAGCCTGTTGTTAACCACTGAATCGTTGCACTGGTTACATTAAATTCTTTCATTAAAATTGGAAAAGCAACATTTAATGCCGTTTCCGAAACAATCCCCATAAAAGTCAACATCGCTGATGCGACAATCGCAATTAAGGTACTTACTTTAATTTTATCTGTTGTCATTTTTATGATTCACCTCAATACTCTCGGCATACATATTGCCGTATTCTTCTTTTTGAAGCTCCTCTAAGCTTCCTTCTGGTTGTAAATTATAAATCATTCGATTAAAAAAATCGTTTAATTGGTTCACTTCCTCTGGTGAAAAATCTTTAATCATCGTTTGTTCAATCTCATTGATGGTGCTTAACATTTGCTTAATAGTAAGCGTACCTTCTTTGGTCAATGTAATCACATTGTAGCGCAAATCCGTTTTTGACTGCTGTTTTTTTATTAGCTTCTTTTCTTCTAACCGTTTAATAGGATTGGTAATAGAAGACGTTGAAATTTTCAAATAATCGGCAATTTCCTTTTGTGTACAACTTTTTTTCATATAGATTACTTCTAATATAAAAGATTGTCCTACATGAATGCCTAATTCGTTTAGTTCCTTGTCGCCCTTAATCTTATGCAAACGATTGACTCGCTTTAGCTTCATATTAATATCAAAAGAATAATTTTCCATATCTTCCCTACTTTCTGCATCTAGTACTCTACTATATAATACGCTAGTGTATTATATAGATAAATGATGGGCGTTGTCAAGTATCAAAAAAAGGATTTACGCATAAAATAACGCAAATCCTTTCAGTTTTTCGCTTTTTACATCTCCACTCGTTCGCTTTTTAAAACTAATTTCCCCTTACATTGACCACACACATAACGTGCGGTATTAAAGCGTCTTTTTCGATAAAGCGAATTTTTGCACTGTTGGCACTGATACACCCAGTAAGCTTGCTTTTGATCCTTTGGTTTTAAGGACTGAACATAACGGCTGCCGCCAACTTGCTTTAGCAATCTTTTAAAATCAGCATCTTTATGCTGATAACCGCCACCACTTAAATGCAAATGATAGTGACACAGTTCATGCTTTACAACCCCAATAAATTCCTCCATACCAAAAGTTTCCAATACTTTTAAGTTAAAATCTAAATGATGGGTGTTTAAATGGTACCGTCCACCCGTTGTTTTTAAACGTGAATTAAAGGTTGCTTGATGATTAAAAGGTCGCTGAAAGTCTTTGATTGAAATACTTTCAACAAGTAGTTGCAATTCTTTTTGATTCATTTTAATCCAATCCTTTACCTATAAATGAAAATGCTCACCAACACACTCTTTGTCGGTGAACATCTTTAACTTATTTTTTTTCTGGAGGCAACATCGTTAAAGCGATTCGGCCTTTTTTTAAGTCAATTGAATCAACCCAGACTGTCACAACATCTCCTACAGCAACAGCATCTGTTGGGTGTTTAATAAATTTATTGCTTAGTTTAGAAATATGAACCATCCCATCTTGCTTAACTCCGATATCCACAAACGCTCCGAAATCCACAACGTTACGTACCGTTCCTTCAAGCTCCATACCGGCTTTTAAGTCTTCCATAGTTAACACGTCTTTGCGCAATAAAGGTGCTGGCAATTCATCACGTAAATCACGTCCTGGTCGAGATAAAGCATCGATCATATCTTTTAAAGTTTCTTTTCCTAATTTAGTTTGTTCGCTAAGCTGATTCAACGACAATTGAGCCAATGCTTCTTTAGCTTTCAGACTACCAACATCTGCTAACGTCAAATCTGCTAACGCTAAAATTTCTTTTGCTTCTTTATACGTTTCAGGGTGAATCCCTGTGTTGTCTAAGATATTCTTCCCATCCACAATCCGCATAAACCCAACGGCTTGTTCGTATGCTTTTGGTCCTAAACGAGGAACTTTTTTAAGAGCAGCACGACTATCAAAGCGGCCATTTTCATCACGGTACGCAACGACATTAGTCGCAGTTGTTTTATTTAAACCGGCTACATGTTGTAGCAGTGGCGCGCTTGCTGTATTTACGTTAACACCTACTTGGTTAACGGCTGTTTCAACAACAAATTCAAGACGCTCTTCTAAACGTTTTTGCGAAACATCATGTTGATATTGTCCCACACCAACGGCTTTAGGATCGATTTTCACTAATTCTGCTAGTGGATCTTGTAGACGACGAGCAATACTAACTGCACTTCTTTGTTCCACCTGTAGATCAGGAAATTCGCTACGTGCCAAATCACTTGCTGAATAAACAGAAGCCCCTGCTTCATTTACAATAACATAATAAACGTCGTCGTCGATTTCTTTTAAATTATCCACAACAAATTGTTCAGACTCACGACTAGCCGTTCCATTCCCTATTGCGATCATTTCAATGCCATATTTTTTAATCATTTCTTTAAACTTAACAGCCGCTTCTTTTCTTGGTTTTTCACCAGCTGGCTTATGAGGATAAATCACATCAATAGCAATGACTTTTCCTGTTGGATCAATCACAGCTAACTTACAGCCTGTCCGATAAGCGGGGTCAAGTCCTAAGACCATTTTGCCTTTTAAAGGTGCTTGTAGTAGCAAATTACGCAGGTTCTCACCAAAAATATGAATGGCTTGTTCGTCTGCACGTTCTGTTAACTCACCACGAATTTCTCGCTCAATTGATGGGCCAATAAAACGTTTGTAGCTATCTTCAAAAGCTGCTGTTACGTATGGAACTGCTGCTGAATCTTCGTTTTCAATAATTTCACGGCTTAGGTATTTAGTAATACGCTCTTCATCTACAACTAAATTCACTTTTAGAATGTCTTCTTTTTCACCACGATTAAAGGCTAAAATGCGATGTGATACCAATTTTGAAATTGGCTCTTGGAAGTCATAATACATTTCATAGACTTCTTTTTCATCTTTTTCTTTGTTTTTAACTGTTGTTTTAATGAAACCATTTTTATTTGTAAAGCCACGAATCCATGTGCGGTATTTTGGTTCATCACTAATTTTTTCAGCTAAAATCTCATGGACACCTGCTAATGCTTCTTCTGGAGATGCAACTTCTTTTTCTGAATTTACATAACGAGCAGCTTCTGCTTTAATGTCAACACCTGTAGGGAATGTCATTAACCATTCAGCAAGTGGTTCTAGTCCTTTTTCTTTAGCAATGGTTGCCTTCGTGCGGCGCTTTTGTTTGTATGGACGATACAAATCTTCTACTAATTGCATCTTAGCTGCTGTTTCGATTGATTTTCTTAACTCAGGAGTTAATTTCCCTTGTTCTTCTATTATCCGCAAAACTTCGCCTTTTCTTTTTTCTAAGTTTTGTAAATAATGGTAACGATCTTCAATTTCACGAATTTGGACTTCATCTAGGCTCCCGGTCATCTCTTTACGGTAACGGGCAATAAAAGGAACGGTATTTCCTTCCTCTAGTAAATCTAAAACAGTTTTCATTTGTTTATCGCTATAAATTTTTAATTCTTTTTTTAGTAAGGTTAAAATTGTTGCATCATTATTTTCAGCCATTTTGTTCTTCCTCTCTTCTAAAATCCTTCTCTTATTTTAGCATAAATCCTAAAGCTTGTAACTTCTAGAATAAACCTACTAAAAAACCCCTCAATCATTATTGGCTGAGGGGCACTTGCTTAATTCAGTTTTAAAGACTCGTCTTGCTTTGTAATGGTATATTTGAGAATAAACGGAGCGATGACAGTTGTTGCGATGATCACCACAATAATTGAAGAATAGAACTCTTCTGTTAATAGATTAGATTCTAAGCCTAATTTGGCTATAATCAATGCCATCTCACCTCGCGACACCATTCCTGCACCGATTACTGCGGCAGATTTCCAATTGAACCCTGTCACTCTTGCACCAATCGCGCCACCAAATTGTTTCGTTAAAACAGCTACGACTGTCAATAATAGAATGAAGAGCCATTGTTCACCAAAACCTGAAAAGTCCATATTTAATCCAATACTAACAAAGAAGACTGGAATAAACACAGCGTACCCAATAGGTTCGATTTTCTTTTCAATTTTGTGCTTGTAAGGTGTTTGCGAAATGGCGATTCCAGCAAAGAACGCGCCAATAATACTGCCCATTCCCATAAAATCAGCAAAGTAAGAGAAGGCTAAACAGATAATCAAAGCCATTGCTGTCTCTGCTTCAATCGTCAACATCTTAGATGAGATTTTCATTAACATTGGAACGACCCATCTTGCAAGAACAAAAATAACGATAAAGAAGATCACTTTTTTCATCAACATGAAAGGTAACGGCTGACTATCTCCACCACCTGTGTTAAACAAGCTCACCAATACGCCTAGAAGAATAACAACCACGATATCATCAACAACTGCAGCGCCTAAAATTGTTGCGCCTTCTTTTGAATCTACTTTGTTTAAATCCTTTAACACTTGAACGGAAATACTAACTGAGGTTGCACTAAACAATACCCCTAAGAAAATCGAGCTTTGAAATGCCATCCCAAAAAGTTCCCCCATCCCAAAACCAAATACCATTGGGAAAACAATGCCTAACAAAGCGACTGAAAGTGCGGGCTTCCAATATTTTCTTAATAATGCCAAATCGCTCTCTAGTCCTGCAATAAACATTAAAATCACAACACCGATTTCCGCAAAATAATGGATAAACGCATCTGGTTGAATCCATCCTAAAATAGCAGGTCCTAGTATGATTCCTACTAATAGCTCTCCAATCACTGCAGGAACGCCAATTCGATTACATAAGTGACCTGCCACCTTTGTAAACACTAAAATCAAACACAATGACCCTAAAAATACCATCTAACTACCTCTTTCTTTTCCTGTTTTTTGATAAGTTTTCACTTAATTGCTACGCCTATCTAGTATATCATCTTTAGTCTTGAAACTCACTAATTCTTCTTGCAGGCTATACCTTCTGGTTGCATTTTAGCGTTCTCCATCCCAAACGTACCCTTTGTTTACCAAAACGATGTCTTCTACTAACTGCTTTTTATCAAAAACAACGCCATGTAATACACCGCCATAAACAGCTCCACCATCAATGCCTACTTTATGATCCTGTTGCCACAATGAAGTTGTTTCATTATCTCCATGAAGTGATGGCGTAATGGTATGACCAAATACAATCGTTTTCCCCGTTTTATTTTCGCCAGTATGAAACGGCTCGCGAATCCACATAAAGTCTCTTTCACTGGTTTTTTTCCAATCACTTTTGGCTAAGTCCACACCTGCATGAACGAAGACATAATCCTGCCATTCAAAATAAAGAGGCAAGCCATTTAAAAATTCAATTAATTCAGGGTAATGGCTTTTTACTAACATGCTGATTTCTGTAGGAGAATATTCCGCTTCTAATCCGGTATGAAGTAGACTTTCTAGCGTGCGCATTCCGCCGTTCAAGCAATAATTTTCATAACGTTCCTCAGGATCTGCTAAAAATCTAAGTAATAAATCTTCATGATTGCCTTTTAAGTAAATGGCCTGTTTTTCTTCCACTAATTTTTTTCCCAACAAAAAACAGGCCTTTGGATTTTCTCCGCGATCGCCTAAATCTCCAATTAAAACCAATTGTTGCGTGGCTTCCTTCCAATGATTCAGCATTTCTTTAAAAAGTTGAATCTGTCCATGAATGTCTCCAATTGCTAAAACTTGTGTGTTCATTTTTAGTCCTCCCACCCATGCATTTTTTTATTATTATACACTTCATATTTAGAAAACCAATGATAAAAAATAACCCACTAAACTATTTAAAATCAAAAAAGGAACAAAAATAATCGATTTTCATTCCACAAAGTTTCTTGTATTCCTAAATGTTTTTCATCATAATGATTTCATTATCCTCGTCTCGTTCATTTGTATCATAAAATCCAACAGACTCGTACAACTTTTTAGCAACCGTATTTTCATCTTCAACCGTTAAGGCTATTTTATTGGTTTTCAATGGCGGTTCTTTCTCAATCAAATCAATGACTCGTTTGATTGCCTCTTTTCCATACCCTTTCCCTTGATAGGTTTTATCAATGAAAAAATGCCAAATAGTATAACATTGTTCATCCGTATCTTCTATATATAGACACATAACCTATTAATCTTTCATCTTTATAGATGCCATATGGCTTTGTTACATCTCGATAAACATATGTATATGCAAGACTAGTACTTGAAGTAGCTACAAAACTTTGTTGTGCTTCATTAACTTTAAGAGCCAATATTTCATCAATCGTATCTTTAGTTACTGGTTTTAAATCAATCATTCTCTTCGTTCCCCCTCAAAAAATTCAATAGCTATCTAGTTGATCGTTATACTAATTAAATCATAAAAACAATTAAAATGAAACGCTAAAACAAAAAAAGTAGACGCTAACAATAGCTGATTTTTTTTATTATTCAGTATAAACGCACTTAACATGACAATCTGTCACTTTTTATGTTAAAATAAGTCATTCACAAATAGCTTTTTATTAAGAGAGGATGAACTTAAATGAATTGGAAAAAAATACTTGGATTTTTAATTGTCATTGCAGCGGTAGTCTTTATCGGTTTCAGTGTCTTTGGTCCAAAAGAAAAAGCAAAAGTAAGTACCGTTTCAACCACAGAAGTCAAAGAAAAAACAGTTGTGGAAACCTTATCTACGACCGGGAAATTAGAGCCTATTGAAACACAAGAAGCCTACGGTCAAGGTGTCGTTTCAGAAGTCAATGTTGCTGTTGGCGATACCGTTGAAAAAGACGCTACTTTAGTCTCTTATCTTGATGGTACAAAATTAAAAGCAAACTTTGCTGGTACCGTAACAGCGCTAAATGTCAAAAAAGATGAAGCTGATTTAAGTGCTCAAACTGCTAAGCCTTCCGTTTCTCTAGCAGACTTAAGCAACTTAAAAGTCGCTATTTCACTTTCTAAATCAGATGCAAGTATTGTCAAAAAAGATCAAGTCGTAACGTTAAGAACCGGCAATGAAACCTTCAAGGGTCGTGTTTCTGCAATTGATCCAGTGGCAACCACCACAACTGGCGCTACTGGTTCAGATACTTCCTTAGGTGGCACAATTGTTTTTGATACGCCTCCTGCTGGTTTATTTGCTGGCTTTGAAATCGATGCAGATATTACAACCAACACTGCAGATAATGCCTTAACGATTCCTGTTGAAGCGTTATTGTACGACAAAGAAAATAAACCTTTTGTTTATACGATTAAAAAAGATCAAGCTAAAAAAGTGATGATTGAAACAGGAATTCAATCAGATAACCTTGTTCAAATCAATAAAGGCTTAACTAAAGGAGAAAAAGTAATTCTAACTCCTGACGACAGCATTAAAAATGGTACCAGTGTCACAGCTAAATAAAAGGAGTGAAGAAAGATGATTGATTTAAAAGATATCGTTAAAATCTACCGCACTGGTGGCGAAGAATTAACGGCCTTAAAAAAAATCTCCCTTCACATTCAAGAAGGCGAATTCACTGCAATCATGGGTCCTAGTGGTTCTGGTAAATCAACGATGATGAATATTTTAGGCTTACTTGATCGATTTGATAGTGGCGAATACATTTTGAATGGGGAAAATGTAACAGGATTAAGTGACAACCAAAGTGCCCACGTCCGCAATAAGGAAATCGGATTTGTCTTTCAATCCTTTAATCTAATGCCACGTATGACGATTTTAGAAAACGTGGAACTGCCAATGGTTTATGGTGGAATTCCTGCAAAAGAGCGTCGCGAACGGGCCTTAAAAGCATTGGATCGGGTGGGATTGAGTGATCGAGTAAAACACCGACCAAATGAAATCTCTGGTGGACAAAAGCAACGGGTGGCTATTGCTCGCGCGATTGTCAATAATCCAGCCGTTTTAATGGCAGACGAACCAACAGGTAATTTAGATTCAAAAACGACAATTGAAATTATGCGGATTTTCCAAGAGTTAAATGCAGAAGGGACGACCGTCGTTATGGTTACTCATGAACCTGAAGTTGCCATTTATACAAAACGGATTGTTTCTTTTAAAGATGGCGAAATCCAAGATGACAAAATTCAAGAGAACCAAGTCATTTTATAGGAAAGGAGGGTTTTCATGAATCTAAAAGAGAATTTCAAAATGGCTTTAGACAGTATTTTTGCAAATAAGATGCGCTCATTTTTAACAATGCTAGGCATTATTATTGGGATTGCTTCCGTTATCGCAATTCTAGCCGTAGGGAATGGTGCGACGAGTCAAATTACAGGAACATTCAATGATTTAGGTGCGTCTACAGTCTCTTTAAGCGTCAGCAATGAAGCTTCAAAAAGTGATTCTTTAAATGACAAAGATTTACAAGCATTAAAAACAAGTATCCCAACAATTGAAAGGATTTCACCTGATAAGACACTAAACGGTACTGCTTCTTCTACCTATGAGAAAAAGTCCGCTTTAGCAATCGGTGGAACGCCAGATTTGCAATACACAAACCAAATGATGGACAAAGGATTGGTGTATGGTCGCTACTTCAATCAAAATGAATACGAAGATGCCAAAAATGTCACCGTAGTTAGTGAAGATACTGCTGCTGCCCTTTTTAAAGGTCGTAAGGACGTCGTTGGGGAAAAAATTAATTTGGCAAGTGTTGGTGGAACTACCATTAGCTTGAAAATTATTGGTGTCACCAAAGGAACCTTTGCTAAAATGCAAGGCTCTTTTGACACAAGTAAAATGCCGGTCTATTTGGCAACACCTCTTACAACCATGGCAAAACTCGATCCAACCGTTGCAGCGATCAATAGCGTTACTGTACAAGTTGCAAGCAAAGACGATATTGAGTCTGCCTCTAAACAAATGGTTCGACTTCTTGAAACAAGACATGATGCTGTTGGAAAAGATTTCTACACAGCCACAAACTTTTTACAAGCATTGGATCAAGTTGACTCTGTTTTAGGTTTATTTATCAATTTTATTGCTGCTGTTGCTGGTATTGCTTTGTTAGTAGGTGGTATTGGCGTCATGAATATTATGCTTGTTTCGGTAACGGAACGGACACGAGAAATTGGAACAAGAAAAGCTCTTGGTGCAACAACCAATACCATTCTATTCCAGTTTCTAATGGAATCTGTCATTCTTTCCTTAATTGGAGGAATTATCGGATTGATTTTAGGAATCCTCCTTGCAAATGGAGTGGCTAGTGCCTTGGATATTGTCCCAAGTATTACGATGGGTTCAATTGTTATGGTCTTGCTCTTTTCTTCTGCAGTGGGTGTCTTCTTTGGGATCTACCCTGCTAGAAAAGCAGCACGTCTTGATCCGATTGAAGCCTTGCGTTACGAATAAGTTTTCAATTTAAAAAAGACGGTTCCAAACAAGACAATTACTCTTGTTTGGAACCGTCTTTTCATTTATTCAACTGTTTTCCCCATCGATTTCATCAATCGTTTCGTCCAACTAAAATCGGTTTTAGAAATGGTATCGTCACCAAATTTCTTTCCATCGCGATCAACACCGTAAACAAACATACCGCCTTTAGCTCCATCTTTTGGGCTCCACATCGCATAGGAATAAGCTCTACTTGTTTCATACGGTTCAATCGTATCATCCCATTTGTTATGATCTTGTTCCTCTGGAAAAGAAATTCCAGGTAAAAATTGCTGTGGTGTAATGCTTTCCTTGTAACTTTCCCAAGTACGATCTAAACGCGCGATACTACCACCATAGGCTTGTAAAAACAAATAATCACAGTAAGGAGCAACCTTTTTAAACAAGGCGTGATTGGTTTGATTCGTATCGTAAATGAGGAGTTTTCCTGTAGCAGATTGTGCCCCTAATTTCGTAGACAAGGCTTTGAAAACACCTGTTGCCACTTCAATTTGCTCTGCTGTTAAGTTGGTTTCCATATCAACATCCAGTCCATCTAAATTCCATGGTGTCACATAAGTAGCAAGCAATTCCTCTGCATATTTTTCATAATCCGCAGTCGTTTGTTTTTTGCCATTTTGCGCTGGAACTTTTAAAAGCTCACTAATATCAATCGTTCTCACCAGCTTCGTTCCTCTTGCATGAAGCTCAGGGACATAAGTATTCTTTAAGGTATCCCAATACTTTTGCTGATCGGTTCCTGGTTTGACATAGTGAAAGACTGAAACAATATCTAATTCTTTAGGCAAATCAAGCATTGAGGTTACATTTTTATCTGGTAGATTAGAGTTTGCATCTGAAGGCATCGTTACGTCTCGCCAGGTGCGATAGTAAGCCATCATAATCGGTTCTTGATTCTCTTGCGTTCCTGCAGCTAAAGACGTTGTAGGGAGTAGTAAAAAACTAATGCAACCAATCATTAATGCAACCAACATTTTTTGTTTCTTTTTCATCAAAACACTCCTTTCATTTATTGATAACGCTTACATATTAAAATTTAACATATTGATTCTTAGAAGTAAAATCATATCTATCTTCTTTTATAAATAAAAAAGCTTCTATAAGATGGTCTCTTATAGAAGCTTCTTAGGACTACATGCTTGATTCAATAACTGCGTCTTTATCATTTAAAACGTCTGAATTAAATTCATTGATACGTTTTGAAGTGACAATACCCGCAACCATGCTATCACTAACGTTGATAGCTGTTCTTGCCATATCAATTAGTGGTTCAACTGAGATAACCAATCCTACGATAGCAATTGGTAAATTCAATGAGCCTAAAACGATTAATGAAGCAAATGTTGCTCCACCACCCACACCTGCTACACCAAATGAGCTGATTGTAACAACTGCTACGATTGTCAAAATGTATAATGGACTAAACACATCAATCCCAACTGTTGGTGCTACAATCGCTGCTAGCATTGCAGGATAGACACCCGCACATCCATTTTGACCAATTGATAAACCAAAACTTGCAGCAAAGTTAGCAGTGGCATCATCCACACCTAATGCTTTTGTTTGAGTTTCAATATTTAAAGGCATTGCTCCAGCACTTGATCTTGATGTAAAGGCAAAACCAAGAACAGTTGATGATTTTTTCAAATATTGTAATGGGTTCACTTTAACAAAAACTAAAATCAATAAGTGCATAATCAATACGATGGCCAATGCAAAGTAGGAAGCGGCAACGAATTTACCTAAATTCCAAATGGCTTTGACATCACTTGTTGCAGTTACTTTAATCATTAAAGCTAAGATTCCGTAAGGGGTTAAACGTAAAACTAGCGTGACAATTCGCATCACGATTTTATATAAACTATTGATTAATTTCGCAAAAAATTCGCCTGTTTCAGGATCTTTCTTATTCACACCTAGATACGCAATTCCGATAAATGCAGAGAAAATAACAACTGCAATCGTACTTGTTGAGCGTGTGCCTGATAAATCAGAAAAGACATTTGTTGGAATAAAACTAACTACTTGTTCTGGAATTGTTAAATCTTTCACTGCTTCTTGTCTTTCAGCTAATGCTTCAATACGAGCAGTTTCTGCTTCTCCTTGGACAAAGGTTGCTCCGTCTAAATTGAAGACGAAAACACTAAAAATTCCAATTAACGCGGCAACGGCGGTCGTTGCTAATAGCGTTCCAATTACGGTAAAACTAATTTTACCTAATTTTTTAGAAACTTCTAACTTAGTGAATGCTCCGACAATCGAAACAAATACTAATGGCATAATCAACATTTGAAGCAAGCTGACATACCCATTTCCTACAATGCTCACCCAACTAATTGCTTGAGTGGTTACATCATTTTGTGCCCCAAAAATAACTTGAATAATGGCACCAAATACAATACCTACAGCTAGTGCGGTAAAGACACGCGTTGAAAATTTTACGTGTTTCTTTTGCATCCAATAGAAGCCGTAAAGTGCGGCAGCAAAGAATACCAAGATAAGAATAATACTAATAAGATTTGTCATGGATAAATCCTCCCTTTAGTTGTCCACTTCCTATGACGGGGAAATGGATGATATATCATAAGATTAAAGGTCCCAGACAAGCCACACATAAATGCAACTGTCCTACTACTGAGAATTAAACTCAATTAGCAGTGATTGTTAAATTTTACATTAAAAAAGTAAGTAACGCAATAAAAATGCAACACTAATTGTTAATAATTAAAAAAAAAGTGCATTTTTAGAAGAAAACAGTTATTTTATCCAAAAAAAACAGCTTTCAAATTTATTTTTTGAAAGCTGTTTTCTTTTCATTTTTTTTTATTTTAACTACTAAAGATCCTATGCCAATTAATAAGACAACAATAATTCCTACTAATAAATAAATCCATTTAACATTAAATGGTTCTTTTTCTACATCAAATGCAGCTTGGTTAAATCGTTTAGCTTCGTCTCTTTTGATAGTCAACTCTTTTTTCAATTGCCACTCATTGTGATCAATATCGCTTACTTCAAGTTCCACTACATATTCTCCAGCTTTTAATTCTTGATTTTCTAAAGATACGGCATAATCAAAGGAAGAATAAGGTGCCATTGAAAGATCTTCTTCCGTGGATTCGTACAACACGTTACTTGTTCCTTTTTCAATTACCTTTGACTTGATGGCTAATTTTCTTACAATTGTCGCTTCTTGATTAGCGATTTTTGCTAGAATTGAAGTATGATTTGATTCGTCCACCCCAGCACGAACACTTTTTAGCGCTAGTTTGGGTTTTAATAGTTGATCGCTTTCAGAAAGCTTCACCCCTACCACGTAAGAAAAATCATTACTGATTGTTACTTTATTTTCTGATTTATCCGTGTTTCCTACTTCGATTTGATGGACATAAAAAGCTCCTAAGACTGCACCTGGTAAAAAGTCAGCCGGCATTTTTAATTGAAACATCACGTTTTTTTCTTCATGTGGTGCTAAGGTTACAAGTTGTTTTTCAGACAGCATCGAGACTAAGGTGTGCGCTTTTTCTGTTTCTAACTTTGGTGTTTCTTGACTGTAATCAATCACTCCTAAATTATTGGTAAAAGCATTATGTGGCGCAACTTCTACTTGAATCGTCTCATCTAATTGATTTGTTATTTTCAAGCCAATTTCTTCAGCTTGCCCAGCTTCCATGTGCAAGTCAAAATAAGATAGCTCTTTGTGACGCTGATTTTCTGGTAAAATGGGTTGAACCGTTATGGACATTCCTTCACTTGCATATGCGGTTTGTCCCATTAGTGGCAACATTAAGAACGCTATAAATAGACTAAGTCGTTTTTTCATAATGGATCCTTTCTATCAAAATAGAGGGACCAAGATCCCTCTGCTTTGTCTGGCTTTTTTTATCTAAATGTATCTTCTTTCTCAGGTGTTGCTTGTAATGTCCAGTGGATTACACCATTAAGCGCACCTTTTTTCAATTCTTTTGGATTTTCTTTGAAACGTAGTTGTAACTCACTGATTTCAAAATCTTTTGAATTAAATGGCAATACTTTTTCTTCATCATTTGTTAAAGAAAATTCTTTTAAATCTGTTCCTTTTTCAAAGTTAATTTGCGCACTTGGAATCGTTTCGTCTGCTGCATTTTTCATTTCGTAGCTTGATACAACTAATGACCATTGACCTGTTTCACCACGTAAATCTACTACTTGACCTTTTATTGATGATAGTGCATCTGTATCTTCGATTGTCACTTGATTTTTATCATTAACGGCTAATTTCGTATCACCAAAGGCAACATCTCCGATTTTAGCTGTTAAGCTTCCGCCTGCTACGTTCCCTGTTACCTTTGAAGTATTATCTGTATTAACGATTGCCTCATTTCCAGCTGCAAAAGTTGTTGTTGCAAGTGTACTAACGCCTCCAAGTAAAATTACTGAGCTAACTACTAATTTTTTCATTTCTCATCTTCCTTTTCTTTTAAATTTTATTATATATTAAGCTAACGTGGGTCGTCAGCCGTTATAACGTTGTTTAATTGCCACGTAATCGTGCCTTTATAAGCACCTGATCGAGTAGCTTTTGTGAGTATCCCAACTAAATCATTGCCTTCATCAGTTTGCTTTGATTTAAAGGCAATTGTTGAAGTGTGATCTTTTGAGGAAACTGTACCGGTGATTGGCTTGCCATCTAACAAGGAAAGTTTAATAGCTTTGTTTCCACTTCCACCAGTAATCGGCTCGAGTTCACCTGTAACTGCTAGTGACCAATTAGGATTATCTGTTGTGTTGATGACTTGGACTGTAAAAGGTTTAGCTGGATAAAATCGTTGCCCCTTAGTTTCTAAAATTGAGGAATCGGCTTTGGCTTCAAAAGAAATATCATTAGGTACGAGGACCTTCAACTCAGCTGCAGGTTTAATGGCAATATATGACATGCCCAATTCGATAGACTTATCATCATTCACTTCGTTGTTTCCACTGACAAATGATTTAAATTCGACTATTTGTTCTTTGATTGTTTTATCAATTTTAGCCTCTACTTTAATTTGATAGGATTCTCCTTTTGCAATAGAATCAATAGCGACATAAACTGCTTTTTCTTCTGGTTTGAGATTTTCTTTAAAAGGAGATTCAAGAATTTCCTTATTTTTTGTCACATCTGCTTGCTGATAAGAAAGCTGAATGTGTTGTTGATCTTCCTCGTTAGAGTAAGCTACATCTCCACTACTATTCATCAACGCAATCAATTGGCCTTTACTATCTAGTAATTCCACTTTTTCGTAGTTGATTTCTTTTGATTTAGGTGGCAATAAAAATTGAACTTGTCGCCATTCACCATTTTCGGTTGTCGCTTTTTTAGTGAAATCTTCTACATTTGTTAATTGATTTCCAATTTCAAAATTCAAGTTGGCACTTTCACCTGCAATAACCTCTTCTTCTGGGGTACTAAAAGAAATGTAGGGCTTAGGATTGTCTAAAATTTTCCCTTCGCTTCCTAGCGATTTTTGCTTCACTTCAATCGTCTCATTCTTAAATTTCGACTCGTTGATAACGTCAACAAGCATTTTATTAAGCCCACTGTCTTTAACCGTTACATCAAATTCAAGTAGAAAAATTTGATTTTTTTTCAAAGGTAAATCGTTAATAGCAATTCGATTTGTGCTGATTAAAAGAGACTTTCCAATGTCTTGTTTATCAACTGTTGCTTTAACAGAATCTTTATCTAGTTGTAATTCTACTGGAATTTCATTAATAAAACGTCCTGCTAGATTAGCAATCTTAAGATTTTCAAAGAAAATTTTGTAGTGAAGCTTATCGCCTACATGAATGGCATTAATAAAGCTTGATTGATTTTTAAGCGTGGCATCAAAAATATACTTATCTCCGGATTTTACAATTGTAAATTCTTTTTCAACCACTTTAGAGGAATGGTCTTCCTCGTCTTGAGCAACAAAATAGAGCGTATGTTTGCCGGTACTTAATTTTTTTGAGGTTAAATACTGATTAAGCTCATTTTTTTTAATTGTGACATTTTGAATCTGATGGGAAGCCGTGTCAACATTAACCGAGGTCCCTTCCTTCTCTTCATCAACCCAGTAGTGAAGTGCTACTTTGCTACTATCTTCATCCACCACAGTACCGCTAATATCTGTTGGGAAAAATTCCCCATTCAATACGGAAGAAGGAATATCCTCCAAAATCAACTTCGGTGGCTTTGGTTCTCCTAAGTTGATTTTATAACTAAAAGTACGGCTACTTTTTGGCTTTAAAGTTTCATCATTCCAACGGAAACCAACAGCCGAATCATCGTAATGCTTGATAAGTTCACTTGGTTTTCCTTCAACATTTTCAGCACCATGAATGGTGGTCCAGATTCCCCATGGTTTACTAAAAAAATCAGATGGTGTCGTCGCCCAAACTAAAAATTTTCTCCCTGGTCCTGCATTCCATTGATTTGGCCCATCCTTATCTAAAACATGAAACATGACTTTATAAGGATCGCTTTCAATATACATCCCTTTTTTATTTCCAATATAATTGACATCTACTCCATCTTTCCCATTTAAATCGGTATCGGTTAATTCTGAATAACCAATTTTTAATGGTGTAAGGTCGATAATCGGCTTATCCACGCGTTTGTATTCTACTTCTTTTTTTACATTTCCCATTGCATCTGCAGTTAATGTTACTTTTACAAGAACGTGGTAAGTCCATACATCAACGACAACTTTGTTGGAAACTGTGAATTCACCATATCCTCGAATGGACTCTCCTTTTTTTGATACAAATTGTAACTTCACATCATCTAGCTCTTTGTAATCTGACTCTTCTTGAAAGTAATATGAACGCACGGAACGATTTGAACCCGTATTGATATTATGTCGATAACTTAATTTATGTCCAGCAGCATCTGTTGAAAATAAATCAGTCAAAAAAATGTCTGAGCCATTGGCAAAACCATAAGACAGTCTTTGGTTATCAGAAATCGACTTCACTAAGTAGTTGTTCTCTTCATTAGATTGCCAACCTTCTTTTTTGATATCCTCTTCATAGAGTTCTTGTACTGTTTGAGACTGTTTGTAAAGGTCTTTCGTTTCCGGCATGTCAGTGTTTGGCTCGGTTTCATCAATCACTTCCACCGCAGATTCTGTTAATTGCTCTGACTCTTTTGGTACTGCCGATGATTCGCCTGATTCTTCAGCAGAATCTTTTTGTTCTAGTGTTGTAGATTCTACACTAGACTCTTTTTCTGGTTCCTTATTAACAAGCTTCAAGGTTTGGACTTGATTATTTTGTTTGATTTCGATTTCTCCACTTTCTACTGTTTGAGGATTGAAAAATAGTCGTACCTCTTTAACTGTATTGTTTATCTGAAAATCGACTGTTCGTTGGTTTTCTTGATCCGTAATAATTACATCAGGATTTTTTAATTTCGTTGTTTCTAAATCAAGCGCCACTTGATTTAGAAATTGAATTGTCATGGTTGAAGCCTCTTCAACCATCTTCACACTAATGTACGGTTGATTTTTTTCGTTATAAGACAAAGATACATCTTGAATGTCAGTTGCCTTGATTTCTGAGGAGAACATTGTTAAAATAACGAAGATATTAAGTACGATGAAACAACATAATCTTTTTTTATTCATGGGTCAACTCCTTACACTCTTGATTTCTTAAATAGTATAATTCAACTCTTATACTTGCTCAATCTATTTAGTTATGCTCTTTTTTTTAATTTTTTTATTTTTTACATAACGAATTAAATAACAAATAATCAAAAAATAGTTAGGAGTATCTACTATGTTTCTACAAAATTTTATTAAAAAAAATGAAGCTACTAAAATTAATTTGTATTACAGCCTGACTTTTTCTCAAAACAATGACATCGCCTCTCTTCAAAAAAAAGAAGCCTTATCAAAAGCTTCTGTGTTAAGACAACTTCAAAATTTAATCAATGATCTAGAACAAATTGGTTTTGAATTTGTATTGGATTTTCAGGAAGAATGCCTCTTCTTAACTCCTAAACAACAGTATCAAATCTCTTCTGTTTCGATTGTTAATACTTTGTTCGTTCACTATCTAAACCTTTCTTCTAGCTATCAATTCATGCAACTATTTTTTGAAAGAAAAGACTATGCTTTAGTGGATATTTCAACGAAATTAACTCTTTCAAACCCTTATATTTACCAACTTATCCCCATAATTAATGAAAAAATCAACCAGTTCCATTTAACTTTAACGATTCAAAATAAATTTGTTTCTCTGGTTGGTCGAGAAAGTGATATTTTCATGTTCCGTTATTTAATGACCTTAGCTCTTCATTCTCTATCTGCTCATTCAACCAGTCAAACAATTAAATACCATAATTTTTCAGTGGATGAAATGATACAAAATTTACAGTTAGATTCCGACCAAATTCAATTAGATGAAAATGTATACCTAAGCTGCCTCTTTGATACACTTATTTATTCAGATATTGATTCAAAAAAAATTGAGGCTGAATTTAAGGATTCTGCTATTTTAAAATTAGTTCAGCAATTGCCTGTTGCTAAAGATTCTTCTGTTTTAAGAACCTTTATTCGGTGCTGTTTACGCATCTTTATCCCTAGTTTAGATTCCCATTCTAGTCGAACTCAAAATGGAGATAAGTTACTACTTTCGGTTAATTTACCGCTAGTTGATTTGGCAAAAGATATGGTTCAGCATGTAACAAATTCGTTTCATATCCAGCAGTTACAGCCAAATTCAGATCTTTTTAAACAATGGTTTTATATCTTAGTCATTCATCTGTATGCAATGGACTATTTTCAATATGACTTTAAAGAAGTTTACCTTCATAGTAAAGATGAAGCATCTGCACAGGATTCTGTTCGTGAAAAAGTCATCACTTGCTATGATTCTTTTCAAACGGACAACCTTGTTTGGACAGCTGAAAAAAAAGAAACGTATCGCTATACGCTAGTCAATACGCTCTACTTGATTATTGAATCTCAAAGCAATACAAATGTGAGTATTTATCTTAACTTTAATGGAAATATTGTCTTTGAAAAGACTCTCGTTTACAAACTGGTTTCAATTTTTAATGAATCGGTTCTTACCTTTACAACCAACTCAAATTATGCCGATTTGATTATTTCTGATTATATGATCTTTTCAACGAAGAAAGACGCGTCCTTTTTCTTATTGGACCAATCTGACGGAACAAAACAATTTTATCAACTGTACTCGTTGATTTTGTATCTTCTTGAAAAAAACCAACGGTAGTTTAATTATGTATCAAAAAATCCAGCTAAATCAACTGATTTAACTGGATTTTTTTAACCTATTTTTTCATAATTCCTAATACAATACTTTCAATACCAAATAGTAGGAAATAAAAACCGACTAGGAACGATAGCGTTAAGCCAGCCGTAATTGGATTAAATAGTAAGCTAATCCCAATCACAACACCTAGTAAATTAATGATAAAGCTAAACCAATAAGCGCCATTTCCTAAAGCTCTTGTGCGGTTTACATTTAACAAGCCAGATACGGAATCAATAATAAACCAAAATGCAAAGGTATAAGCTAATACTGAAACAGCTAGTCCCATATTAAAGAGAAAAACAATTCCGACAATAATTTCTAAAATCCCAATCACTAAAGCTAGGGTCGCATTTTGTCCAGTGACTTTCTTTAAATCTGAATAGCCAATAATAGCAATAATCCCTCTAAAAATAGCAGCTAGTCCAAATAAAATAGCAAAACTTAACAGTGTCGCAACAGGACTAATAAATGCGAAATAGGCTGCAATGAGAAAAATAATCCCAACAATAATTTCGCTCCATTTGATCATTGTACGTTGATTTTTCATTCGTAACATCTCCTTCTTCTAATTTTATGATAGCAGACATCAAATCTCCCTTCAAATGATTGCACTTGTGTCAATAAAAATATAACACTATTCAAATAGCCCTGACGAGTTAGTATATTAGCTACTAGCTTATCAGGGCTGTTTTTAAATTATTGTTTGACTTTAGTAGGTCGTTTTAAAATAACTAAACTAGTAACCAATAAAACAAGAGCAACAAATCCAATCTTCATTTGTTTAGCTTCTCCTGTTTGTGGAAACTTTTCCGCTTCATTCATTTTTGTCGTTACAGACTTACCTTTACTGATTTTTTGATTTTCTTTAAATGGTTGATTCTCTATTTTATCTGAAACGGTTGGTTTTGGATTTGGATTTGGTTCGACTGTAGGTGGCACTGGATTTTCTGGATCAATTGGTAAAGGGAGTGGTGGAACAATCGCTTCTTCAGTCGGTTGGACTCGAACTTTAACTGTAACTGGGTCTGCCTTTTGGCCTCGTTCATTAACTGCATTCAATTGAACTTCATACTCTCCTACTTTTCCAAAATCAACTGCAGATAAAAAATCACTTGTGACAGGACTGCCATCACTGGTTTTTCCAGCGATTTCACTTAAAAAATCAGCTTCAGTTTTTTCTGTGTATTGATCATATGTGATAGTTGGTTCTGCTGTAATAATTGGCTTTGGCAATACTGTTACATCTACCGTTACAGACGGGGCAACTAGTCCTGCTGCATTTTTTGCGTTTAAAGTCACGAGATAATTCCCTGGTTTCGAAAAATCAACGACTGTTGCAAAATTACTTGTAATCGGACTGTTATCGTCTGTTTTAGCATGGACATCGGTTAGAAATTGAGCTTCATCGACTGCCTCATTTTCTAAATAAGAATAGGTAGGATCAGCAGTCAACTGAATACTATGGCGAATATCAAAATATTGAAAATACGTTCCTGAAGAAATAACATAGCTCATACCAGGTGGTGTTGGATACGAACCTGTCGGATTATCATAACGTGCATTGTAATGTAACTCATTTAAATCATCAAAAGCTGCACGGTCAACGCCGTTAACGGTAATTCCCATTGAATCAATTGCTAATCTTGAATTATCTACTTGGGTACCATTAAATTCTAAATACGTATTGCTTGATGAGGTGGACATTGAAAAAGGTGCTTGAAATCCATCAAAACTTGTTAGGCGATTCGTCATAATTGTAAAAGGAATAAATAAAGTCTGTGTTTCTTCATTAAAAGTTAAATCTGTACTGTTGATAGACTGATGAGGATCTTGTCTCCCAGTATTTTGACCAAAAGCCGCCAAATTTTTTAGACTAGGAAAGCGACTGATTGATTGAAAATCATTGATTCCATCAAATTGAACAAATAGTGTGTCTAACAATGGTAGTGAAGCTAATGCGCTGATATCCGTAATGCGCATATTATTTTGAAGATAGAAATATCTTAAGACTGGCAAATGATTAAATTTTTGAAAAATAGTATTATCAACAAGTGTACTCGTAATTGATAAGGATTGTAGATTCACTAATTGATGAAGATCTGGAATCAATTCATTTGTTACATTTCCACCACTTAGTGTCATGTAGCTTAGATTTGTCAGTCCAACAATTGGTGTTAAATCAGTTACTTGAGTATTTTGTAATATAAAGGTTTCTAAATTTGTTGCATATTCTAGTCCTGTTAAATCAGTAATTGTAGTACTTGATAAATTAACCGATTTAATTGTAGCTAACTGCTCTCTTGTAATTTCCGCATCACTACTTTGTTTTAGAAGACTGTTTAAATAACCTTTTAAAATAACATCTGGAATCAATACTGATTCACTCATTTTTTGCGTAGGCTCTGATATTGGTTTCGGTTGTACTTCTTCTGCTAAAACACTAAAACCAGTGTTTAGTGAAACTGTACACAATAGTGCCCCCACTATTATTTTTTTTAACATATTAGTAGCTCCCCCCTTGGTTTATACTAATTTATCATCTTAACTTTTAAATGTGAATTGTTATTTATTTTTAATGATTTTATTATTTAACTATCGTCATATTTTAATCACAAATGAAATAACCGTTTCTGAAAACTTCTCTTATTCTAGCAAAAAAGGCCTACTGTTTAATAACAGTAGGCCTCATTTTATTCTTTTTAAATTTCAGCTAAAATATTTTTTACCAATCCTTTGAAGGATTCTTTTACTCGCTGTGTCGTTTCAACAACTTCTTCATGATTCAACGTTGCTTGCATACCTGCAGCTAAATTAGTGATACAAGAAATTCCAATCACTTTCATTCCGCCGTGACGCGCAACAATTACTTCTGGAACAGTCGACATGCCGACTGCATCTGCACCAATAACGCGTGCAAATCGAATTTCAGCAGGCGTTTCGTATGTTGGACCCGTAAAGCCCATATACACACCCTCTTTTAAATTCAAGTCCATTTTTTTAGCAACATCGCGAACGATTTGTTGGTATTTACGGTCGTACCCTTCACTCATATCTGTAAAACGAGGTCCCATTGATGCATCATTTGGTCCAATTAATGGATTTACACCTGTGAAATTGATGTGATCGGTTATCAACATTAATTCACCCGGTTCAAAGGTTTCATTTAAACCACCCGCTGCATTGGTAACAATTACTGTTTCAACGCCTAATGCTTTCATTACGCGAACTGGGAAAGTAACGGTTTCTAGCGAATAGCCTTCATAATAGTGGAAGCGTCCTTGCATTGCTAAGACTTTTTTTCCACCTAATGTGCCATAAACCAATTGGCCTTTGTGTCCTTCAACTGTTGAAACTGGGAAATTAGGGATATTATCGTAAGGAATAGCAGTCGCTTGCTCCACTTCATCACCTAATTCGCCTAAGCCAGAACCTAAAATCAGCCCGACTTCAACTTTAGCTACTCCTGCTTCTTGAATAAATGCTACTGCCTCATCAATTTTAGCTTGCAACGTTTTTGTCATTTTGTAGTTGTCCCCTTTATGTTGTTCTATTTTAAATCAGATAAGAAACTTACGCCGTTTTCTGTACCTTTAACACCAAAGTTTTCAGCAACGGTTTTCGAAATATCAGCATAATGACCTTGTTTCAAAGCACCATGTCCTGTCATTTTTGGTGAATAAGCTAATAGTGGAACATATTCTCTCGTATGGTCTGTTCCTGGGAAGCTTGGGTCATTTCCGTGATCTGCTGTAATCAATAATAAATCATCTTCTTCCATCGCTGCTAAAATTTCTGGCAAACGACCGTCGAACTCTTCAATCGCTTTGGCATACCCTTCAACATCGCGGCGATGACCAAATAGTGCGTCAAAATCAACTAAGTTTAAGAAGCTTAAGCCAGTAAATTCTTTGTTCATGATAGTTAGCAATTGATCCACGCCATCCATGTTGCTCTTTGTACGAACCATTTCGGTCATTCCAACGCCATTAAAAATATCGTTGATTTTACCAATGGCAATCACGTCTTTACCGGTTTCTTTTAATTGTTCCAAGACGGTTTCGCCAAATGGACTTAAGGCATAGTCATGTCGATTGCTCGTTCTTTGGAAATTACCTGGTGTTCCAACAAATGGACGCGCAATAATGCGGCCAATCATGTAGGGATCGTCTAATGTAATGTCACGAACATACTGACAAATTTTGTATAGCTCTTCTAATGGAATAATGTCTTCATGGGCTGCAATTTGTAACACTGGGTCAGCGGATGTATAAACAATTAAATCTCCAGTTTCCATTTGTTGTGGCCCAAAATCGTCAATGACAGCCGTTCCGCTATAAGGTTTATTACAAACCACTTTACGACCTGAAAAAGCTTCGATTTTATCTAATAAATCTTGTGGAAAACCATTTGGAAAGACTCTAAAAGGCGTTTTGATATCTAAGCCCATAATTTCCCAATGGCCTGTCATTGTATCTTTTCCAACAGAAATTTCTTCTAATTTTGTGTAATAGCCAAGATTTTCTTTGACTTCTTTTACACCTTTTAATGGACGAATATTTCCTAACCCTAATTTTTCTAGATTTGGAATATCTAAGCCTGCGATATCAGCAATGTGCCCTAATGTATCGCTGCCTTTATCTCCAAAAGCTTCTGCGTCTGGTGCTTCCCCAATTCCAACTGAATCCATCACGACTAAATGTACACGTTTAAACATTTTCATCAATCCCTTCGTATTTTATTCACTCACTTTATTTTACCACGTCACCACTAAATTGCACGCTTTTAAATTAATGCATTTAAAACTAAATACATTAAAAATAACGCTGAAATCCCATAAAGAATTGGATGAATCTCTGATTTTTTCCCGCTTACCAATTTTACGATTGGGTAAAAGACAAATCCAGCTGCCATCCCATCTGCAATGCTTGATGTTAATGGAATTAATACGACAATCAAGAAGGCTGGAAACCACTCTGTAAAATCGTCAAATTGAATGTGTTGTAAATTCTTCATCATTAATGCGCCTGTAATTAAAATTACTGGGGCAATCGCTGCTTGTGGCACATAAGATAACAACGGAATGAAAAAGAGGGTTGCTAAAAAGAGGGTTCCTGAAACAATCGTTGTTAAGCCTGTTTTACCGCCTTCTTCAATACCAGAAGCACTTTCAGCTGCCGCAATAGTTGGGCTTGTTCCAAAAATACCTGATAGGAAAGTCGTCACTGCACTCATTCTAAAAGCTTTCTTAAAATCCACGGTACTCGCTTCTTCCATTAAACCTTGAAGCAATCCCATTGATTCAAAGACTAGAATCATCGTTAACGAAAAAACACCCATCATGAATTTTAAGGAGAATAGCCCAGAAAAATCGCCTTGTCCCATAATTGAAGGATAATCAACAATATTCATCAAGGAAAAACTGCCTTCACCAGCATCTTGAATTTTAAAAAGTACCCCTAAAATCGTCGTTGCTAAAATGCCAATAAACATCCCACCTTGTACATTGCGAATTACAAGTATCAAGGTTAAAATTAAGCCAAAAATAGCTAACATCGCGTGTGGATTAGCTAAGTCTCCTAATGCCACTAAACTTTTATCGCCAGCTACAATCAACTGACCCTTTTCTAAACCAATCATGACTAAAAACAACCCAATGCCGCAAGTAATACCGTGCTTCAACGTATCTGGCACTGCTCGCGACAAGACATCACTGGCTTTTGAAAAAGCAATCACACAGTAGATTAAACTGGAAATCATCATCACGCCGATTGCTTCTTGCCAACGCAATCCCAAAGTTCCTACTAACGTATACGTGAAAAAAGCATTCACTCCCATACCGGGGGTTAAAATAATCGGTGCATTTGCAAAAATCCCCATCAGGTAACACCCAATTGCCGAGATAAAGATTGTGGCAAAAACACTTAGTTCAGCAGGTATTCCAGCATCCTTTAAAATAACCGAATTGACGATTACGATATAGGAAATAGCGAAAAAGGAAGTCAGCCCTGCAATAATCTCCGTTTTAGCGGTCGTCTTTTTTTCTTTTAACTTAAATAAATTCATAGTGTCCCTCACTCAACTTATTCTGTTATGATTTGATGAATCAAAGTTGGTTCTGCAACTTTTTCTTTTGTAATAAAAATGTTCTCATAAATTTTGGTTTTCACATCATCGATTGCTTGACTATTCGCATAAACCGTCACCAATGGTTCACCCGCAGTAACAGAATCGCCAACTTTTTTATGCAACATTAAGCCGACTGAATAATCAATGGTATCTTCTTTTGTTCGACGACCGGCGCCTAGAAGCATTGCGGCAATCCCTAATTGATCGGCTACCATTTCTGAAATATAGCCGCTTTCTTTAGCAGGTAATTCAATCACAAATTCTGCTTGTGGCAAGTTTTCTGGGCGATCTACAATTGAATCATCGCCGCCTTGATTGCGAATCATTTCTTTAAACTTAGTGGTTGCGGCTCCAGATTGGATGGCTTCTTTTAAAAGTTCACGAGCTTCTTCTAATGTATCTGCTTGTTTAGCAAGAACAACCATCTGGCTTCCTAATACATAAACCATTTCCATTAAATCGGCTGGACCTTCCCCTTTTAACGCATCGATTGCTTCTTTGACTTCAAGGGAATTTCCGATTGCTAGCCCTAATGGTTGAGACATATCTGAAATGATAGCCATTGTTTGACGATTTGCTAATTTCCCAATTTGAACCATTGTTTTTGCAAGGCGTTCCGCATCTTTTTCATTTTTCATAAATGCACCGTCTCCAGTAGTGACATCTAAAACGATGGCATCGGCTCCTGCTGCAATTTTTTTACTCATAATTGAACTAGCAATCAAAGCGATTGAATCAACGGTTCCAGTCACATCTCTTAATCCGTATAATTTTTTATCTGCCGGTGCTAGGTCACCTGATTGTCCGACAACAGCAACTTGATCGCGGTTGACTAATTGAATAAATTCATCATTTGAAATTTCAACATTGAAGCCTTTGATTGCCTCTAATTTATCAATCGTACCTCCCGTGTGTCCTAAACCACGACCTGACATTTTGGCAACAGGAACCCCAACAGCTGCTACTAAAGGTGCTAATACAAGGGTCGTTGTATCCCCAACGCCACCAGTTGAATGTTTGTCTACTTTGATGCCATGAATAGCGGATAAATCAATCTGCTCACCAGATTCTACCATTGCCATTGTTAAATCAGTAATTTCTTGGTTCGTCATATCCTTAAAATAAATCGCCATTGCCAGAGCACTCATTTGATAATCTGGTACTGTGCCCTTTGTGTAACCTGTAATGACGAAGTTTATCTCTGCTTTTGTAAGTTCTTGACCGTCTCTTTTTTTCTCGATAATGTCTACCATTCTCATTTTTTTAATCTCCTTTAAGTATAATTAGAAACAAGTAAAACGTTTTACTTAACTGACTAAAAGCTAATATCTTATCTTCTTAAGTTCTCCTTTCAAAAAAAGGAAAACGCTAACAAGTTGATACTAGCATTTAATTTAAAAAGAATCAAGTTTTTTGGTGCTATTTTTAAGAACCAGCTGAGTATCAAAATACTTGTTTGGTACCTTCTCTTTTGGGTTGTTGATATGATCAATTAAAAACTTAGCCGCAAAATAGCCAATTTCAAAAATTGGTTGCGCAACTGTCGTTAATGAGGGAACTAAATAATCGGTAATTTCTAAGCCATCGTAACCAATTACTGAAATGTCCTTTGGAATTTGTTTTCCGGCTTCATTAATTGCACGATAAGCTCCAATTGCCATTTGGTCATTTCCACAAAAAAGAGCGGTAATATTTTGTTGTAAGAGTTGTTGTGCCCCTTCGTACCCGCCTTTAATTGTTAAATTCTTACTGACAATCCATTCCTCTTGAAAAGGAATCTGATAATCTTCTAAACATTTTTTATATCCGTAAAAACGATCGGTAATTTCATAAAAACTGGTTTCATTGCTTAACATTCCGATTTCACGATGACCTAAGTTCACTAAATGTTCAACAGCCTCGTAGGCTCCTTGAAATTCATTCGTAATCAATTGCCCCTCGTCACGTTTATTAATACCGCGGTCAATTAGAATATGAGGGATTTTATTGCTGCCGTCTTCGTTTTTTAACTTTGGCAAATGAATGGGATTTGGACTTGCTAGAATGATGCCTTCGACTGATCGATGGAGTAACTCTTCTATATAAAGATTTTCTTTTTCAGAGCTGTGATTGGAATTACACAGAATAATCATAAAACCAAGTTCATTTAAATGTTTTTCTACCCCTTCAATGACTTTTGAAAAAAAGAGATCGGTGATATCTGGAACTACCATCCCAATGGTCTTTGTTTGCTTGCTCACCATATTCTGGGCAAAATAATCTGCTTTGTAATCAAGCTCCTTCACAACCGCCAAGACTTTTTGACGTGTTTCTGGGCTAAAGCGATCGCCTTTTTTATTTAAAATTTGTGATACCGTTGTAATCGAAACACCTGCTAAACGAGCAACATCTTTAATTGTCATCTTCATTTTTTAGTTTAACCTCCATTAATGGAACCGGTTATGTAACGGTTTACATTTATTATAGCACAAGTCTTTTGATTTAGAATATTCTTCATGTGTTATTTAAAAAATGATTCCTAGACAAATGGGATTTATTAGCTTATTCTTGAGGTAGTTTCCGATATGTACAAATGGATAGGAGTTGGAAAGTATGAGCATTTTAAGCTTGAGTATGAATAAACGAAGAGCTGTTGGCTATGCGAAGTCAATTACTTTGTGTAGCTTTAAAAATTAAGTCGTTGACTTTGCTTCCTAAATTTCAATTTAAAGGAGCAAACGATGAACTATATCAATGCAACAAAAGTGTTGCCAAAAGAACTTATTAATGAGATTCAACAGTATATTACAGGTGATTATCTTTATATTCCAGTTAAAAATAAACGTCAACCTTGGGGGGCTAAAACTGGAAGTAAGTCCTTGTTAATGAAGAGAAATCAGCAGATTTACACTGCTTTTCTAGCTGGGACTTCTATCAAAAAGCTGGCAAAGCAATTCTTTTTATCTGAATCGAGTATTCGTAAGATTTTAACTTCTTTTGAGAACTAAAGTGGATTTTTCGTTTCGGTATCGTCTTTTCTTTTTACTTTAAATTATTATTTGATACACTTATTGAAAGAAATTTATTTTTATGAAGAAAAGAGGAATAAAAATGAAAGAAAACAAATACGATCAAGCCGCTTTTTTCCAACAGTATCGTCAAATGAACCGTTCAAAAGAGGGGTTAGCTGGCGCTGGGGAATGGCATGAATTAGAAAAAATGCTGCCTGATTTCAAAGACAAACGTGTTCTTGATTTAGGCTGTGGCTTTGGCTGGCATTGTATTTATGCTGTGGAACATGGCGCTAGCGATGTGATAGGAGTTGATTTATCTGAAAACATGTTAGCAGAGGCTAAAAAGAAAACCGATTCTCCTAAAATTCATTATCTCCATCAAGCAATTGAAGATTACGATTATCCAAAAGCGGCTTTTGATTGTGTGATTAGCTCACTCGCTTTTCATTATTTAGCAGATTTTGATGCGATTTGTAAAAAAATCAATCACACGTTAAAACCTGATGGAACCTTTGTTTTCTCAGTGGAGCATCCTGTTTTTACAGCTTGCGGTACACAGGATTGGTATACAAATGATGCTGGTGAAATTCTTCATTGGCCAGTAGATTGCTATTTTATCGAAGGCAAGCGGGTGAGCCATTTCTTAGGCGAGGACGTGACGAAGTACCACAAAACGTTAACAACCTATTTGAACAGCCTGTTAAAAAATGGATTCGACATTACGTCAATCGTTGAGCCTGAACCTGCGCCTGAATTACTGGCGACTATTCCAGAGATGCAAGACGAGCTTAGAAGACCGATGATGCTGTTAGTTTCAGCTAGAAAAAAATAAAACTACCAAAAAAAGTCATTCAAAAACAAAACGTTTGTTGAGTGACTTTTTTGGTAGTTATAAAATCGGTGTAAAAAGACTTGCCAACTGTTCTTTTAATTTTTGGATTAGCGAACGTTGCTTCATCGCTTCAAGATTGTTTAAATAACTATTTTCAAGATCTTCAATGTAATTTGCTTTCATTTTATCAAGAGCTGGTGACGCTTCATAAATAAAGGACATCATTTCGTGATTTAACCGAAAGCTTCGAATATCAAAATTCGCAGTTCCAATGGCGCCTCGCTTGCCATCAATCAAGAGCATTTTCCCATGAATAAAGGAATCATCTCGATAGGAATAAACTTCTGCTCCAGCTTCTAAAAGTGTTTCAATATAGGCATTACTTCCATGGAAAGACAAGGCCATATCCGCTTTTCCTGGAATCAAGATTTTAACATCAACGCCACTCATCGCTGTTCTTCTTAACACAGCTAATGATTCGTCGTCAGGAACTAAATAAGGCGACGTTATCCACACCGATTCTTCTGCAGAATCAATCATATCAAGCATGGCATCTCGAACCAATTTTTCTTGATCGTAAGGTCCACCATAGACCACTTGTACCCACTCGTTTCCCACCGCTTCTGGTTGGAAATAATGTTGAATCCCTTCGGCTTTAATAAATGGATTAGCAGCTTCTTTGCGATTTTCCATATAAACCCAATCATAAAGAAAGGCTTCCTGAAGCTCAATCACACTATTGCCCTCGATCATCAAATGGGTATCACGCCAAAATTTAAATCGATCTACTTTACCTAGATACTCATTGCCGACATTTAAACCGCCTGTAAAACCAATTTGACCGTCAATGACAATAATTTTACGATGGTTTCTAAGATTGGCTGTTCGTGAAATCCAAATTGAAAAAATAGGATCATAGGCATAAAACTCAATCCCTGCTTGTTTCATCGGAGTAAGAAAAGCTGTGTTTAACTTTTTGGAACCAAATCCATCATAAAGGAACCGAACTTCCACACCTTCTCTAGCTTTTTGAATCAACAAATCTCGTAGTTCAGTACCTAACTCATCGCTTTTGTAAATATAATATTGAATATGAATATGGTGTTTTGCTTGCTTGATTGCCCTTTTAATTGCTGAAAAGGTTTCATCACCGTCTGTTAAGAGGGTTAATCGATTGCCATTTAAAGCTTTGATGCCAGTTAAGGATTCGATTCGTTGAGAGGTTTTTGGTACAACCAGTTCTTCTAATTGATCTGATAAATGATGAATTCGCTGAATCAATTTTTCTCGCTCTTTTTTTTGAGCTGTCGTAAATAGTCGATTTTGTGGATTTCTTCCAAAGAAAAAATAACAAATAACACCAAAAATGGGAAGAATGAAGATAATAGCAATCCAAGCAACCTTAGAATTGGTACTTCGACTATCAAATAACAGCAATCGCAATGCAATATAAATGCCAACAAGTTCAGTGATTAAGCTAGCACCAATAAAAAGACTGCTTGATAAGATAATCAAATAATGACCTATTAGAATGATTAATCCTGCAATCACAAATAATTGAATTATTTTTTTCATAGAATCTCCTTTTTTTATTGTGGCTTATGTTATGCTTTATTATACTGGAAAATCCTAAAAAAAGAGTTTCCACCTAAAGAGTCTTCTACCAAGCTTTGTTTAAGTAACCTTACGAAAGGAGTTTTTAAGATGATGATTATTCCTTCTGGTAAACCCAAGATTTGGGACAAAGAACCAGAAATTGGTGCCGTTGAAAGTCAATTTGCCTATACAGGAACTTTTCACCGTCTAGCTAAAGCCTATGCGTTAGAATTTGATCCACATTATCTCATATTATCTCCTTATTATGGTTTTTTAAGACCCTCTACTGTTATTCCACACACTTACGATACGCGCTTTACTTTAAAAGGAATAACAGCCGAAACGATACAACTAGAAAGTCTTCAAAAACAATGGCAGGAACTTGCTGTTTCCGAGACAACGATCACTGTCTTAGGTGGAAAAAAGTTTCAACCTTTACTCAGTCAAATTCTGCCTTCAGGCACGACACTTTTATTTCCACTCGATTCACTTGGTGGAATTGGTGTAATGCAGCAACACTTAAAAACGGCTGTCGCGAAACATACCCCACTGCCATATAGAAAAAAAATCATTATCTAATTTTCTCAACATACAAATAGAGGCAACCAATCAACAATAAAATAAGGAGCATAAATTTCAGCATATCTAGTCGTTTCATCGACGAAGCTGTAGGCAAACTGGCTTTAAAATGCGGATTCACTTTCTTTGTTTCAAAATCAGCACTAGCAGACAGTGGACTATTAGCTGGCAAATGAAAAAGTACTAAAATAAAATACCCTACCGCGCTGCTTACTAAAAAAGGAAACTGAAAAAAGAGCAACAGAAGTTCAGCTATTACTAACGGCGATCCAATCAATAAAATAATCTCTATCCCTACACGTTTTGTCATTTTATCCCCCCTATATAATAAAAAACGATTAGCATTCAAATGAAATGCTAATCGTTTTCTCATTATACCATTAAAACAGCAATTACTGCTAAAATAGCTGGTAAGCCTTGCTTTAATAAAATTTGCTTGCTGGCTGTAAAGTATCCATAAACAGCTGCCACAATCACACAACTTAAAAAGAATAACTGAATACTAACAGCGCTAACTGGATTCGCAAAGAATAATCCCCAGAGTAATCCTGCTGCTAAAAAACCATTATACAAGCCTTGATTGGCCATCAGGGTTTTAACACTTTCTTGTTTTAAAAATGCTTCATCTAAACCAAATGTTTTCTGAGCCGTCTTACTTGTTGAAAAAAACATTTCCAATCCTAAAATATAAAAATGTTCTATCGCTACAAGTAATACTAAAATAAACGCAACAATTTCCATTTACAGTCTCCTTTTATTGTTCAAATTTAATGACGATTTTACCGACTGCATGATGCGTTTCACTTAATGCATGGGCATCGTAAATGCCTTGTTGTGAAAATAAGAACGTCGCACCAATAACCGATTTCACTTTTCCAGCTTCCATCAAATCAGCAATTTGAGACAATTGTTCCCCATCTGGTTTTAACCAAATATTATGAAAAGCCACGTCATGTTCTTTACTTAAAGCAGGATCGGTTTCTCCAACGATTGAGACCATTCGACCTGTATGGGGTTTTAAAACCTTGAAGCTATTTTTTTGAATGTCGCCACCCATTGTGTCAAAAACAACATCTACGTCTTTTAAGATATCCACAAAATTTTCAGTATGATAATCGATGACTTGATCGGCGCCTAAACTTAAAAGTAACGCTTTATTTTTTTCGCTGGCAGTTGTAATGACTTTTGCACCTTTATTTTTAGCTAATTGAATGGCATACGTTCCAACACCACCGGCTCCAGCATGAATCAACACGGTTTCACCTGCTTTTAAATCTCCATAATCAAACAATGCTTGCCATGCTGTTAAGCCTGCTAATGGCACTGCACCAGCTTCTTCAAAGGTCACATTTCCCGGGATTTTTGCTACTAAATGGTCTTCTACTGCTGTATATTCTGCATACGTACCAAAACGAGTTGTCTCTGGACGAGCAAATACCTTGTCGCCTACTTTCCAATCCGTTACGTCGCTTCCCACTTCACTGATAACCCCCGCAACGTCCCAACCTAGGATAATTGGAAATTCCCAATCCATCATTTGTTTCAAATACCCTTCACGTAGTTTCCAATCAATTGGATTAATTGACGTTGCCATTTCTTTAACAATCACTTGATGTGCTGTTGGTTTTGGCATTGGCACATCCATTTCTTTTAGTTGATCTTTTCCACCATAGTTTTCAATTACGACTGCTTTCATTTTTATCATCCTCCTTAGTTATTTTAACGCTGTTTATTGATAGTTTATTTAAGGTTATCCACAGCTGTTCTAATTCATCCTCAGAAATATTGGCAAACAGTTGCGCTTCGTACTTATCTTTTTCTGTAATCATCGTTTTTAGTTCTTTTCGACCTTTTTCAGTTAAGGATATTCGTCGGAAGCGTTTGTTAGTAGGATCGACTACTCGTTGAATGAATTGATCTGTTTCTAATTTTTTTAAATGTCTAGTAACACTCGCTGCATCAATAGCTAATTTTTTTTGAATGTCCTGTTGACAAAGGTTTGGCGTTCCGTAAATAAAAAATAAAATCTCTAGCTTCGTGAAGCTAATGCCTGTTTCTTCTTCAAAATGAACGTTCATTTCTTTGTATACAGTGTTCATTCTGTAAAATAATAAGGACTTGTGACTGCAGTTTTCTGTCATTAGCTACTCCCTTCGACTTCAATAATTGACCCATCAACTATGATACTCTATTTGGATTCATTATACAAAATATTTGCTTTCAAAATAGAAAAACCAGGTTAAAAAAAGAGTTTGTGGAAAAATAGAGTTATACACAATAGTTATGCACAAGTATGTGCATAACTAACTATTTTTTTAGTTAAATACCTTGTTTTCAACTTTTTTTATCCACAGCTTTTCCACAGTGTGCACAATAATAGAAAACACCTCCGTTTTCCTTCATTTTACATGAATTCAACGAGAGGCGTTTTGGAGTTTTAAGATTAGTTTCAGATTTTCTACATTTTTTTAGCGCATTGTTACAAATTCTTCTGATCCAGTCGGATGTATCGCAACTGTATTATCAAAATCAGCTTTAGTTGCACCCATTTTGATAGCAACGGCAAAACCTTGAATCATTTCATCCACACCATATCCAATACCGTGGAGCCCGACTACTTTTTCTTCTTTCCCAACACAAACTAGTTTCATTCGACATAATTGACGATGACTTGTGACTGCTGTATACATTGAGGTAAAAGAAGATTGATAAATTTTAACCTCGTCACCAAATTGTTCCCTTGCTTCTGGTTCTGTTAAGCCTACAGTTCCAATAGGTGGGTGGCTAAATACTACCGTTGGGATGTTGTGATAGTCAAGGTGTTCATCTGCCTTGTTATTAAATAAGCGCTCAGATAAACGACGTCCAGCTGCTACAGCTACAGGAGTCAACTCAACGCGACCTGTAATGTCTCCAACTGCATAAATACCTTTGACTGTTGTATTTTGATAATCGTCGACTTTAATGTAGCCTTTTTCATTCACTTCAACAGATGTATTTTCTAATTTCAATGTTTCGGTTACGGGTGTCCGTCCAATGGCCCATATTAGGGTATCCACCGTTTCTTTTGTTCCATTTTCAAAAGTGATGGTCAGAGTGTCATCTGCATTTTTTTCCACAGATTTTGGAATCGCGTTCGTGTGTAGCGTTGGCCCATCTTGTTTCATTGCTTCCACTAGCCCTTCTACCACTAGTGGATCAAAGTTTCTAAGTGGGGTTTCTTTACGAACGAAGAGATGCGTTTCAGAACCTAGTCCATTTAATACTCCGGCTAATTCAACTGCGATGTAACCCGCACCAATCACTGCTACTTTTTTTGGCAACGAGCGTAGTGCAAAAAATCCATTAGAATCAATGCCGTATTCCGCTCCTGGAATTGATGGGATTGTTGGTTTTCCACCTGTTGCAATTAAAATATGATCGGCTGTTAATTGTTCGCCGTTCACTTCAATCGTTTTCTCATCAATAAAGGTTGCATACCCTTTGATAAGGTCAACCTTGTTATTATCTAAGCCTCTTTGATAGGATTGGTGAATACGGTCAATGTAGCTTTCACGACTGTCAACTAATTTTTGAAAATTAAATTCGGTTACATCTACTGAAAATCCGTAGTCCGGTGCATATAAGTGCATGGCTTCGTTTAATTGGGCGCCATGCCACATTACTTTTTTTGGAACACACCCTACATTTACACAGGTTCCGCCTAATTCTTTTGGTTCTATTAAGGCACATTTCATGCCATAGCTTGCTGCTCGATTGATAGAAGCAATCCCGCCACTTCCTCCACCAATTGCGATATAATCGTATTTTTTTGTCATTTGAAAACCTCCGTAAATTGTCTTTAGCTCACCTTCTAGTATAAAGAGTCTCTTACAAAATGTAAATTGATTGAACTACACTCACATAAAAAAAGAAAATGACAGTTAGTCATTTTCTTGATTTTACTTGGGTTTATGAGTTGATTTAGGTCTAGTTGATTTAGTTTGACGTGAATTTTCATTTTTTTTAACGGATGTTGTAGGTCTTTTTTTTCTAGTTTGACTATTTGCATTAGCTGCCTTTTGTTTTCTGACTGCGTGTGCCTTACGACGTTTGCGTTCTTGTTCACGTTTCTTCTTTTGATTTGCTTTGTAACGTTTAATGAAATAGAGGAGTACGATTAGTAAGATAAGGAGTACGCTACCACCAATGATGTAATAAAGCGTATTGTCTTTTTCAAGATCGCTTGCTGTTGCATTTAGTTTTTTTGCAGTTTCTCGGTCAATGGTAAATTCTTTTTCAAAAGACCATTTTTTGTCTGCTGGATCAGATTTAGCGTTGATTACAATGCGATAGTTTCCAGCTTTATACGCTTGATTTCCCAGACCCACTCCGAAATTGAAATTTGAATTGGGCGCCATTCGTAGATTTTTTTTATGTTCTTCAAATAAAGGCTCTTTGCCTTTTTCTGTATAAATTTTCGCAGCTATTTCCAATTCTTCAATTGGGGTCGCTTTTGTATTTGATAGGTTTGTTTTGATGGTATTTGTTCCCATCACTTGTCCTGCAAAAACCTTGTTTAGTTTCATTTCTGGCACAACTATGGTTTCATTCTCAACTAGAACAACACCGATATTATACGTTAAGACATTTTTTATTTTCATACCTGTCTCGTTTTTCTTTTCAGCATCGTCTTTTGTTTCTTTTAATTTTACGTTAATGCCGCCTGCAATCATGCCTTCGTATTCTTCCGTTGGCATTTTTAACTTTATTTTAACAGAGGTTTCGCTGTTAGCAGGTACGGTCACGTCTTTGTCTGTGGTTGCAATTGATGTAAAGGGATGAACTAATGAAGAATCCACTTTTTTTACATCGTCTGGATAGGCAATAATGCCATTGTCATTTGTAATAGCAGGAGTGAGGGTTACTTCAACCTTTTGATCTTCATTAGAGCTGTTTCCTAATTTTAATTCAATTTCTTGTTCGTCTCCTGGCTCCATTTTTAAATAGAAGTAAGAAACTTGCTTGTTAAACTGATTTTCTGGTAACACGGCATTTACAGATATTGGCATCCCTGTTTCTGCTTCTACAGGTTTTGATAAAACTATTAGCATGACTATGGCCATTGCTGTCATCAAAGAAAAAATGTTTGATTTTTTCATTTTTTAATCGCTCCCTTAAGTATCCTCTTGCTTCGTTGATTTTATTTTTAAATGAGGAAAGATTCGGGTTCATAAAAACCCGAATCTCATTTTTTTTGTTAAATAGAATCTGCTAATACCCAATTTAAAGTTGCTGTATAGGTTTCGCCATCCACTTTGATATCGTTGGCGGGTACATGTAATGTAATGCCGTCATTTTTTTGACTGGCTTCGTATTCTGTTGTTTTAGAGTATCCTGTCGTGAAAACGTTTGACGTTTTTGTTGAGTTTGTATTTTGTCCACTTTTTACTTTTAAAATTTCAACAGATGTTTTGCCATCTGTATTGATTTTAGCACTATCTGTAAATCCAGTAACGCGTTTTGCTGTTTCTGTTGGGGATAGCTCATCATAAACATTGTTCGTTACAGTTTGTTGATCTAGCGTGATGTACGTATTTTCTAGTTTAGGATTACTTGCTGTTGCAGGTGTAAATACGCTACCGGTAACAGATAATGACCAGGTTGCCGTCATCGAGCCACGAGCATCATCGATTTGAACAAAATGAGGCATGTATTTTTCAGTATTCGCTTCTGTATATTTTTGCATCGCTGGATGAAACTCTTTACTTGATGAAGAAATGTCTTGAATGCCAAAATGGATATCTGGAACATGAGTAATTCTTAAGTTTCCTTTTGTATGTCCTCCACCTTCTGGAGTAATTTTGTCGTCTGGTGTACCTGGTTTAACCACGTCCACTTCATCTGGATTTGGGTTCACTCTAAAAATAACATCACTCGTTGTTTGCACTTCGCTTGCTAAAACTGCTGGGCTACTCGCTGCCAAGATTCCTACACTTGCAAGTCCTAACATAATTGCTTTTTTCATTTGTTTACTCCCCCTGTTGGATTGATTCTTTTTTAAGTAAAACAAGTATATCGATACCTGTTTTACTTAGTTGTCGCTTTCTTATAATGCCGAAGACAAGGTCCATGTCAAGGTACTTGTGTATTGAACATCAATCGTAACCGTATCTGATAATGGTTTTTCTAGGACAATCCCAGCATTTTTTCCTTTTGTATTTTCTGCATTTGGAGCTTCATAATTTGGCAATGATGCTAATGTGTAGTCTTTATTGAAAACCAATGATGTTTTAGAGCCAGATGTATGTTTTCCAGCTTTTGTTTTAAGAACTTCTTTAGCTGTTCCATCATTTGAAATGTCTAATGCACCTGAAAATGCTTCGATACGATCACTTGTATCGGGTGTGGTTAAAAAATCGTATACATTGTTAAAGCTGCTTTTTTCTTTAATTGAAATTTTAGTATTTGGTAACTTTTCTCCTGTTTGAGCAGCAAAGACCGTTCCTGCTACGGTTACTTTCCAATCACCATCTACGCCACGTTCATCGGTTACTTGTATAAAGTTCGGTGAATATAGATTGGTTGAGATTCCCTCTTTTGTTTCAACTAATTTTTCATTGTTACTTTCAAAGGTTTGAGCCTGCGCGCGGGCTTCTACAATTCCAAAGTCGATGCTTGGAACATGGTCTAATCTTAAAGCACCAGTTGTTTTGTTTCCTGTTTCTGGAACAACTTCTTCGTCTTTTGATCCTGGTTTGATGACTGGACCACTTGGATCAATTGGCGCTTTAAATTGTACTTTTCCTGTTGTATCTGCTGTTTTTGTCGTTTCTGCATCGGCCGTGATTGGAACGATTCCTGCTAAAATGATGGTAATTGCTAGTGTAATAACGCTTAATTTAGTTGCTTTCATTTTTTTTACTCCTCCAATTTTTAGAATGTTATAGGGCTTCACTTAATGTCCATGTCAATGTACTTTCGTAAACTTTTCCGACTTCAATAATATCTAAATTTCCTTTTTGTAATTCAACTCCAGCATTCCTATCTGTTTCTGCATATTCCGTTGCCTTATCGTAGCTTGTGTTAAAAACACTTGATGTTTGCGATCCAGTTGTTGACTTGCCAGCTTTTGTTTTTAAAATTTCAACTGACGTTTTTCCATCTGTCGAAATCGCTGTGCCTTTTGCATCAAATCCATCAAGTATTGTTGTTAAATCTGTCGCTGGTGTTTGGAAATCAAAAACTGTATTTGTGTGTTTTTGTTCATTTAATAAAATTTTTGTTTGTTTCAATTCGTCAGTTCCATTTTTGAAAACATCGCCAGTTACTGAAAGTGTCCAACCTTTTGTGATATCCCCACGCTCATCCGTTACTTGAACAAAGTTAGGCATATAGTACTTTTTAGCTGGATCCGCGTCATTTGGTTTAGTGTATGCTTCCATTTGCGCTGGGTATTTTTTTGTGCCATTTACATTATCAACAATCCCAAACTTAAATGCAGCTGCATGTTGAATTCTTAATGCACCTTTCGAACTTCCTCCTCCACCATCTGGATCAGGTAAAATTTCTTCTTCATCTTCGCCTGGTTTGATGACTTTTCCTTCTTCTTCGTCTCCTGGTGTTTTAAATTGTACGCTTCCTTTTGTAGTTGCTGTACCTACCTCTGCTGCTGAAGCTACTCCTGCAAAACTTGATACTACCACCGTACTTAATAATGCTGTTGCAATAATTGTCTTTTTCATTTTTAGTTCCCCCATGTTTTTATTTTTATAAATTATCTGAAATGTTCCAATTTAAAACGGATTTATAAGCTTTGTCTGGTTGTATGATTTGTCCGGCTGGAATCTTCAATTCAACAGCGGGATTGCGCCCAGCTTTAGTTTCGTCGATTTTTCCAGTTGTTCCAAGCCCGTCTTCTCCTTGACCGGTAGTTTTATGATCCACTGATCCCATTGGCATCGTCCAAATTCCGTAACCTTGTTGCTTAGTTGTATCGGCATTTAACAAGAGATGGTCAGTATTATCGCTAATAGTCACTGCTGTCGTTGGGACAGTTGGAAACATACTTGGCTCTTTGATGTTGCTGCCTGAATAAACACTGAAATCTTTTAAGGTGATGGCAGCGCCTTCGATTTTATCTCCTGTAGAAGATGTAAATACGCCATCATTTGAAACGGATACTTTCCATCCTTTCGTGCCTCCACGTTCATCTGTTACTTGAAGATAATTTTCAAATTCTGTTTTTTCAGTTTCTGAAAATTTGGTTCCTGTTACAAACTTTGCATAGTACTTTTGTTCTGTTGCTTTGATTTTATTGTTGTTTCCAAAATCAAAGCTTGGTGTTACATCCATTCTCAATGCGCCTTTAGTAGGCTTTGGATCTGGATCTGGCTGAATAGGCTTGGTTGGATCTGGATCAACTGGAATCAACGGATCGGTTGTTCCATCATTATCTGTTTTAAATCCTACATCTGCATCTGTTGCTTGAAAAACTGGTGCTGCGTAGCTTACTAAATTTGTTGACCCTAGTGCTAGAACAGCTATTGCAGATACAAATCCTATTTTTTGAATTTTGTTCCATTTCATGCTCTTTCCCCCTAATAATTTATAATGAATCCCCTAAAGTCCAAGTTAAAGTAGTGCTGTATGCACCATCTTTTTTTGGTGTCTTTTCAGGAATCGTTACTAAAATACTTTCGATGCCTTCTTTTTCATCTTTTCCAAAACTGATACTCCAGCTGCCCATTCCAGTACCTTTTTGAGCAGTAAGGATTAAGCTGTTCGTTATTCCATTTGGACTTAAGGAAACAGGTTCCGTCGGAATTGCTGTTGGCTGTTTCCCAACACCATCCAGTGAACGAGGTGTTATCTGTTTAAAAGAAATAATTGCCCCTTCCAATTGCTCTCCTGCTTGATTTTGAAGTTGTCCATTCTGTTTAACTGTTAGATTCCATCCAGCATTTGACCCTCGATTATCTGTCAATTCCACAAAATTCGCACGTTTTTGTGTTTCTGATGCATCTAAATATTCAATCTTATCTAGTTGTGCGTAAAACACTTGCGTTGAATTGGAACGTTTATGTGTACCAAATTGAATGTCTGACACATAATTTAGACTTAAGGGTCCTTTAGTCGGCGGATGAACCGGTTTAATTGGTTTCTCAGGTTTCTCTGGATCAACTGGCTCAGTGGAATCATCGCTTAATTGAAAACCAGCACTAGCATCTGTTTGATTTGCAACGACAGTTGGGGAGTTGACAAGTAAAAAGAAAGCAATCGCTAACCACAAAAGAATGATACGGTTTTTATTTAGTTGATTAGTGATCATCTGTCTCTCTCCTCTTTGATTGTCGTCTTTTTAAAATAATAACCCCATACACACTTACAACCACACATAGCAAGCCACTAAAGAAAAGAAAACTTCCCATCTTTGCTTCACCGGTTTGTGGCAAACGAGTGATTAGATTATCAATAAATTCTTGAATGGGATCGTCGGTTTCGGTTTCTGGTAAAAAATCAGATGACTCTTCTCCTTCAAACACTAATCCTACGTCAGTTGTCATTTCGCTTGCCTGACTAGTGGTCGGGAAAATCCCAGTTAAACCAATCACAGCTATTGTCAATTGACAGATGACTAGGACTTTAAAAAGAAGAGGTTGTTTTCTTTTGTTCATTTTCTCGTCTCCTTTTAAAGTGCATCGGTTAGCGTCCATTGAAGTTCTCCTTGATAGCTTCCAATTTTATTCATTCCTGCTTTTTGTTGTAGAAATAGACCTTGACCTTTTGTTCGGTCCCAAATTAAATTAGATGTTCCATTGCTTGCTGGATTTTTTTCGTACACTTGACTTGCTGTTTTGCTTAATTCAATGACAGATCCTGTATCTGTTACAAAGGTTAATCCGCCATTTAATAGGCTCGTTCCATTTGTAAATTCTTGGGTAATGGTTGCCATAATTTTCCAACGTTCGTTGGTTCCTCTGGTATCTTCTACGAGCATTTCAATATTCTTGTCTGGAGCATGTCGTTTTTCAGAAATACTGATCAGTTCTTGTACACCAAAATCCAATGAGGAAGTTGTTGTGAATTGCAACGTTCCTTCGCTTACTGCTAAATTAATATTTCCTGTAATCGGCTGAATAACTTGACCTTTTGAGTTGAGCCCTTCGATGCTAACAGGAGTAACAAGCGTTTCATTTAATCCAACATTGACACTGATTTTACCTGTGTATGTTAGGATTAGTTTACTACCACTTTCAGTGAAGGCATTAGTTGCTTCACTCGTTTCAAAAACAACTTTTTGAACTCCTGATTCGGTCATCAGCTTTAGTGGAAGTTCAATATCTGTTTGATGAGGGCGTCTTAAGATAGCCTTATCTACTGTGATATTTTCAAGATTATTTGGAATTGTTGCAACTATTTTTTGATTGCTCCAAACGGTATAATCATTGGTCAAAGTAGCTTCAATTGTATAATTGACTAGATCATTAGGTTTAGCTTGAATTGTATCAATCCAACTACCTTCGCTTTCTTTTTGAACTTTCCCAGCAAATTGAACTTGTGGTTCTGCGTAGTCTTCCACTGTTAAGTTTGCTGTTCCACTCACGTCGATTGGTTTAAAGTTACTATCTTTTCCAGCAGCACTTACCTTCGTTTCATACGTTTGACCTAACGCTTTGTCTTCTACCTTTGTTTGAAACTGAATCATAATTGTGGCATCTGTCGAAAGAGTATTTTTTAACTTCGCAGTCAATTCGCGGGCGTTGCTATCGTATTGGATTGGTTCTGCTAATTCGATTTCTGTATTATTTTCATCCTTTACAGTTACGTTCCCTGTCTTTGGAAATGTGACGCCCTCTGGTACATTCATTTTTAAAGTGGGTTCCAACCAAACAGAATTAGCGATTGTTTTAACTACTTTCCCTTGGAAGGTAAGTTCATCATTGATATGAGCGGATTGGTTTGCTGAAAAACCAAGATTTTGAGTATCGTTTCGAATAGCTCCGCTAACGTTGATTACAGGGACTGGATCATTATTGGCAATCGTAACGTCAACGATAATTTTCTTTTCTATACCTTGAGCTGTCACAATGACAACTGTCACTTTTGCTGTTCCTGGTTTTGAAGTATCCGGTATATTTTCAAATCGAACTGCTTCTACAGGCTTATCAAGCGGCGAATCTGTGTCTACTCTTAAATTGGTCACAAAATCAGATGGATTTAATAAGTTGAAATCTTGATTGATTTTCACTTTTTTATCCATAACTGGATCACCATCTGGAATGCCTTTGTATTTCACATAAGAAATAGCTTTATCTTCTTCGCCTTCTTCTAATAGATTTGGGTCTTGTGTAATGGTTTTTCCATTAATGACAAATTCATTTTGTGCAGTTACTGGAATCGCTAAATAGCCTGTTGCAGGATCATAAGTTTTTACTCGATTCCCTGTTTTTCCTTTGTAATTAGCAAAATCAAAACTACTGTTGACTGTTCCTTCAACATAAATTTCATACATATCATCATTAAAAGAACTTGATTTTGGATTCATTGCTTCAATCGTTAATGTTCGTTTATCTGCTGATAAAGTCGGTTGTTTAAAATCGGTTGAAACTGTACCGTCTAATACATTCATAATTTTGATTGAATTTAAATCAATATCAAAATCGGTTGGAAAAGTTGTTGTCAACTTAAATGAATCTGAATAATAAACGGGTAGTTGAGCTGGTATTTCTTGTAATATATGGTATTTCAATCGCTTAGGGTCTTCATTGGATATTTCTCCTATAACTTCAGGTCGCCCTGGATAAATTCGAGTCAACGGAGTACGGTTATACATTAAAATCATTCCTGTCGAATAATCATCTTCTTTAGTAGCAAGATTCATAGTGATTGGATATTCCGCTACTTTACTAAATAAACTTGTTAAGTAAGTATCTGGACCTGATTCGTAACCATCTGCAGTTCCCCAAAATCTTGCAGTACCTGGAGTTGGAACATCTCGTTTATAATAAACAGTTGTGTCATTATTAGCATATAAGGAACTCATATGTTTTGAATCTGTTGGAATTTGGGCTTGCTTTTCTTCGTTCAAACGTTGATAATTCCACATTCCTGACATGGTGCTAATTCTTTTTTGTGAATCATGCTCATAAAACTCATAATGGTATTTAAAGGAATCGCCTTTAGTTGAACCTTCATAAGCACCAACTGACATAAAGTAATCAGCAAAGGTTCCTGTTTCCCCTAATCCAAAGTCAATATCCTTTGTATCATAGGTTGTCGTTGCAACTGAGAACGCACCACTCGTACTTTTAGCAATTACCTCGTCTACAACTAATTTAACATCAATCCACTTTCCTCGATAAATACCTGCATTTTTAACCAGTACATAGCGATCTTTTACTGGATTGGCTGTTGTATCATAGAAAATAAACCCTGGCAGATGACTCCAATCGTAATTGCCTCGATAATCTAAGTCATAACCTTTTGCTTCATAAGATAGACGATCTGACAATCGCATTACAAATCCATTTTCTCCAGGTATAACTGGATTGTTGACTGTATTAATTGGATCAATCAGATTGATTCCTGGATAATTTTGTACAGGCTGATAGTCACTATCTGCAAATGGAGCGATCACATCATCGATTAACGACGGTGCAAATTTTTGAGAAATAGGTTCTACAGGTACAACCTGAAGCTTAAGTGGTGGTGTAGTCTGTAGGTCATTGGCTACTTTTTGCGTTGCTTCAATTGAATAATCGCCATACGTTTCAGCCCTAAAACATAATTTAATTTCTCTATTATCTGCTTCTGAATTTAGGTACACGGCTAGTTTAGATTGTTCTTCATTCAATGTAATTTCTTGATTATCGTGTCCATCGTTAAGTTGTTTTGTCATTTCAAGATCAACTACTAAACCTTTTGGAATATTCATCATAATCGGTTCTTTAGTTGCTTTTTGATTACTTTTAAGCGTGAGTGTGACTGTCTCTGCTGGTAGTATTTTTTGTTTATCACTAGTCAATACCAACGGTGTATCCGCTTGAATTGCCGCTCGTTTAAAATAATGATTTCCTGCTAAAAAACCGCTCCCTACGAATAGAAAAAATAAAAACATATAGCTTATTTCTTTTTTTCTAAAATGTCGCATTGCTCTCCTCCTCCTTCTTTATTTCTTTTTTCTCCAAATGTGGTTCTCTTGACTAAAAAGAAAGTACTCAACCACAACCACTAGTTTAGCTTAAAAAAAACAGTTTGAATTTTATAATAAAATCAAAAATTTAGAAAATAATTAAATCATTCCTTAATAGACGGTCTAGTCGACCTATTCAAGAAAAGTGGATTTGTTTGTTTCAGTTTTTAATAAATAATGATTAAACTTTTGAATCATCAATTCTTCAATAATTTTTATAATTCTCATAAAATCCTTTACTTTAGGGTTTTCATTCCAAATAACAAGTGGCGCTACTGATTCGTCAAGCTCTTCATAATGGCGATCTGAAATTATTAAATCTACTTTTTCTCCTAGAGTATAGCTAAACTCAATTTTCTCTTCACAAATTTGCTGTAGTTTGGTTGTTAATTGAATGGTTTCTGCTTTCCCATAAACAGACAATAACTGTATTCGAACAGGACGATAATCGATTTCTAATTTAATAAATTTTCTAGCTAGTAAAGTATAATTAAGTAGTAAGTCGTTTTTATGCTTCAAAATGGGGTAATATTTACTCTCTTGAAGCAATTCCTTATAAAAATACGCCATCATTAAATGATACACATCTTCCTTTTTATGAATCTCATCCTCTCTTGAAAAGAAAGAACTTTGCTCTCCTTCAAAAAAATAAACACGAAAATGTAAATGGACTAAGTTAGTGTAAATCGCTCCATACTCCGCTGCCGATAAATTTAAACGAAAAAACTCCATATAACGTTTAAGCCAATAATTTGTTGCTTCAAAAACAAGATGTTCTTTGTTTTGCGAAAAAACAAGCATTTCACTAATCAGTGGATCTTCTAGTTCATATTGTGTGTAAATAAACAAAATAGTAAATAAAAATTTGATTTCATTGTGTATTTGACTTTCTTCTAGTGAAAAGAGTTCTTTAAAAAGTGGGTACATTTTTTGCGAGAATAGCTCAAATTTAGGATTTCCATCTATAACAATCTCCATTAAGGGGCTGTCTTCTATTGCATGTTGATTTTGAATTCTCACTGAAATAACACCTAACCAATAGAAGAAAAATTCTTGTTCCGAAATCATAAGCGGGCTGTTTTTAAATTGTTCAATTGCTTCAATAAAAGGAAGCAACTGCTTTTTTTTTATTCCTTTAAAAGGCCATTCCATTCCCCATGATGAATTCCAATAAAAATGAAAGAAAAAATAACGCAATTGCTTTTCTTCTCCTAAAAAATGCGCTTTATTGTTTGGTTTAAACTCTAACTGATATTGTTTTAATACTGGTCGAATTGCAATCAAGCGACCGTATAAAGTACTGTAGCTGATATAGTTTTCATTTGAAAAAGTTGCAATATCAACAAAGTCACCGTTAAAAATAGCATCACAAGCTTTAAAAATATGTGACTCTTTCAAATAACTTAATTCAATCACTTTTAGTGAAAATTTCTCGGACGTTTTTAATTGAATTTCCTTATTTTCTTTTACGACTAATTGAACTGTATTTGACCATTTTTGTAGTTCAAATTCTAATACTTCAATCATTTTTAAAATTGTTTTAGTCGTATATCCTAATTTTATCGCTAGTTCTTTTACTGTAAACGGTCGACTTTCTGAATAGAGCAAACTCAATATATTCATTTTCCTTAATAATATTTTCTCTAAAAATATATTCAAACAAAAAAACTCCTCTCTATTAAAATAACAACTCCTTTGAATAGTATACCGAATCAGCACTGATTTTCTTTTTAATTTTTTTCTTATTTATCCGCTAATAAATAAATTTGAAAAATGGCTAAAATAGTTTATAATCTAATACATTAAAAATTCAATAGCTCTTTACATTTTCTCTCGCTTAAAAATATTCCGGTTGTAATAATAGTTATTTATATGGTTTAACTAATGATTTGACTATTCAATATACCAATTATGAGTAATTATTATCGTAATAATAAGAAATTCTTTCACTTAACTATCAGAATTTTTTTTTCGCTTGTTTAAACGAAAAAAAAAGATTTACGTGACGAAAAAAATAGCAAGTAAACTCATTTTAATTCTTCATAAAATGAGTTTACTTGCTATTATATAAAAATGATCTTTGAGCAATTTTAGTTTTTTCTACTTGTTGTAATTGCTGAGCCAATTTTTTCCACTCTGCTTGTGTAGGAGAACTATTCCAATAAAATATAGTTGCATGATTTGCCTTGATTTCGATACTATCGCTAATAATACAATCGCTAAGTTCTTGAGCTTTTTTATTAATTTCCACATTGTAAGGCATTTTTTTAATTTCTTTTATCAATAGAGTTTCTTCTATTTTTCCTTTTTTAGATAGTAGGTTCACATATAACCGTGGTCGATAATGATTGCTTTCAATGATGGTGCTTAATAATTGCTGAATATAATGATAGAAGCGTGTATCTAATGATACGCTCTCTTCTTTTTTTGCTAGATAAATGGCTTGAAATTTTTCTTTAAATAAAGATGGAATGCCTTGAAGCTCTTCTTCAAACTCTAAATAAAAAATAAACTGATCATTCAAATAACGATGGTAAAACAACGCCTCAAAAAAAGATCCTTCTATCAACAGTGACTCATCTGTCGAGATCACTTCAAAAATTTGATGAAATTGGTTTAAATATCCTTGTGTTTGTTTGTATAAATTTGAGTCTGGTAACTGCTTTGTTTGGGCTTCTTCGATTAGCCTGTTAGTCACCTGAGGTTGAGCAATTAAAAAGAAGATAAAATATAAGAACTCCAATTCATTTCTAATTTCACTCTCGTTTAATTCACTATTTTCTGTAGCAATGATTTTTTTTAGCCATGGTAACAAACGTTGATAGCTTGTACTTGCCCTTGCTATTTCATGAAATAAATTTATTTTTGGAAGAGCATGCTTTGTTGATATTCTAGTTTTTTGAATGCCAATCCAATAAGCCATACGTTCTCTTGAAAGCTCTGTTAAATTCAGTTCAAGGAGCTCTTCTGCTTCTTTTATCTGTTGCTTAACGCTGGATGGTTGGATATCTAAAAATGGCCACTTATTACTCTCATAATGATCCCAGAAAAAATGATATGAAAAAAAGCGAATTTTAATTTCTTCTCCTACAATACTTAGTGGATCGTTTTCAAAATCTAAATCAAAATGCTTTAAATAGTTACTTAATCCCTTTTTCTTTTTATAAAAATGACTGTAGCTAAAAAAATAGTTTTTTGAAAATGCTGTTGAGCTTTCATGTTTTTCAAAGAAAAGGGTTGTATAAAATAGATAGAAAAACGTTTTTTGTTTCAAATCTGAATAAACTATTTCGATATTGAATGTATTTTTTTTAATTAATTTATAGTTGGTTTTCTGTTTTACTAACTGAATTTGGTCGTTCCATTTTGCTAAATAATCCTTCACGTCAGATAATTCTACTATCGTTGTTTTAACGCTTAAATCAATAAAATTTGCTAGCTCTGATAATGGAAAAAAATCCTCAGTTGAATTCAAAAGTTTCAATAACTTAATTTTTCGATCAATTACTTTATCCATTAATGGTTCCATTGTATCGTTCTAACTCCTTTAATAGTAACCCGTCTCCTAATTCATCAATAAATAATGTTTTTTTTACATTTTGAAATTTAGTTCCTACCATCTGTTCTATTTCTTTGCTAGTATATTTTTTTGGCAATACAATAAATTTCGTAATCTTTCGTTCAATTTGTTCCGCTGTTAAAAATTGTACGCAATAAATAAATCCATCGTTCCAATGATCTTCAATTTTCATTATTTTTCTCCTTTCTATTCCTCATAATGGTTAGGTTTTACTCCAAATAGTAGTTTGCCTGTAATTCCTGCACAAACTTGACTAATGTAACTCGGCTCATCTGATGCTCCTCCACCTCCCTCGTCATCTTCGTTGGTAGTTAAAACAACCGTTTGATTTTCTAATAAGCAAAACCGTTTGACTGGATATTTAGGTGCATTTTTAACTTTGATTCGCTCGGGAACCTCACCATTAGGCAATGGAATTTCACTTCGATTTGGTTGTGGCTTGTTAACTTCTTCCGTTTCCGACTCAAACGACGCCTCTCTTTGCTTTTGTTGATGAGGTACCGGTGTGATTTCCACGCTCGGATCTAAGGGATCAACGGGATGAGAACGAACAACGTTTTGTTCCTCATTCGAAGGATCATCTTGAACCTCTGCTTGAGTGACTTTATTGGGAACTAAGTAACCTAATGACAAAATACTGCCAAAAAGAATCCAATTTTTGATAGATGAATACTTCGTTAGTTTATCCATTGGCAATACCCTCAGTTTCTTTATTTTTTTTAATTCTCATTAAAGCTTCTCCAACATTTGCCCAATCAGATGCTGTTGGTGGCATATTCCAGACTAAATATTCACAATTCACTAATTTTTCATTAAAGTAATAGTCAGAAATCAATAAATCTGTCTCACTGGTTAAGGTATCAGAGACCTCAATATTCAAATAGCTAAACGTTTGTAAGTTCGTCAAAATCATTTTGTTGTAGTTCACGCCTAATGAAAAATCGACACAAATTTTAATTGGCTTCATAAAAAATGCGGGTGGAAAGATATTGATAATAATAAATAAATATTGATAAAATAAAAATTCTTTGTTTAGCGCGATGTTTTGGTAACTCTTTTCTTTTGATACTTTTTCTAAAAACTCAATTGAAAAATGATACGCATCCCAATAATTTTCTTTAATATATTCAACGTTCATATTTTTCGTAAACTCCGTATTAATTCGCTCAAAATAAAATACTTTAAAATGAATAAAATCTAATTGCTGTAAAAATTGTTCTTTTAATTGATCTGGAATTTCCTTTGCTAAATAGCTACTAAGTTCTTCCATCAAAAAAATGGAAAACAAATGATAGTCTCTTTTTTCCGATTGGAATGGGATTTTTTTGATTGCTTTTTTTTCAGACAACTGTTCCGTAATAATGGTTTCGCCAATCAAAAAGGCAAAAATAAAGTTTGCTTCTGCAATTAAAAAATTTTGCTGCTCTATTCCCGTATACGTTTTAACAAATTCAATAATCGTTGGATAAATAGCTTCATGATACTGCTCGCGAGGAAGCTCTTTATCTTTTATTTTACTAGCATTAAATAAATAACAATCTGTCCCAATTCTGTTAAACATCACGCCAATAAAAAAAGACAATTTGGTTTTTGTTGCTTCTGAAAACGATTTTTGTTCGATTTTTTCTAAATTGACAATCAAATCTTGAGAAACTGCTTTTAGTTCGTCTGCGAAAGGAAATTCAATTTGATTAAAAACAGGTACATAAAACTGGTAAAAAAACATTCGAATCTTGATTTCGTCACCTGCTAGTTTGAATTTTGATGAAAGTCGAATGTCGTGTTCATTCAATATTTTTTTTATTTCCATTAATCGCTTATAGATTTTTGTGTAACTGACAAAGTTTTTTTCAGAGTAATAATTGATTGTTTCAAAGGTTCCTTTAAAAATTTCATCTAACAACTCGAAAGATAAGGACTGCTTCAAATAAATCCATAGAAGTAAGTTAATAGAAGCAGCTCCAGACTTTTTTAAAAGAATCAATTTATCTGTTTTTGAAATGATGAAATAGCTGCTCAGCTGGTGTTTTTCGATGTCTTCAATCAATTCGTCTACTGTTCTTACTAGGATGAATTCTGATATTTTTAAATTTTTACTAATTGTTGCAATCGAAGCTTGTTGCAAATAACTTTCTTCTAAAAAATTTATTACTTCAATTTTTCGGCTATCTGATTTTTCTAAAAATTTCTGCAAAGTTATCCCTCCGATAAATTCATTTAACTTTAATGTTCATATCTATTGTTGATTTCCGTGTACTTACTTATTTTCATTGCTACGACTCTTTTTTCCATATCGTTTAACAAGAATAAGTACAGTAAGTAGCAACAGAAACAAACACAGGAAGATAAGCCAATTATTTTGCTTAAATGCGCTTCTTTTTTGTTGGTTTATAAACTGTTTTTCAACTTCTTGATATGCTTTTACTGATTCTGATAATGCGGTTTCCTTCTCCTTTTTTACCAAATTGTCTTGATGGACTAAAATAGCTGTAACAATCCAGCGTTGGTCGGTTTGAAAAGGAACATCACATGTAACTAAAGTTAAACGATTATCTCCTTGGTTCGCTAAAATAGATAACTCTGACTGGTGAACAATTTTGCTATTCAATACTTTATAGGTATATAACTCTGATTGATTCGTTAGTTGAATGAGCGCACCCTCTTTTATTTTTAAAAGTGGACCAAACAATAAGGTTTCATCATATAGATGATGGCCTGCTAAGGCATAGTTTCCCACACCTAACTCTTGTTGCTCTGTCATTGTTCCTACACCTGAAAGTAAATTTTGATTGGTTGTGCCTTTAAAAATTGGTAAATTCATATTCAAACTTTCGATTGTCAACTTTCCAATAATTAATTCAGATTTAGGCTTTATTGATTGAAAAGCGATTTCTTTGAGGTTTGGTGGCTGAATACTTTCATAATCAAAAGTAGCAGGTTTTGTAGCGTTCGTAATCCATTCATTTTGCTTATATTCTTTAGTGAGATAATGGTTGGAATAGCTTGCGATTAATTCATTTTTTAACCACGGTGTAAAAATAAAACACAAGCCAATTCCAATTGCTAAAACAATCGAAGTAAGTTGAAGATAGTCTTTTATTTTCTGGTTTTTCTTTTTTTGACTACTCATTTCCAACTGACTCCTTTAGGTTTATTCGTTTCTGTTTTGTCTTTTTCTAGCTTCCATTGCTTTACGTTTTTTACGTTTTTGAGCCATTTTCTTTCTTCTTTCAGCTTCCTCTTTTTGTTTCTTACGACGTCTGTACAAGATGAAAATAAGAAGTGCAATAGCTAATAGAATGACACCAATAATGATATACAACCAGTAAGAAGGATCTTTAATTTGGACATCCTTTGTATTGAGCTCTTTTGCAACTTCGGCTGAAATCGTAAAATCTTTTTTCCATTTCCAGACATTGTCTTTAGATTTTGCTGTCATTTCTAGTGTGTATTCGCCAGCTTCCAGTTTTTTCCCTTCTAGTGAAATGGGATAAGCAAAGTGTGAATTAGGAGCCATCTGCATCCCTTCTTTTGAAGAGCTGTATAAGGTTTTGGTAGTGTCTTTATAGGATATTTTAGACTGAACCGATAGCTGATTAACATAGACTGGAGTTGTATTTTGAATCGTTGCGTTGATTACATTTCGCGCATTTACTTGCCCTGCTTCTACTTTGTTCAATTTTAATAGAGGATCTACTGTCTTATCGTTTACACTTAAAACCATTGCAACTACATAGGCATATTTATTTTGAATTGAAAGGCCTTTGTCGTCACTCGATGTTTTTTCTTCAGTATCTTGTTTTTCTTGTAGTGTAATTCCACCTGCTAAAATGCCATCAAATTCTTCTTTCGGCATTTTCACTGCTAAGGGTAATACAACACTACTTTTAGCGGGTATTTTAATCGATTTATCAACTTCTACTAAATCACTTAACTGATATTTCAATGTTGCATCTTGTTTTTCTTTAGTTGGACTGTATTCCACCACTCCATTTAAATTAGTGGTTGCACTTGTTATTTTGGGCTCTACGATTACATCTTTTTCCGTATCATTTCTCAGTTTTATTTCTAGTAGTTGATCTTTTCCAGGTGCCATTTTCAAATCAAAATATGTCTTGGTTTTATCAATTTGATTTTCGGGAATAACAGGTTCTACGGCAAAATTGAGTTCTGCTCCTTGCACTTCATTAGAATAAAAACCAACAAAACCGAACAAAACTGCTAATATACTAAGTAACTTAATTATTTTTTTCATGATTGGCTCCTTAAAATATAGTATGAAAAGCATCGACCTAGTAGCTGTCGATGCTTTCCATCATTAAAATGGGTAAGCTTTATTCTGGTGTATCGTTTCCGGGTACATCTGTTAAAGTGTACGTTAAAGTTGTTGCATAGGTTTCAGCAAGCTTAGTCAATTTACCAGGAACTGATAATTTAATACTTGTTGCTTTAGCAGCATCATCTCCTGAACGGTAAACATGTGTTCCGGCACCTTCGCCAGCTTTTGCAGTCATCACATTTTGTGCTGCCCCTGTACCGTCGGCTACTAAGGTGAATTCAGTTGCAATAAGTGAAGGTACTTTTGAATCCGTTGCTGTTGCAACTTGACCATTTGCAAATGAAATTTGTGCACCTGTTAATTCACGTTTAGATGTTTTTGAGATAAATTGTCCATTTTGTTTTACTTGTAATGTCCAACCTTGTTCGCCACCACGGTTGTCTGTTATTTGAACGTAATTTGGACGTGTTGTTCCATCTGATAAAGGTTGCGCTTCTGCGAAATAATCTTTATCACTTGAAACAATTTTGTTTTCACCAAAGTATAATGGGGACGCAAAATCGATACTCAAAGGTCCGTTTGTACCTGGTTTGATTGGTTTATCTGGATCTTCTGGATCTACTGGTGTTGTTGGATTTTCTGGATCTAATGGATCTACTGGTGGTGTAATTTCATCACTTGGTGAAAATTTTACCGTTGTATCTGTTTCGTATGTTGCTGGTAATTTACCTGCTTCTGCTGATGCTACTACATTTCCTAATACAAGTGTGCTTGCTAATACTGCTGTTGTTGCCATTAATTTTGTCATTTTCATTTTTAAGTTCTCCCCTATACTGTTTTTTTAGTTGTTTGCTGGTGTATCCGTTAATGTCCAAGTTAATTTTGTTGTATATTTCACTGCATCTTTTGGTGTTTTACCTGGAATTTCTAAAGTAATTGCTTTATTTTTTTGAACGGTTTCAGTTCCTTCTGTTACTTCTTCAACGGTTCCGAAACGGTCAACCCAAGTACCCGCACCGGCTCCATCTGCTGCATTCATCACCATTGATGCTTCACCAGTTGGATCTAGTGTAATATTTTCTACTTTAGGTGCTAAGATTCCTTCTGAAACACTTGCTGCTACTGGACTTACCAATTTAATAACTGAACCTGTCAATTCTTTGTTCATCGCTGTTTCATTTTTTAATTGACCTTCTTGTTTCACTGTCAATGACCAACCTGCATTACTTCCGCGGTTATCTGAAATTTGAACATAGTTTGAAACAAAACGACCATCGCTTAATTTAACTGCATTTGCATGATAAGTTTCATCACGGTTTGTAATTTTATTTTTTCCAAAATCTAAACTAGAAGCGTAATCAATGCTCAACGGTCCAGCTGTTCCTGGATTTGGTTTTTCATCTGGATTTGTTGGATCGATTGGTTGAACCGGTTTGTTAGGGTCTGGATTTTCTGGATCAACTGGTGGTGTAATACCATCAAATGGCACAAATTCAATCGAACCGTTTGATTCATATACGCCGCCGTCTGCTGCTAACGCTACTGATGCTGTGCTTAGTGCTGTTAAGATAATTGCTGATGTTGTGATTAATTTAGTTAATTTCATTTTTATTTCCCCCGAATTTTTTATAATTTATTTTTTAGTTGAAATCGATGATAGAGCAAATATCCATTCCAACATAAAATGACTCCCCCGATAACAAAAAAACTGATTGGTGATTGATCACCTGTTTGTGGTAATTTAGCTCCGTTGGTCACCCCACTGTTTACTGGTACATTAACTTGCCCATTTGTACTTGGTAAAGTAGGGTCAACCACTGGGTTTTCTTCTTCTGTTGGTTCTTCATAGACCCCATAAAATTCAACTTCTCCATTAGACTGATACGCATTTGTTTCAGCTGCAGATACTTTTTTATCCCCCATGGAAAAAGTTAAAATTAGGATGACTGCGATTAAGCAACTATATTTTTTCATCTTTTTCCTCCTTACTTATTAGGTGGAGTATCTTGTAGTGTCCATTGAATCGTACCAGAATAACTTTCTGCTTTTGCTTTCCCACCGTCAATTTTCAAAATCAAGCCTTCGTTCTCTTTGTTCCACGTATCATTAATGGTTAGTGGATCTTCATTTTTATTGGTATGTTCCATAATCGTGGTTGCCGTTTGATTGATAATGGTTGAATCTCCATTTGATGAGTAACGAACTGCATTTGGCAACTCATGACCTGACGTGCTTGTTAAAATAGAAACCATTTTAGCCGTCATTGTCCAGCTTGATTTAATGGCACGTGAGTCTTGTACGGTTAAGTTGTCTTTCATTGTTTCAATACCATAAATTTGATTTTTAGCTGACACTTTCAAATCCTCACCAAATGAAATGGAACTTGGTGCAGAAACGAATTCTAATACTCCAAAAACAGAACCCCCTGGATTGGGAATCGTATTTGATACCGCTTGATACGTCTGCATAGTAGCCGTTGGATCGTTTGCTCCTGGTTTAAAGGGCTCGACTTCTCTTGGTGACTTTCCAACTGCTGTTGCTGTATTCAAAATGGTTTTGTTAATTCCTTTAGCATTCACTTTTGTATCAAATGTTACTCTGACACTTTCTTGTGTATTTAAATCATTGACGTTTATTTTTAACTCCCTAGTTGTTTCATTAAATTGCACTTTATCTGCTGGAAGGTTGCTTCCATTCACCTTAACACTTGATAAATCGACATCTAATCCAACATCTAAGGTATCTACAGCATAAATATCTTTCCATTTTGTGTCGATTGCTGCTGCTTTATTATTTGAAATATCTAAGGTATACGTTAAGATTGATCCTACTTGTGTTGTATTGTTAGAATTATTCACCGACACTGATTTAACCACTTTGTTGGTATCAGGTAATACATCTTGGATGGTTACTTTTGGTGCTGCTTCAAAGATTGCATCATGATAAGCTAACGTTGTTTTTGGATTTTTATTTCCAACTGTATTATTTGTCACAGGTGGATTGTCAACCCCTATCGCGCTTCCAGCTTGATCTTGTAAGAAGATTTGCACAACGTCATTTTTTTCTAAATATCTCGGTAAATCAAAGGTCCAACTTCCATTACTTGCAACGATTGCCGATCCTGTTATTTCTGTCTCATTAACTGTAATACTCACTAAACTATTCGGTTCAGCTGAGTGACCTGAGATTTGTTTAGTTGCATTATTAATTGTGGCTTCATCATTTATTTTTGTTGGTGTTGGTGGCGTTACATCTTTAGAAATTCGATCTGGTGCAATCAAATCTTCTGGTAAGCTACTGTGATTCCGATTTGAATTTGGATCACTAACACCACGCCACGCTTTGATTACTTTTACTTGATCGCCAGTTTCAACAAACTGATTATTGGGTAGAGTGATCTTAAACATCCCTGCACGTGGTTTTTCTCCATAGATACTCAAACCTGGGCTATTATTATTCATTCCAATCGTTGGCGCAGTAAACTCTGATACTGTGCCATTAGGCTTGGTTACTTGAACAACCACATAACTCTCATCTGTCCATGAATCACGGCCATCCGTTGTCCCAATTGGAACTTTTACGTGACCAAAAATCGATTTATCCGCATTGGTGGGCATTCTTAATTCATCTACAATTGGAGCGGCATTATTTCCACTCATTCGTGAGTAAGAAGAAGCTCCTTTTGATCCATATGAATTAGCACTTGTATTAAATTCCGTTGGTACATTTGTAGAATTGATAGTGACAAAGTTGGCTCCAGATAAAACATAATCAAATAATGACCAGTTTTTTGCAGGATCTCCATCTAGGTTGTCTCCAATGTTCCAAACACTTAAATCAGATTGAGTAGAGGTAAACGTTGAGTTTGCTCGCACATCAAAAACATAACCACCACCTGTACGATCATTTCTAAAATCGTAAAAAAGTGGTTTATCTACTGAGATGGTGCTGACTCCAGTATTAAAGATTCCTGAAGTTGCTGCTCTTGTGTTCCCTTGGGCAACAAAAACCGTCCCCTCTCCAGCTGTAATACTTCCCGTTCTAGTTCCCATATCAATAGCGGGTCCATTATCAGCAAGTACTTTTACTTCAGATCCTTTGCCTGTTAATTCAAAGTCTCCACGATTATCTGTATAATAGATTCCCTGATTTCCTGCATCTACTCCACCATTATTAGGAGTGCCATTCCCATAATTTCGGATAGCTACCTTCCCACCTGAATTAACAATAAATTTATTATCCGTTCCATACATTCGGACTGCAGGTGCAGCTCCACCGGTTTTTGTAATATTGATTTCTGAATTTTCACTGACGTTAAACGTCATGTTTCCTGAAATTCTAAAACGCAATGTCGCACCAAAGTTATTCGCGTTATTATCGGATTGAAGATTTAATTTTGATCCCCCAGAAACATTAAATACTCCTCCTGAGCTATTCATTAGCATGGCTACAGTTCGTTTGCTATGAATTTTTATCTCAGCTTGATTTTTAACATTGATTTCTGTCCCTGCTCCAACGATGGAAATTAACGCCCCACCATCACCTGTTGCATTCGAATTTCCCTCAACACTTAAAAGAGTTCCAGGATCACTCACTTCAAAATCGGTTCTAGCTGTCATTTGCATGGCAACATCTGCTTCACTATAGAAATTAATAACTGAACCGCCATTAATTGTTACTTTTGAACCAGCAACACTTGAATAATAATTGTTTCCATTGACACTAGAGTTTAGTTTAGCACCATTAATTACATTGAAGTTCATGGCTGTAAATACTGTATTCGCATTGCTTAAATTATACGTACTATTTCCACCATCAACTGTAATCGTTCCATTGGGTACATTGATAAAACTAGATACATTCCCTGTCTCAGCACCATTTACATTTCTAACCACAACTTCCCATCTACTACTATTAGCAGCTGTTGCTGTAACGATGGCTGCAGCTCCTGCTTTTTTTACAGTCAAGTCATTTAGTTCTAGTACACTCCCAACAGGTCCAGCGCCTAACGTAATACTGCCATTGTTGGCTCCAAAATCAATTGTATGACCGTTGCCGTTAATAGTGATGGAACGCGTGTACGTACCTGCTGCGGTACCTGTTCCACGAGTTAAATCTGCGGTTACATTAATACTTGATACTGCCGCGTTTCCTAAGGCGCTAATAAATTCAGTCCATGTTGATACATTAGTTCCAGCACGAGGTTCAACTGCTAAGGCGTTGATTTTCATCGTTTCAAAAGCTGGGTCTTCCAATATCTTTTCTGTTGTTTTGGGTTCGATTGAATCCGTAATTAGTGTTGAATCAACTGGCGCATCATCTTTTTGTTCTGGATCTACAATAGAAACTTCTTGAGTAATAGTTTCTTGCGATGCTACTTTTGCGTTAAAGGTTCCTTCACCAATTTCTTTGGCAATAAAAGGCAATTTTAAAACCATATTGCTTATCTCGCTCGCATCGTCATCAATAGTTGCTACTGCTTGTTCTTCTTGATTTGGTTGAATGGTAACAGTAGACGTTGCTTGTTGATAAGTAATAGTTGCTTTTACGTGTTCATTTTGTTTGATTGCTTTAATTTCATCAAAAGAAACAAGTGGGGGTACTTCTAATTCAACTTTCGTTGTTAAATCTGCTGGTAGTTCTAATTGGATATCAAAAGAGGTATTCAAATCCTGAACTGGATTTGTCTGTAAACTTAGACCCTTTACAGTTGGTTGGTCTTCTTGCGTTGCTTTAATTGTTGGATCAGAATTTAATCCTCTCACAATGATTATGCTCATCAAAACAAACAGACCTATTATTGTAACTATTCCTAACCAATGTTTAGATTTCAACTTGTTCTCCTTTCTTTTACAACTATTTTTCTATTATTGAAAAATACTAGTAAAGTTTTAATTTTATTTAGCTCCCCCTCGTGAACCAAATAAGTAAGTTTCCTTCACCTTTTAAAATGAAGTTTTATACATCAATTGCTCACTGTCCCCTTTCCTTTAAGCTATAACAAAATAGTAGCATAGGTCTTTTTTCAAAACTGTTTTACTTTTTGGAAAATTATCAAAAAAAAAAATCAAAAATCAAACTATCGTTGTTATATCAGAATCAGTATATATCGTTATTTTATTTAGAAATTTAAAATCTCTCCTTTTCTCTTAAATAAAAATTCATTTATCGGGTAAAAAAAACAAAAAAAGCTATTTTCTACTTAAAGAAAATAGCTTTTTTATTAAATTAATTACTTTTTATACATTTAAGGACCTGCTATCAAACGCCATTTCATTTCACCCATATAAGCTCCTTGATGCATTTGATTAGGAGGGATTGATAGCTCAACAGTTTCAAAAGGAATCACCACTTGCTTCGACACCTGACCTTCTCTAACAGCTGAAATCAAGGTTTCTGTCCTATCATTGCTGATTTCAAATGTTTCGGATGGACTGAACTCAGAAAGGGTCTCATGGTCTGAGTTTATATGGAAGATTTCAGCTTCTTTCGCTTTTAAAAATACTTTTGCACCTTTTGGACGTAAATCCTTATTCTGCTTATTTAGAAAATTCAAGCTAGCAGACAATTGCCATCCTTCCATATTCTCCTCACTTAAAGCTCTTTGATCTTTTATTCTAATTTTAAACCCTTCAGTTAATGCATTGGAATAAAGTGCATCTCCCTGCTGGTTCTTTGCCTGCTTGTCTAATTTTATTTTTGTTGTAGTTGAGCGGATTTTTGCAGTTTCAAAATAAAAATGGCCTGGTAATTTTTGTAGAACCAGCTCCCCTTTTGCGCCTGTATTAGGGCTATCTTCCTTATAGACAGTTAATGTAATTATTTTTTCTACTGCAGCATCGCCTTTACCATTTTTTAGATTCAGATGAATCCGATACTCTCCTAACTTGTCTGGCGTAAAGGTAGTAATTGTTTGATTATTTAACGTCATATGAATCAAATCTGTCAGTTTGCCTTCTACTTTATCAAGTCCTTCAATGCCAAAAATAGCCATCAAGTCTAATGGGCCACTAAATTGTTCTACTTTGATAGATTCAAGGCCTTTTGTAAAATTAATAACAGGTAAGCCTTGTTGAAGATTCCCATGATCATCGTCATTGTATACAATAACGTGAACTTGTTTTGTAGTTGTAAAGTGATTGGTATCTGTGACTTGATACGTTACTTGGTAGACACCTAATTTAGAGGGATCGACATTGTTTTCCACAACTGTTATGCCATTCGTTAAATCCTTATTATCATAATCCTTAGCCGTTACTTCCTGTAAAAGAGGCTCATAGTCTGTTCCTTCAACAATAAATTGCGTATCTCCATTTATTTCAGGAGCATTTTTAACCTTGATTGTCACATAATGAAAAGTGAAATTTGCGGATTCATCAATAGAGACTATTTCAATCAGATATTCTCCGACTGCTTCTAACATACTTCCATCAAAATTAGAAAATGTATCTGCTTCTTCGTTTACTTTCAATTGAATATCTTGAAAAAATTGTTCTTCTTCGATAACCGTTCCTTTTTGATAGATTATTTCAGCCTTACTTTCTAAAATAGGTGGATGCGTGTCTTCTACATAAATCAAAAAATCCGTGGAAACAACGTCTTCAATGCCACCCTTCACTTGATACTTGCCTATTTTTTGTAAATTTAAATTGGAGGACAAAAACGTCAATTCTTTTGTGCGATTTTCACCAGTCACTTGGTCTTTTGCTTCCGCATTAAAGAAGGGAATAACCTCGGTTAATTCTTGATATTCCCCTCGCTCTACCACAATGTCTTCGCCATAAATAGCAAGAGGATTGTTCTTCTTTACGACAAAATCGTGCTGAATTGTAGCTGACTTTTTTTCTCCATCTTCTCGATAAATCGTTACGTTGACACCGATTTCTTCCTCACTTACCGAAGTAATTAAATAGCTCAGTCGGTTTTTTTCATCCATTCCTTTAAAGGCAGTTGACTCTATCACTGGAACCTCAAAACGATCGCCAACTTGATACGTTCCATCTACTGGTAATGTAAATTCTTTATAGGGATTAATTTTTTGAATTTCACGATAGCCTGTTGTTTTCAGCGTATTCGTCAATTTAGATTGATAGTAAACGGTGTCTACGCCTAATACATTACGGTAATCAGAATGAACAATTGTACTCGTTAAGTCCTTTCCACTACTACCTTTTGATGAAACATTTTCCATTAAATTGATTTCTGTCGAAAGATTCGCAAGTATCGGTGTCCCTGTTATAAGTAGTGGCGCATCGCTGATTCCAAATTCTATCAACAGAGTTGCAGTATCTTTAATAGCTGTCGTCGCTGTTGGTTCTGGGTAATGAACATCACGAATATAATTATCAGGCTCAATACCTTCATAACGAATAAACGCTTCGATTTTTTCATCGCCATTTTCCATTTCCAAAGTGACGAAAGTTAATAAACTTGACTGTTGCGTTGTTTCAAGGAAGCGATACTCTTTGGGTTGCAATTGCTCATCTAAAATAGTGTAAAAGCTTGTTTTTTTAGATACGATCTTGGGGACGATTTCATCATTTCCTGCACTGTCTCCGCCTATCACCAATCCCTTACCTGCTAAGTATTTAAATGTATTTAAATTGGAATTTTCTGTTGCAAATACTTTGGTGTCGTTAACTTGGTTCGTAGTGGAATCATACTTAGAGATAACCATCTTCGTTTTTTGTACTGCGATAAAATAGTAAATACCTGGCTGATCTGAGGCGACAACATAATTAGAGATGGGTTCCTGTTTGGGAAAAATAATCTCTGACGAAAGTGGGATTAATTCTGATTTTCCAGTTCCATTTTCTATTTTAACAGCATACAGTTTGTGATTTAAAATTATTGTAATAAAAAAAAAGGTGTCTTTATTTACAAAGCTTCCTCGATAGGCTTGATTTGGATCCTCCTTATAGCCGATTGCATCAATTGTTTCAACAGCAATCGGTTGATTGTTTTTATCAATTAAGACCGATAGAATTTTATCTTCATAACGTAATGCTACAATCACTTGCATAAACGTTTCTCCGTCACGACTGACCTCCTTTGCAGCGAGCGCCTTAGAGTATTTCATATCATAACTTAGAATTTTTGATAATTTCAAATTAAAATGAACGGTGCCATTCTCATCTATTTTTTTGACAATAGGGTAGGATCCTCCAGTAGGAGCAACGCCAGTTTGTGCTCCAGCCACAATAAAGCTGCCATCATCAGATTTTGCTAAATACGTGTATTGAGTACCACGATTGCTTGCAGCGATATAACCTGTTTCCTTAACTGTTTTAATCCAAACAATTTTTTTAGTTTTTTGATTGATTCGGGCAACAAAACCAATAGTAGCAATTTTGTTAGTAGCAAATAAATAAGGTTCATTGTTTTCGTCAAGAATTGGCATCCCTTGAACCTCTTCTACCGAAGTCGTACCAATCACGATAGCATCTCCGTTACTGGCATAAGCTATACTTTCTGAAAAGTTAAGGGAATTTAAACTATTTGAGCTTTTAGTACCTGAAAGATCATAACTATTTTCAGCATTAACATCAATGGCCCCACCTTTAAATACACCCTGTGCGTGATCAATTTCTGGCGATAGCTCCCACAACTTTTTTTCATCCGCTAAGAATGGCTCTTCCTCAACTGCAAAAACAATTCTTAATGAAAAAATACTCGTGACTAGTAGTAGAAATAGTAGCAATTTTTTTACATTCATTGCTAAACTCCCCCCTTCTTTTTAATGTCTTTTTTAGTTTCTCTCTATCAGTATAAAAAATTAAACATTTTAGTCAATCAACAAAAAGAAAGAGAACAATTACATTCTTCCCTAAATGAAAGTCTCTTTCACCTTTTAAAAGCTTTAGGTATCTAGTTTTATCTAAAAAAACAACAATTTAAGCTTGTTCTTTTTTTATTTTTGACACTTGAGATTGGAAATTAAGAAATTGTAAAAAGAATGAGAACTTGCTATGTTTGCTATGTATTCCAAATATCGTTAACACTCGTTGGAGTACGCAACAAAAAGATGATAGCATTCAGCTATTATAAACTTTAGGAGGAAAAAATGAAAAAAAAATTACTTATCATCGGCTTGATTTCAACTGCAACTCTTTTAAGTACGTCAGTCGTTTTAGCAGCAGATGCCCAAGAAGGAACAACAGACCTACAAGCTGAATTTTTAGCTGGAACGGTTACCTCACCTGAAACAACAGATCCATCCGATACATCAAACCCCGGTACAGGAAATGAAGCAGCCTCATTGGCTTTAATGCGTATTCCTAAATTGTTCAACTTTAAAAGTACTGCTATAGCAACAGGAGCTGCCTCTATTCCCTTAGCAGATACTTCTCCTACTTATTATACTGAAGTTGAAGATGTACGTGGAACACATGTTGGCTGGAATCTTACCGCTAAAATCAGCAATAAACTTACTAGTAGTTCTCAAGGTGCATTATCTGGTGCAGCGATTTCAATGCCCGGTGTTTCCATGAAGAGCATTCGCGGAACTGTAAGTAGTCCTACCGTTACTCCTATTCCAAATGATGCGATTCTTCTTTCAAATGACAGTACACCTGATTTGGTTGTGGATGCTACAGACGGTCAAGGCGCTGGAGCTTGGCAAGCCTTAATCCCTGCAGATCAGCTTCAATTAAAGGTGGCAGATTTGGCAAAAGTAAAAGTTGGCGACGATTATGCTGGAAAAATTACTTGGACCTTAACTGCTGGACCAAATCAAACACCTTAATAAACTATCAGCATTGCGTAGGAAATTTAATCAAGTTCTTGCGCAATGAATTAAAGGAGTCCTACTATTTTGAAAAAAGAACCATCCGTTTTCCTTGTATTGCTTACGACATTTTCTCTATTCCTTAGTTTCTATTGGTTCCCCTCTTTAAGTGTTGCCGAAACAAAAGGCAATAATCAATCTGTTGCCTTTACAGTCAAAGCTCTTTTACCAGAGAACCAACTCACTCCTGAAAATTCATACTTCGATTTAGAAGTCACTCCAAATTTTTCACAAGAAATCCAACTTGAATTACACAATAATACCAATGAAGAAATCACGGTTGAAAATAAATTCCACTTAGCTAAAACGAATCGTAATGGATTAATTGAATACTCTGATCGATCAGGTCTTGAATCCTATCGATTAGAACAAACTATTACCAAATTGGTGGAAATTCCTAAGGAAAGTCGGGATGTAGTTATTCCACCGTATCAAAACCGATTCGTTTCCATATATATTAAAATTCCTGATAACCACTTCCAAGGGGTACTTCTTGGCGGAATCGAATCTCAGTTAAAAAATAGCAAACAAGACGAAGCTCAGCTCACCAACAATTTTTCTTATATTACTGCACTGATGCTGTCTGAAAAAAAATATGTTTCAGCAAATTTAAATCTGCTTCGTGCAAAGGCAGATTTAGTAAATGACTATCGATCCATCAATATCAAAATTGCCAACACTACTCCTGCTATTGCCAACAATGTGACTATCCATGCAACACTTACCAAAAAAATCAAACAGAAGTATTAAAAAAAAGTCAGCTTAAATCCGCTACCTTTGCACCTAATTCTGTAATGGATTTTCAAATTCCTTGGGGAAACACGGATATGAAACCAGGTAAATACACCGTTCATACTACAGCAAAAAGCGCTGATAACTCATGGTCTTGGTCAACTGATTTTGATATAAAAAAAGAAGAAGCAAAAAAATTAAATGCCAACGCGATTGATCGTTTTGTCTTGCCTAAACTCTGGGTCATTCTTTTTGCGAGTTGCAGTTTGAGCGTGGGAATATTATTGATTGTTCTTAATAAACGAAATCGTAGGAGGAAGGCTGGATGACTTTAATGTATTACTTAATCGCTTTTGGCGCCATTCTCGTTACAATTAGTTTCGTTGAATTTTTTTATTTTTACCATCAAGAAATCACTTATCATCATAAACATCCTGAAACCTCTAAAAAAAGTTGGATTCCTATCCTCTTACTTTTTTTAGTTACGTTACTAGAATTGATATTAGTGGCATTTTTACTTGTTTTTTATTCTTTTTAACAGACGAAAAGCTCAGATTCTATAAGAATCTGAGCTTTTAAATTAGACGATTAAATTCAAAGTCAAAGCGCCAATCAATCCCACGATTGAAATAATTGACTCTAAAACGGTCCATGTAGCAAATGTTTCTTTAATGGATAAGTTAAAGTACTCTTTGAACATCCAAAAACCTGCATCGTTAACATGAGAGGCAATCAAACTGCCTGCTCCAGTAGCAATCACCATCAATGCTGGATTGGTTCCAGTAGCTGCCATTAAAGGCGCAGCCAAACCAGCTGCTGTCAATGCAGCTACTGTTGCAGAACCTAGACAAATTCTTAAAACTGCCGCAATTACCCAGCCTAAAATCAAAGGGGATAACGTTGAGTGGACAAATAATTGTGCCACGTAATCTCCCACACCACCGTCAATCAACACTTGTTTGAAGGCTCCTCCACCACCAATAATCAATAACATCATTGCAATTTGTTTAATGGCTTCCTCTGCTGATTTCATAATTTCTGGCATCGTTTGTTTGCGACGTATCCCCATCGTATAGATTGCAAACAATAAGGATAAGAGCATTGCCATACCTGGGGTGCCAATAAAAGCAATCACTTGATCAAACATAGAAGATTTTTCTGTGATTTTTCCACCACTTAACAGTTCATAACATGTTGCAAGCGCCATCAAAATAACTGGGAATAATGACGTCAATGTACTGATTCCAAAACCTGGTGTTTCTTCAAGAACAAATTTTTTCTGTTTTCCTAAAGCTGCAATATTTCCTGTGCGATTAAATGCATCTGGTACAAGTTTTTGTGCTACTTTTGTATATAACGGACCTGCAATAATACTTGTTGGAATCGCTATCAAAAAACCATAAAGCAATACCATACCGATATTTGCGTTATAAATTCCTGAAATCGCTGTTGGAGCTGGATGAGGAGGTAAAAAACCATGAGTGACAGATAAGGCTGCAGCCATTGGGATTCCTAAGTAAAGTATTGAAATCCCTAGCTCACTTGCAATGGTAAAAATAATCGGAATTAGTAAGACAAGACCTACTTCAAAGAACAGCGCAATCCCAATAATAAATGATGCAATTAACACCGCAATTTGAATTTTCTTACGACCAAACTTATTAATAAGGGTTGTGGAAATACGGTATGCTCCGCCGGCATCTGACACTAACTTACCTAAAATTGCTCCAAAACCAAAGACCAATGCCAAATGGCCCAACTGACTACCAATACCATTTTCAACAGTGGTAATAATTTGCGTTAACGGCATTCCTAACCCAACTGCGACTAAAATTGAAACAATGACTAAAGAAACAAATGTATTTAACTTCACCTTCATAATCAAGAACAAAAGAATTAGAATACCTAAACCTACTATTAATAATTCCATCTATTTTCCCTCCTAGTGGTTGATGCTAATGAGTATATTTTCGTTGAAAATCGGCAATCGCTTGAAATTCACTTTGTAGCAGTCGAGTAGTGCGGATAAAAATAGGCAATAATTCACGATAGACTGGAAAATGAGCTTCATTAGGAATATGTTGATTCGTTACCCCAATCATCGAGGACACTTCCTCAATGGATTCAATCAAGCCTAGACTTTCCATTCCAATAACTGCTGCTCCTAAACAAGAACTTTCATAACTTTCTGGAATGGAAACCTCTTGTTCAAATATGTCTGCTAATAGCTGACGCCATAATGCAGAACGAGCAAATCCTCCTGTGGCATGAATTCTTTCTGGTCGTTCAACCAGCTCTTCCAAAATCAACATCACTGAATATAAGTTAAAAACAATCCCTTCAAGTGATGCTCGCACCATATGTGCTCTTGTATGTCTCGTTGTTAAGCCAATAAAAGAGCCTTTTGCATTGGCATCCCAAAGAGGTGCCCGTTCCCCTCCTAAGAAAGGATGAAACAGCAATCCATCTGAACCTGCTGGAATTTTTTCTGCAATCTGTGTTAAAATTTCATAACTGTCAACTTGCATTTGTTCTGCAGTAATTTTTTCAGGGGCAAATAATTGATCTCTTACCCAGCGGAAAACAATTCCCCCGTTATTAACTGGCCCACCAATCACCCATTTATCCTTTGTAAGAGCATAACAAAACGTTCTACCCTGAGCGTCTGTCACAGGTTTATCGGTAACCATCCGAACAGCTCCACTCGTACCAATTGTCAAGGCAAGAGTTTTTCCATCAATCGCATTGACTCCTAAATTAGATAAACAGCCATCACTTGCGCCGACAATAAAAGGTGTGTCAATCGGCAATCCCATAACTTCAGCATAAGATTGTTTTAACCCCATTACTTGATGATCAGTTTCAACTAACTCAGAAAGTTGCTCGTTGGAAATATCCAAAAGCGCAAGAACTTCATCGTCCCAACGTAATTCGTGAATATTGAATAAGCCTGTTGCCGATGCAATTGAGAAGTCCACTTTAAATTGACCGAATAGTTTATAAAACACATATTCCTTAATCCCAATAAAATGAGCCGTCTGTTGAATCAAGTCAGGATGTTCCTCTTTTAGCCACAAGATTTTACTTAAAGGCGACATCGGATGAATCGGTGTTCCTGTCCGGTGATAAATTGCTAAGCCTGCAGCTGAATTTTTTAGTTCCTCTGCTTGATGATAAGCGCGATTATCCGCCCACGTAATGCAACGAGTCAACAATTGATTCTCTTCATCTAGCAAAATTAAACTATGCATCGCACTTGAAAATGAAACCCCAGCGATTCTAGCCACATCTGCTCCACTTTTTCTAACCACCGCTGTTAGAACATCAATCACGGTTTCAAAAATCTCATCCGGATCTTGCTCCGCCATATCTGGTATTTCTTGATACAATGGATACTCTTTATTAGCATATCCTTTAACATTTCCATTTTTATCATACAAAACAGCTTTCGTACTTGTTGTGCCAATATCTACACCAATGACATAATCTTTCATTTTTCTCCACCTCTATTTCTTTTCAACTTCATGACCACCAAATTCATTTCGTAATGCTGCAACGACTTTTCCACTAAACGTATCTGGATAAAGCGAGCGATAACGCATCATCAAAGACATTGTAATAATCGGCGTAGCCACTTGTTGTTCTAAAGATTCCTCAACTGTCCACTTGCCTTCACCTGATGAATACATGATTCCTTGAATTTCTTCTAAACGTTGGTCTTTTTTAAAAGCTGATTGAGTCAGTTCCATCAACCATGAACGAATAACCGAACCATTATTCCAAACCTTCGCTACTTTTTCATAATCAAACGAATAAGGAGCATGTTCCAAAAGATCAAAACCTTCGCCAATGGCTTGCATCATTCCATATTCAATCCCGTTATGAACCATTTTTAAATAATGTCCACTTCCAACTGCTCCGGCATATAAGTATCCGTTGGCAACTGCAATTCCCGCGAAAAGAGGTTCAATTTGTTTAAAGATGTGTTCATCGCCACCAATCATAAAACAAGCGCCTTCTCGAGCGCCTTTCATGCCACCAGAAGTTCCTACATCAAAAAAATAAAGCTGTTTTTCTGCCATTAATTTGCCACGTATCACAGACTCCTTATAATTAGAGTTCCCACCATCAATAAAAATATCTTCCGGTTCAAGGAGTGTCATCATTTCTTGAAAAATAGCTTCTGTTGGTGCTCCACTTGGTACCATTGACCAAATGATTCGTGGACGCGGTAGTTCTTCAATCATTTGACTTAAATGGTTGACCAGTGTCATTTCATTTTGATTTTCAGCTAATTGAGGTAAGTGTAAATCATACCCCACAACTTGATGTCCTGCATCCACACAATTTTCTGCTAAATTAATGCCCATTTTGCCTAATCCAATAATGCCAATTTTCATCATCGTCACTCCTTGACCTATTTTTGAGACGTCATACGTCGTATGTCTATAAAAATGATAACGCTTTCTAAAACGAATGTCAACCATAAAAAAAACATCCCTGGAGTTTGGATGCTTTTTTAAATATTTAATTCATCTTTGTTGTAGCCTAGATGTCGCTGCATTGCCTTTTTAGCAGCCTCACCATCTTTAATTTTTATCGCTTCCACAATTTGTCGATGGGTTTCAATCGTTTCTTCTTTTAAACTTCGATTGGTTAAATTAATAAATAACGAAATGGCCGTTTGAATAATCGGAATTAAACTAGGTACTACGACATTTTTACTCGCTTTTGCAATAGCCGAATGTAGCTGGATATCTTTTTCTTCATGGTTTTTATTTTCATGAATCAGCTTCTCAATCGCTAAACATATCGCTTCCATTTCTTCTACCTCAGCAGGAGTCGCGTGTTCTGCTGCTAATTTGGCTATTTCAGGTTCAATCATCACACGAACATCCATTAAATCGTGGCTTAGCCTTTTTTTATCTGTAATAAAGCTCAAACCAAGTGGATCTTCTGTCAAACCAGGGTTTTCAGATACAAATGTCCCCTTTCCTCGTTGGATTATTACAACATTTCGTGCAGCTAATAATTTAATGGCTTCTCGAATCGTTCCTCTTCCAACGTTTAATTCGGTTGCTAGTTCAAATTCATTTGGTAGCTTATCTCCCACTTTATAGCGCTGTTCCTTAATGAACTCTTCCATCTTACTTGCCACTTGTTGTGCTAATGACTGACCTTTTTGTTGACTGCTTTCCAACATAATTGTGCTCTCCTTTTTAGCTAAACCGGTTCAAGGCTCTAGTCCGCTGGTTCTTTCTATTATTGTACTCAACTCCTTGACTTGAATCAACTCTTACTAATAGAAGATTAATAGACCAATTTAACTGAATTTTCAAAAATTATTAAAAATCAATTGAATTATAATTAAAATTAGATTATAATAAACCTAATACTTTTATTTGACTATCATAAAAGTAAAAAGGGGGATTTTAAAATGGAGAAGTTTGGTTACACAAGAAAGCGCAAAAGAAGGAGTCGTTTTTTACTAACGATTTTAATGCTTTCTACTGGTTTTAGTACCTTTTCAGCAACTGCTTGGAGCGAAAAAGCAACACCGCCACAGCAAACAACCAATTATCAACAGTTGATGGAGGCTCACAAAAAAAGCGAAGATTCTATCCATGATCTTAGTAAAAAAGCTTTTGAAGAAAATGTAAAAGCCCAGTTAGCAAGTCGTGGTTTTGACATGAACCAATTTAATGAAAACTCTTTTGACGACAATCAAGAAATTCGATTAATCATTCAATTAAAAAAAGATGCTGCAATTGAACGTCTGGATGTCCCAACGGGGTCAAAATCTTCTGTTCAATCAATTGATCAAGCAGCTGATTCCGTTATTGAAAGTCAAACAACCATTAAAAATAAAATCGAATCATTAACCGGAAATAAAAGCGATCGTTCATTTGGTTACTTAATCAATGCTTTTTCAATCGATGCAAAATACAAAGATGTTGATGCGATTAAAGCAATGGACGGCGTAGAAGCCGTTTCTGCTGCAAAGGTTTATTCCCCAACATCCATTGATGCAAATCAATTAGCAAACGTCCAACAAGTCTGGGAACAACATCAATTAAAAGGAGAAGGCATGGTTGTTGCAATTATTGACTCTGGTGTTGATCCAACCCATAAAGACTTGCGACTATCAGATGATACAAAAGAAAAAATTTCTCTTGATGCTGGAGCCGGAAGCGTTAAAAAGCTTGGCTATGGTCAAGCCTTTACTCGAAAAGTTCCTTTTGGTCACAACTACGCTGATAACAACGAAGATATTGTCGATACAAATCCAGGTACTGGCATGCATGGGATGCACGTTGCTGGCATTGTTGCTGCAAATGGCGTCGGCGATGATCCAGCAAAAGCAGTTCTTGGGGTTGCACCAGAAGCACAGCTACTCGCAATGAAGGTTTTTCCAAATAATACTCGTGTGGCAACCGCTTTAGATGATGATGTGATTGCAGCTATCGAAGACTCCGTTAAATTAGGAGCAGACGTCTTGAATATGAGCTTAGGATCTGTTTCTGGTACCGTTGATCCTAACTCACCTGAACAATTGGTCATTAAACAAGCGGCTGAAGCAGGTGTCTTGTCGGTTATTTCGGCAGGAAATAGCAGCATGAGTACCACTGATAATACAAGTGTTGATCCACAAAATAAATTAGGAACGTTAGACACAGGAACACTAGGGTCTCCTGGCGTCACAACAGAAGCTTTAACGGTTGCTTCTGCTGAGAATACGTCTATTACAAGCGAAGGTTTACTGGTTCAATTAGTAGATGCTGATGGTACTAAGCACCCTCACAAAATGGAAACATCCACTTCTCCATCTGGTGCGATTGTTTTTTCAAATGCTACAACAGCTGATGCCAGCATCTTAAATCAGCCAACAGATTTAATTGAGGTGGGCGTCGGTGCAGAACGAGACTATCAAGACAAAGACGTAAAAAATAAAATCGTCTTAATCCAACGGGGAGCCATTGCCTTTTCTGATAAACAACGAATCGCTAAGGAACATGGTGCTAAGGCAGCTCTCATTTATAACAATACACCCGATAGTCCGCCTATTAATATGCAGCTTGATGATCCAAGCTACTTAACACTGAGCCTTACAAAAGAAGATGGGGATGCGTTAGTTGCGTTAGCAAAACAACACACTACGCAACAATTTAGCTTTGACATCAGCAGTTATCAATTCGCCAATCCAAAAACAGGAAAAATGTCTGATTTTTCATCATGGGGGCTAACACCTGATTTGGAATTCAAACCTGAAATCTCTGCTCCAGGAGGAAATATTTATTCAACAGTTAACAATAATTCCTACCAAACAAAAAGTGGAACATCAATGTCTTCTCCATTTGTTGCGGGTTCTCAAGCGCTTGTATACCAAGCCTTAAAAAAGAAAAAAACAGACTTAAGTGGCATTGAGCTCACTCGTTTTGCAAAATTATCCGTTATGAATACAGCCTTGCCAATGTTAGATAAAAACCACGATGATGTTATAATTTCACCACGCCGACAAGGCGCTGGGCAAATCAAAGTAGACAAAGCCATCGAAAACACAACCAGTTTAACAGACTCAACAGATGGCGATGGTGCGTTAGCACTAAAACAAATTGAGCAAAATACTCGTTTTTCAGTGACCTTACAAAATAACGGTTCTAAAGCTGCTACGTATCAATTCACTGATTTTGGAGGTGTTTATACAGAGGCTCAAACAAGTACCGCTGAAGTTTATGAAACAAAAATCAACGATGCTAAACTCACAACATCCAAAAATAGTGTCACTTTAAAACCCGGTGAAACACAAACGATTCAGCTTCAATTAGTCTTGCCCTCATCGTTTGCAAAACAGCAATTCGTCGAAGGGTATATTGGTTTCACAAGTGACACTCAACCAAGTTTAACAATACCCTTTGTTGGATTTTATGGTGACTACAGTTTAGCTCCTGTTATTGATGCACCGATTTATGATCAAGCATCCATTCAAGGCTTCGGTTATTTTACAGATAAAAACAATACCTTCTTAGGCTTAAAAAACAACACCATTGATCCTGAATTAGTGGCCATTTCACCAAATAAAGATGGACGCAAGGATGAAGCAAAACCAACTTTTAATTTTTTACGTAATGCTAAAAACGTCACTTACGAAATAGTCGATGCAGATAAAAAAGTTTTGCGTCGTTTAACCGAAGAAAAACAAATTCGTAAGGATACTTTTAATGCTAGAGCTGGTCGCTTCTCATCACACACTATCACAGATGCCAATTGGGATGGAACGATTTATAATGTTAAAACTGGGAACAATGAAGTTGTGCCCGACGGTCAATATCAATTAAAAGTGGTGGCTAAAGCTGATCTTGCCGAGGCAAAACCTCAAGAAATGTATTTGCCTATTAAAGTTGATACGACAAAACCTAACATTGAAAAACTTGGCTTTGATGATACTCTGACAGCTCCAAGCTTAAAGGTTAACCTAACCGATCAATTAAGTGGTGTGGATTTAAGAGCCGTAACGGTTGCCGTAAATGGAAAGATTGAAACCTATGACCTCAGCAATCAAACAGCAGGTACCGTTTCGATTCCTTTGAACGATTCGCAAAAACCAAAGGCGGGACAAAATCAAGTAGAGCTCATGATCTCAGATTACGCCGGAAATTCCACCTATCAAAATCACTATTTGCAATACGGCAAAGACGCTGGCTTCGTTTTATTCAACCTTACAGATAATCAAGTCATTACAAGTAATACAGCAAGTTTTTCAGACGCTGACCAAACGTTTACTATTCAAGGCGCTTATCCGCAAGACTTAGCAGTCAATGGGATCAAAGCCACTACGACAGATGGATTCTTTAAAGTTGCGGTTCCAATAACTAATGCAACAAAAAGCCTGATTTTTTCAAATGATCTTGAAGGAAAATCAGTGATTCAAGAAGTTCCAATTACCGTCTCAACACAAAAACCAGTATTATCCATTATCAATCCAGATCAAGAAAGTAGTACAACAAATCAAACCACGGCGACACTTACTGGTACTACAGGAAACACAACAAAAAAACTCGAACTTGAGCAGTCAAGCAATTCTGCAAAAATGGATTTAACTTCTGTAATCAAACCAGATGGTAGCTTTCAAACTACCCTGCAGCTTGTTCATGGGCAAAATTTAATTACCCTTCGTGCAACAGATGAATACGGCAACCAAACAGTGGAAAAAAGACTGCTTACCACAACTGGCTACCAACAAACAGAGCTTCTTTCACTCGAAAACATCAACGTCAATGGCATCACTTCGGTTGGTGTTGGCAATCCAAGCTACGACTCGGCAACGGGAATTTATACAATCAAAGGGCGACTACGTGAAAAAGTCGATCATTTTACAATCAACCAACAAGAGGTTGACTATGATCCAATTACATTAACCTTTAGTTTTCCAATTGAACTAAAACAAGGGAAACACAGCGTGGCTTTTTACCTTCAATCTAATCATGAAAACGATGGAAAACCGCTTATTAATGAAGGGTATTATGTCATTGTCGACACCGTTTTGCCAACCTTACAGTTAGATCAATTGACGGTTGATGAAAAGGGGGCCTACTCTGTTTACACCAATGAAAATCCGTTCCATTTAAAAGGCTTGATTTCCGATAATTTCTCCGGCTATAAATTAGTTGTCAACAATGAAAACATTCATACAGATATTAATTATGATACCTTTGATGAAAAATTCTTTGAAGGAAAACCAGCGGCTGCTTTCGATTATGAAATTCCAGTAACTGATGGAGAAAATCATTTGCAGGTTGGTTTAACGGATAGCATGGGAAATACAGCTAGCAAAGCAATCACCGTTTTCTATAAAAATGAAGTCTTGAAAACACCAACTATTACACCGAGTACTACAGCTTTAACCAATCAAGCAGTAACGTTAATTGCAACGGCTAATGACGAGGAAACCCTATTTTATAGCTACGATGGTGAACATTACGAGCCTTATACAAAAGAATTAGCGATTGCAATCAATCAAAAAGTCTTCTTTTATGCCACGGATCGTTATGGCAATAAGTCTGAAGTAGCGGTCTATGAAGTGACGACGATTCAACCTGAGATTGCTGCTAAGCCCGTTATTACAGTCTCCTCTAAAACACGTGGACTAAGCTTTACGGCTCCTGTTTTCGTTACGATTGGCTACGAAAAAGAATTGACTCAGCAACAACAGCAATTTACTCATCTTCGTTATAGCTTAGATCAAGGGCAAACTTACCACCCTTACACCGCCTCGTTTGAACAAGCAACGGCTACAGAAATTTGGGCACAAAGCTACGACGATGCTGGAAATGAAAGCGAAATTGTTAAAACAGCTATCACCTTTCCAGAACAAGAAAAACCAACAGATCCAATTGATCCTTCAAATCCTGAGCAACCGTCACTGGAAAAACCAAGTGACACTCAACAACCAGCTCCAGTAGAAAAACCAGTAGATACTGTTGGACCAGCAACACCACTTTCACCAAGCTCCACATTACCATCTGATTTAACGCCTTATCAAACAAACAAGAAAGACACTAAAGCACCCACTCTTCCACAAGCGGGTGAAAGCAACAAGAATTCTCCAATCTTGATAGGTGCCCTTTTTATCCTTGTAACGTTTGGTTATTATGTTAAAAGAAAAGTAACCGCATAAACGAAAAAGCACAAAAATCGATTTACTATCGGTTTTTGTGCTTTTATTTTGCGCTATTTAAAATTCTGATTCTTACAATGAGCTTCTAAAAATTTTTCCACAATCAGTTCTCCATCTTCAACGGAGTAATTCAATGAATTGCCCACCATTCGTAAAGCTTCTTTAAAAAGTGTTCGGATAATTAATAAACTTTCATAAAGCGTTTCTCTTGAAGTAGTATCAAAACTGCTTAGTAACTTTTTCCATTCTTTTTTTGGTAGATACCTTTGCAATAGGTGATGCTCTTTTCCTAAGCTTAAACTAAAATCCGTTTCAATTCCCACCTGCCAAGATAGCATGCGAATCAACTCACTGCGTGTCATGTTTAAATAATAAACCGCCACGAGTAATTCATCTCGATGATAGGCTTTTAACACATTTAATACTTGCCACCAAAATTCATTGCAACTTGCTTGATACAATTCTTCGCTAGGTCTTTGAACATGATAATTAGAATCATTTGGAACAGGTTTTAATGGCATTCGTTGCTCTTTATCTATTATTATTTTAGTCAAGGAATCTTCCTTTAGATAGCTAGCTAACAAAGACACAGGTCTTAATTGAATATCCATTCGTATACCGTCTGTAAAAATCACCAGAAAAATATATCCTTCCTTATCAGCAAATAATGGCTCTCCTAAACCATCAATTTCAGGCTCACATAAAATTAAAATATCACCAAATGTTGTTAACCAATTTTTTTGACTTTGATAAGGTTCAAGTTTTTCTACAAAAAAAACCAAATCATAATCTTTAAATGAGTCCTCTGGAACCATTGGATTGACACGAGATCCATTCATTGCAACTACTTTAATGTCGTCGTTTTCCATTGCAAATGCTTTGATTTGTTGTAACACTTCAGATTCTGTTCGCATTTCATTTCCTCCTACTATCAAATTAATACTTTCATTATGAACATAACAACTAGCATCTTACCTCCTAAAACTAAATTTTAAGACTAAAATAAGCCATCGATTCTTTATTAGCAGCATGTCCAAAACTAATCCTCATTCCTGGCACTGTATCTCCAAAAAATTGCCCTTCCCCCACAATGATGTTCTCGTCTAATAAATCATCCAACAGCTTATTAAATGCCTTCACATCAAGCTCGGGAAAACGAGCATATAGATGGTACCCTCCTTTTACCTCATCAAATTGAACCTTGTCTGAAAAACGCTCCGTTAACCAATCCTCAGCATACTCCGCTCGTTTGCTAAGTTCTTTCTTTAATCGGGCTTGTTGACTAACAAAATCCTTCACTAAAAAAGTATCTGCTAAAATTTGTGGCAACACACTTAAACCCGAATCAATTTGATGGCGAATGTGAGCCAGTTGAGTCACGATATTTTGCGGTGCTACCATCCATCCAATTCTTAGATGCTGACCAACGTATTTTGACAAGGAGCCTAAGTAAATCACCTGATTTTTTTGATCCATCTTTTTTAATGGCGTGACCTCATCTGTTGAAAAATTTAAACCGCCATAAACGTCATCTTCGACAATTGGAATCCGTCGTAGCTGACAAAATTCTAACAATGCTGCTTTTCGCTCAAAGCTCATAATAGAGCCTGTCGGATTTTGAAAAATAGGATTAATAAAAATCATTTTGATTGAATAGTTTAAACACGCTTCTGCTAAAGGCCCCATCATAACCCCTTCCTTATCTATTGGCAATGGAACGATTCGGACACCTGTTGCTTGAAAAAGTGGCAAGGAGTAAAAGTAGGAGGGCGCCTCAACACCAATTGTATCTCCTGGCTTTAATAAACCTTGGGCAATTAAGAAGAGCCCTTGCTGTGTACCAGAAGTAATCAGTATCTCTTCTAACGGAACCTTCATCTGATAGGTTTTTGCTAGATGACGTTGCACGGATTGTCGCAACGATAAAATTCCCAATTGGTTCGTAGTCATCTCATTTTCTTTTTGGATTAATTCTCCCCAAGAAAGTTCAGGTGTTTTTAGCGCTGGCACTAAATCAGTGGGCAAATCCCCATTCGATAAATCTAAATAAGTTTGCATTTTACCAGATTTTTTTAAAGCATCAATTTTTCGCTGATAGGGGCTTTTTTCAATGGCTGTATTAACCCCAAATAGTGGTTGCCAGTTGATAATAGGTTGCGTTTGAAGTCCCCATTTTTCAGTATTTACATAAGAACCGCTTCCTTTTTTTCGGATAATGATGCCTCTATCACTGAGTTCTTCAAATGCTCTTGTAACGGTTGAACGATTGACTTCTAGCAATTCTGCTAATTTACGTTCAGATGGAATCGGACTCCCCACAGGCAAATTTCCTATTTTGATCTGCTCTTCGATTAACAGCATAATTTTTTGATACAACGGTATTTTTTGGTTGTTGTAAGCAATTAAACTCCACATTTACATCTTCTCCCACTTGTTTTTTTATAGTATAGCACAGTTGATTAAATTGGATGGATAAAAAACAATCCAATTGGCTGTAGTGAAGCGTTAAAAAGTTCATTATGCTAAAGGAGAACGAACACTAAAGGAGGACGAGAATCAAATGAACAAACAATTAGGTACTGATTTAGTAAAACGAGGAATGGCACAAATGCAAAAGGGTGGCGTCATTATGGATGTTGTAAATGCGGAACAAGCACGAATTGCCGAAGCTGCTGGAGCGGTAGCAGTGATGGCGTTGGAACGCGTGCCTTCAGATATTCGTGCAGCTGGTGGAGTGGCTCGAATGGCAGACCCAACCATTGTCGAAGAAGTGATGAAGGCTGTTAGCATTCCTGTCATGGCTAAAGCTCGAATTGGACACATTAGCGAGGCGCGTATTTTAGAAGCGATGGGCGTTGATTATATTGACGAAAGTGAAGTGTTAACACCTGCTGATGAAGAGTTTCATTTGTTAAAATCAGACTTCACTGTGCCCTTTGTTTGTGGCTGTCGCGACTTAGGAGAAGCACTGCGTCGGATTGGCGAAGGAGCATCTATGCTTCGTACGAAGGGAGAACCAGGTACTGGAAATATTGTGGAAGCCGTCCGTCATATGCGCAAAGTCAACCAACAAATTAAAATGCTCGTGACAAAAGAAAACGATGAATTAATGACCTTTGCAAAAGAAATTGGTGCGCCTTTCGAGTTGGTTAAAGAAATCAAAGCATTAGGAAAATTACCTGTTGTTAACTTTGCCGCAGGTGGCGTTGCTACACCAGCTGACGCTGCACTAATGATGAGTTTAGGCGCAGATGGAGTGTTTGTTGGTTCAGGTATTTTTAAAGCTGAAAACCCAGCAAAATTTGCTGAAGCCATCGTTCGAGCAACGACTCATTTTGAGGATTATGAACTGCTAGCTGAATTGTCTAAAGGACTAGGCGAACCAATGAAAGGCATTGATATTTCTACATTAGATAAATCTGAGCGTATGCAAGAAAGAGGCTGGTAACATGATGAAGACTGTTGGTGTCTTAAATTTACAAGGTGCAGTGGCAGAACATCAACGAATGCTTGAAGCTTTAGGCGTCAACGTTGTTTTAGTTAAGGAAGCAGCTGACTTAAACTCCTTAGATGGCTTGATTATTCCTGGCGGTGAGTCAACTGCTATTGGACGTTTAATCAGAGACTATCAGCTTGAATCTCCGTTGATCGAATTTGCTAAGGCAGGGCATCCAATCTTAGGTACCTGTGCTGGCTTGATTTTGTGTAGCACTACGGAAAAAGAACACCCTAGTGAGGTTCGCTTAAATCTAATTGATCTTACCGTTGTTCGGAATGGTTTTGGTAGACAAGTGAACAGTTTTGAGACATCTTTATCTGTCGCATCAATTGGCGATCATATCCCTGCTATCTTTATTCGCGCACCTTATATCAAGGAAGTAGCGACTGGTGTACGTGTACTAGCAACCATTGACGATAAAATTGTCGCTGCTGAATGTAACACTATTTTAGTGACCTCCTTTCATCCTGAATTAAGTGAGGATACACGGGTCTTATCTTACTTTCTTTCTAAATAAAAAAAGCATGAATTCTTTTAAAGATAAGAATTCATGCTTTTTTATTTATACGGGTAAAGGTAAATTTCTCCTGAATCGTATTCACCCATATAGATATCGCTTAGTTGGTACTGCTTTTTCGTCAATTCTTCGTGGACCCATTGGCTGTCCTTGTGGATTAAGTCTAAGACGTCCTCGTTAATTTGACCGTCAATGATTAACGGATATTTAATGTTATCATCTCCGTATTGAATGACAGTCAACTGACCATTTTGCTCCATAATGGCTTTCTTAACTAGTTTGATTTCATAAATTCCTACTGCTCTAAGCTTAAAGGTCAAATCATTAGCTGAAATACCACAACGTAAACATTCGCCAACATCTACCTGACCATTAGCAATCAAGGTAATCGGCCTTCCATCAATCAAACGCTTAGCATATTTATTATGATTTTTAATAAACTTGATCGTAAATACAAGAATCGTCCATATAATGAGGACTAAAAAAAACTGCAAAATCGTGATATCGCCGTTATAGATTACGCCACCAATAATGCCACCTAGCACATAATTTTGCACCTGATCCATTGCAGAACTAGGAGCTAAATTGCCTTTCCCTAATAAATTGATTTGAAAAATCAAACAAATAAAACCTAGTCCTAATTTAATAATAGCTGCATAATATAAATCCAAACCAAACACTCTCCTACTGGTAAATTTTAATTTTCTTTAACAATCGTAATAGCTGGATTTACCAACTGAACATTTTGGGTATGATAGGCTGAAAAATCAGAATTAAAATCCACTTGGTAAAATTTTTGATCGATTTTAACGACCATTTCATCATTAAGTACTGTTGAATTGACTAGAATCTCATCCGCTTTTACTTTCTTTTCCTTACCTAATTGTTCGATAAATTGAACCATTTGTGCGGATTGTGAAACCGTTGATTGAGATTGGGAATAATCCGTAAATTGGATGCCAATAATAAATACCAAAATTAAAAAGAAAATAATACTTAAATCTCGGTATTTCGTTTGCACTCGATCCCGCATGTATTTAATAATCACAAAAGTTAAAAATAATAAAACAAAGAAAATGATGGTATATTTCACATAACTGTTAACGTTAGACTGACTGACTAAATAATCAAATGTATAAAACTGCATGTTTTATGAGACTCCCTTCAAAAAAATTCAATAAAACAGCACTTCTTGTTATGATTAAAGTATCATCCAACAAAAAAATAGTGCTGTTTGTATACAAAAACTATACCATGGACCAAGTCGTTTTGTCATTCATTTAGAGAGTAAAATCCTAGTTAAGATTATTTATCAAGAAGCTAGATATCCTACTTATCATACTAAAATAATGTTAACCGGCATTTTATAGTCCTATACTCAGAACAAATACACATTTTTTATATGATTCCACTCATAACGGATTCAATCTAGCCTTGCTGATTGTCAAACTCTATTTACAGAGGATACCAAAATTGAAGCTGATGCCACTAATGTTTAGTTCCTTTGACGTAAATTTTTTGAAAAATCTACTAAGACAGAATGATTAATTAATTTGTAATCAAAGTCATTAACTATCGTTTTATGAGATTTTTCAATTAATAAATGTGCTTCATATAAGACTAAAAAGCTCACTTATGTGATAATAACCATATTTTCTATATCAATTATGTTACCTTTAAATTAGTTTCAAGTGTACGTAAAAAACTAAAAGGAATGGTGTTCATTATGAAAAAAAACTTATTTATTTCTGCAATAATTCTTACCAGTCTAAGTTCAGTTATTTTACCTGCTTCATTTACAGTATCTGCAGCAACTACAACTACTACTATGGAACAATCAACTTACCAAGAAGATAGTTCTGTGGGAAACATTGAAAGTTTAAATAGCTATACAGATGCAGTTAACCAATATTTAACTGTAACCGATGGCGTTTACACACTGAACGAAAAAGCAAAAAATATTATGACAGAAAACGATTATACAGTTTTAAAAAATACCGTATATGATTTAAATAATCCAAATACGGTTAGAAGCGCACGTGCTAACTCATTTAGACTTACACTTTCTAACCAACAAGCAAAAACTCTTGTTTACAATTTAGGAAAAGCAACAGGAGCTGCTTCAATCATTGCTATTATTGCTGGTTTAGGCGGTGTGACAGCCATTATTAGTGTAGCCGTTGCTGCTGCAGGTATTACAGCTGGAGGACTTGCTAATCAAATTAATTATAGAAATAATGGAAAAGGCGTAACTCTAGATGTTAGTTTCACAGGCATTGTTGTAAAATCAAGATAAGGAGTTGATTAGTATGGATAAAATAAATACTCCACTTAAAACCATTATTGCCATAGTGATTGTATTATTATTAATGTTAGTTGTATCTAAAATAATATGGAAGCAACCATTGAATTATTCTGATATTCTCATGATTATCGCTGGTATCCTAGCCATTTTTGGAACTTGTCTTAAAACAAAAAAATAAATTTGCAAAACGCCATCTACTGATAGATGGCGTTTTTAGTTAATCTAATTACCTTCTTCAAACTTTTGATCTGTCCATATACTGCTAATCTAGCAAGTAGTATAATTAAAAATGTTAGACTTACTGTCAAAAAGAATTATTTTCGCCTATTTAAATGTAAAAAAATAGCGATATATATTTGTCACTATTTTTTCTATTATCTATTTGACGTAAACAACCGTTTTTAGCACTGTTCTATTATAAAGTAACGAATATCACCTCTAAATCTTATCAGTCTAGAATTTCGCTATGTTATAATAAAAATATCAATTCTTGGAGGTTAATATAATGTTTCAATTCAATCTTTTTTTCTTTTTTACTTTTATTTTTATGGTTATCCTTTTCATTTCCAACTATATTTACAAATTTAAACTTAAACAATTTAAAACAAAATATGATTCTCATCAATTTTCATCAGATAATAGCCCCTTATACAAAATATATCCTGTTGAAAAAAAAATCCACAAACTGATCTATTATCTGTATATTATTGGTTTAGTATTATTTGTAGCTGGATTATTTTTAGTCTTATCAAATATGGATGTGTCTATTAGTTACATGCAATTTGGGCTATTTTTATTAATCCTTTCTGCTGTTATTAACTTAGTTGTGACTATTAATTACTTCAGGATTATTAAAAAAGAGCAACTTGCTTTGCAAATATATTCATCGTCCAACAATCTTGAAAATAAGGTGCTTTTTATATTGCCTGCTAAGATTACATTCTATAAAAAAATTTCATATGTTAGTTTATTTTTTGCTCAAAGTTGTTTACTAGTATCACTCATTACAGAGTCTAGGTTAATTTAGTTATAATAAAAAAATCATAAAAAAGTGATTATTTTAACCTTTAACTTTTTTAATTTTTACTTTGCAATGTAAAATAAAGTATCTATTATAAAATTAGCAAAATCGATAAAGAATTAACTTTCAAGCATCTCGAATATGATATACTGATTAAAATGCAGATTGGAGGAACTCATAATGATTTCAAATTATATATATGTAAGTATTTGTCTTCTTTTTGTTTCATTATCTTTAATTTTCAATTATTATTATAGATCTAGTATTGAAAAAATTTTTTCTGAAAAAGTCTAATTTTAACCTAATAGAAAATAACAGTCCACTCTATAGTATTTGGCCTTATGAATTTAAAATAAATAGCTTTATGATAAAACTTTATGTTTTAGATATAATACTAATTTTTTCAGGTCTCGTTATTCTTGGTTCAAAGTCCAATAATGATAATCTTACTAATCAAATTGGCTTTTATTTTTTAGTGATTTCAATATTTATAACATTAATCTTTACAATTAACTATTTCCGTATAATTAAAAAGGAAAAAAAAGCGATTTCTACCTACAGTGTATCCAATATTTATGAAAATAAAGCTTTCATACCCATTCCACAAAATATAGTAAATTATAGAAAAATTGCGTATATATGTTTATTAATATCTCAAATTTTTCTTTTATTATCCGTTTATGGCGGTATTGATTTATAGTCCACTCTATGAGGAGTATCATTAACCGCTACACTATTTCACTTTATTATCAAAAAGATTATTTAAGATTAAGGTTAAAACATTTTTCTATGTACAAAAAAATCAGTTAGACTTAGTTTTTAACTTAGTCTAACCGATTTTTAAGTTCATTCTAAACTAACTTGAACTATTCAAAAACATTTTACACAAAATAATATTAAAATGACTGCTACTTCTGCACTCTCTCAATTTCAGGAAATAATTCTTTTTCCATAAGCGATTATTGAAATAAACGCAGCCGCAATACCTGTCCCAGCTGAATCTATTAACTCTAATGGTAGCGCGGCAATTGCGGCAGTAACAATGACTCCAGTTAATGCTATGTCTATTAATGACATGGAATTATCTTGAATTGAATTAACTACGTCCTCATAGTCACTTATTGGAATCGGAGCGACATTAAGTGGATTTACATACGTTTCTACTGTGACTTCCAACTTTTCAGTAATTGTTTGGCCATTGCGTTTGACTTTATACTCTGTTTTCACAATTACTTTAGTCCCAATTCGTCCATTTCGTGCAGCTAAACCCGTCTCAATCATCCCATTTTTTACAGTAGGTCCCAGTTTATTAATGGCACTTTCAAGGTTATCTTTCTTCACGTCATTAAAAATATCGTTGTATTTATCAAGGGTTTCTTGAATCGGATTAAGATAAGGTTTCATATCCACAACTCCGTTGGTTACTTTAAGTTTTGCTAATCCGTTTTCTGATTCAGTTATTCTGAATTTCACCAAGATCGTTTTATTTTTTTAAGGCCTCTATGTCACGACCTCTATTCACTTGATTCGCTTTAAAATTTTTCTTTCACATCATCGATAAAATCTTCTGTTTTATCTTTTGCTTCAGTAGCGAATTCTTTTACTTTTCCAACAGCTTTATCAAACATGCCTTCTGCTTGCTTTTGTTTGTCTCCTGTTGCTCCGCCTACGCGATCTTTCACTTCACCTTTGACTTGATCTAATTTACCGTTATCTTCTGTCATTGTGCATCCCTCCAATTTTTCTTTTATTATACAAAAAAAGAATAGTAATTTCCAAAGATAACCCTTTTTAGCTTTTATTAATGATTGAAATGGCATTTAAGACATTTGGAAAGCCGATATAAGGCAAACAGTGAATCATCGTTGCAAGCAGGACTTCTTTACTGTTTCCTACTTTCAAATTTCCCTTCGCATGTGCTAAAATTTGTTTTTCTTGACCGTTTGCAACCAGCATACATAAAATTAAAAGCTCTCTTGTTTGTAGTGACAACCCCGATCTCGTATAAAAGTCACCAAACCCAAATGCAGTTAAAAAGTTCGGCACTACGGTTTTCAAGTTTTCAGGCAAGTCTTGATGGGCTTGTTGAATTTCATCGCCATAAATAGGCGTTTGAATTGCTTTTCCTTTTTCAAAGCGCTCCTCTTCTGTCACTTGTTTTTGACTAGGTAGTGGAAGAGCGATTCCTTGTTCTTCAAAAACTTCATTAATAGCATTAACAGCATTCAATGTCTTCGGAAATCCGATAAAAGGAGCACACTGATAAATGGCTTCTTTTATTTCAATTGGTGTTACACCTATCCTTAATGCAGCTTCTGTATGCGCTTTTAATTGAGGAAAGGTTTGTTGGACAGCTAGTAAAACGACCGTAACAAGCTCTCTTAATGAATCTTCCAGATCGCCAACGTAAAAAACTTCACCAAAAATAAATTTTTGCAAAATCTCCATTAACTCGGGATCTTTTGAATCAATTGTTGGAAATTCGCCAAATAGTTCGTTAAATTTTTCCCGACTTAGTTGAGTTCTGTCCATATGCTCTCCTTCTTTCTAAAAGTTGTGATTGATTGCTTCAATAAAGGTAAACTTTTGGTTTTCATATTCAAATTTTAAAATACATCCATTATCAAAACGAATAGCCTCACGTTTCGATAAATCTTCCCATTTTTTTAAGAACATAAAACAAGCGCCACCATGACTCACCGCTAAGACGTTTTCGTGATTCTCTTGCTCCATCAGTTCAAGTAATGTTGTATTCATCCGATTTTGTACGTCTTTATCCGATTCACCATTAAATCGAACAAAAAAATCCCCATACGTTTCTTCTTCTGGTGTTAGCGGAGGATTTAAATCTTCACTTTCTCCTTCAAATGTACCAAAATCCCATTCTTTCAGACCTTTCAATCGAGTATAAGGCAATTGAGTCATTAATTCTAGCGTATCACTTGCCCGTTCTTGAGTTGATGAATAGGCGTGAGTCAGTTTAATTTGGTTGTCTTTAAAATAAGTTCCGGCGGTTATTGCTTGTTGTTTTCCTTTTTCAGTTAAAGGAGAATCGCTTGCCCCTTGGATTTTGCGTCGAGCGTTGAATAATGTTTGCCCATGCCTCATTAAATACAATGTTTTTTTCATAAATTCACTCCCATTTTTTGACGATCTCTTTGACTAATTCGATCTTTTGTTAAATTTATTTTGTAGTCGAGATAATCTAAGGTTTTTTGTTGTTTTGTCATTTTTTCAAGGATGATTGCTTGTTGCTTGGCAAGAATTTCTTCCCGTTGCTCTAAGGTTTCTTCTCCTTCACGATATAAATCAAAGTAATGTTTAATTGCTTCAAGAGTTAAACCAGCTTCTTTCATACAAATAATAAAATCGATATGATCCAAATCTTCTTGTTGGTAATTGCGAATGCCGTTTTCTCTTTTGATTGGTTCAATTAGGTCAATTTTTTCGTAATATCTTAAGGTATCAATACTGATGTTAAATTTTTTACTGACTTCATTTATTTTCATGTATCTTCCTCCTTTTTTTATAGTTTAACACTTGGAGTTGACTCTAGGTCAAGTAGTTTTATAGTATCTTATTTTTTTATGTTTAAATTGCTACTTTAGGTGAAGAATTATAACAAATAATACTTACTAAAAATTATTTTAAAACCGTTAATGTCAATTTAGATGAATTATTGACGAATAAATTCTTTTCATAATAAAGTAAAAATTAACTATTTGCTTGATATAGTACTTTATAGCAAAATTTTGTACAATCCAGATAAATGGAACTATGTGGAGTTTTATTTTTATGAAACTACTCCTTCAGTAAAGAGTAAATTTAACGCTGTTTATGAAGTTCTGTATCTATCTCTATAGGATAAGCTGTTTAATTTCTTTGAATCCATCAAAAAAAGCATTCTTTCCTTTTGTTTTATGGTAAAATGATGAGAGTATAATTAAAAAGAGGTGTAGTCTTATCAAAAAAACAAGTATTCCAACAAATTACGAATCAATCTTAAATGTGTACGACACACAAACCGCAATTGGATTTATCAAACGCTGCTTTGAAGAAGCGTTAACAGGTAGTCTAAAGTTAAAACGTGTTTCAGCTCCACTTTTTGTTCATCAACAATCTGGGCTAAATGATAATCTAAGTGGGGTTGAGCGCCCTGTTCAATTTGATGTGCCATCACTCAATGATAATGGCGAAGTGGTCCACTCGCTAGCAAAATGGAAACGTATGGCTTTAAAGCAATACGATTTCCATACTGGAAATGGGTTATATGCAGATATGAATGCGATTCGTCGCGACGAAGTCTTAGACAACTTACACTCGATTTATGTAGATCAATGGGATTGGGAACGAGTTATCTCAAGAGAACAACGAACCCTTGATTATTTAAAAGAAGTCGTACAAAGTCTTGTGAATGCCATGGCAGAAACTGCCAGTCGTTTGCATACCAAGTATCCAAGTGTTACGGTTCCAATTCAAACAGAAATTTCGTTTATTACAAGCCAGGAATTGGCTGATCTTTATCCTGAACTCGATTCAAAAGAGCGAGAGCATGCATACGTAAAGGCGCATCCGACAACCTTTGTCATGCAAATTGGTGACACATTAAAAAATGGCAAACCTCATGATCACCGCGCTCCTGATTACGACGACTGGTCTCTCAATGGTGATTTGTTCGTTTGGCATGAACCGTTGCAATGTGCAATGGAGCTTTCTAGCATGGGAATTCGAGTGGACGATCAATCTCTTTTGGAACAACTTGAAAAAGCGAATGCAACAGATCGATTGGCTTTTGATTTTCATAAACAAGTAGCAAACAATGCCTTGCCATTAACGATTGGTGGTGGAATTGGTCAAAGTCGAATGTGCATGTTTTTACTAGGAAAAGCTCATATTGGCGAAGTTCAAGTTTCTTTATGGGATGATGAGACCATTGAAGCTTGTGATGGAAAGATTTTTTTACTGTAAGATTTTTTAACTATTTTATTGGATATATTAAATGTTTAAGTCAAAACCCCAACAAGAAAATGATTCTTGTTGGGGTTTTAACTTAAACTCTTTTTAACAAACTAACTCAACGGCTAACGTCATGGCGTTTTAATTTCCTAATCGCAACAATCTATTTAATTGATTTTAGTCACTGTTAAATCTTTGAAAAAAGCTTCGGTTCCTATATCTACAAAAAGTCCAATTGCCCCTTTAGCACCGCCACCATGTTTCATATTTTCAACGACTAATACCGGCTCTTTCTCACCGTTTAAATAGAATTCTCCTCTAGGGCCATCCACCACTGCTTTTAAAGAAATCCACTCATCCAGACCAATATCAGCTGGGCCTTCAAATTCTGTTATTCCTAAATTTCTAAAATAGTCAAACGTATACGTAGGATATGAAAAATATTGTACCCCACGATTTTTTCTGACTGGGTCTGCAATTCGGCCATTAGTAGGTCGCACGTAAAAAGATTCAAATGCTGTATCCTCTTCATTAATTCGAAATGCAATTCCAATAAAACCACGAGCAAAATCAGGTGCATCTGGTAGTAAACGGCTCAACATTTTGACTTCAATCACTCCATTTTGAAAAGACAAATCTACTAATTTTACATACGTATTTTCATCAAATTCCATCAACTTGTCTTTTTTCACCACTCTTAAAACGGATTCATCATCAAGTTTTACCCATTCTGCACTTGTATGAACAGCTTTTATTTTTGTAGCCTCATTCATCACACTAACATCCTCCTTAATTGCTCTAATTATTAGAATATACTATCTAAAGTATAGCGAACATTTAAAGATCTGTTAAGTAGGTACAAATTTGTAACTATCTTCTTAAATCCTGTTCTTTGTAGAATTGCCCCCATTTTCGCATAGCTTCAATGACAGGCAACAAGCTTTCTCCTAAAGGAGTTAATTGATATTCAATGTGAGGAGGAACTTTCTCAAAATCAATCCGTTCCACCAATCCATCTTCAATCATCGAAGTCAGACTTGCTGTTAATACTTTTTGAGACACACCTGCCAATGATCGGTGCAGTTCTGAGTTTCTTTTTGGTCCAGTAATCAAATCACGAATAATGAGCGTTTTCCACTTGCTTCCAATTAATTGAACAGTCGTTGCCACATCACAAAGCGGCATTTCTTCTTTTTTTATCATAAAAATCAACTCCTTGAAATTCTCTCTTTTAATTATATAGAACTTTCCAATTAATTCAATTTCCTATAAACAAAAACACTGACACGGTTCCCCCCTTGACATTAAACCAAGGTTCAATGTTATGATTCATTTAAGGAGGAGATCGTCAGATGCAACGAATTAAAGCTTTTTCAGATAAATTAGCAATTCCAGCTTCTTCCATTCGATATTATGAAAAAAAAGGATTGCTTGAAACAAAAAGAACTGAAAATAAATACCGCGTGTATGATGGAGAGGATGAACAACGCTTAAAGCTGATTTTAGTTATGAAATATTCAGGTTTTTCCATTAAAGAGATAAAAGAATTGCTATCCTTTAGTAATACACCTGATGAAGAGGACTGCATTAAACGAACGAATGATTTATTGTTAACTAAACGAGAAGAACTACTAGTAAAAATAGCAAATTATCAAAAGATTATTGATTTACTTGATTTAATGAGACCCCTTGCAATCGCTGAGGTAACAGAGGAAACAACTAAAACTCTAAATGATCTTGTGAACTTAATTTTTGACAATAATCTTGAGGAGGAATAATATGCGAACAACGATTATCACAGGACATCCCTATTCAAAAAGTTTTAATCACGCACTTGTAGAAAAAATTACAGCAGAAACAAATGCTACCGTAATCAATTTAATTGAGGATCGTTTCAATCCTGTTATGGAACTTGAGGACTTAGCAGGCTTTTCAAAAGGGATGTCACACGACCCTCTTGTTGAAAAGTATCAAGAACTATTATTGCAAACAGATCAGCTCATTATTGTTACACCTATTTGGTGGTACGGTCTGCCAGCAATTTACAAAGGATTTCTCGATAAGGTCATGTTAAAAGGATTTGCTTATACTGAAACTAAAGGGCGTTTAGTAGGAAAGCTAACAACGATTCAAGAAGTTCTTCTCGTTACCACTTCAGAAGCACCTAAATGGTATATTCGTTATTTTGCTGGAAATCCTATTAAAGGACTTAAAAATAGAGTATTTAAAGATATGGGCCTAAAAAAAGTAACTTGGATTCATCAGGGAAACATTGCAACAACTACCACAAAAAAAAGAAAAGCTTTCATTCAAAAAGTTGTGACTCGTGCACGTTTAAACTAATTCATTACTCAACACCAAAACATGATGCCAAACCAATGATAAATGAACCTGTATGTTACTATTAGAGTTCTTTATCATTGGTTTTTACTCGTTCTTTCAATAAATTACAAGCAGGTTGTTCCTAAGTGTATTTTAATAAAGCGTTGACCTAAAGAATGAAAAGGCTTACAATTTATATTGGAATGTAAAAAAAAGAAATGGGGAATATTACTATGAGTAACGATAACGTCGTACTAGCAAGAAATACGAAGCAAGCACCACAAAATCCTTTCTATTCACAAACAGTCGCTTTTTCTCATTACAATCATCTTTCCGCTCAATTGCCAATTGATCCACTATCTGGTAAGCTGCTATCTGGATCTGTAACGGAACAAGCTGAACAATGCTTGAAAAATATTAAAGCGATTTTAACTAGTATCGATCATGTGATGAATGATATTGTTCGACTAACTATTTTCGTTAAAACTATCAAAGAGATTGAAGCCGTAGAAAAAGTTTATCAAACCTTCTTTTCAGGCTATTTCCCTTCAAAAACAGTTGTTGCAGTGGATGCTTTACCGATGAACGCTTTGGTACAAATTGAAGCTCTTGTTTCAAATGGCGAAGGAACAATTCCAAAAGCCCCACAAGCAGGCGACTTAATCAAGCTGACAAATAATACACCTCTTGCGCCAATCGACCAATTTTCAACACAAACTGTCGCTTTTTCGCATTACAACAATCTTTCCGCTCAGTTACCTATCGATCCAAAATCTGGTCGCTTAGTAGTGGGTGGTATTAAAGAGCAAACTAGACAGTGTTTGAAGAATATTAAAACGATTTTAGAAAGTATTGATGTTCCTTTTGATGATATTGTTAAAACAACTCTTTTTCTTAAAAACCCTTCAGACATTGACGCTGTAAATGAAGTTTACGCAACCTTCTTCCCAGATTCTGCTATTGCACGAACTGTGGCTTATGTTTCGGCTCGAACAACCGTTGCTGTTTCTGATTTACCAATGAATGCTTTAATTCAAATTGAAGCAGTTGTCTCCCACGGAGATGGCACACCGCCACAAGCAATTGAGGACAGACACGGTCTTATTCTTGAAGCAAACAATACTAAAAACGCACCAATTGATGCTTTAGCGACACAATCGATAGCCTTTTCTCATTATAATCATCTTTCAGCTCAATTGCCTATCGATGCAAAAACAGGTAAATTCGTCGCTGGTGGCGTAAAAGAACAGACGCAACAATGCCTTGAAAATATTAAGACAATTATTGAACATGTTGACCACGTGATGGAGGATGTTGTGAAGGTAAACCTTTATTTAAAAGACATCACCGATCTTGATGCTGTCGATGAAGTATACGCAACCTTCTTTCCTTCAGGAACACCTGCAAGAAGAACCGTTGGCGTATCCAATTTACCTCAAGATGCATTAATTCAAATTGATGTTGTCTTAGGAAATGCCGAAGGAACACCTCCCATTCTAGCGTAAAAAAATACTTGATGAAAAGCGGTAATGATGCTTTTTATCAAGTATTTTTAATTCCTGTTCCTTTTTATAACCTATTAAATCTTTTTACATAAACGTTTGCACATCAACTAATGTATAGCTAGTACTCTCACTTGATAAACAGACTAATCGATTTGAAGTTTATAAGTGATTATATCAGTGTTTTAGGTGATTTTTCTGCGAACAGGCAGAGCTGAATGTTGAGCTTTTCCTTGCTGACTTTTTGTAACTCTATAGAATACATGTTCAATGAAAATAGTGTAGCAATCAAAAGATATCTACTCTCGTACATTCAAAAGAAATATAAGAATCTTCGATGATATCTCCATCTATTTTATCAGTGTCTAATTCAAATAAAAATCCACCAACTTTTACTATTTTTTCTTTTACATCAATTAATTTTCCAGAAATAAGATATGAAAAATATCCTGTCAATTTTGTTATCTCTTCTTTAAATTCCTTATTAACCATAATATTTGTTACATCTAAACAATAGACAGGTTCTTTCAACTCATCACCTACAGACAAATCAAGAGGTTGTGAAAAGCATAGTATTTTAAACCTATCATCAGTAACTTCAACCTCAGCTTCCTTTATTGCCTCATTTATCCACATTATTTTATCTATCCTCATAAGACCAACCTTACATTAATAAATCTATTTTTATTCCTTTCTAGAAAAAGTAAAATCAGCAAATTGAACACTTACTAATGGCTTCATGTAATTATAAGTATATATATCCAATTTAGGAAATTCACTATTTTCAAATTCTATTTTTTGAATAGTGAACTGGCTCCAATTTAATTCTCCATTATTCAATTCATATAAGTTTTTTGGCATATCGTAATTAAAGTTTAGACAATTACAAAATTTAAATTCAATTCTTTCACCTTTTTCCAATTCCGTCCAGAAATAATCAACTTCTATTACTAAATCAGTAAGGTTCGCTTCAAAATATATTTTTGTTATAATGCTATCTGTGAAATCAAATTCAGATAATTTTGCTTCAATAATATCGTTTTTATTCACAATCATTCTCCTCTAATTTAAATTTTTAAAATAAAAATGGGTCAATTTTCTAACTTCCTGCCTAGTTGCATTGCTCGGAAAAACCCCAGAAGCATCTACATAATTTCCTCCCGAATTTTGAACTCTAAAATAAGGAATACCATATCCTGGATTTGCATGAATTCTTATTTTTTCCCCAGTACTTGGATTGATAAAAATTGTAGCTACACCACTTTTTGAACCACCTTGTTCAATTGATTTTTGCCATCCTTTTTTTTCCAACTGCTGAATTAATTCGTTAGGAGTTAAATTATTAGCTATTGCTTTAATACTTTTCCCTTCCCATTTGAAAGCTTTAATTGTATCCCCAGTTTTATCCAACGCCTTAAAATTTTTCCACTCTTTTTCCGTTAAATGAATGCCATCTAATCCTTTTCCTGCTTTTTTAGCTAGCTTCGCACTCCTTATGATATCTTTTATTTTATCAGGTGGCAAGACGCTTAATAATAGCCAAAAGCTTGCTCCAGCTTTCTGAACTTTTGTGGAACCATCGTCCATTAAGACCTCAACATCATCAATCCCCATCAGTATCTTCAAAATATCTGGTGTCAGTTGTGCCATCACGTCTACCGATTCCATTAGTTTTGATTTCTGTAAGGCTTCTGTGGCTTCTTTTTGAACTTTTCCATTTTTTAAAATTTGATAAAATGTTCCATATTTCGTTTTGATTTCTTTGATTTCATAGTGATCTTCTTTGTTTTCGCTATTGTATTTTTCTAACGTTTGATACCACTCTAACGAATTCAGATTTAAAGCATGATACCCATTCGCCCCACTTTCAAAATTCTTGCTATCTCCTAAGTAGGCTAACCCTTGTAGAATTGCCCTGAGGGTTTCATGAACGTTATCAAAATTCCCTTGGGTTTGCTTCTCAAATTGTTCGTATCGTTTTAACAATTCAATTTCTTTCATTTTTCCGTACATACTCTGTTGTCCGAAAAACTCTTTCAAAATAGGCACATCTTTAAAGACTTTCGCCATTTCTTCCATAAAGTCTAATTTTTGTGTTTGAAGCTGTCTTAATTGATTTTGTAAATCCTGTAACTTATCTGTATCTAGCCTATTTTCAGCTTCTCCCACTAGACTTTTAAAAGTGGCAAGATAAGCTTTAAATGAATCATCGAGGTCGTACATCGCGTTAAAAATACTATCTGAAATCGTTTTATAGTTTCTATGATAACTTTTAGCAGAAGACCACGCTTGACCTTGTAATTCATTTTCTTCTACAAAATGGTCATTGGCACGATTGTATTCTTTTAGGTAAGAAACAATCGACTGTCTAAGACTGGTTAGTTCATCGGACAGCCCTTTTAATTCTTGGTAGTCGATTCTTGGCATTCATTTTCCACCTTACTTGCTTTTAGAAAATCTTCTTCTAGTTGATTTCGTTGAGCAGTTTTTTTGCGGATAAGCTGTTCTAAAGCTTCTTCCCCACTTACTAATTTACGGTTGAAGAATTGTTGTTCTTCCTCTAACTGGTCGCATTCTCTGCTAATCGAACGTTCTGCTTCTGTTCCTCTACTTAATTGATGAAGCTTTCCCCATAATTCTTTTTCTTTATTTTGCATATGTTGGAAAGTAGAGTAAGCTGTTTCAATGGCTTGATTCGTTTTCTTTAACTGACGTAATTCACTTTCAGAGTCTAAATATTCTTCATTCAGCTGACGGCTACTTGGTTGATTCATGGTTAGTTGACCCCCCATTCTTGATCGGTTTTCTTAATAGCTTCATGAATTTTTTTGAGATTTTTAACGTCGGTATCAACGCCTGTTTGAAACTCCTGAGTTGCTTCTTTTATATCTGACAAACAGGATTTTAACGTCGTCGCTGCTTGACTGTTTGAATATGAAATTGATTTTTTTAATGAAAAGTTCACTTCTTGAGTCGCTTGAACCATTTCTTTTGATAGACTGGAAACGACTGCTTCATTTGTGGCTATTTTTGTCATATGTAGCTCCTTATTTTATTGAATTATTCTAGATAATTAAAATAACGATTTTAATTTAATTCTATTTTATCATAGTTAGATAGTTATTTTACAATATTTCAAAAAAAAAATCGTAAATCCTTACTAACTAAGGATTTACGATTTAATTTATTTTATTCCCACTCCACAGTTGCAGGTGGCTTACTCGTAATATCATACACAATACGATTTACATGACTTACTTCATTAACAATACGAACAGAGATTTTTTGCAAAACATCCCAAGGGATACGTGCAAAGTCAGCTGTCATTCCATCGATTGAAGTTACCGCACGGATTCCAACAGTGTAGTCATACGTACGGCCGTCTCCCATAACACCAACACTACGGATGCCAGGTAGAACGGTGAAATATTGCCAGATGTCACGGTCAAGACCTGCATTAGCAATCTCATCGCGTAAAATCATATCACTTTCGCGAACGATTTCTAATTTTTCTTCAGTAATTTCGCCAAGAACTCGAATTCCTAGACCTGGACCTGGGAATGGTTGACGCCATACTAAACTTTCAGGCATGCCCAACTCGATTCCTAATTCACGAACTTCATCTTTAAATAGAGTATTTAAAGGTTCGATTAATTTAAATTGCATATCTTCTGGAAGTCCACCAACATTGTGGTGTGATTTGATTGTTTGGGCAGTGTCGGTTCCACTTTCAACTACATCTGTATAAAGTGTTCCTTGTGCCAAGAAATCAATTCCGTCTAATTTAGTTGCTTCATCATCAAAAACATAAACAAATTCATTTCCAATAATTTTACGTTTTTGTTCTGGATCGCTTACGCCAGCTAATTTTTCCATAAAGCGTTCTTTTGCATCAACACGAATAATGTTCAAACCAAATTTACCTTCAAGGCTTCCCATTACTTGATCGCCTTCATTTTTACGTAATAAGCCGTGGTCAACAAAGATACAGGTTAATTGATCCCCGATTGCTTTTTGTAAAAGAACACCAACAACACTTGAATCTACTCCGCCTGATAAACCAAGTAGAACTTTTTTGTCGCCTACTGTTTCGCGAATTTTTGCAATTTCAAGCTCGATAAAGTTTGAAATACTCCAATCTCCTGCACACTCACAAATATCAAATGTAAAATGTTTTAAGATTTCGTTTCCGTTAACGGAGTGGCGTACTTCTGGATGGAATTGAACTGCATGGAAGTTACGTTTGCTGTCATACATTGAAGCAATTGGACAATGAGCACTTGTTGCTGAAATAGTAAAGCCTTCTGGGACTTTAGTTACTAAATCACCATGACTCATCCAAACCGTTTCTTCTTTTGCTAATCCTTTAAATAATGGAGCAGTGGCGTCTTCAATCACGATTTCAGCTTTTCCGTATTCACGGTTATTGGCTGCTTCAACTTTTCCACCTAATACATCCGTCATCAATTGCATTCCGTAACAAATTCCTAAAATTGGAATTCCTAAGTCAAAGATAGCTGGGTCAATTTTAAATGCACCCTCATCATAAACACTGTTTGGTCCTCCTGAGAAGATAATCCCTTTAACGTTCATCGTTTTGATTTCTTCCGCAGTGATTTTATGAGAAAGTAATTCAGAATAGACACCGAATTCACGGATGCGTCTAGTAATTAATTGGTTGTATTGACTTCCAAAGTCAAGCACAATAATTTTTTCAATCGTTGTCATATCAGTAGCTTTGGCCACTTGCGCTCACCCCATCTTATTTTTTTGACTTGTCAAACAAGTCTTGGTTATTCGTATATTGTAGCGATTCTTTTGCCTTTGGTCAACATTTCTCACGCTTTTTGAAGCAATTTCTAATATTTTCTTAAATACAGTTGGTCGATTTTGTGATTGGTGGTTTTATGAATAATCAAATCGGCTCGATTTCGCGTGGGCATAATGTATTCTTCTAGATTCGTTAAATTCACTCGTTTCCAGACGTCTCGCGCCATTGTAAAGGCTTCTTCCTGATTTCCTATGGCATAGGAGTAATAGTAGTTTGTCGGGTCTTTAAAGGCTGTTTTAAGCAATAAGCCAAACCGTTCTAAATACCACTGTTCAATTAAATCTGGCTCCGCATCCACAAAAATGGAAAAATCAAAAAAGTCGCTGACGTAAATTTGTTGATTTTGAGGCAATTGTAACACGTTGATGCCTTCTACAATCAAAATATCGGGTTGGTCAATATATTCAAATTCCTCTGGAATAATGTCGTAGATCTCATGTGAATAAAGTGGTGCCCCAACATGAGGAACGCCATTTTTCACGTCTCCTAAAAAGTTAATCAAGCGATTCATATCATAACTTTCAGGAAATCCCTTTTTATCCATAATGCCACGTTTTTCTAGCTCATGATTAGGGTATAAAAAGCCATCCGTCGTAATCAATTCAACACGCTTGGTTTTATAAACACGCGATAAAATCATCTGTAAGAGACGTGCTGTCGTGCTCTTTCCTACTGCTACACTTCCTGCAATGCCAATAATGAACGGCTTTTTCTCTACATTTTTCTTTAAGAAACGCAGTTTATTTTCTTGTAGATCTTCATATTGCTTTAAATAAATATCAACTAAATGAGCGATAGGGATATACACTTCTTCAACATCCGTCAAAGATATTCGATCATTTAATCCTTTTAGCTGTTCTAATTCTATTTTCGTCAAAGGAGCGACACTATTTTGATAAAATTCTTGCCATTCATCCCGCTCAATTATATGATATGTCGCTGATTCCTTCATAACAATTGGATCCTCCTAGGGTTAACTTCTTGATTATTGTACCAAAAAAGCAGTCATTTATATAGTTTTCCCACAAGTTTTTTTGATTTCTTTTATTTCTTAAGTTTAACCTTGAGTTCCTGTTAAGTTTTTCTTAGTTTCACGAAGAATTTCTAAAATTTAAGTCATTCAATTTACTATTTGCCATTTATTCGATAAAATAGACTGGTTCACTAGATTTATCCTAAGCATTAAAATTTCCTTAAATATTGAGATATAATAGTAAAATCAGTTATTCTATGTTAAAATTTTTGGCGGTATGCTTTTTAATACGTTTTGCCTGTTTCTACTATATTAATGTAGAAAATAAGATTGATTATATAGGATAGGAGTTCTTGCAATGAATCAAGAGCCAAAAAAGGGATTCGGGACAGCTAATGGAAAAATTATCTTAATGGGAGAACACGCTGTCGTTTACGGAGAGCCAGCGATTGCAATTCCTTTTCCAGCAGTTTCCATCCAAACAACAATTGAACAAAAAATTGGACCTGCAACTCTTGACTGCACCTTTTATCGTGGCTTATTACAAGAGGCTCCATTACGACTCAACAGTTTATTAACAGCCATTTCTGAAACACTTGCCGTTTTAAAGAAATCTGCTGTTGATTTTTCAATTACAATTACAAGTATGGTTCCACCGGAACGTGGCATGGGGTCAAGTGCTGCCGTTGCCGTTGCGACAATCAGAGCTTTGTATGATTATTTCAATCAGCCTCTTGAAAGAGAACAATTAATGCATCTAATTGATGTTGCTGAAACGATCGCTCATGGCAATCCCAGTGGCTTAGATGCTGCCATGACGAGTGGGACTACACCCCTTTATTATGTGAAAAACCAAGCTTTTGAAGCCTTTGATTTAAATCTTAATGGCTGCTTGATTGTTGCAGATACTGGCATTACGGGACAAACAAAAAAAGCGATTCAACTAATTGAAGAGCAATTTATCACCCATCAAGCAGCTACTCAACAAAAAATCACCCAACTAGGAACTCTTTCAAAACAAGCAAAACTAGCATTAAGCAGCAATGATAAAGAAACGCTTGGCGAAAGTATGAACCAAGCACATCATTTACTTCAACAGTTAGGTGTTAGCAATTCAACCTTAGATTTACTGGTGGATACGGCAATTGAGAATGGCGCATTTGGTGCAAAATTAACCGGTGGTGGTTTAGGCGGTTGCATGATTGCCTTAGCAGAAACACAAACTGATGCTGACTGGATTGCACTAAAATTAAAGCAAAACGGTGCTAAAAATACGTGGATTTATCAGATGGGAGCAAATCAAATTGAAAAATAGTGGTCGCGCGATCGCACATACCAATATTGCCTTAATTAAATATTGGGGAAAAAAAGACGATGCTCTAATTTTACCAATGAATAGCAGTCTTTCTCTAACGTTAGATGCCTTTTACACAGATACAAAAGTTACCTTTGATTCAACACTTAAAAACGATCAATTTTACTTAAACGAACAGCTTCAAGATGAACTGGCAACTCAAAAAGTCAGCCGTTTTTTAGATTTAGTTCGTGAAAAAGCAGCCATTTCAACGTCTGCAATCATCCATAGTACCAACCATGTTCCAACAGCAGCAGGTTTGGCTTCATCTGCTTCAGGCTTAGCCGCTTTAGCTGGTGCTAGCAGTCAAGCTTGTGATTTAAACTTAACGCCAACTGAACTATCTCGCTTAGCTAGAAGGGGGTCAGGTTCTGCTTCACGAAGTATTTTTGGCGGCTTTGTAGAATGGCAAATGGGAGATAGCGATGAAACGTCCTATGCTGTTCCCGTTGATGATGCCAATTGGGATCTTGCTATGCTAATCGTTGTCGTCAACAAACATGAAAAAGCCGTATCAAGCCGTGTTGGTATGAAACGCACGGTTGAGACATCCCCTTTCTATCCAGGCTGGCTTGAAACAACGCCACTTGATTTAGCAGAAATGAAACAAGCCATTCAAGAACATGATTTCCAAAAAGTTGGCGAAATTACAGAACGAAATGGTTTGAAAATGCACGGCACCATGCTTGGCGCTAACCCTCCCTTTTCTTATTGGGAATCAGATAGCATCAAAGCCATGCAACTCGTTCGTGAGCTACGTCATGCAGGACTTCAGTGTTATTTTACAATGGATGCTGGTCCAAATGTAAAAGTGCTATGTAAAAAATCTGAGCTATCATTAGTCAAAGCTCGTTTTAGTCAACTATTTAAAGAAGAACAATTAATTTCAGCAGGCGTTGGTCCTGGTATTCGTTTACTCTAAATCTAGATTTTATTTAATTTGAAGGGAAGTTTAATTTTATGATTGAAGCTTCAGCCCCCGGCAAGTTGTATATTGCTGGAGAATACGCCGTCGTAGAAGCAGGACATCCTGCAATTATTGTCGCCGTTGACCAATTTATTACGGTTCGTTTAACTCACGCAGAAAATTATGGAAGCATTCGCTCTTTTCAATATGGCGAACTCCCTATTCTTTGGACAAGACAAAATGGAGAACTCGTATTAGACAAACGCGAGAATCCTTTTCATTATATTTTAGAAGCGATGAATTTAACTGAACGTTTTGCAAAGGAGCAAGGCAAAGAATTATCTTTTTATGAGCTGACTGTCACAAGTGAATTAGACAATTCAAATGGGAAGAAATACGGTTTAGGCTCAAGTGGCGCCGTAACCGTGGCAACTGTTAAAGCACTTTCGAAATATTATGAATTGAACTTATCAAAAGAACAAATCTTTAAAATCGCTGCTTTAGCTCATTTATTTGTACAAGGGAACGGTTCTTGTGGAGATATTGCTGCAAGCGTCTATGGCGGTTGGATTGCCTTTAAAACCTTTGATCGTGATTGGGTCTTAGCAAAAGAAAAAGAATTAAGTCTAAGCGAACTTTTAAAATTAGACTGGCCCTCTTTATCCATTTTGCCTTTAACGCCTCCACGTGACTTGCGTCTCATCATTGGCTGGACAGGTTCACCTGCGTCAACTTCAAATCTTGTTGATAAGGTGAATGATCAACGTAAACTTGATGTGACTGCCTACGAAACCTTTTTAAAAAACAGCACAAACTGCGTTAATGCTATTATCGAAGCTTTTCAAAATGGCGATATCGAAATCATTCAAAAACAAATTCGGGTAAATCGTCAATTACTGCTTTCAATGAGCGCCAAAACGAACGTCATAATTGAAACACCCGCCTTGAAAAAACTTTGTGATCTAGCAGAAACCTTTAATGGCGCTGCAAAATCATCTGGTGCAGGCGGAGGAGATTGCGGAATTGTCGTTTTCCAACAAAAAGAAGGCTTGCTTCCATTAGTGACAGCTTGGGAAGAAGTAGGAATCACGACGCTACCTCTCCATGTTTTTACAGAAAAAAATGGCACCTCAAAAAAATAAATTCAGCTAGGAGGAATGTACAGTGTCCCAATTAAATCGTAAAAATGAACATGTTGAAATTGCTGAAAAATTTTTCAACAAACCAAAACAATCAGACTATGATTCACTAGCCTTTGTCCATCAATCTTTTCCTGAAATGTCTGTTAATGATGTGGATATTCGTACTTCCTTTTTAGATTTTCATATGTCCTCTCCTTTTTATATCAATGCAATGACTGGCGGAAGTGAAAAAACAGAAAAAATTAATGCCCAGCTTGCTCAAGTAGCGGCAGCTACTGGTGTTGCGATTGCTTCTGGCTCACAAAGCGCTGCTTTAAAAGACCCTAACGTCACTAGTTCCTTCAAGGTGTTGCGCCAATACAATCCAGCTGGTCTTATTTTTGCAAACCTTGGTGCAGATCATTCGGTTGAAAATGCACTTCGCGCCATTGACATGCTTCAAGCAAATGCGATTCAATTACACGTAAATGCCCCTCAAGAGCTGATTATGCCTGAAGGCGATCGTGATTTCCATCATTGGCTAACCTCAATCGAGGCCGTCGTGAAACAAGTGGATGTGCCTGTGATTGTCAAAGAAGTTGGCTTTGGAATGAGCCGCAATACCCTTTCGTTGTTAAATGAAATTGGTGTAGAAACCGTTGATCTAAGTGGACGAGGCGGTACTAATTTTGCTGCAATTGAAAATGTTCGTCGTGCTTCTCATTCTCTTGATTTCTTAGAAAATTGGGGACAATCAACAATTATTTCCTTATTGGAAGCTCAATCTTTCTTAACGAAAATGAATCTACTTGCTTCTGGTGGCGTACGAAATTCCTTCGACATTATTAAATCTCTTTCTTTAGGTGCCAAAGCAGTTGGTGCATCAGGATTCTTCCTACATTCTATTTTAAACGATGGCGTTGATTCAACCATTCAAACGATTGAAAATTGGCAAGAAGAACTAAAACTCATGATGACGCTCCTTGGTAAAAAGACAATTCCTGAATTGCAAGAAACCGATCTTATTATTAGTGGATCTGTTCGTGATTGGTGTCTAGCTAGAGAAATTGATTACCAGCAGTTTGCGAAGCGATCTTAAAAAAAATAACAAAAAAGAAAATTGTATTGGGAATTTTATACATCATCCAACTATTCAATTTTTAGTTGTTCTCAATCGTTTTTTCAAAAACAACCAAATCCAAACACCGAATGCCGTTTTCGTAAATGGGTTCTGCATAGTTGCTAAAAAAATTTGATTTAATTGCTACCATCCGAAATCCACATTTTTGATAAAATGCTAAATTGTCTAAGCTAGAGTTCCCTGTCCCTACTTCCATTTTTTGATAGCGTTCACGATAATAAGCTATCGCTAGCATTAATGCCTGTCCACCAAAACCTTTCCTTTGCCATTCAGGTAAAAGACCAAAGTTTTTCAATTCAATTGTTGTTTGATCAACTGGAATAAATAACATCACACCTATCGCAAACTGATCCATTAACACTAACAATAGCTCTCCCTTGTCAAGGTACTTTTCAACTTCAGTAACCCCCTCATCTCCAATCAACAACAGGTCAAAATAAGGGTCTCGCTTCTTTTTTTCAATTGATTGAAAGTGTATCATCTATCTCTTCCTTTCTTTTTATCCTCGCATTTTCTATCATTTCCCTTTATAGTAAAGAGAGTATAAACAATGATTAGGAGCGTGATACATTTGACTAACTTTAAAGCTTTGCTGGCAAAAAATGAATCGGAGACCATCCAAACAGCAATTGAAGAACTTACTTTAAGCGATTTACCTACAGGAGAGTGCCTTATTAAAGTTCATTATTCTAGCGTAAACTATAAAGACGCCTTAGCCACAAAAAAAGGCGGTGGGGTCGTTCGGATCTACCCGATGATACCTGGAATCGATTTAAGCGGTGAAATTGTTTCTTCTACAGATGCCAATTTTAACATTGGAGACAAAGTATTGGTCACTGGCTATCAGCTAGGAACTGCTCATTTTGGTGGATTTAGCGAGTATGCCTGCGTCCCTAGTAAATGGATTGTCCCATTACCAACGGGCTTAACGTTAAAAGAGGCGATGATTATTGGAACAGCTGGCTTTACGGCTGCGTTATCCATTCACGCGTTGGAGCAAAATCCATTGGCAGTAACTGATTCGATTCTTGTGACTGGCGCTACAGGAGGCGTTGGAAGTATGGCTATTGCGATGCTAAACAAACTAGGCTATCAACAAATCACTGCTGCCTCTCGAAAAGCTACTGCTTCGACAGACTATTTACACAACATTGGAGCAACAACCGTTACAACACCTGCTGAACTTCAATTGGAAAAAATCAAACCGTTAGAAAAACAACTTTGGCAAGGAATCATCGATCCTGTTGGTGGTCATGGACTTACTCAATGGTTAGCCCAATTAAGCTACGGTGGGACACTCGCTTTAAGCGGTAATACTGGAGGCCTTCACTTTGATTCAACCGTTCTTCCATTTATTCTAAGAGGGATTCACTTAACAGGAATTGATTCAGTAAGTTGTCCTATGGCGTTAAGAAAAAGCCTTTGGAATCGCCTTGCAACTACTATGAAACCCGATCATTTAGAAATGATGATTGACAATGAAATTACCTTGAACGAATTGCCTACTGCCTTTAACAAAATTTTATCCGGTGAAATGACTGGTCGTACTTTAGTAAAAATTCATTAAGCTAAAGAGTCTCGCCTAACGTTTTCGTTAGACGAGGCTTTTTTTTATTTGATGGTTTCGTTCGATATAAATCGTCCCAAAAAAACGGGGACGATTGTTTTCAAAAACGAGATAACTGTCATCATTGATACCATAGCCAATTGGCACCTTGGCTTTTTTTAGTCCTGCTCGTAACATTCGGTGTTCCCGCCATTTTGAATAATGCGCACTAATGACGCAATCCGTTACTAGTCCCAATCCTTTTTTTACACGGATTCCAAACAGGTTATCCTTATAGGAAACCAACATTGTTTCTGGCATAATCAAGCTTCCCGCTGAAAATCCTACTAAAGGAACGCCTGAGTAATAGGCTTCAATTAACACTTTTTTCACTTCGCCTTTGCTGTAAATCCGGTGATATTTCAAAGTATTCCCAGAGCCAATCAAAATCAACTCTGCTGACTGGATAGCTTTTATGAGAATCTCTTTTTCCACATCATCTCCACAAATCGTTTCAAAATGAGTAAAGCCGGCTTCATAAAATAGCTGACGGCATTGTTCCTGATATTTTACCGCTCCACCTACTCGAACCGTTAAATATAAAATTCGCGCCCCTGAGGATAAACCTTCTGTCGCATAATCAATGATTTCCTTACTTGGCGGCGGTGTTCCACCACCTAAAATAATCTTTTTCACTTTTTTATTCATCATCGATGCGCCTACTCTCTACTTTTTCTTCAACATCATCCATTGATCTAAATCTTGAAATCCTAATCGTTTATAGATTTTCCCCGCTATTGGATTATGATAAAACAAACAAGCCGATTTTCCTTGCTCATGGCAATGGTTAACTAACTCTGACACCACCGCTGAGGCAAAACCATGACCACGCTCTTCAGGTAACGTCCCTACGCCAATAATCATTCCAGAAGTCTGGCTTTCAACCGAGACCTCTCCACCCGCTACAATTTTACCAGCTTGATTTTTAACAATTTTCATCACTGCTTTTCCTGATTTAATTTTCTCCACTACTTCTTCTGCAACAAGCTCACACTTATTAAAGCAAGTACGCATCAATTGAAAATACTCGGAAATACCTTCAACTTCTAAATCCTCCACTCTTGTCGTATCCACTTTTTCCGCTAACTTCTGACATTCAGCAAAATAAGTACTTGTGGCAATCAATGATGGAAAAGCCTCTTGATAGTCTTTTAAAATCGCTTGTTTTCCTGATAAATAAGTAAAATCAATGGTTCGAATCAAAGAAATAAATTCCTCGATGCCAGAAAAATCAATACTATGGGTAGGGATGAGATTCTTTTTATACCGTAATAGAACGCCTTCAATTTCCAACGCCCCATTTTCATAACACCAAACGTCTTGACTCGACGATTCAAAGCCATACATCTCAATATCCCCTATTGTAAACAAATTTAGCGCTGGTTCTTTTTCTAAGTAGTCTAATAACCGCTTTTTATCTTTTTCTGTGCATTTTCTAAGCAAAAAAGCCCCTCCCCTTTTTTATCAAGTAGCTGACCATGGTGTGTTGGTTGTCATACTATCCGCAAACGCTTCATTAAATTGATGGTTTGCGATTCTTTTTTGACGACGCTCTTCATATCCACTACAGACCATTTTTTCTTCTTTTGTAGAAGCCTCAATCAGTGGCACAACAATCGTTGGATGCTCAGCTGTTGGAACAGCCACAAAAGTCATAAAGCTTGTTGCCGCTAAATAACGCTTTCCAGTTAACAACTCTTCTCCCATCACTTTTGCAAAAATCTCCATCGACCGTTTACCTACTCCTGTAACATAGGTTTCAACACAAACAGAATGATCCTCAAAAATAGGATGTAAAAAATCAAGCGAATCGGTTGACGCTGTTACACAAACGGCTCTGCTATGACGAGTAGCCGAAATAGATGCTGTGTCATCAATCAGACTCATTAATTTTCCACCAAATAAGGTCTTATGTTGATTTAAATCATAGGGAAAAACACGATGAGTTTGAACAACTCTTGACTCCCCACAAGTTTTTGTTAAACGCTTTGTTTCTTGATTCATGATCCTGATTCCTCCAATAGTTGATTCCTTCTTACTTATTATATCATTATTTCCTTTTAAAATTCCCTTTAATTGCCTTCAAATAAACTAGCAGATTTTTTTAAACTCCTCTATAATAAAAATCAGAGAGAGGAGATCCTTTATGCGTAAACTTATTTTATTTGGAGACAGTATTACGGCTGGCTATGCCAATGATTTTGTTTCTCCCATTTTAACTAAAAAATTAGCTACCTATTTTCCAGAAGAAACAATTCTAAATGTCGGAATCCCTGGAGACACGACAGTCGATGGCATTGCTCGCTTAGAAAAACACGTTTTAAGCAAACAACCAGATTTAGTTACTGTATTCTTTGGTTCAAACGACGCATCCACTGGTCTACTGGTGCAAATTGACGAGTATCGACTCCATCTAACTAAGATGATTGAAACCATTGGAGCGTCAAAAGTAATTTTAATCACACCTGCTTTAAGCAATCAGGCACTCCAACAAGCAGAACGCCCAAATAGTCGCTTAATCCATTATGGAAATATCGTCCGTGAATTGGCAACTCAATACCAAACAAAGCTAGCTGAATTGCAATTGGCTATGCTGGACCGACCTAATTATTTAGATTGCCTTCAAGAGGACGGTTTTCACTTTAGCGAGGTCGGCTATGACGTTTTAGCCGAGGAAATTGCAAAAGCCATCAAAGCATAGACAAGAAGACAGCCCTCTCAAAAAAGAGCTGTCTTTTTATTGATTAAAAAAGAGAAACCATTAAAGAAATCCCTGCAACGCCAAAAAGAATCGACCACATAATATTTTTAGTCCAATAAGCGACAAACAAAACAAGTACGGCAGGTAATAATTTTAAATTCATAACCGGATTTATCGAAAACGCTCCTTGCCAGAAAAAGATATCTGAACAAATTAGCGCAGAAAAAATAGAAACTGGAATAAAGGACATCCATTTTACAAACTTAGGTGGAATTTCCCGATTGCTTAATAGCAACATCGGCAACATTCTTGGTAAATAGGTTACTACTGCCATTCCCAAAATTAAATAAAGCTGTTCACGACTCATCAGACACCGCTCCTTTTTTTGAAGTCAAATACTGATCTATGAAAAATCCCACAAAAGACGCTAGAATAGCCGCAATAACTAAGGCAATATTATGCTTCAATAAAATCATTAACACCACAGAAAAAAAGCCTGCAACAATCCCTACCACTAAAAATAATGGGGAAACAAACTGCATCACTAATAAGCAAATAAACATCGCAATCAGCACATAGTTCATAATCGTTGTATTAATGCTTAAATTACTGCCAATAATTCCTCCTACAAAAGTACTTATTCCCCAAACTACATACGGAATAAGCCCTGTTTTCAAAGCTTTCGTTTCACTCCATTCATGATTATGAAATTGATTGTAATTCACTGCATAGCTCTCATCTGCTAAGGAGTGTGTGTACAAGAAAATCATTGGAATCGAACTATTTTTAAAATGCGTTGACATACTTGAACTCATTAGAACATGTCTTAAATTCAAAAAAAACGTCATCATAATCATCGCCGGCACCGTTGCCCCCATTACAAGCATCGAAGCCACCATAAATTGCGAAGCTCCTGCATATACAAGCAAGCTCATTAATAAAATACTTAACGGGCTGAATCCAGCATCATACAACACCATTCCACAAGCCATTCCCAATGGTACAAAACCAATTGTTACTGGATAAATGACCTTTATTGCCTCTAACCATTCTTGCTTTCTCATATTTATGTATCCCCCCAATTGTATCTGCCATTATAGCATAAAATCTCATCTTTTTTTCATTTATTTTTAATAAAAAAAGAACAGTCTTGATTTTTATCAAGACTGTTCCAATCTATTCCCTTATAAATAATATTTTTTACTAACCGATAAATCTTCATTTAATTCATAAACTAACGGTTGACCTGTTGGAATTTCCAATGCCATAATATCGTCATCTGAAATGCCCTCAATGTATTTTGCTAAGGCACGTAATGAATTGCCATGTGCTGCTACTAAAACAGTTTTGTGATCCAAGATAGCTGGAGCGATTTGATCTTCCCAGAAAGGAATAACGCGTTCTAGCGTTACTTTCAAATTTTCACCCATTGGAATACGACTTTTTTGTAAGTTTGCATAGCGACGGTCATTTGTTGCAGATCCTGGATCCGTTGGTGCCAATAATGGTGGCAAGGTATCATACGAACGACGCCATAATTGAACTTGGTCTGCACCATATTTTTCAGCTGTTTCTTTTTTATTTAAGCCCTGTAACGCTCCATAATGACGTTCATTTAAGCGCCAAGATTTTACTTCTGGAACCCATAATTGGTCAGATTCTTCTAACACGATGTGACAGGTTTTAATGGCTCTTTTTAAGACAGAAGTAAAGGCAACATCAAATTCAAGGCCTGCTTCTTTGATTTTACGACCTGCTTCCGTTGCTTCTGCTAATCCTGCTTCACTTAAATCAACATCCACCCAACCGGTAAATTGATTCAAGGCATTCCAATCACTAAGTCCGTGACGTACAAAAACTAATTTCATTAAAATCCCTACTTTCCTCTTGTTGATACAACTATTGTACACCTAAATACTAGAATATGCGAAAATTTTATTTGTAGAACGAAAAGAGATTTGCTATGATACGTAAAGAGTCCTTTTCCAACAAATACTCTATCATTTTGAATGAAGGGAACGATTCATTTTATGTTAAAAAAAATCGTTTATAGCGCTTGGTTGATTAGTATTATTTATTTTATTTGTTACTTAACAATGCCTTTTCTTGAAAATGCAGTAAAAAGCGGTGGCTTGATGATCTACATTCATGTCATTATGGATTTAATTTTAATTGGCGGCTTTTTCTTTATATTTGTATCAATTATCCGTTTCTTTTTTGCAAATCCAGATAAATAAAAAAAAACGAATTCCAATAATGGAATTCGTTTTTTTATTAATGTTTTAAGGCTTTGTAGTATAACGCTGAGACAAATACAGATCCACCAACAATATTGCCTAAATAAACTGGAACAAAATTTTGAATCAGTTGACTCCAAGTTGCACCACCTTCAAAGATCGCAGCTGGAATCACGAACAAATTAGCCACACTATGTTGAAACCCAATCGCAACAAAGGTCATGACAGGAAACCAAATCCCTAACATCTTACCTGATGCATCTTTAGCACCGTAACATAACCATAAAGCTAATCCTACAAACCAATTACAGCCGATTCCTGAAATAAAGGCTTGCAGCGGACTAGCCGCAACTTTCCCTTGAGCTAAAGTGACTGTTTCATGTAAAAAAGCACCTGAACTTGTTAAGCCTACGATATGACCAAAAAAGTACGCTACGAAAAGTGCTCCAACAATGTTAGCTACTGTAATCGTCAACCAATTGATAAGCAATTCTTTCATTGTTACCTTTTTATCCAACCAAGCAGCCGAAACAGCCATCATATTTCCTGTAATCAACTCGCCTCCACCTAAAAGAATCACAATCAAACCGATTGGGAAAACACAAGCGCCAATAAAGCTTGCAAAACTGCCCCATTCTTCAATCATTGAAGAGGCAACCCGAATATAAGCTAAATAGCCTAACGAAATCATCGCCCCTCCTACAAATCCAAGTAATAGCTTACTTGATAATGGTTTGGCAATTTTCTTTTTGCCCATTTGGATGGTAATGTCTAGAATTTCATCTGGTGTGTACATCGTTTCATTTCACTCCTACTGATTAATTAATTGAATCGTATTTTATCATTTATAAGTTCTAATACTTTCTTATTTTACTTGATTTTTTTGAAATTACAATCTTTTTTGTGTTTTTTTTCACAAGATTTAATAAAAAGTGGATTCAAAAAAGAGATTGACAAAAACGACTAATGAATCGTTTTTGTCAATCTCTTTTAACTAGTTGAATTAACGCACTTCTTTCACAACTGGACCATTCTCATAACCCACAATGACAGTATTCACACGATCTAAAAACAAGCCATGCTCTACCACGCCTGTTAAGCCATCTAACCATGTTGCTAAGGCATGTGGCTCCTTGATTTCTTTCATGTTTAAATCAATCAATAAGTGACCGCCATCTGTTACATATTTTTCACCAGCTTCATCTAAGCGAAATTCTGGTTGATAGCCTTTTGCCTCAAAAATTTTAAATAATTGAAGACTTCCATAAGGCATGACTTCGATTGGCAAGGGGAACGCGCCTAATTCATCAACCATTTTGCTTTCGTCTACAATCCAAATCACTTTTTTAGAATAATCTGCTACGATTTTTTCAAATAACAGTGCACCGCCGCCGCCTTTAATGCCTTGAAAGTCACGACTGATTTCATCTGCTCCATCAATTGTAATGTCAATCACATCTACTTCGTCTACACTTTTCAGTGGAATACCTAAGCCTTCAGCCTGTTCCTTCGTTCTTGTTGACGTCGTTACACCAATAATATTCAAACCTTCATTCACTCTACGTCCTAAAGCTTCCACCATGTAGTAAGCAGTAGACCCTGTTCCTAATCCAACTACCATACCCTCTTTGATGTATTCAGCTGCTTTTTCTCCAACCATTTGCTTTAAATTCACGTCTCGTTCCTCCTAAAAGTTATCTATTTATTTTAAGCCGCATAAACCAATTCAAATTGTTCACACACAATCTCCATTGATGGGCTAAACTCCCAATCCATTTCAGCGTATGCACGTCTGAAAAATGCTTCATGTTCTTCACGCCAGTAGGCTAAGGTTCGATCGCCTTCCCCTTCTTCATAAGCGATGGTTTCTGGAACTTCTTCAAAAGAGTAAATTGTTACTTTACGATTTTGAACAATCCCCATTGCTTCACCATTTCCATCCAAAATAACTGAATAATCACCAGCTTTTGGAATCGGCTCGTTTTCTAATTTATAACCATGCAACGCACTACAAGTAGCTGTTTTTAACCCTGAAAGCACCAATGCTGAAAGTTCATCGGCCATTTCTTTTGAGTCGCCAAATGCCCAAACAGAGTAAGTATCAGGTACGTTTGGATTTTGTAATTTAAAATTCTGCCAAAGCTGTTTCGCGGATTCATTTTCCATATCAAACACCATTCTTTCTTTCGCAACTAATAACACATTGCGTCGTGAATCAATAAAATAAATCCTATTACTTTACTAGGACGTGTTAGTTATTTTATTAAATTTTCTTTAAGACCATTTTTATTGTACCATATTTTTTTCAAGGATAGGAGATAATCTCTGATAATGAAGATTCCGCTTATATTGTACCCCAATAAAAAAGCTTCAAATCTTTTAGACTTGAAGCTTTTCCTTCTTATTCTTTTTCGAGTTTTGATCTAATTTTTTCTTCTTGACCTGTCATTCTAGCGTAATTATAAAAACGTATTTTAGCATCTTCCACCGTTTTTTCAAATAAATGCTCCGCAACGCTAGGATTGGCTTTTGAAAGAGATGAGAAGCGCGTTTGTGTCATCATAAATTCTTTCATATCCGCAAATTGAGGCTTTTTGTAATCAAGAATCATCGGAATCTTCCCTTTTTCACTTAACAACGGATTAAAGCGATACAATGACCAATAGCCAGAATCGACTGCTTCCTTCGTTTCCTTCAAGGCGTTGCCCATACCGCCTACTAAACCATGAACAATACACGGCGTATATGCAATAATCAATGATGGGCCTGGGAATTTTTCAGCTTCTTCAAAAGCTTTAATCGTTTGAGCTTGGTTCGCTCCTAAAGCGATTTGTGCCACGTATACATTCCCATAACTCATCGCCATCATCCCTAAATCTTTTTTAGAAGCGTACTTTCCACTAGCTGCAAATTTTGCAATCGCAGAAGTTGGGGTTGCTTTTGATGTTTGACCGCCTGTATTCGAGTAAACTTCGTTATCCATCACCAACATATTTACATCTTCGCCACTTGCTAAAACGTGATCGATTCCGCCAAAGCCGATATCATAAGCCCAGCCGTCGCCGCCAATCATCCATTGACTCGGTTTAATGAAAAGATTCCGCTCTTGATAAATCTCTTCCAAAATTGGCGCTTGTTCTTTTTCTTGAAGCAGAGCAAATAACAGCTCATTGGCACGTTCCTTAGTCCCTTCACCTTCAAGCATACCATTCATCCAATTTTCAAAAGCTTCTTTTAACCCATCACTTGGAATACCCGCTTCAATGGCTTCAATCATTTTAAGGGCAATGCCTTCCCGTCTTGATTGATTTGCTAAATGCATTCCGTAACCATATTCAGCATTGTCTTCTAATAAAGAGTTTGACCACGCAGGGCCACAACCTTCACTATTCGTTGTATAAGGAGTTGCAGGACTTGATCCTCCCCAAATAGAAGAACAGCCTGTTGCATTAGCAATCATCATTCGATCGCCAAATAATTGCGTCAACAATTTCACATAAGGGGTTTCACCACAACCAGAACAAGCGCCTGAAAATTCCATTAACGGTTGTTCAAATTGTGATCCTCTAACTGTATTTTTCTTAAATGGGTTTGCTTTTGCTTTTAACGTCATTGAGAAAGCCCAGTTAACAGCTTGCTCTTTTTGTTCTTCATATGGACGCATTTGAATGGCTTTTTCTTTAGCCGGACAAGCGGCCACACATAACCCACAACCTGTACAATCATCTACTGCTACTTGAATGCGATAGTTCAGTCCGTCTGCTCCATGGATATCTCGTACAATATAGCCAGCTGGTGCTTCTTCCATTTCTTCTTCATCTGCTAAAAACGGACGAATCGCTGCATGAGGACAAACAAAGGCACATTCATTACACATGGTACAATTTTCAGGAATCCATTCTGGGACTTCTAAAGCAACCCCACGTTTTTCATAAGCAGCCATACCAACTGGGATTTCGCCACTTGTCATCTTGTTATCGATTAAATTTTTAACTGTTAAAGAATCTCCTTCTTGACGATTCATCGGTTCTAAAATATTGAAAACAAATTTTGGCAAATGACTTGTGTCTCGCTCTTCTTCACTAACTTCTTCCGTTGCCCATGTTTCAGGAATCGTCACTTTATGAACTAATTCGACTGCTGCATCAATCGCCTTTTGGTTGGTCTCTGCAATTTTAATGGATTTTTTTCCATAAACCGCCATTGCATCAGCCTTCATCAAATTCACGACTTCCTCAAACGGCATAATTTCTGTTACCTTGAAAAAAGCAGTTTGCATAATTGTATTGATCCGTCGGCCTAATCCAACTTCATTCGCTAACTTAACCGCATTAATTGTATAAAATTGGATATCATTTTCAATTAGGTATTTCTTTAATTTAGTTGGCAGCATTTTGCTAAGTTGCTCTTCGTCCCAAGCTGTATTTAACAAGAAAATACCGCCTTTTTTCAAGCCTTTAACTAGATCGTATTGATTTAAATACGCCGCAGTATGGCAGGCAACAAAATCAGCTGTTTCAATTAAAAAGCTTGATTTGATTGGCTCTTGACCAAAGCGTAAATGGGAAACGGTCAATCCGCCAGACTTTTTAGAATCATAGGAAAAGTACCCTTGTGCATACAAATCAGTATGATCCCCAATCAATTTGATGGCTGATTTATTCGCTCCCACCGTTCCATCACTACCAAAGCCCCAGAATTTTGCTTGATACGTTCCAGCTGGTGTTAAATCAATTTTTTCCCCTTTAGGCAAGGATAAATGCGTCACATCATCCACAATTCCAACTGTAAATCTCGGTTTCAATGACGTTTTATCTTGACTTAAATGATCAAAAATTCCTAAAATATCGCTTGACGTCACGTCTTTTGATCCTAGACCATATCGTCCACCAATTACTTTTGGACGTATCGCTGAATCATAAAGGGCACTTTGAACATCTAATAAAAGTGGCTCTCCACCTGCTCCTGGTTCTTTTGTACGATCTAAAACAGCAATTCTTTCGACTGTTTTTGGCAACTGCTCAATAAAGCTTGCAACTGGAAATGGACGATACAAGCGAATATTCATCAAGCCCACTTGCTTGCCTTGACTATTTAAATAGTCCACAACTTCTTCAATAACCGGCGTCACAGAGCCCATTGCAACAAGAACTTCTGTTGCTTCAGCATGCCCATAATAATTCACCAAATCATAATTCGTTCCTCGCAACTGGTTGATTTCATCCATGTAGTGTTTCACGATCGTTGGAACAGTTTCATAATGACTATTAATCGTTTCTCTTTGTTGAAAATGAATATCAGGATTTTGGTTTGTTCCGCTAACCGTTGGATGATTTGGATTCATCCCATTATGACGAAAGACTGTCAGAGCGTCTTTGTTCATAAGACCTTTTAATTCATCGTATTCTAAGACATCGATTTTTTGAATCTCATGACTTGTACGAAAGCCATCAAAAAAGTTTACAAAGGGTAATGAACTTTCTAGTGTTGCTAAATGTGCAACAGCTGATAAATCCATCACTTCTTGAACACTGCCTTCACAAAGCATGGCAAAACCGGTTTGGCGAGCTGCCATTACGTCACTATGATCGCCAAAAATATTTAGCGCATTCGTTGTGACTGCGCGACTGGCAACGTGAAAAACAGTTGGCAACAATTCGCCTGCGATTTTATACATATTGGGAATCATCAACAGCAAGCCTTGTGAAGCTGTGTAAGTCGAGGTTAACGTTCCGGTTTTTAACGACCCATGAACAACTCCTGCCGCGCCTGCTTCTGATTGCATTTCAACGACTTTCACTTCTTGCCCAAATAAATTTTTCTTGCCATCTGATGACCATTGATCCACTAATTCGGCCATTGTTGAACTGGGGGTAATTGGGTAAATCGCTGCAACTTCAGTGAACGCATATGAAATATAGGCCGCTGCCGTATTCCCATCCATTGTTTTTTGCTTTCTCATGTCTTCTCCTCTTTTCAATTTGTTGTTTTAACTAAGTTTGTGCAAAAATAAATTTCTATTAACCCTTTTATTTTAATGTTCTTAGATCATAAATACAAGTGAATGAAGGTTTTTTCACGAAAACATCATGAATTATTACTTCATATAAGATTAAGAAATAATACAATTAGTGCTTTTTTGCTAATAGTCCTTACTTTTGTTAGAATAGGTAGGAATTTATCATATGTTTGATTTCTTTAATCATACTAAAATTGGAGGATATCTATGAATACCACTCATTTAAAAACCGTCACTTCCGATGATCTCGGTGAGCTTACTCTTTTAGTAGGAGACCCCGCTCGCGTGGCACTCATCTCTCAGAATTGGGAACAGACACGAATCGTCTCTCAAAATCGAGAACTCACTTTAGTCAGTGGCTTATGGAAGGGCAAAAGAGTTTCCATTTGTTCTACTGGAATGGGAGTTGGATCGACTGAAATTGCTGTAATTGAGTTGATTCAAAGTGGTGCTAAACAATTTGTTCGTTTAGGAGGATGTGGTGCTTGGAGTAACGACATTCAAGCTGGTGATTTAATGTTTAACCATGGGATGGTCCGAGACAAAGGAATGCTAGCCAACTATGCACCTGATACTTATCCTGCAACTGCTGATCCAATTTTATTAGCAAAACTAACTGAAAAAGCAATAAAAGAAGGCTTTACTAGTCATGTTGGATTAGGTATGACCACGCAATCTTATTATTTAGGTCAAGGGAGAGACCCTCAACTTTCTAATGGACCCAAAGTAGATTCTGCTTTCATGTCTTACTGGCAAGAGCGTCATGTGTTAAACTGCGATATGGAAACGGCTGTGCTTTATTTATTAGCCTCTCTCTATCAAATTCCTGCTGCTAATTGTTTAGTGGTACATCTTAGTCGTATGAATCTTGAAAAAATAGAAGATACAGACTATGAAATTCTTCATCAAAATGCTGCTGAACTGGTTTTAAAAGCTTGTTTAATGTAGCTCATTTCCCAGGAAATAAATAAAAAAGGAGCACCTAATTTTTTTGAATTAGGCGCTCTTTTTTTATTTATTTGACTACATTTACATCAATTGCTTGGTAAAATGCATTTGGTGTATCAAAAATATTCCAAACTGCTAAAATAACATGATATCCAGAACGATCAGCTGGAATCGTTACAAGTTGTGTAGGATTTTCAACTGGAATAGCATGATGATCATCTTGTTGTGTTACTAATTCAAAGTTTTTAATATCTAATGGTTGATTTGGGTCCCAACCTTGTTTTGTCATGTAATAATCCCAAGTCGTTGTTGAATGTGGAGCTGTTAAATGCCAAGTAAAAGGTTGAACTCCTGTTTTAATATCTGTTTTGTTCCATCTTTCAGCTGTTTGTTCATCTAATAATGAAAAACGAGAAATTCCTGCATTTGCTAATTTACCAGTCACAAAAGTGTCTTTGAAGGTTTCAATACTTTGTGGTTCATATGCCGCATCGCCAATATTTTCGTTTAACTTTCCACCTAGTTCAGTTCCTTTAAAAACGCGACTTGCAGGTGAAGAAACATATCCATGTGCTGAAGCTGTTGATGCGTATGCTGCAACTCCTCCTAATACCAATGTAACCGTTAAAACAAATTTTAATAGATTCTTTTTCATAATCACTTCTCCTTTTATTCTATTTTGTTACTTTTTAAGAATAGCATACCTACATTTTTATAATTATAAAAATTAAATTATTTTTATTTTTTATTTGATACTTATTTTTTATTATCATTAGACCAATTTTTTCTAAATCCACTGTTCTTTATTTTTCAGAAGTTGTGTATCATTTTTTTTAACGGATTTTATCATTTATCTAACTCTTTTTATACTATTTGTTTTTTTCTTAATACAGAAATAAAAATACCAATTTTTATATAACAACAACACATAAATTAAATTCAGATTAAAAAACATTTCTTCTGAACTATATTTCTTTTCTATTCTTAAATAAAAAAAACCATCTCTAATTAAGAGATGGCATTGATTGATTTATTTATTTTACTACATTCACATCAATTGCTTGATAAAATGCATTTGCTGTATCATTGATTGTCCAAACTGCATAGATTACATGATAGCCTGTGCGATTTGCTGGAATGGTTACATTGTGGGTAGTTGGTGAAGTCGGAATCGCACCATTATCATTCACTTGACCAATTAAATCAAAGTTTTTAATGTCTAATGGTTGATTTGGGTTCCAGCCTTCTTTTGTCATAAAGTATTTCCAATTAGTTGTGCTGTGTTTTGCTGTTAATGTCCACGTAATAGGTTGAACGCCTGTTTTAATGTCTGTTTTATGCCATCTGGTTGCAGTTTGTTCATCTAATGGTGCAAATTGAGTTAAACCAGCACTTGCTAGCTTACCTGAAATAAAGGTATTTTTTAATGTTTCAATACTTTGTGGTTCCCATTGAGCTTGTCCAACATTTGTGTTTAAATTGCCACCTAAGTTACTGCCTTTATAGGCACGACTGCCTGGTGATGATACATATCCATGTGCCGATGCTGAAGCTGTGAAAACACCTAATCCTCCAACAACTAACGCTGCCACCAAAATAAATTTTATTAACCGATTCTTCATTAGAACATCTCCTCATCCTTATTTTTTGTTTCCGCTTACAAAATGAATATTAACATAATGTTATAATGTTGTCTAAAGATATCCCTTTAATTATTACTTAATTCTATTTATAAAAAAGTATATTTAATCATTCACAATTATACCAATTAAAACTAATAAAAAAGAAATAAAAAAATACCCCTTATAAAACTCTAAGGGGCCATCTTCATTCCTTAAATTAATTGATATTTTTTAAAACTTTGATAGATACCATCTTGATTATGAGCTGTCGTTAAATCATCCGCAATTTTTTTCAAATCTTCGCTAGCATTTCCCATTGCTACTCCAACATTTACCAACTCAAACATCTCAATATCATTATGAGCATCGCCATACGCCATGGTTCTTGAAACCTCTTCATTAAGGTGTTCAAGCAATTGAGTAATGGCAACGCCTTTGTGAATTCCTTTCAAGACGATTTCGCCACTGTTTTTTCCAAAAACTGGAACCGTACTTCGCATCACATTAAATTCAGTACCAAATTTTTCTTGAACCACTCCAAAAGGAACTTGGTTGTTGATAAAGGAAACTTTATTAATAGTAGAATAATCGATAGAATCATTTTTTTCAGTCAAATAACTACAAAAGACATCTAAGGTTGATCTTAAACTTTGATAATCCTCACTTGCTTGATCTATGTCCGAAAAGACAATTTCATTCATTGTTGATACACAGTTTTTACTAGAAAATAATCCATCATTTGATTCTAAATAATACGCCACACCATTTTCATCTAAAAAATCAATTAAATCTAACATTGTCTCTTTTTCAAATTTTAAATGACTTAGAACTTCACCATTGCTTTCAACATATCCTCCGCCAGCTCCTATTAAGCCATCAAAGCCAATCGACATGATCTCTTCATTAAGCTCTGATTTTGAACGTCCTGTACATAAATAGACCAAATGTCCATTCTTTCTTGCTGCTTTAATCGCCATTGCGGCTGATTCTGGTACACGTCCGGTATCATCACAAAGCGTCCCATCTACATCCATAAAAATAATCGTATGACTCATCTTGTCTCCCCATTTCTATAGTAATCGTTGCTCCTATAATTACTATAGAGTATGGAATGCATTTCATGTCAAGGGGATTTTTGATATTAATGATACAGCATATCGTGAATAATCTCTTTTTTACTCATTTTACTTGGGAAGAACGTCGGCCAATTAGTCATTTCCGTCAACAACGCTTCGTGACTCTCATTTCCCATGTAGATATGAAAATGACCACTCTTATGAGGTTCTATAAGGTGATCGCTAAATTGAACATACTTTGGAGCCTGTGTTTCTTCTGTCTTAGAAGTAAAAAGATAACGAACTCCTTTTTTACCCGATTCATAGGTTAAAATTTGATAGCCTGCAGATTCATACTCTGCCTCTTGCCACTCACCGTTAACAAGATACGCCATTTTGTTATTGTAAACATCAATGGCTTCTATGTCTGATTTATAGCCTGATTCATAATATTTTTTGTATTCATCGACAGTTTTATCCCCCGTCTTAGCTTTTTCTTTAAATACTTCATCTAGTGAACCATCCACTAAATAGGGATAAATCGATTTCCAAGAGCCTTGCCAATCTGAAATGGAACGTTCTTTGACTTCATTATCTTCAAAAATTCCCTCGCTTGCTTTTGTAGCGTGATGGTGAGAGTGTGTTTCGGTTTCTTTTTTTTCTAATTGACTAGAAGACGTCTCCGTTTTTTTTGTTTTTTCATTTTTTATACATCCCGTACTTACAATTGCAACTATCATTACTAAAACCAATGCCATCTTTTTTTTCATAATGCTCCCCTTTTTAACTCTTGCTTATTTTAGTGTCTTTGTTCGTTCAATTAATGCAACTAAAATTATTTTGTCAGCTGTATCAATTGTTTGGTTCTCTTTCTTTTATGTTCATGGATAAGTTTTAATGCTCTTTTTCGTGTTTTTCTATTTGTACTTTTAACTAAACGGCGATAGGCGCTTGATAAATCTTGTTTTTCCATATAGAGTCTCTCCTGTCATTTTATTATTTTGTGACTACCTAAAAATAGTCTACCAGCTTGCTTTTTTCACACCTGGAATTTGACCCTTCAATGCCAATTCTCGAAAGTTAATTCTAGATAAGCCAAATTTTCGTAAATATCCTCTGGGACGGCCATCTAGTTGATCTCGATTTCTTAAGCGATTCGGATTTGAATCTTTTGGTAATTTTGCTAATGCTTGATAATTTCTTTGTTTTTTTAATTCTTTACGAATTGAGGCATAGTCACTAACCAGTTGACGTTGTTTTTCTGCTTTTACTATTTTTGATTTTTTTGCCATTGTCTTCTCTCCTTTAATAATTAAATTTCCTTTATTAGGTTTAAATCGTAATCGTTACGTTTTATGTATTTATCATACTATCATGTTGATTTTTAATTGTCAACTACTCCCTTTCTCTTATTGCTTACAAAAAAAATCGAGTAGAAGATTCTACTCGATAGAAATTATTATTTTTTCTATTAAAGCTAATTCGCTAACTATTTAAATTAATTTTTAGATATTATTTACTGGGCGTTTTGCCATATCAGTCAATCTCTTAAACCAAGCCCCATCTGTAACAATATAAGGCATATCTTTTTCATTATTTTCTTTATAAATTCTATTTAAAATATTTAATTCATCCATGTCGTTCAATCCTGTAAGATTCTTTCCATCAAAATAGTAAACCCCCGCACTTCCTTTAACTTGATAAAAACACTGCATTGTAACCTCTCCTTTATTATTTTTTTGAGTTGTTCCTAATAATTCATAAATACTGTTAGTAGCATCTATTCGAATATCCATATGCGCATACTTTACATTAGGCCTTTCCCAATGCGCACAAAAATTCGCTGCTGCTGCTGCTGCTGTTAAATCAGCTATTTTTTTGAATTCTGACAGCACTTGATAATTTTTTACAGTCGGATGATAGGCCGTATTCCCATAAGCCAACCATTGACCTGTTGTATCTCCTTGTGCGATTATCTTTGCTTGCCCTTGTACTGTTTCTGCTTCACTGTTCGAAATCCCACAAATGCTTGCTTGCATATATAGATTACTTTTTGGAGTCCACTGACCTAATCCATAACCTCCGCCTCCACTGTGTTCATTTACATTTGGATTGAGAGCTGACTCTGCATATAGATTACCGATAATACCTGCCGTGGAATTATCATTATAGCCAAACTGTTTTAGTGTATTCCATACTGTTTTTGCTGTTTCTAATTGAGTTGATGTAAAATTTACCATAGTCCAATTCCTTTCATTTTGACTCTTAAAATTCAAAAAAATTGAATAATCCATCTTATTTTAAACATTATTTACTGGACGTTTTGCCATATCTACTAACCTTTTAAACCAAGCTCCATCAGTAATAATACGCGGCATATCATTGTCATTATTTGCTTTGTAAATCTGATTTAAAATATTTAGTTCATCCATATCATTCAATCCTGTAAGATTCTTTCCATCGAAATAATAAATCCCTGGATTTCCTTTAATTTGATAAAAACATTGCATAGTTGTCTCTCCTTTTTTAGGTTTACTTGTTCCTTCATTATCTTCTGATCCTTTTAAGCGATAAAAATAAACTGGTGGACCTCCAATCCATCCCGATGCTTGAGTTTCAACAATTCCTCGACCACCAGTACAGTGAATAATAGTTTGATTACTCAAAAAAACACCCGTATGACCATTTGAACCACTACTATTCCCCTTTATACCTGCAACAAAAATATCTCCTCGTCGAACTTCACCGCGACTAATCGGTGTTAACAACTTACCTTCCAACTGGTACAAACTTTCTGTATTTCCAGGAAACGTTCCCTCAGCTACAAAACCTCCCTGCATTAATGCATAATACACAGCAGAACTACAATCATAGCTGTTTGGACCATAACGATTCGTCATTGAATAAGTTACTTTCCCTTTTCTTATTTGAAACCAATTAATTACTGATTCTATTTTCCCCATTTTCTTCCTCCTTTCTTTCAATAATAATGTTTAGTTATTATCTTATATCCTTATTTTATCCTCAATTTTAAGCCTACACCTTCCTATATTCCTCTAAATTTCTTTCAAAATTTGTTCATTTCTCCCTCAAAAATCATTCATAAATACTTCTTAATAATTTTCTCTAGTATTTAAAAAAACTATAACAATATACTCGTTTTGCCTCTTCTTTATTCATTTATTTTGTCTCTTTAAGTTGATTAATAGTTTCGGAAAACGAGAGTAAGACTCCTTATTTTATTGCTATTTCAATCTCCATTGTTGCGAAGTTCACTTATAATTTAATCGAAAAAAAAAGACGTCTTAATAAGAACGTCCTTCAATATTAATTAGTTTTCCTTAGCGAACAAAGAAACAACATTTGAGTTATTAAAATATTCTCTATTAGACTCTTCAGAGTACTTGCTTAGAAATTTATTTTCAATCCCAAATAGAGATTCTAAAAATGAACGGTCAATATAATAGTCATTTAGAATATCATTTAATGAAAATAAGTGATTTTTAAAAATTAAGTCTAGCAAAGAACGAACTTTTCCAGGTCTAATAATCGCGATATCTTCATCTAAAGGTTCATTCTTTTTGTAGTCTTTTCGATTTAGGGTCGCGTAAAAGTAACGATTTTCTTCAAATGATAGAATTCACAGGATACAACATTATTAACTAGAACAAACTAATTATTTATTTCTAATCTTTTTTAGTAATAGAATATGAACATTTTCACCGTTTGCAGTAGATGTTTTTAGTAGCCTTTTTCTAGATAAAAAAAGCAATTTTTAACACTCCTTTTAAAATGATGATTTTTCTATTAAAAAAATATCTACGCTCATCCTTACATAAATCAAGCTTTCCAACTAAAAATCTCTGGTAGAATTCTCTGGTAGAAAACACCAAAAAAAGCGACAATTTCGTCGCTTTTGGTAGAATTTTGGAAAACTGGCAGTAAAAACGGTGGCTTATTCTCCTGAATTTTTGTTGATTTAACGCGTTTTTACTGAGTTTTCCAATCATCGGCGGTACATCTTAAACTCTAAAAACAAATCATTGTAAATCGCTAAATAGTCCGCACCTAAATCTTGATACACTTCTAAATGGGACATCGTTTCATCGCTTGGATAAAATTGTTTATCATTCGCGATTTCTTTTGGTAAATACTTCATGGCATCCTTATTCGGCGTAGAATATCCGATATATTCAGCATTTTGTGCTGCATTTTTAGGCTCTAGCATAAAATTAATGAAGGCGTAGGCTCCTTCTTTATTTTTAGCGGTTTTAGGAATAACAAAATTATCAAACCAAAGATTAGATCCTTCACTTGGAATCACGTAATGCAGATGTTCATTGTTGTCTAACATTTCACTGGCTTCTCCAGAAAAAGTCACTGCAGCAGCACTTTCTTCTTGAATCATATACATTTTAATTTCGTCGGCTACGATGGCTTTGACATTTGGGGTTAAGGTACTTAATTTTGCTGCAGCCTTGTCTAGCTCCGTTTGATTTTTACTATTTAGAGAATAGCCTAAACTATTTAACGACAGCCCCATTACTTCTCTAGCACCATCAATCAACATTAAATTATTTTTTAGTTCTGGTCGCCATAAATCATTCCAATGTTGCATATCACTCGCTTTTATATATTTATCATTGTAAATAATTCCTAATGTTCCCCAAAAATAAGGAATCGAATAGGTATTTTTTTGATCGAAAGCTAAATCCATAAAACGCGGGTCGATATGGTTTAGACCTTTGATTTTTGATTTGTCTAGCGGCACTAACATTTTTTCTTTGATCATTTTTTGAATCATATATTCGCTAGGAATTGTTAAATCATAGGCTGTTCCACCTTGTTTGATTTTTGTAAACATGGCTTCATTTGAATCAAATGTTTCATAGGAAATTTTATAGTTTGTTTCTTTTTCAAATTTCTTTATTAAAGAGGGGTCAATGTAATCTCCCCAATTATAGAGGGTAATCGTATTGTTCCCTGAAAATCCTTGTGCTTTTTCTAAATGCTTTGCATAGGCGTAAAGTCCACCACATAGAATTAAAATAGCTGCCATTAAGGTTCCTAATTTTTTCATATCATATCCACCGCCTCAGCATGCTGCTTATGTCTTAGCTTTTGTTTTTTGCTGTAGTTGTGTTGTTGAATAAAATAATAACCTGAAACTAGTGCTAGTGAGAAAACAAACATCAATGCACTTAAAGCGTTGATTTCCAAACTAACCCCTTGTCTGGCCCGTGAATAAATTTCTACAGACAACGTACTAAATCCATTTCCTGTTACAAAAAAGGTCACTGCAAAGTCATCAAGCGAATAGGTAAAAGCCATAAAAAAGCCTGCTAAAATACCTGGCGTGATACTTGGCAAAACAATACGACTTAGCACTTGAAGGCTATTTGCTCCTAAATCTCGCGCAGCCATAATCATCGAGTCATTCATTTCTTGCATTTTTGGCAAGACCATTAACACGACAATTGGAATGCTAAAGGCAATGTGAGAAAGCAAAACTGAACCAAACCCTAGTCCTAAACCTAAAAAGGTAAAGAAGATCAAAAAACTTGCCCCAATGATGACGTCAGGAGAAACCATTAAAATATTATTGAAGCTAAGCAACGTATTTCTTGTTTTTCTGTTTTTCGTATAATAAATGCCCATTGCCCCAAAAGTTCCAATCATCGTTGCAATCAATGCTGACAGAAAGGCTACCAATAAGGTATTCAAGACAATTGTAATCAACCGTTTGTCTTCAAAAACCGCTAAATAATGTTCCCAAGTAAAGCCTGAGAAGCCATTCATATCGCCGCCTGCGTTAAAGGAATAAAAAATCAAATAAAAGATGGGCGCATACAATAAACTAAAAACAGCGATTAAATACAAATTTGAACCTTTTAACAAGCCTTTTTTCATTTAAGTTTGCCCCCTTTCTTTTTCTTTTCCCCTGTTAACAGCATAATTAAAATCATGGCAACAATTAAAACCACGCCAATCGTTGAGCCCATTCCCCAGTTTTGTGTTACTAAGAAATGTTGCTCAATTGCAGTTCCAAGGGTAATCACTCGATTCCCCCCAATTAAACGCGTTAGCATAAATAAGGATAGTGAAGGAATAAAGACTGCTTGAACACCACTTTTCACACCGTTTAGTGTTAAAGGAAAAATAACTCGTCTAAAGGTTTCAAAATTATTCGCCCCTAGATCACGGCTAGCGCTAATGTAAGAAGGATTCAATTCTTCAATTGCATTAAAAATTGGCAAAATCATAAAAGGCAGTTCAATATAGGCTGCAACAAACATAAAGCTCACGTCTGTAAATAAAATTTGATGTCTGCCAATGCCAATAAATTCTAAAAAGTGATTGACACTCCCATTCATGCTAAATATTCCAATAAAAGCATAAGCCTTCAAAAGCAAATTAATCCAAGTCGGCAAAATAATCAACATTAGCCATAATTGCTTGTGCTTCGTTTTATTTAAAAAATACGCCGTAGGATAGCTAATTAATAACGTAAATAAGGTAATTAAAAAGGCATACCAAACGGAATTAAAGGTCATTTTTAAATACGTACCTGAAGTAAAATACGTTTGATAATTTTCCAGCGTAAACTGACCATCTACATTGAAAAAAGATTGATATAAAATCAATAATAGCGGGGCAATTACAAATAGCAATAGCCAAAAAACATAGGGAATAAAATAAAACGTTTTTGTTTGCTTTGTCATAACACCCCTCCTTAATCTTCCTCGTAACTTTCTAAACGTGCATCAAATTCTTCTTCTGTCTCATTAAAGCGCATAACATGAATGTCCTCTGCTTCAAAAAACAAGCCAACTTTTGCTCCAATTGTTGCTTTTTTAGTCGAATGAACCACCCACTCATTGGCTTCGCTATCATGACAAATAATTTCATAGTGAACGCCGCGGAACAATTGTGTATCAACGGTTGCAGCCAGCTTGCCTTTTTCAACTGATGTAATGGCTAAATCTTCTGGGCGAATCACGATCTCAACGGCTTCATTATCTCTCATCCCTGCATCCACACATTCAAAGGTATGTCCGACAAATTTCACTTCGTAATCAGCAACCATATGACCTTTTACAATATTGCTTTCGCCAATAAAATTCGCAACAAAGCGATTAATCGGTTCGTCATAAATATCCACTGGCGTTCCACTTTGAATAATTTCCCCTTTGTTCATTACAAAAATCTCATCGCTCATCGCCAAGGCTTCTTCTTGATCATGGGTCACAAATACAAATGTAATTCCTAAACGACGTTGCAGTGCTCTTAATTCATATTGCATTTCTGTTCTCAACTTTAAATCTAACGCTGATAAAGGTTCATCTAATAAAAGGACCTCTGGTTCGTTTACTAACGCTCGTGCAATGGCTACTCGCTGACGTTGACCACCTGACATTTCACTAATCCCACGATTTTCATAACCAGATAATTGAACCATTTTTAGTACATCTTTTACTTTCTCTTTAATCAAAGTCTTATCCATTTTTTTAATCGTTAGCCCAAAAGCGATATTTTCAAAGACATTCATATGAGGAAATAACGCGTAGTCTTGGAAAACCGTATTTACTTTTCGCTTGTTTGCTGGAACATCGTTAACCTTTTTTCCATCTAACAAAATCGTTCCTTCTGAGGCTTCAATAAACCCTGCAATCAATTTTAAAATCGTTGTTTTCCCACAACCAGATGGTCCTAATAAGGTATAAAATTTGCCACGTTCAATTTCAAAATCAATTTGCTTTAAAACCGGCTCATCCTCGTCGTATTGCTTCACCACATGTTCAAATGCGATAATTGAATTTTTTGTCATTTTAAATAACTCCTTTAGGTGATTTCATTATAAGTAAGAGTTCGTTACCACAAGTAACAGCTGGCTTTCGCCATTAAAATCATTTTTTAATTGATGTTCTTTTGTACCATGAAAATAAATCGATTCGCCTTTTTTCGCATAATAACGTTTCAAGCCTATTTCAATACAAATCGCGCCTTTCGTTACATACCCAAACGTTTCTGAAAGAGAGGGCGCAAATTTTTTAAACTCTCCTGATTCTTTAAACGTAAGCAACACAGGTTCCATTTCATTTTCATTTGATTCAGGAACGAGCCATTTCATTTGATAACCCTTTTCTTCATCTTCAAAATCCGTCATTTCCTCTGCTGAATAAACCACACGTTGTTCTTTTTGTCCTTCTTCAAAAAAGTCTTTAGGACTGCATCCTAACACTTCTAAAATATCAAAAAAAGTCTCCATTGATGGTGAGCTTAAATCTCGCTCTAATTGAGAGATATATCCTTTACTTAAATCAGTTCGTTCTCCCAGTTCTTCTTGCGTTAAATTTTTTTGAATTCGTAAATTTTTGATTCGCTTGCCAATTTCCATTAAAATTCTCCTTTAGTTCCATTGGTTTTCTTGAATCTGTTTAGTTTGAAGTTTACTTTTACTAAACTTCAAACGACAATTGTTTACTTATACTAAGTATTAAGTTTACTTAAACCTTATATATTATAACGCGTTTTTCTAAAAAAACAAGAAAAAAACCCAAAAATAATTGAAAAAAATCAATTATTTTTGGGTTCTTTTCTGAATAGTTTCATTTAATAAAATAACAGTTACTCTTCATTTCCAATATCCATGACCGAGCTTTCTGTATAGTTTACAAAACGGCGCAATAAATTCGCTAATTCACGGCTGATTTCACCATTCTCAAACATTTTTTGGATGTCGGTTCTTTCTGAATTTAAAGCTTTTAAACGCAACTCTTGCAATTGTTTTTCATATTCTTCTGAATAATCTTCACCAAAGCGTTTGATCCGTTCAATTTTATTACGGTATTCAACAATCAAATGGTAAGCGATGGTCTTATCCACCTTCCCATCTTTTTTCAATTCTTTTTTCATGTACTCTGATAGTTTACGTATCGCACTTTTAGCCGCTTCTTTTTCTAAAGCAAGGCGTTTACGATACTGCTCTTGATACGAGGCTCCTTTTTTTAGTCTTAAAAGACCACGTAAACTTTTACGGTAGGTTCGTTTCAATAAAATCCAACCGTGATTTAAACGCGAACCAATATCACTATTTAAACCGTTTTGACGTCTAGCAAGAACTTGTAAATATTGTTCAGCTGTTTCTTTATCAACTGACCCATTCTCTTTTAGTTCCTTCACTTTTTCAACTTCTGCTGCAATTGCAATTAAGCGAATACTCACCTCATCTTTTAAAAAGCGAGTAATCGTTTCTTGGCTGTTGTACTCCATTTGTAAGCGACGGATCATATGGTTGTACTCATGAATTAAATCATAGGAGGCCATTCGATTTTCCGGCCGACTTTCTTGTTCAATCGTACGAATCGCAACTTGCATAATATGAATTCTAGCTTGCGCTTCCTTTAAATCATCATCTGCAGAGCTATCTGTTTCCTCTTCAGGATAATCAGCTAGTTCATCCCCTGAAGTCACTAAACGGCGTTTCGATTTTGTTAAGAAAGGCAATGCAACTGTTGCGGCAATCAAGGTTGCTACAATTACGCCAGATGCTAAAAATAACATAATTGCTCTGCCAGGGAAAGCCTCACCAGAGTTCAATACATATGGGACAGATAAAATACCGGCCATTGTCACAGCACCACGAACTCCTGTCAAACCTGACATCAACGCAATTTTAAAACTTGGTTTCACTTCTTTTTTGTGTTTCCCAAATGAAAAATCAAACCACATGTAACTGTACGTCCATAAAATTCTTAAAATCAAAATCACTAACCAAAGAATGATTACATATTCTACTAGCAGAAAATTTCCCATCAATGGGTTCTTTAAAGCTGAACGCATGGCAAATGGCAGCTCGATTCCAAGAATCAAGAACACCAATCCATTTAACAAGTAAATAATCACGTCCCATGTCCGCTCCGTTACAATTCGAACTTCAGCCATTCGATTTTCTACTAACACTTGCTTGTTATTCGCCACAACACCTGCGGCTACTACTGCAATAACACCTGATGCGTGGAATAAATCTTCAACAATTAAGTAAATCATAAATGGGGTTAAGATTTGAATCAAGGTATGCAAGACAACGTCTTTAATCCCTTGGCTGCTTAACCAATTTTTCAACGCATACAGCAAAAGCTCTAGAACAATCCCAAGAATCATTCCCACAATTGCCATATAGAAAAAATCAAGCGTAGCTTCTTTTAAAGAAAACGCACCTGTCACAGTTGCTGCAATTGCATATTTAAAGGCAATCAAACCACTGGCATCATTAACTAAACTTTCTCCACGAACAAGGCGCAAAATTCCAGTTGGAAGTTTTACTTGCTCTGCAATCCCGTTTACCGCTACTGGATCGGTTGGCGATAAAATAGCAGCTAAGGCAAACGCTGCCGCCAATGGAATTTTATTATCAGTCATGGCAGTAATAATATACCCACCAACAATTGTCGTTAGAAAAACTAAAAGAATTGAATTCCCAAAAATAGGGATTCTTAATTTCCATAAATCCCGTTTAGGATAGTGCCTTCCGTCATTATATAGAAGTGGGGCAACAAACAAGAGCATAAACCAACTTGTCTCCAGTTCAATTTGAATTCCAAAAAATAATGCGGCCATCAAGCCTAATGCGACTTGAATTAGGGCTGTTGGAATTGAAACAATGTAATGGCTGATAATATTAGACACCACAACTAGGACAAATAAAATAATGGCTCCTTCTAAAATTGGCAAAGGTCTATTCACTTCCTTATAAGTTTTTTATTTTAATCACTAGTGTAAATTATAGCATAAAAATACAGGATTGTTTTTATAAAGTTCGAAAAAAATTGAATTTCATCCTCTGCTTTCCTTTTATATCAAGCTATTTTATTCTTTCTTTTTTTTCGTTATAAAAGGAACTTCATTTTTCAATGGTATTTTTATGAGAATTTCTTTAATTAACGACCATTAAAAAGAAAAAAATCGTGAAGACAAGCTTCACAATTTTTTCAATGAAACGGATTATAAAATCGACTGCCATTTACATAAAACAGGCTAAAACTTATGATTGAAATAACAATTGCAACAATTACTACAAAATAATCCATCTTTTGATAGGGCCTTTCCGCATACCACGTACGTTTTTTATTCTTACCAAAACGCCTCAATTCCATTGCTGTGCTAATAACTTCAATCCGATCCAGACTTGAAAAAATCAACGGCAAAATAATTCGTGCAATCCCTTTGATTCTAGAGAGCAAACGCCCTTTTTTTGACATCTCAAACCCTCTTGCTTGCTGTGCTTGAGAAATGCTATAAAAATCTTCTTGGATATCTGGAATATAACGCATCGCTAACGCCACAGCATAGCTGATCTTATAACTAATCCCAATTCGATTCAAGCTTGAAGCAAATTCACTTGGATTCGTAGTTAATAAGAAAATCAGTGCCAACGGAATCGTACAGAAGTATTTCAAAATCAGATTAAATTCATAAAATAATTGCTCACTTGTAATCGTATACCTCCCAATACCTTCAACCAAAACCGTTCTAGATCCATATAAATCGACTCCATATTCTGGTGAAAACAGGTAAACTGCCACAATATTCAACAATGAAAAAAAGAAAATAAATTTTAAAACAAAAGAGATTTGACGCCATTTAATATGTGACACCTTAAATAAAGCTAACGAAAATAGACTCATAAAAATTAAAAAACGCGTATCAAAGGTCGTCATACAAGCAACTGAAAGTAAAATTAAACAAATTAATTTAGACGCACCATTTAAGCGGTGAATAGGTGTGTTCTCTGGAATATATCCTAAAATTTGTTGGTCACTCATTTTAGACGCACCTCACGATCATAAGCTATAAATTTCTTCGTAAAACTAAATGGATCCGCCATTCCAAGAACTTTAGCAAAAGTAAATAAAGTGGTTTCTTTTAACGATGCCTTTTTAATTAATTCTTGATCTGTCAAAACATTAACGGACTCTGTATCTGCTAAAATTTCTCCATCTGCTACAACTAGCGCACGATTGGTATATTCTAACATCAAATGCATGTCATGAGTGATCATCACAACACTTACACCTAGCCGATTAAGCTTTTCTAAAAATGTCATCATCTCTGTGTAATGTTTAAAATCTTGTCCCGCTGTCGGTTCATCCAAAATAATCATTTCTGGATTTAATACTAAAATAGCTGCAATCGTCACGCGTTTTTTTTGTCCAAAACTCAACGCTGAAATAGGCCAATTCCGGTAAGAATACAGTCCACAAATTTTTAAAACTTTTTCAACTCGTTTTTTAATTTCTTCTTCTGAAACGCCTCGCAATACTAGACCTAACGCTACCTCATCAAAAATCATCGTCTTAGAAATCATTTGATTTGGATTCTGCATCACATACCCAATATGATCTGCTCGCTCCTTAATAGACAATGTTGAAAAATCAGTCCCTTCCCAACGCATCTCCTTAAAACTTGGCTTGATAAATCCACAAATAGCCTTCGATAGCGTTGATTTACCCGCACCATTTTTCCCAACAATACTTAACATCTCTCCCTTATTAAACGTCACTGAAACGTCATCTAACACAAAGGGCTTGTCTTTACGATAACGATACGAAAGATCTTCTAACGTCAATAACGGCGTTTCATGCTTTGGAATACGAATTTCAGGGATTGCATTCAACCACTGTTCCATTTCCTCTTTCAAATACGGACTGTGTAATTTTTTTAAATTCGCTAAATCTGGCAATGCTTCTAAATCAACTCCAGCGTATTTCATAGCAGTGACATATAATGGCTCGCGAATTCCCGTTTCCGTTAAAATATCTGTGCGTAGCAGTTCATCTGGCCCACAATCTGAAATGATTCGTCCTTCTGAAAAAACCAAAATACGGTCAACATCACAATACAACACATCTTCTAAACGATGCTCAATAATTAAAACAGTTGTCTTCGATTCTTGATGAATTTGGTCGATTAATTCAATTGCTTGCTTTCCAGCAGCTGGATCTAAATTAGCTAGCGGCTCGTCAAATAATAAAATTGGCACTTCATCTACTAATACCCCAGCCATCGACACTCGCTGTTTTTGGCCTCCCGATAAATCTTGTGGTCGGCTGTCTAAATGTGATGAAATCTCCACTACTTTTGACCATTTTTGAACAACTTGCTTCATTGAACTTTGTGAGACTGCATCATTTTCCAAAGAAAAGGCAATATCTTCAGCCACCGTCAGCCCAATGAATTGACCATCTGGATCTTGCAAAACCGTTCCTACATCAAAAGACAAGTCTACAACACTGCTATCTTTTAAATTTTTTCCATTTACCATTACGGAACCGTTTATTGTTCCTTCATACATATTCGGAATCAACCCATTTATGCATTGAGCAAAAGTTGACTTTCCTGAACCACTTGGCCCAACAACCAAGACTTTTTCCCCTTCATAAATGGTTAAATCAAGATCATATAAAGTCGGCTCTGATTGACTATGGTATTGGAACGTAAAGTTTTCAAATGTGATCAATGGTTTCTTCATTTTAATTCTCCACTTCCATTATTTATAAATTTAAGTACCTATTAATATTAAAAAAACTGAGGGCTTGTTTTCCACTCAGCTTCACAATTAGATTTTACCACTAATACTAGTCTTTTTTCAAACTCCCTTTTTTCGTACGAGTAGCAGCATATACAACCATCATTAGCGTGCCTATGATTCCCACTGAAATAATATTCAAAACACTCGCTAAGACGCCTTGTGCAAAGACTTTATTCGCCGGTTCACTGTATATTAAAATATCTAAAACGGGTGCAATTCCTGCCCAAACAATAATATTCCCAATTACTTGATACACATTAAAGCGGAATATTTCTTTCTTTCCAAATTCACCTGCTGCCAGTCTAATTTTACTTCCTGCAAGACCATAAATCACGCCAATAATTCCTGAACACACAATCCAACTCCACCAAGCTCCACCATACGTTGTGAAATCCTTAAGTGTATGACCAATCAAACCAATCAAACCACCTGCAATCGGACCAAATAAAACTGCCATCAACGCTAAAAATGGATAGGTTGTTTCTAAGTTTGTATTTGGAATACCTGTTGGAATCACTGCAAAACGACCTAAAATAACAAATAATGCCGAACCGATTCCAATTGCTACAATGGTTTTTACTGATAATTCTTTTTTCATTTCTTTTCCTCCAATTTTCTTTTAGTCAAAAATTACTTTTGGTGCCTTACGCAATTGAATCGTCCAAGAAGACCCGGTTCCAATGTGATACAAGCGTGAAAATGAATCTTGATTAACAGCTACACCCATATTTACTAATGAATTAACATAAACGAGCGGTTCCCCAATATGAACATCTGCAAATGATTTAGCAAACATCATAATATTTTGATACACTTGGTTGCCTTCATGAAAAATAGACACTTGAATTGAATCGCCATGGACAATTCCAGCTTCTTTAAATAGCGCTAATGGAATATTCGTCCATAAAGAACCAAAACGAATATCCAATACATCGATGCTACCTGTTAAAATCCCTTTTGCTTCATTTGCATCTACTAATTCTAACTGTTGCAACGTTTCTGGCTCCACTACTTCACCTAAATCTTCAAAATTGATTTCACCACTCGCTAATCGTGCACCGTTATAGGCATAAATATCCCGACCGTGGAAAGTATGACTTTCCTCAGAATGAGGCAAACGGCTGGTTAATTCATCAATTCGACGTACTTCTGCTAACCCTTGATAGTGCTTAATATGTGTTAATGAACCATTATCTGGCGTGATGATATAGTGACCTGATTCCGTTTTACACACAATACTTCTACGATCACTGCCAACTCCAGGATCTACAACTGAAACAAAAACTGTTCCCTTTGGCCAATATTGTACGGTTTGATACAATCGATAAGAAGCCACCCAAATATCGTAAGGTGGAATATCATGGGTTAAATTCTCCACAACCACTTCATCACTTACCATATGCGCTACACCATACATCGCACTAACGGCTCCATCGCCTAAACCAAAATCTGTTTGCAATACTAAATATTTCCCCATTATTGTCATCCCCCATTTATACTTAATAACTAGTTTAAGTGTTTATGATTATTAGATTTTTTTCATTTTTTTCTAATCTATTTCATTTTAAAGTTGTCGCTTTAAATAGTCAACTAATAGTCATTCAAATCTTCATTTTAATGAGCTCAAAAAAAAGAAGGCCCCATCATTCAATAGTAGCACTTCTAGTTCGGTCATTATACAATTGGATCTTCCCCGATAATTCGAACTTCGGTCTCCAATTCAACACCAGCATTTTTTAAAATGACTTCTTGGATATGAGCAATCAATTCAATATAATCAGTAGCCGTTGCTTGATTAATATTCACAATAAAACCTGCATGTTTTTCAGAAATTTGAGCGCCCCCCCAAATCTTACCTTGTAATCCTGCTTCTTGAATCAATTTTCCAGTAAAATAGCCTGTTGGTCGTTTAAAAACACTCCCGCAAGATGGGTATTCTAACGGTTGCTTCGATTCACGTAAAAACGTCAATTCTTCCATTCGTTTTTGAATCATTTCATGATCGCCTTTTTTCAAAGCAAAAACGGCTTCTAAAATAATACTGCCATTTGCTTGTAGCGCGCTGTGGCGATAGCTAAACTCTAATTCTTGATTCGATAATCGCTTTACTTCACCTTCAGATGTTAAAACAAGCGCGCTTTCTAGCACTTCACTAACTTCACCTTCATAAGCTCCTGCATTCATAAATACCGCTCCACCAATACTACCTGGAATGCCACATGCAAATTCCAAACCCGTTAAACTTGCTTTTAGACCAGCATAGGAAGTATCGATTAACTTAGCACCACTTTGAGCAATGACTCGATTGCCTTCCACAACAATAGCTTTCATGTCCGTCAAAATCATCACGACTCCACGAATCCCACCGTCTTTTACAATCAAATTGCTAGCATTACCAAGTACTGTTAAAGGCAAATCAAATTCCTTGATCCACGTCACAAGCTCTACCACTTCTTTTTCAGTCTTTGGGAAAATAAGTAAATCAGCTGGTCCGCCGGTTTCAGTATACGTGTAATTGGCTAAAGGTTCATTTTCTTTCATCGTCACATTGGGAAATTGTTTTTTTATTTGTTTAATTGACATGATTTACCTCTCCACTCTTAGTTTCATCCATATAATAGTACCATTTTGCTTCTGCTTTGAAAAGAATCTCTACCATTTCTTTGTAATTCTTTAGAAAAGGAAACCTTTTAGTCTAAATTAAAATATCTTATGTTTTTCTTTAAATTTATTTGTTAAACTATAGAGAAAAACAGATAAGTAGGTGGAAATAATGAAATGGATAAAAAAAATCTTTCTTTTTGGAATCCCTCTATTACTAGTAATTTTAATAATAATAGGAAGTTTAATTTTTTCAGGAACAAGAAAAATACCCGAAAAAAATATAGAAACCATGCTTATTTTAGGTGCACAAGTTCGAGGAAATCCAGCAGTACCAAGCAAAGTGCTACAAGAAAGATTAGATGCTAGTCTTCCCTATTTAAAAGAAAACCCCACTACTAAAGTTATTGTCAGCGGTGGACAAGGACCTGATGAATCAGATACCGAAGCAAACGTGATGGAGCAGTATTTAATTGCTCATGGTATTGACGAAAAACGTATTCAAAAAGAAGACCGCTCAACACGCACAGAAGAAAATATCGCTAATTCAAAAAAATGGCTCCATTCAAATCATGTTGTAATCGTAACAAGTGATTTCCACATGTACCGCGCGTTGATGTTGGCTAAGCGTGCAGGTATCAATGCTAGCGGACTGCCTGCAAAATCAACTAGCTCTGCTACCTTTAAAAGCTATTGTCGTGAATTTTTAGCATTGCCTTATGGGATTTTGAAGGATTGGTAAAAGCCTCCATGATTTCTTTTTAGAGCGAAATCATAAAGGCTTTTACAGGTTTATAACGTATGTTTAATTTCTCCATTCACAATTTTTTGACACAGTTGATGACTAGTTAACGCTGAATCCATTGACACAGCTGCTTCACCCGTTTCAACTCCTTCAATAAATTTACGAATAATTGGAGCAAATCCTCTTTTTTCCAAAGTTGTTTCCCAATCGCCAAATTCAATTATCGTTTTTTCACCATTCTGATTGCCTTCATATTCCGTTAAATTAACCACTCGATGGGTTCCACCAACAGTTGACATCACTTCAGCTGTTTCTGTATTCGCTCCCGACATGTAGTTCATAGAGGCTATGCAAATTGAATTTTCAGTAATGATTTCCATTACACAATTTTTGAGATACTCTCCTTCTGTTTTCAAATGATACGATGTTTTTAAAATCGGTTCATCTAATAAATAAACGGCTGTATCTAACACATGGATAAACATATCATAAATTCCTCGTTGCACTTTTGTTTGACTGTTCGTTTTGTTCTTTTGAATAAAGAGCATATTTTTTTCTGGTACGGCTTTTAGTTTTTGAATCATTGGCGCAAAGCGACGATTAAAACCTGTTACTAATTGCACTTTTTTTTCAGAAGCTAATTCCATCAATTCTTTTACTTCTTCAAGGTTCTCACTAATCGGTTTATCCACATACACATGAATCTTATTTTCTAGTAATTGTTTGATTATTTGACCGTGGGTTTCGGTAGCCGTATGAACAAATGCCATTGTAATACCACTTTCAATCAGCTGTTCAATGGTTGAATAAAGCTTCTCCACACGGTACTGTTTGCCAATTTTTGCTAATTTTTCTTGATTTCGTGTATAAAAATGCCAATCGACTTCATCACTCATCGTCATCATTACTGGTAAATAAGCCTTCTGAGCAATTCCACCTAATCCAATTACACCTATTTTTTTCATTTTTTTCATCCTCATTTCTAACTATACTACCGTTCTCTTTATTCTACCAAATTATTTAGTGAAACAATAATAGAATTAATTCATGTGACATTAATTTTGTTTGTTGGAGCTCCATTATTACTTTGCATTCTTTTCTCTCTTTAAATACAATAAACTTATTACTATATAAAAGAGGTGCCAAAATGAAATTGATTTCATGGAACGTCAACGGGTTACGTGCTGTAGTCAAAAAAGGCTTTGTTGATATTTTTAATACACTTGATGCCGATTTTTTCTGCTTACAAGAAACAAAACTTCAAGAAGGACAAATTGATTTGGACTTACCAGGCTATTTCCAATATTGGAACTATGCGGTTAAAAAAGGCTATTCAGGAACTGCCATTTTCACCAAACATGAACCTTTAGAAGTTTTTTACGGCTTAGGAAAAGAAGAGCATGATCAAGAGGGCCGCGTTATCACACTGCGTTATTCTGACTATTATGTTGTAACTGTCTATACGCCTAATTCACAAAACGAACTCAAACGTTTAGATTATCGCATGACGTGGGAAGAAGACTTTTTAGCATACTTATTAACCTTAAATCAAGACAAACCCGTTATTATGTGTGGCGATTTAAATGTAGCCCACGAAAATATTGATTTAAAAAATTGGAAAACCAATCGAAAAAATGCTGGATTTTCTGATGAAGAACGTCAAAAATTCACTGATTTTTTAAACGAAGGATTTATTGACACATTCCGTTATTTTTATCCAGATCTAGAGGGCGCTTATTCTTGGTGGAGCTATCGCTTCAATGCAAGGGCAAACAACGCCGGATGGCGCATCGATTATTTCTGTGTCTCTGAAAAATTAAAAGCTCAATTAATTTCAGCAAAAATCCACAATGACATTTTAGGCAGCGATCATTGCCCAGTTGAATTGGAAATCAACTTATAGAAATAAGATTTGAGAACCCTCTCGAATCTTATTTTTATAAACATCGTTTATTTTTAATCAATTAACCTATTCTTTATCTGTAAGATATTCCTTATTAACTAAGGAATATAGCTTGTTTCTACTGCTTTTATATGATAGTATTTCTTATGCGGTAAAAATAATACGATTGATAATTAGAAACTAATTGTTTGGATTATTTTTCGATTAACTTGATGTTTTTAGGTAAGCTTTTTATTTATCAGTACAAACCAAAATATTATTTTTGAAAGGGTGTCCCATTTGTCATTTTATCAACAAGATGAGGAAAAAATATTAAAAGATCTAACTAGTTCTATTGACGGACTACAAAACAGCGCGGTTAAAAAACGTCAAGAAAAAGATGGTTTCAATGAACTAAAAACTAAAACAACCGATTCTGCTTTAAAATTATTTCTAGGTACTTTCAAGGATGCAATGGTAATTGTCTTACTAATTGTAGCAGTCATTCAAATGGCACTTGGAGATGTAATGGAGTCTTTGATTATTTTTGCAGTACTGATGGTTAATTCAATTGTAAGTGTGATTCAAACAAAGAAAGCTGAAGGTTCACTAGATGCTTTAAAACAACTGTCCGCTCCTCTTGCAAAAGTCGTACGTAATGGCGTTAAAGAAGTTATTCCTGCTAGAGAAATCGTAGTTGGTGATATTGTTCTTCTAGATGCTGGCGATTATGTACCTGCAGACGGTCGCTTGTTAGAATCCGGTTCTTTGCGTGTGGATGAAGGCATGCTGACAGGTGAATCTGTTCCCGTCGAAAAAGACACTAAAACAATTGAAGGTGAAGTGCCATTAGGCGACCGCTTTAATATGGTTTATAGTGGTTCAATGGTCGTTTATGGTCGTGGACTTTTCGTTGTAACCGGTACTGCTAATAATACCGAGATTGGTAAAGTTGCAAGTCTGCTTGATAGCGCTAGTAATAAAGCTACTCCTCTACAAGTTAAATTAGATGCTTTTAGTAAAAAATTAGGGGTTGGAATTTTAGTTTTATGTGTTTTGATTTTTGCCATCCAAGCTGTTCGTATTTATCTTGGTGAGCCAAAAGATTTAACAACTGAAATCATCCATGCCTTTATGTTTGCTGTTGCCGTAGCTGTTGCAGCAATTCCTGAAGCATTGCAATCAATTGTTACAATTGTTCTTTCAGTCGGTACTAATAAAATGGCAAAAAAACATGCGATTATTCGTAAGTTACCTGCTGTTGAAACATTAGGCTCAACTAGTGTCATTTGTACAGATAAAACAGGAACCCTAACTCAAAATAAAATGACTGTCGTAGATTATTATTTACCAAATGGTCAAACAGGTGATTTCAACGCTGATCCTACTTCGTGGTCTATTTCAGAAAATCGTTTAATCGAAATTGCGGTTTTATGTAATGACTCTGGTATCAGTGAAGAAGGTCAAGAAATTGGAGACCCCACAGAGGTAGCCTTAATTGCATACAGCAATAAATTGAATTTACCTTACCAAAACTTACGTTCAAAATTCCCTCGTGAAGATGAATTGCCTTTTGATTCAGATCGTAAATTGATGTCCACTATTCATACGATTGACAACGAACGCGTTTTATTGACTAAAGGTGGACCTGACGTGGTCTTTAATCGTTGTACTAGTGTCTTATTAGACGGCGAAGTGGTGCCTTTGACAGATGAATTATTAACTCGTTTTTCAACACAAAATGAAGAATTTTCAAATCGTGCGTTGCGTGTCTTAGCTTATGCTTACAAACCGTTCAGCAAAGACAATACTTTAGATGCAGATGCCGAACACGACTTAATCTTAGTTGGGATTACGGCAATGATTGATCCTCCTCGTGAAGCCGTTTATGCAGCGATTGACGAAGCGAATAAAGCCGGTATCCACACCGTTATGATTACAGGTGACCATAAAACGACTGCTAAAGCAATTGGACGTGAAATTGGTTTAATGGCAGAGGATGATATCGCCTTAACAGGTCAAGAATTAGATGCTTTATCTGATGATGAATTGGATGCTAAATTAGAAAAAATTTCTGTCTATGCCCGTGTTTCTCCTGAAAATAAAATAAGAATTGTTCGTGCTTGGCAGAAAAAAGGCAATATCACTGCAATGACTGGTGATGGTGTAAACGACGCTCCTGCTTTAAAACAAGCAGACATCGGAATTGCAATGGGTAGTGGAACAGACGTTGCTAAGGACGCTGCAGCAATGGTGTTAACAGATGATAACTTTGTTTCAATTATCAGTGCTGTTGAAGTTGGACGAAATGTCTTTGATAACATCAAAAAAGCCATTGCCTATCTATTCGCAGGAAACTTAGGGGCAATTATTGCAATCATTGCGGCTTTAGTAATGGATTGGGTGAACCCGTTTACTGCTCTTCAACTTCTATTTATTAACTTAGTAAATGATTCCTTACCTGCAATTGCACTAGGAATGGAAAAAGCTGAGCCTGACGTAATGGACCGTAAGCCAAGAGATGTAAATGAAGGCATCTTTGCTGGTGACACCTTAAAATCTGTCCTTTATCGTGGAATCTTGATTGGGATTGCCGTGATTATTTCACAATACATTGGACTAAGTTATTCCAATGAAATGAGTATCGCAATGGCCTTTACAACCTTGATTTTAGCAAGAACGTTACAAACTTTTGCAGCACGTTCAAATACTCAAACAGCTTTTGGTGCTGGTTTCTTCAGTAACAAATATGTTTTATTAGCAGTTGGGGTTTGTTCGGTACTTTACGCCTTTACTGTCTTACCAGGTGTTCGTGAAATCTTCTCTATTCCAGCGAACTTTGGTTGGGATCAATGGCTTGTTGCTGCTGGTCTTGCACTTGGAGCTGTCATTTTAATGGAAATTACAAAAATCATTACAAATAAACTTAAATAAAAAAATCCTGTTCGTGAAATTTCACGAACAGGATTTTTTTTTAATTACTTTCCATTAGATGAGAAACATACGCTACTGTTTCAGGTTGTGTTGCTTCAATTTCATTAATTTTTTCAGCAAATTGTGGCAAATGTTCCTTATGGGCAACTAATAATTCATCCAATAATGTTTTAGCCATCACTCCACCTGGTACTAAGGGATTCACTGTAAAGGCATGTAACGCTGTGCCATAATCGCCATCAATCGCGGCACGAATAACGGTTTCTTCCATCCCTTTCATCATTTGAATAATACCTCTTGCTGCTGGTGGGAACGCTCCCCAGTTGTAAGGCTCTGGTCCGTGACTTGTAACGGGTCCCGATACTTCAACAATACAATCATATGGTAAATCTGTAATCGTTCCATTATTAGCTGTTGAAACAACCATATCTGTACGTTTGTCATTTTGAATCGAAGCAATCAGTTCACAAGCAGCATCACTATAGTGAGTACCCCCACGTTCTTCTAATTCTTTCGGTTTATAATCTAAATTAGGATCTTTATAAAGTTCAAATAAACGAGCCTCTGTTGCTTTGACCACTTGTGCTCTTGTCTCACCCTTTTTAAATTCTTCAATTGAATGTTCTAACATTTCGTCTTCAATATAGTAATAACGATGATAGCCACATGGCAACATTCCTAAATCTTTAATTTGTTCATAATGGAATGGCACGTTGTGAATGTTTTTCAAATGACTTTCTGTTTCACTTTGCGGTCCATAAATCAGATCAATCAATTCAGCTGTCCGTTCTTTTCCTGTTTTATCCCAAACACGATGCCAATGGAAATGATTAATTCCTGCAAATTTAAAGAACAACTCATCTTCTGGTAAATTTAATTTTTCAGCAGCTTGTTTACGATGTCCAATCGGAACATTACATAAGCCAGCTGTTTTTTTCCATCCACCATGCTTGATTGCTGCTTCTGTCACCATTCCAGCTGGATTAGTAAAGTTCACCAACCATGCGTCTGGACATAATTCTTCCATATCTTTAATAATATCTAAAATCACTGGAATCGTTCTAAAGGCTTTGAACATTCCACCCGCGCCATTGGTTTCTTGACCTAAAACACCATGAGATAAAGGAATTCGTTCATCTTTGATTCGAGCATTTAATAAACCCACACGGAATTGTGTTGAAACATAATCGGCATCTTTTAAAGCTTCACGACGGTTTAATGTTAAATGAACTGTCCAAGGAAGCCCCGCTGCTTTTACCATCCGTTTAGCCATCTCACCAACAATTGCAAGCTTTTCTTTGCCTTCTTCAATATCTACAAGCCAAATTTCTTTAATGGGTAATTCATCTTTACGTTTAATATACCCTTCAATCAATTCTGGTGTATAACTTGAACCGCCACCAATAGTTACAATCTTCAATGCATCTCTTGTCATAAAAATCCTCCTATTATTAAAGCGTTTTCTTTCCTGTCTTTACTATAATCTGTGTAATGCATTACATGTCAAGGAACATTTCAAATAAAAATTTTTTAGGATTTCGCTTTACAAAAGGAACGTTTGTTCGTATAATAGTTTTAACTATTTTAACTTGTTAGGAGGAACTCATATGAAAACCTATCAAATCCACGGGAAAGTTATTTCGGATATCAAAATCATCAGTACTTCAACTGGTACGCCTTTCGCTCGTTTTACTTTGGAGCATAAAGATAAACCTTATAATTGCTTGATTGCTGGACAAAAAGCCTTTAACTTTCTATATGAAGTGAAAAATGGAAGTTTTTTGCTACTAGAAGTTCTTCCTAACGAACGAAAACAATTAGTTGTTAAACAGTATCAACTTAAACAAAAATTAACTACCTCATTTCAATATAAAGGTTTACACTATCCTCATAAGAAATTTAATCGCTAGACGTGGTTCTTTTCTTTTTCATAACTAGTATTTCCTTAGTAAAAAGTTTATACTATTAGGTATGAAAGAAACTTGTTTTGAGGTGAAAAAAATGAATTTTGTTGCACTGGATTTTGAAACAGCTAACCATGAACGACATAGTGCTTGTTCAGTAGCTTTAACAGTGGTTCGTAACAGTCAAATCGTTGATAACTATTACACACTGATTAAACCTGAGACTCCTTTTTTCTGGCGTAATGTCCAAGTTCACGGCATCCACGAACGGGATGTAGCAAATGCGCCAAACTTTGCAAAAGTATGGGACGATATGAAGCCCTGTTTCAAAGAAAACAAATTGATTGTAGCTCATAATTTACCTTTTGATCAAGGGGTTTTAAATGGCTGTCTTGACTACTATGAAATTGAACGCCCTCATTTCCAAACACTATGTACCGTTCAATCAAGTCGTAGACTCTTAACGGAACTACCTAATCATAAGCTAAACACTGTCTGTGATCATTTTGGTATCAACTTAGAAAATCACCACTATGCATTAGATGACAGCAATGCTTGTGCGACTATTTTATTGCATTTAGAAAATAATTTTGGCACAGAACCTTTAAAAAAATTAGTAAAACACGTATAAAAAAAACGACCAAATCTCAAAGATTTGGTCGTTTTTTTAGGCATCAATCATTTTGCTCATTAGTTGAACATCTAAATATTCCCCATCATCATAGACACCACGTTTTAATAGCCCCTCTTGCTCAAAGCCCATTTTCTCATAGAGATGAATAGCTCGTTGGTTTCGGTCTTGTACCGTCAATTCTAAGCGTCTGATGACCTTTGATTCTTCCGCCCAAATAATGAGTTCTTCCATCAGCATCGTACCTAGCCCAAAGCCCCAAAAATCCTTAGAAATCGAGATTCCAATTTCTCCTATATGTTTCATTTTAGGTTTTGCTTCCGCTTTAACGCTTGCCGTTCCGATTATTTGCTCACCTAGTATGGCTACTAACAATAAATTGTTTTCAGAATTCAAAATGTTTTCAATAAAATATTTTTCATCTTCTTCAGATATCGCTAACCCTTCTGCACCATAAGAAAGAAAGCCTGTTTCTGTCGCAACACCTTCTAAAAAGCGCAACACCTCTTTTGCATCATCTGGAATCGCTTCTCTGATTACAATATCGATTTTTTCTTTTTTCATCGTGTGTCGCTCCTTTTGGTATCATTTATCTTCAAAATAATTAGCTACTATTTGTTCGTACTGTGCTCCCACTGGTTCAAAAACAAGATTTCGTTCAGAAAAATCTTCCCCCATCGGCACCAATTTAATTTTTAAAAATTCCTTTGGCAAATCTTCTGGGATAAAGGTCGCCCATTCAACAATCGACACGCCTTCTCCTTGAAAATATTCTTCCAATCCTAACTCATCTCCGCCCACTTCTTCTAAACGGTAAACGTCCATATGATAAAGTGGCAATCGACCTGATTGGTATTCTCGAATCAAGGTATAAGTTGGACTTTTAATGACTTCTTTAATACCTAAACCTTCTGCGATGCCTTTAGTAAATGTTGTTTTACCAGCACCAAGATTTCCTTCTAATAAAAGAACACTGCCTTCTTTTAAAAAATCCGCTAAGCTTTTAGCGATTTCCTTTGTTTCTGCTTCGTTTTTCGCATGTTTTGTACGCATTGGCTCCGCTCCTTTTCAAATGGAGAAACGTAACGTTCTCAATCCTTTAATAAGTAGTATAACGAAAGTCTAAAGAAATTTCTATTAACTTCTTTACCATATAAGAAGTTTCTGCTAATAAAAAAGGCCTATTAAAAAATAGACCTTTTCTCTTAAAACATCATTTTTGTAATGCGTTCCACAGCTTTCATTAAAGCGCCCGTTGCTTGATCTTGCATATTTTCTGCTTGATCAAAGGCTGCGATATCAACCTCATGCTTCGCTACATCGATACTGTCGGTCATTGCTTGACAGCCTTCAACAAATTCTTTGTACGCTTTTAATAATTGACTATTTACACCCAATAATTTGATTGGTGCTTTTAAACCTTTTAATTTTGCTTCGATTGCAACGTATTTTTGGGTACCCTCTGCAAAGTTTTCTTTAATGGTGCTTAATTCTTCTGTTGAAATAGCTGCTAAATCTTTCTTGTCTAACGCTCCACGTAACACTTCAAAGTATTCACTTAAACGTTCGCCATTGTCTTCCGTATCTGTAATTGCTGTATTCACGGTTTGAATGTAAAAATTTGGATTTGCTTTCATTAAATTCCCTCAACATTTCTTTAGTAATTTTTTTAATCGCTAGATAACATTCATTATACCTTTTAACTGAAATGAGGTAAATAGAATTTTTTTAAGTTATCTCTAGCTACCTTTATTCATCGATTTCTCCATTTAAATGAACAACTTAAACCACATTTCATTTTTGAATATTTATTTTACTTATAAATTACAAATGCGATGATTTTTATCACTATTGTGCTATTTAACTATTATATAAATTCTATAAATGATAATATAAAATAGATTTATGATAATTAAATTTATATTAAAAGGAGAAGGTATGATGAAAAAAAGTATTTCAGTACTGTGTTTATCTATGATTATTTTAGGAAGTTCAACAATGATTGGTCAAAGTGTCGGTGCTTCAGAATTACAAGAAAATCAACAAGCAACTGTAAAAAATAATATCACAGAATTAAAGGTTGATTCTTATGGTGGAGAATGGGAACATGATTATTTAGATCCAAACCCTGTCAAAGCTTGGAGAAATATGGATACAAATCAAGTGGAGATACATGGTAATAGTTTATATAGTGTAGCAGGTATCGTTTTTGAAAGCCATTTAGATGTAGTTGGAAAACAAACAGGAAAATCATATTACAGCAAATCAGCAGGTATTTTGGAACAGATTCCTAGCGTAGATATTATTTTAGACAACAAAGATATTATTGATGATGAATTGGAAGTTAGCCTCTATGCAGATTGGCAAGGTAACGGACCAATAGAAAGAAGTTATGCGTCTGCTACAATACACATGCAATAAAAAAACTTCTTAGAACTAAAAAGCATTCCTAAAAAATTAATATTTTAGGTTTTTTTAAAATTTTGATATCCTTAACTATTTTAATTGAGCTCGGTCAATGATGTGGAATTTGCATCATTTGATTAGCTCTTTTTTCTCGTTCTATCCTTTCTTATTGATCATAAAAAAAACGTTTAATACTAACCTCATACATAAAGAATTCAGCTAGTGTATAGAAAATAAAATAAAAAAATAGAGCGAAAGATTCGCTCTATAGAAATTCTACAATTTTAAGTTTAGTGCATTTAATTAGCACTATGCTAATACGCTCTTTTAGTTCATCAAGCTTTGTGCAGCTGTAATGATTGATAATTTGTATACATCTTCTTCGTTACATCCACGAGACAGATCTGAAACTGGTTTGTTTAAACCTTGCAAGATTGGACCAATGGCTTCGAAGTTTCCAAAACGCTGTGCAATTTTGTAGCCAATGTTTCCTGATTGTAATTCTGGGAAAACAAAGACAGTTGCTTGACCTGCTACTTTTGAATCAGGTGCTTTTTGTTGTCCTACAGAAGCGATATAAGCTGCATCAAATTGTAATTCTCCATCAATTAAAACATCTGGAGCCAATTCTTGAGCAATTTTTGTTGCTTCTTCTACTTTTTTAGCTTCAGGAGCATTTGCTGATCCTTTTGTTGAGAAGCTTAGCATTGCTACCTTTGGATCGATATCGAATAAAGCGGCTGTTTTTGCACTTTCAACAGCGATTTCAGCTAATTCTTGAGCATTTGGGTTCACATTGATTGCGCAATCTGAGAATAAATATTTTTCGTTATCGCGGCCACGTAACATGATGAATGCACCACTTGTACGTGAAACGCCTGGTTTTGTTTTAATAATTTGCAATGCTGGACGAACCGTATCTCCTGTTGAATGAACCGCACCACTTACTAAACCATCTGTTAAGCCCATGTAAGTCAACATTGTTCCAAAGTAATTTTCGTCTTTTAATAATTCTCTAGCTTGTTCTTCTGATACTTTTCCTTTACGACGTTCAACTAATGATGCTACCATAGCGTCAATTTCTGCATAATTTGCAGGGTCGATGATTTCGATATTGTCAACGTTAAAGCCACGTTTTTTAGCCGCTTCAGAAACTGCTTCAACACTCCCAATCAACACAGGAGAAACCAATTCTTCAGATGCTAAACGAACAGCAGCACCAATAATACGAGGCTCAGTTCCTTCAGGAAATACCACACGAATTTTTTTTCTTACAATTTTAAACTTTAGACTATCAAATAACTCCACAATACTTACCTCCAGCAAATTATCATATTTTCTTCTATTCTACCATATCTTATTCAAAAAAAAAATAACAGTTTTTTCAGCTGTTTTCTATAAGAAATCCCTAAAGAACAAATATTCTTAAATTAAAACTAATACAGTTTCTATATAGTATCACCCAAAAAGTGTTACACAGTTTCTGGTAGCTGCCAATTGATTGGGGTTTCGCCAAATTTTATTAATGCTTCGTTCGTTTTTGAGAAAGGTTTTGAACCAAAAAATCCTCTGTAAGCCGATAATGGACTTGGATGTGGCGCTGTTATGACTGCGTGCCTTGTTGTATCGATTAATTTTAGTTTAGAAATAGATGGTTTTCCCCATAAAATAAACACAATCGGCGTTGCTCGTTCATTTAATTTTTTAATCACAGCATCTGTCAATGTTTCCCATCCTTGACCACGATGAGAATTTGCTTGTCCATTTCGAACTGTTAGAACTGTATTTAATAACAAGACGCCTTGCTCAGCCCATGCTTTCAAATACCCGTGATTCACAGGAGGAATCCCTAAATCCGATTGCAACTCTTTGTATATATTTACCAAAGAAGGGGGCGTTTTGATTGTTGGTTGAACTGAAAAGCTTAATCCATGAGCTTGGTTAGGTCCATGATAAGGATCTTGTCCTAAAATCACTACTTTGACTTTATCATAAGGCGTCCATTCAAAAGCCTCCCAAATGTGGTTCATCTCTGGAAAAATAACTTGTTCTTGATATTCTTTTTTTAAAAATTGTCTTAATTGTTGATAATAAGGCGCTTCAAATTCATCTTTTAACACCTCTTGCCACTCATTATGAATAAGTTCTTTCATTCTTTTATCCTCCTTTAATTAGGCTACTACTTAAATTCTACTAAAAAAACCGTATTGTATCAATCGTTATTTAATATTATTATAAATTGCCATTCTCCTTTTTATAACGTAAAAAAACCTCTTTATCAAACTTTTTAAGTTTCTTTTCAGTCATTTAATGGTAAACTTAAAATGAATCTAACATATTGGGGGATACATCATGATAGAACTTATTGCATCAGATATGGACGGAACTTTGTTAAATGAAAAAATGGTTATTTCAAAAACCAACGCTGAAGCGATTGCTGAAGCAGAACGTCGTGGCATTCGTTTTATGGTCTCAACTGGGCGTGGCTATACTGAAGCTCATCCTTTACTGGCTGAAGTAGGAATTAGTTGTCCGATGATTACACTTAACGGCGCGCAAGTTTACGATGAATTTGGTCAAATTATTGACAATATCGGAATTGATAAAGCAACAGTCCATGCTATTTTAAAAACATTAAAAGAACACAATATCTATGCCGAAATGGTCACTTCAAAAGGAATCTATTCAGAAAGTAAAGTTAAACGGATTGAATCTGTGGCTTCTTTACTAGTCAATTTAAATCCTGATACCACTTATAAAATGGGCGTTGTTCTCGCTGCTGCTCGTTTAGAATTAATGAATATTAACTATGTTGATGATTATCAAGAACTTGTAAATGATGAGTCAATTGAAGTTTTAAAATTAATCGCCTTTAGCGATGATGGTCAACGTACCTTGCAACCAATCAAAGAGCAACTTGAAAGCTTAGGAACATTAGCGATTACATCTTCATTTATCAACAATATCGAAATCAATCATAAAAACGCTCAAAAAGGCATTGCTTTAAAACGAACCGCTAAAAAATTAGGGATTCCATTAGAAAACGTGATGGCAATTGGCGATAATTTTAACGATGTCTCCATGCTAGATGTTGCGGGTGTTAGCTTTGCGATGGAAAATGCGGAAGAAGACGTTAAAAAACATGCGAAACACCTGACTTCTAATAACAATGAAAATGGTGTCGCTGAAGCCATTATGCGCAGTATCAATGAAAACTTATAATTTTCTATTGACAATAAGACGGATTTAACGTAAAAATAAAATAACAACTTATGCTACACCCGATATATAAGGAGGAAATTCCCAAATGACAGTTATTCCAAAAACATTAACAATTGCCGGTAGTGATTCAAGTGGTGGCGCTGGTATCCAAGCCGATTTAAAAACATTTGAAGAATATAGCACCTATGGTTTGTCTGCTCTAACAACCATTGTTACCATGGATCCTGACAACGATTGGCATCACAATGTCTTTCCAATTGACGTTGCTATCGTGAAGGAACAGCTAAAAACAAATTTAGCAGGTGGAAAAATCGATGCAATGAAAACAGGAATGCTTGGAACGGTTCCTATTATTGACTTAGTTGCTGAAACGATTAAAACGCATCAGTTAGAAAATATCGTGATTGATCCAGTAATGGTTTGTAAAGGTGAGGATGAGGTCTTAAATCCAGATAGTGCCGATGCATTAAGAGATCAGTTGATTCCCTTAGCAACTATCACTACACCTAATTTATTTGAAGCGGGTGTTTTATCTGGTTTAGGTAAATTAACCAATCTAGAGGACATGAAAAAAGCTGCTGAAAAAATCCATGCACGGGGTGCGAAAAACGTGGTGATTAAAGGCGGAAAAGCCTTAGCTGGTGATAAAGCCATCGACCTTTTTTATGACGGTTCTGAATTTACTGTGTTAGAAACAGAAAAAATCACCCCGGCCCATAACCATGGAGCTGGTTGTACGTTTGCAGCTGCAATTACTGCTGGACTAGCAAACGGTCTTTCTGTTAAAGACGCTGTTTTAAAAGCAAAAGACTTTGTTTCAGAAGCAATCCGTAGTGGCTTTGATTTCAACGAGTATGTTGGCCCTGTTTTCCATGGTGGCTATCGTTTAACAAAACAAGATAAAATTTAAGTTCTCATAAAAAAAAGCAGAAATGAAAGTTAATAAATTTCATTTCTGCTTTTTCCTATTTCAACAAGTTCTTTTACACTATCTAGAGAAATATCTACCATATTTTCAACTGCTTTTTCTGTATAAAAAGCAATATGTGGCGTTAACAGTACGTCACTACGATCTAATAATTCTTGTAATCTTGTGTCTTCTATTGTTTTGCCACGCCAATCATGAGAAAAATAAGCTGTTTCATTTTCATAGGTATCCAAAGCAGCTCCTGCCACTTTCCCACTATTTAAACCTGACAATAAAGCATCCGTATCAACTAAGCTGCCTCGTGCAGTGTTAACAAGATAAACACCTTGTTTCATTTGATTGATTGCGGCTTCGTTAATCATGTGAAAATTACTTTCTAGAGCTGGTGCATGTAAGGTGATTAAATCAGATTGTTGGAAAAGCTCTGCTATTTCTTCTACATAAGTAACGCGATCCTTTAAATCAGGATTTTGATAAACGTCATACGCTAAAATTTTGCTTCCAAATCCTTGATAAATATCAATTGCACTCTGGCCAATTCGACCAGTGCCAATCACGCCAACTGTCATATGCTTCAATTCCTTTGAAATTAAACCACTCCAACGAAAATCTTGCTCTTCCATACGTTGATTAAATGCAGGGACACGACGAATTAATTGCAATGCTTGGCTAACTGAAAATTCCGCAATTGCACTCGGTGAGTATCCTGGTACATTGGTCACTTTCACGTTATTTTTTTTAGCAGCTTCGATGTCTACACTGTCATAGCCAACCGAACGAATTGCAAAACTGTGAATACCTAATTGAGCTATTGATTGGAACATTTCTGCTTCATAAGCGCTCGTTTGTAACGCACAAATACCATCATAGCCTTTAGCTAGAAAAGCTGTTTCTGCAGTAATCCTTGCATCCGTCATTGCTACTTCGATTTTATTGCGTTTTGCCCATTTTTCGATATATTTCCTTTCATCTTCTCGAACATTATACGCAATTAACTTCATCTTCTCTTCCTCATTTCGTGAAATTTTCTTTTTTTACTTTAGCACATTCTCCCTCATTTGAATACTAACACATTACGATATTTAGGTTATTTTAATATTTTTTTACACCTAAAATTGAAAAAATCTTATGCTTTTCGTAACTGATTTAATCTTGGTTTTGTGCTATTCTATCCATAGAGGTGGATAATTATGATTCATTTATATATGAAACAACAATTTGTATCCATGCAAGAGCGTATTATTATTAAAGACGAGTCTGGAAAAGATTGCTATCTACTCATTGGAAAATGGGGAAATGTTGGCGATGGTCTTTATCTATATAAAATTGACGGTACATTAGTTGCTGAAGCAAAGCAAACCCTACTGTCAATTTTGCCTAAATTCGATTTGTATCTTGCAGATCAAAAAGTAGGAAGCTTATCTAAACATTACGGCTTAAAAATGCCTTTTTTTAAAGTAAGCAAGCTTCACTGGCTGGTGACTGGGGATTTTTACAATCATCATTACCAAATAAAAAAAGGACACCAGTTAATTATGACGATGGAAAAAAGTTATTTGCCTACTGGAGACTTTTACGCCCTATCCATTGAAGATCCTAAAGATGCTCCGATTTGCTTATGTATCGCAGTAATACTAGATCATTTATTGCTCAATCGACTTCCTCAAAAGGTTCGAAATCGCCGTATTTCTTTTCAACCGTATTAAGACTCTTTTTTCTAAACTTACTAAAAACCGTTAAACCACTAAGTGATTTAACGGTTTTTTTATTTTTCAGTTATTTCTTTTTGCATATGATTGTACAGATGTCCACTGATTGTCACTTCACCGTTCTTTTTGAAGCCCATTCGCTCATACAATTTTTGTGCTTGCGGGTTTTGTTGATCGCAATTTAAACCAATTACTTTTTGACCGTCTTCTAAAGCAAAATCTGGAAGAGCTGCTAACAACTCTGTTCCAACTCCTTGCCCACGGAAAGCTTCTTTTGTAACAATTGAATCAAGGTACCATTCATTTGGAAATGTTTCTGGTTCTGTAAATAGTTGAATCGATGTATCAAACCCTTTTTCTTGAATAATTTCTGTTAATGGTGCATCAATTAGCGGTTCAATTGCTCCTGGATAACCAAAAACAATCCCAGCTATCTCACCGTTCTTTTCCCATACATGGCCATGATTGTAGCTGTAACGATAATCTTCCGTTTGAATACCGGCAATCAATAATTCAATCACCTGTTCTCTTGATAAAGTTTTAAAAACATCTAATTCCATATCTTCTAGAATCACCATAATCATCGGCGCAATCGATGCTGCATCTGCTTTTGTTGCTTTTCTAATCATTGCTATTCCTCTTTTCCTTTAGATAGTTATTCGTAACGCTCGTTTAATAAATTCTGCAGTTGCTTGTTGTTGTTCTTCAATCAATTGTTGACTTGGTTTAGTATCATATAAATAAAGTTGTTCTGCTGCTGATTCTGTTAATCCAATAATTAATCTAGCCATTTGTTTAGGATTTAACGTGACATCCATTTCTTTTTTTTGAATGGCTTCTTCTAAAATAGCAGCAACAAATTCATAATAAGGTTCATAGATGGTTTCCCATTCTGTTAAATAATCACTTGAAGCTAAACCCGCATACGTCAGAGCTATCACTTCAGAGTATCGATTCGTCAAAGTAAAACTAACCTCAACCAGTTGGTTGAGTTGTTCTGTAAAAGCTGCTCGTGAATTGACTTCTTTTTTGGCTACCGCTAAAATTTCTTTCACTACTTCTTCTGCAATTGCCGGCATAATCGCTAATTTTGAAGGGAAGTATAAATAAAAAGTTCCTTGTGCAACGCCTGCATGCTTAACAATGTCAGAGATTTTTGTTTGTTCTAACCCTTTTTCCGTAAAAATCGCAATCGCTGCTTCGATTAATTTTTGTTTTTTATCTTTCATAAAGTCCTCCTATCAAAAATGACTGACTTTCATTCATTTTATTTTAAATAATCAAAATTGTCAACTATAGTATAAGTTCTGACGCTTTCATTCTATTCATTAAAGTATCTTAAATGCTTCACTCTAAACTCCTTACAAAGAATGTCATATCTTATGACATAACGTGATTACATATTAGTTGCATGTTTTTTAATTTTGAAATAAAATGAATTCTTAAACAGGAGGAGATATGATGAAACAACATAGAAAACACTTATTTCTATTATCTATCACACTACTATTAGGTGTGCTATTTAACTTTGCAGCCCCACAAAAAGCAGCTGCTGAAACAACTAAAAAATACATTATCGGGACGGACGTAACCTTTGCCCCCTTTGAATTCCAAGATAAAAAAGGTGATTTTGTAGGAATTGACATGGATTTGTTAAAAGCCATTGGAAAAGATCAAGGTTTTGAGGTTGAAATCAAACCCCTTGGCTTCAATGCTGCAGTTCAAGCTCTTGAAACGGATCAAGTTGACGGTGTTATTGCAGGAATGAGCATTACCGATGAGCGTAAACAAAAATTCGACTTCTCAGACCCTTACTTTGAAAGTGGCGTCGTAATGGCGGTCGCAGATACAAACGATACCATAAAAGGCTACGACGACTTAAAAGGCAAAACAGTAGCTGTTAAAACAGGAACTCAGGGCGCTGAATTTGCTCAATCGATTAAAGATAAATATGGTTTTAAAGTGACGACCTTTGATGATTCTTCTAATATGTACGAAGACGTTAAAGCTGGAAATTCTGATGCTGCTTTTGAAGATTATCCAGTAATGGCTTATGCGATTACTCAAAATGTACCTTTAAAATTAGTAACAGATAAAGAAAAAGGCGGCCAATATGGCTTTGCTGTTAATAAAGGCAAAAATCAAGAATTGTTAAAAATGTTCAATGATGGCTTAACGAATCTTAAAAACAATGGCGAGTATGAAAAAATTCAAAATCGTTATTTAGGCGAAGCTGACAAGAAAGTTGAAAAAACAAGCACGTTAGCATTAGCAAAAGAAAATGCTGGTCAATTAATGGCTGGACTTGGTAAAACATTATTGATTACCTTGATTTCAATTGCGATTGCTTCTGTTTTAGGCATTCTTTTTGGCTTACTAAGTGTGACACCAAGTAAAATTTTACGTGGGATTGCAATGATCTATGTTGATATCATGCGTGGCGTACCGATGATTGTATTTGCATTCTTCGTCTACTTTACCATTCCACAAATGCTAGGAATCAAAATGCCTGCTACGTTAGCTGCGATTATTATTTTAAGCTTAAATGCCGGTGCTTACATTGCCGAACTTGTTCGTGGTGGTATCAATGCAGTTGACAATGGTCAATTAGAGGCTGCTAGAAGTCTCGGATTGCCTTATGGAAAATCAATGAGTAAAATTATCTTGCCTCAAGCAGTTAAAATTATGATCCCTTCATTTATCAATCAATTTGTTATTACACTAAAAGATACATCAATTTTATCCATTATCGGATTAGTAGAATTAACACAAACCGGTAAAATCATTATCGCTAGAACCTACGATTCAAATATGTGGTTTATCATTGGCTTAATGTATATTATCGTGATTACGTTCCTAACAAAAGTATCCAATCGTCTTGAAAGGAGAATCAACAATGGTTAAATTAAAAGTTGAAAATTTAAAGAAAAGCTATGGCAGTCTAGAAGTCTTAAAGGGCTTGGATTTAGAAATTCAAGAAGGCGAAGTTGTCTGTATGATTGGCCCATCTGGTTCTGGTAAGAGTACTTTCTTACGTTGTATGAATCACTTGGAAGAAATTAATGGTGGAACGGTGATTGTAGATGATTACGATTTAACGGACCCAACTATTGACATCAATCAAGTTCGTCAAAATATCGGGATGGTTTTCCAACATTTTAATCTTTTTCCACATTTAACTATTTTAGAAAATATCACATTAGCTCCAATTGAACTAAAAAAAGAAACAAAAGATTCTGCAAAAAAACGTGCTTTAAGTTTGTTAGAAACGGTTGGTCTAAAAGATAAAGCCAATGCATATCCTAAATCCCTCTCAGGTGGTCAAAAACAGCGTGTCGCGATTGCAAGAGCTTTAGCTATGTCTCCAGACATCATGCTCTTTGATGAGCCCACAAGCGCTCTCGACCCTGAAATGGTTGGGGATGTTTTAGAAGTTATGCAAACTTTAGCTAAACAAGGAATGACCATGATTGTCGTAACGCATGAGATGGGCTTTGCTAAAGAAGTGGCCGATCGTGTTATTTTTATGGATGGCGGTTATATTGTCGAAGAAGGAACACCTACTGAAGTCTTCGATCATCCTAAAAATGAGCGAACTAAAAATTTCTTAGAAAAAGTTCTATAAAAAATAACCAAACTACGTTTAAGCGTAGTTTGGTTATTTTTTTGCTAGTCCTCAGCTGCTAAAAAGTGAGCACAAACGGCTCCTATTAAATAAATGCCTGCCATACTCCAAACAAAGCCTGCAGTATCAAACAAGCTTAACAACACGCCCGTCACCCCATATCCAACAAACTGACTTAGCCCACCGGCTAAATTATGGATCGACATTGCCGCTCCTGTTTCTTCAGGTGCCAACGCTACAAAAATAGCTGAAATAGGTGTAAAAGCTGCTAATGCCGCACCGAATAACGCTGCTACACCAAACATTGCTATTAAATTAGGACCATATAAATACGGAACATAATAAAATAAAACACAGGCAAGAGCCATTCCGACACAACCAAACCATTCCACCACTCGATGCCACGGCAAATGATTGGCAACCATTCCCCAAATCAAATTAAATGCAATATTAACTAAATACATTAACCCCCAGATTTGAAGCCATTCTGACATTGTAAAGCCAATTTTATGACTTGTTAAAAAAAGAGGCATCGCAATAACGTAGCCATTTGCTGCCAATTGATTAATCATTTTTACGATGGCTGCTAAAAAGATTTTTGGCTTGCGAAATAGAATGGTTATGCTATCTTTAAAAGGTTCTTTTGACTCTTCTTCTATTTGACAATGATCAAAAGTCCTCACATTTTTTAAACCAAATACACTAATCAAACCGCCTAGCCCAACAAAAAGAACCGCCAACCAAAGTGTTCCAATATAACCAACCTTTGGAATCGTAAAGCTAGGCAAATAGGAACCAAATACACCTAATCCCAATGAATAGGCAAACCAAAACCCTCCCATTGCTCCTGGCAATTGCTTCATCGGAGTAGTTTGAGTAATCAGGCTAATAAACGCATAGACAAATAATGGGAAACTAAACCCTCGTAGTCCGTACATCAAGACAATCATTAAGTAATTTTCTGGAATAATCCCGAATAAAATAAATCCAATTTGAAAAACCAACCATGTAATCGTTCCAAACACCATAATTTTTTTGGCACCAAACAACTCTGCTAAAATAGCAGAAAGCCACGCAGAAATTGCAACAGCTACTCCATAAATTGTAAAAATGAACGCTGCTTGATTTGCTAAAAAACCCATTTCAATCAATTGTTTTGAAAGAAATGCCTGCTCTAATCCACTTCCAATCATAAATATCGCAATTGCAACATAGCCCCACATTAATTGACGAGAAATCCCCAATAAAAAGGCTTTATGTACTTCATTATTATTCTTCATTTTAGACTCCTTTTATATAAAATTACCTTATCTATTTTAACACTATTCATCATTAGGTTCATTTGAATTTTTTAATCTAAAACAAATAAAGAGCAAATCCTTTGATGGATTTGCTCTTTATTTGTTTATTATAATTTTGAACTACTAAACAAAAACCAATTATTATAAGTATTGTAATCTACATATCCAACTAAGATACCTTCATAAACATACTTATTACCTAATTTGACTTGATTTTGTTCATATTCTTTTTGAACGGTAGTTGCAATGGTTTGATAAAAAGCATCGATATCTTCAATTTCACCAAATTTTGCTTCCCAACGTTCTAAAAAGGCTTCTTCATCTTGTTCTTTATAAAACTCGATATCTACCATATACAGGACACCTTTTTTATTTAGTCTAAAATTTTAACAGTAACGGTTCTACGTCCCCATTGTAAACATTGCGCTACGCTTGAGAAGTGAACATCAATTTTATTTCCTTTGATCGCGCCACCAGTATCTCCTGCAATTGCTGTGCCATAACCAGAAACTTCAACACGTGAACCTAATGGAATCACACGAGGATCAACTGCAATAACCATTGGGTTTTGACGTAGATCAATTCCTAAAGCCGTATAAAAACTTGATGCACTTTCTGCAACTGAGTAAGCAGTTGATTCAACAATAACGGTTTTCCCTGAAGATGCACCGCCACCCGTTGATGGAGTTGGAGCATTCGGTGTTGCTGGAGTGGCAACAGGTGTAGTATCTGCAGCTGGAACAGCAACAGCTTTTGTTTCTGCCGCTTGTTTAGCCGCTGCTTCAGCTGCTTGTTTAGCAGAAGCTTCATCGTCTACACGTTTTTGTTCTGATTGTTTTTGTTTATCCAATTCATCTAAAGCCGCTTTGTTATCGTCCATTGTTTTTTGTAGACTTACCATTTTGGTGTTTAGTTCTTTAGATTGTTTATCGACAGCTACTGTTTTCTCTTCAAGAGCAACTGCGTCTGTTTTTAATTTAGATTCTAATTTTGCTAGTTCTTCTTTTTCTTTAACTGCTAATTCTAATTTATCGTTATCAGCTGATTGTAACGTTCCAACCATGATTGCACGATTGAAGAAATCTGTTACACTTTCAGATTCCATCATAACTAAAACCATATTTTTATTCACTTCAGACGTTTGAAGAGTTTGCAAACGTTTCTTAGCTTGCTCGATTCGTTCATCTACACTTGCTTGTTTTTCTTTGATTTGAGTAGCTGTTGTTGATAAGCTTGCTTTTTTATCTGCAATTTGTGTATTTAAATCTTCAATTTCTTTATTTTTTTCATTTAGAGAAACCAATGTTTCGCTGATTTGGCTATCTACTGCTGCCATGCTACTTTGTTTTGCTTGTTGCTCTTTTGAAATTTCATCAAGAGAAGCTGCATGACCTACGCTTGCAATTAAGTTAATGCTGATGAATGCAATTATCATACTTGCAACCAGTTTTCTTATCTTCACAGAGTGACAACACCTTTCAGTTTTCATAATTCTTGTTTTCCTTTTTGCTCTCACAATTATAACGAATATTGAGCAACGATATATTTCACAAAGGTTACTTTTTGTTACAAACAAATTTTAAGGTATACTGAAAATGTAACAAAAGATATTAGGAGGAATTAAAATGAAGAAAAAAGCTTATTTTGCGAGTCCTTTATTTTCTGAAATGGAATTGCTTTACAATGAACAACTTGTAAAAAAAATACGGACCAATTATCCTGAACTAGAAATTTATGTACCACAAGAGCAAATGGAAATTAATGATAAAAATGCCTATGCAGATTCCATGCAAATTGCAAAATACGACACAAACGCTTTATTGTCAAGTGATTTCATGATTGCAATAATGGATGGAGCTATTATTGATGTGGGGGTTGCTACTGAAATTGGCGTTGCTTATCAAGCAGGAATCCCCATTTTAGGTTTGTATACCGATTCTAGACAATTAGGTGCTACCAATCAAAAAAAACTAGCAGCTTTACAAATTGTTGGAGAATCTCAATTTTCTTATATGAATCTGTATACCGTTGGTTTAGTGAAATTAAATGGCGAGATTTTCTCAAATTCAGAGCAATTAATTAAAAAAATTCGTGAATTTTAGACGAAAACGATGAAATATTACACAAAAATGACGGTTTGTAATCTTTTTTTGTAATAAAAACTTCCAATTATCTGATTTAATTGGAAGTTTTTTTCGTAGGCTTTTTTTGATTTTGCAATTCTTTTATTTCTTTAAAATATTTAATTTCAGGCATATTGATTTTTCTATATGAATTTAACATTCTTTTTTGATTGAAGCGTAAATGATTGGTACTTAATTTTTGCTTTGCTTCTACTTTTAATTCGGAAATCCCCTCGCTAATTTCGGCTTTTTTAGATTCTAATTCTTCACTTATTTTAGCGACTTCTTTTTGGAACGCATTCATACTCGCTACTGAATAACAAAAATCAATAAATAAGAGTCCAAATAAAATCAATGGCAAGCTATTTCCAAAGTCAGTTATTAAATAATTGACTATTTTCATCACCAGCGGTTGAATCCACTTAACAATTACTACACAACCTAAGCCCCAAAATAACGAGATAGGAATAGCTACCCGTCCATTAATATTAAATGGAACGTCTTTATAATCCCACCAAGTCGTATGAAAAATTTTCTCTAGCCCATAACTTGTCACATACTCCAACACGGTAACAACAATAGCTGACATAACATATAAAAAAATAATATTTTTCTGATAAGGTTCAATAAAATACAAAACAGCTAACACACCAAAACCGTATATTGGACAGTAGGGGCCAATTAAAAAACCTCGATAAACAAATTTCCTAGCTTTTAAAGAACAATAAACCGTCTCCCATAACCAGCCAATTACGGCATAAACAAAAAATAAAAGCATTATTTGTGGAAAAGAAACTGCCATATTTTCACTCCTTCAAACTATTTTTAACTTCATCATACTACTTTGTGATTTTTTTATCAATTTCAACCTTTTAGCATCGTTTTCTTTTATGATATACTTTAGAGATAAAATGCTATATATATGAAAGGAAGTTTAATAATTTGATTGCATTATTAAAATACGCCAAAAAATATCGTGTTCAAATGGTGATTGGCCCCATTTTCAAATTGATTGAAGCCATTTTTGAATTGTTTCTTCCATTGTTAATGGCTAAATTGATTGATAACGGAATCAATAAAGGGGACACTGTCTATATTTATAAAATGGGAGGCTTAATGCTTTTGATGTCAGTCATTGGGTTAATCTCTGTTTTTATTTGCCAATATTCGGCTTCTATTGCTTCACAGGGATTTGGAACCGAATTACGAAGTACTTTGATGAAGAAAATTAATTCTTTTTCTCATGCTGAAATTGACGCCTTTGGAACATCTACTTTAATTACTCGTGCTACAAATGACATTAATCAAATGCAGTTGGCTTTAGCTATGCTAATTCGGCTAGTAATTCGTGCCCCATTTCTATGTATTGGTTCGATTATTATGGCGATTTATGTTAATCCTAAGCTCGCTTTAGTTTTTGCTATTTTATTGCCCTTATTTTGCGTTATCTTGTATTTTATTATGGCTAAAACGATTCCTTTATATCGCCGTGTGCAAAAAAAAGTGGATCGCTTAGCTCAAGTAGTTGGTGAAAATTTAAGTGGTGTTCGGGTGATTCGTGCCTTTGCTAAAAGTAATGCAGAAAAAAAACGTGCCCATGATGTTAGTGATGATTTAGCTAAAGCTTATATTCGAGTAGGAAACTTATCTGCTTTAATGACGCCCGCAACTTCCTTGATTATGAATACTGGAATTATTGTGATTTTGTACGCAGGGGGATTCCAAGTAAATAGTGGCAATATGAGCCAAGGAGACGTACTGGCGTTGATTAACTATATCACTCAAATGTTGTTAGCGTTAATTATTGTTGCAAATTTAGTCGTCCTTTTTACCAAAGCTTCTGCTTCTGCGCAAAGGATTAACGAAGTACTGGATACTCCTATTACAGTTACTGACCCTTCTCAACCTAAATTATTTCCTAATAAACTACATGCGAAACATTCTTATGCAGTGCGTTTTAAAAATGTTGATTTTACGTATCAACAGGATGCTGGAAACGCGTTAACTGCTATTAAATTTGATTTGTTAAAAGGTAAGGTCTTAGGTATTACAGGTCCTACCGGTAGTGGTAAAAGCACACTTATCAATTTGATTCCTCGCTTTTACAATGCTACTAGTGGGGGTGTCTATGTTTACGGTTTGCCAGTCTCAGAATTTTCTCTCGAATCTTTAAGAAAGCAAGTCGGCATCGTTCCACAAAACAGCAGCTTATTTACTGGATCAATTGCTGAAAACCTTCGTTGGGGGAAAGCAGATGCCACAGATGAAGATATTCAAGAAGCATTAGAAATCGCACAAAGCGCAGATTTCGTCAATCAATTACCAGAAGGAATCCACTCTCCTGTTTTTGAAGGAGGAAAGAATTTTTCAGGTGGACAACGTCAGCGGTTGACCATTGCTCGGGCCTTAATTGCTAAACCAGCTATTTTAATCTTAGATGATTCTTTAAGCGCATTGGATTATCAAACCGATTTGAATTTAAGACAAGCCTTGCGTCAACGTTTAAACGACACTACCTTGGTTATTGTGTCGCAACGAATTAGTTCCATTCAATCTGCTGATGAAATTTTAGTCTTAAATGATGGAAAAATGGCAGCAAAAGGAACACACCAAGACTTATTAGCCCATTCTCAAATGTATCAAGACTTCTATTATTCTCAAAATGAAGCCAACGGAGGTGCTGATAATGCTTAAAAAAATAAAAACAACTGATATCAAACGTGTCTTGCCTTATTTACTCCATTATCGTAGCTCAATCAGCTGGGCACTCCTTTGTGGATTAATCGGAGGAGTCGCTTCCGTTAGTGCAACTTATTATACTGGAAAGGCGATTGATGCAATTGTCGGAAAGGGGCAAGTTCTTTTTTCTGATTTATTTCACGTCTTATTGCTACTTGGTCTAGCTTTCCTACTAGCTACTATTACACAATGGCTGATTATTTATTTTTCAAACCAAGTCGCTTATCGTGCTGTAAAGGACTTACGTATTGCAACCTTTGATAAAATCACAAAATTACCCTTAAGCTTTTTTGACAACACGCCTCATGGCAATGTCATCAGTCGTTTTACAAATGATTTGGATAGTATCTCAGATGCCGTAAGCATCACATTGAATAATCTCTTTTCAGGCGTTGTAATTGTCTTTGTTTCTCTTGGCTTTATGCTTTATCTAAGCCCTATTTTAACGCTAATCGTTTTAGTTACTACTCCATTAATCTTTTTAATTGCCTGGATTGTGGCTTTTCTTTCTCAAAAAAACTTTACGAAGCAGCAGCAGATTGTTGGTGAGATTTCAGGATTTGTCTCTGAAATGGTTACGAATCAAAAAGTCGTTACTGCTTTTCATCATGAAGAGCAAGTCCAAGAAGAGTTCGAAAAAATTAATCATCGTTTATATACCTGGGGACAAAAAGCACAGTTTACTTCCTCAATTACAAATCCTTCTGCTCGTTTTGTTGACCATCTTTCTTATCTTTTAATTGGTGTAATAGGAGGTATTTTGGTAGTTAATGGAAATGGGGCCGTAACCGTTGGAACCGTTTCTAGCTTTGTTATCTATTCTTCTCAATTCTCAAAACCTTTTATTGAATTGTCTGGTATCACGACTCAGATTCAGACGGCCACAGCTGGACTACGCCGTGTCTTTGAAGTACTTGATAGCAAAGAAGAAATTCCAGATGAACCGAATGCATTGGAATTAGAAAACGTTCGTGGTGAAGTTCAATTTAATCATGTGGCTTTTTCCTACTCTCCTGATCGCCCTTTGATAAGAGACTTCAATCTAGCTGTGAGTCCAGGTGAAACAGTTGCTATTGTGGGACAAACCGGCGCTGGAAAATCCACCTTAGTTAATTTGTTGATGCGTTTTTATGAATTGAATAGCGGTTCGATTGAAATTGACGGTCAACCGATTACGCGTTACACAAAAGATAGTCTACGCCGTTCTTTTGGAATGGTTCTACAAGATACTTGGCTCTTTTCAGGAACCATCAAAGAGAATATTGCCTATGGAAATGCTACTGCTAGCGAAGAAGAAATTGTTCAAGCTGCTAAGTCTGCGCTTGCTCATTCTTTTATCATAAAATTGCCTCATGGTTATGATACAATTGTAGGAAATGGCGGGGTTTCAATTTCTGGCGGACAGCAACAATTACTAACTATTGCAAGATCCATGTTGAGCAATCCGCCAATGTTGATTTTAGATGAAGCTACTAGCTCTGTTGATACGCTAACCGAACAAAAAATTCAAGAAGGTTTTCTTAGAATGATGAAGGGGCGTACGAGCTTTGTCATCGCCCATCGATTGTCAACCATTCAAGAAGCTGATTTGATTTTAGTAATGGAAAATGGGGACATTGTTGAAATGGGTGCCCACAAAGATCTGCTTCAACAGGATGGCCCTTATCATCAACTTTATGCTTCTCAATTTGAAAAATAGAAACTATTAAAAAAGAAAGATAACATTCATTCCAGCTAAAGGAATGAGTCTTATCTTTCTTTTTTAATAGTCCATTGATTCATTTTCATTTGTATTCAATAGCAACCCATCTAATTGGATTTCTATCGATGTTACCTCTTTAACATTATAAAAATTTTCAATAATCGCTTCTTGAATTTCATTAGTTGTAAATGCTATTGGAAAGACTAATAATTTATAAATTTTACGTTCTTTCAGTTCATTTGTCAGAAATTCAATCGCATATATAGATACCTCTTCCCAATATTTTTTATTAACTATCACTAAATATCCCCCATTCCACTCGCTTCTTCCCCATACAATAAATTTCCTGCTAAAACTGTATATAGTTCTTCTAAATAAAGCATATTAGGATCATCTCCACCAAAATCATTTCCCCCACTATTTAGCGTAAGTACTAATGTATTTTGATTTAATAATGGATCTACCTTATTGGTCACATTTTTAAATTGTTTTTTATTTTTATTTAATAATATTGGGACTTTTCCATTTGGTGGTGATGTCGAATAGGACCGTTTTGTACTTTCTTCTACTTTTTGATCTGGAGTGTAAACTGGCGGAACAGGCTCTACATTCACTGTTGGATTAAATGGATCTACTGGTTTTGTTTCAAATGCAGAGTTGTCAACCTCATATAAATAGCCACTCTCTTCTGCATGAGCAACAGTCGGAGTATCCAATACTAGTACTTTAAAGGAAAATAAACACCCAAATAATAAACACGTTTTAGTATACGGCGTTGGTTTAAAATAGTTCAAGTGGAATACCTCCTTTTTTTAGTGGCTTTTTGCCTTTTGCAGTTGCGATACATCTACCAAAGTTTGCCCAATCTCCTGCAGTTGGTGGCGCACTCCACACAATGACTTTCGTGTCTTGATGAAGCCCACTGATTGGATAATCACAAAGCAAAATATCAATATCTTCTGTTAATTGATGACTGATTTCAATGTTAATAAAATCAAACGTTTGAATGTTTCGATAAATAAATTGATTGTAATTTTTACCCAATGAGAAATCAATGCATACTTTTACAGGATATGAAAAAAAGGATGGTGGCAACACATTGATCAGCAAGAAAATATAATGATTGGATAAATAAACATCATTTTGATTAATCAAATAAAATTTTTTCGATTTCGATGCTTTTTGGATAAAATGGCGACAAAATTCTAATACCTCTGGGTAATTTTCTTCAATAAATCGTGCTCGGACTGGAACGTCTAGTTCTGTTTGTAAACAATTAAAATTTAAAACAGGGTAATGGATTTTTACCAGTTCATTAATTAATTCTTCCTTAAAAAAAGTTTCATCAAGATTTCCAAATTGTTTTTGAAACTCTGTGATAAAGAAGTTCGTTAAACTATCTAGTTCTTGATTTTCCAATTCAAGAGGAAACTCGTCTAGACTTTCAATAAATAATACCAGTAAATCAATTTCATTGTGACTTACTTTTTCATTAAATACTTCTTGATACGTTTCCTTCAAAATATCTTCAAAAGAATCACTTTCTAAACCCGTTATCGTAGCCGGTGCATTTTTTACAAATTGCTCATTTTCAATTCGGATTCGACAAATACTAATAAAATAAAGTAATTTGGTCGTACTTGTTTGAGTCATATAAATATCCATTTTAGTTTCAATCAATTTGATAAAACGCATAGTTTGTTCCTTTAATGTTGTCGAAAAAGGGTAATCGTCCATGCCATAGACTGAAGTATACAAGTTGTTTATATAGGTTCGAATCGCAATTTCATCTCCAACTAATTTAAATCGTGATGAAAGTTTTATTCCAAGTTTTTCAAGTTTGGCTTTAAGTTGATTTACTTTAGAGTAAACTTTTGTACGACTCGTGTAAAAGAGATCTGCATAATCATTGGAATTTGTAAACATGTCCTCAAACACATCCTGAATGATTTGGAATCCTAAAGATTCCTTTACATAAAGATTTTTCAATGTATCTGTAGAAAAACTGCTATTTTTTTTTAACTGAACAACTTGATTTAATTTTTGAATCTGAAGTTGTTCATCTAATTGATACTTAAGAATATCTTGTTTTAACTCTTCATAGGTATTCAATAAAATAAATTCAGACACACCCATTTTTTCTTTTAAATCTGAAATCGACACTTTTTGTTGGAAACTTTCTTCAATTGTATGAATTAAGAGTAGTTTACGGACATCTGTTTTAGATAAAAAACTATTCATCCCTCTCCACTCTCCTTTCATTACCTAATTTGTTTTTTATGTTATTTATAATGACTGAAAAGAAACCCCAATATTGCTTAAAATTGGAATTTCTTTACCTTATTATTTTTTGGGTATCTGGTCTTTTGACGGACGTTTTTTACGACGAACATTTTTTCTATTTCGTGCCGCTTCCAGTCTTCGACGCTCTTCTTGTTTTTTTCTGTTACGTCTTATAATAAAGAAAATTAAAAATAGTGCAATTAAAATCAATAAAATACCAATTAAAATATAAACCCATGTCCAATCTTTTTTAATTGAAACATCCTGACTATTGTATTTTTTCGCATCTGTTTCGCTAATTGTAAAATCTTTTGTGAAACTCCATTTTCCTTCTTTTGCTTGTGCATTTAATTTTAACGTGTATTTTCCCGCTTTTAATTTTTCTCCATTTAATGAGATTGGATAATTAAAATTAGAATTAGGTGCCATTTGCATGTTCTTTTTTGAACTTGTGTAAAGTGCTGTACTTTCATTTTTTTTCGTAATCGTTGCTTCTACATCTAGACTATTGATGTAATCAGATTTTACGTTATGCAAATTTGCATTGATTACGTTACGTGCATTCACTTGTGAAGGAACAACATCATTTAATTCTAATTTTGCTTCAACAGGTTGATCATTTTGGTTTAATAATAAGGCTACTACATAGGCATATTTATTTTGAATGGCTAGCCCTTGTGTATCTGACGAAGTATTCGAATCACTTTTAGAGGTATCTTTTTCTTTAATTGTGATACCTCCAGCTAATATACCATCAAAAGTACGATCTGGCATTTTAATTGTGATAGGCAATTTTATTTCTTGATTCGCTGGTATCGTAACTTCCGATGCAACGCTGACAATTTCTTTTAAATCAATTGGCAAGGTTGAATCTTTTTTGGCCTTTGTTGCTCCGTATTCTACAACGCCATTTAAATTGGTTGTTGCTGAATTCACGCTTGGTTCTACTGTTACGTCTTTCGTTGTGTCATTTCGTAATTTTAATTCAACGACTTGTTCACTTTTAGGGGCTACTCTTAAATCAAAAAAAGTTTTCGTTTTATCTCGCTGATTATCTGGAATAATGGATTCCACAGCAAAATTTAGTTCAGAAGCTTTTCCAATTATAGGAGCTTGACTTAAGGCACTCAAAAGCAGGCACATGCTTAAAAAAATCAGGCTTATTTTTCGTTTTGTCATAATAATAAACTCCTTCTTAGAAATGAACTGAAAAGCATCCACAATAAAGCGATGCTTTTCAACTTATTTCATGTTTGATTAATTTGTTGGAATATCAGCTAATGTCCAAGTTACTTCTGCTGCATATTCTTCTGCATATTTCGTTGTAGATCCTGGTACTGATAAGGTTACGCTTGTGTCTTTTGTTGTATCGTCACCAAAACGATAAACCCATGTTCCAGCTCCTTCATCTGCTTTAGCTGCCATAATCTCTTGACTTACCCCTTCACCGTCAGCATTTATTGATAAATTTAATTTTTGACCTGTTGCATTTAAAACAGAAGGTACTTTTGAAGTTGAAGCTGAAACGGCTTCACCATTTGCAATGGAAATTAAAGCGCCATCTAATTTATTTTTACTGGTTGCGGATGTTAATTGTGTTTCTTGCTTCACTTGAATAGTCCAGCCTTTTGCGCCACCACGTTTATCTGTTACTTGCAAGTAGTTAGGACGTAATGTTCCATCTGATAGCATTTGCGCTTTTGCATTGTAAACTTCATCTTTTGTTGTAATTTTTTGTTTATCAAAGCCAAATGAAGAAGCAAAATCAATACTTAATGGGCCAGCTGTTCCTGGATTTGGATCTGTTCCATCTGGATTAGTTGGAGTTACTTCACTACCTGGATTAGTTGGATCAGTTGGTGGTGTAACAGAAGTATCTTGTTCAAAGGTTACTTTCGCATTTGATTTATACGTGCCTGCTGTTGCTGCACTTACAACATTTCCTCCAATTGTTAAAGCTAATAAAGTTGCTGCGCTAAGTGTCATTATTTTTTTATTCATGTGTAAATCTCCCTTTTTTTAAATTTTTTTATTTTTATTTACTTGGTACGTCGCTCAATGTCCATGTTAAGTTTGTTGTATATTTAACAGCATCTTTTGGTGTTGTTCCTGGGATGGATAGCGTAATTGCTTTATTCTTCTTAACTGTTTCACCCTCCACTTGGGTATCTTCCAATGTTCCAAAAACATTTAACCAAGTTAATGCTCCTTGCCCTACTTTAGCACTCATTACTTCAGAAGCTGCTCCAGCTGAATCTAGAATCACGTCGCTAACTGTTGGTGCCACAACGTTTGTTGTATTGCTTACCGCTGCTCCCCCTGTTAAAGATAAAACTGAACCAGTCAACTCTTTATTGGTCGTTGTTTCATTTTTTAATTGACCTTCTTGTTTAACTGTCAATGTCCAACCACCGTTATTCCCACGGGTATCTGTAACTTGCACGTAATTAGCTCTTACAGTCCCATCTTTTAATTTTTGTGGTTCTGCAAAGTAAACGGCATCTTTATTCGTAATTTTATTGCTTCCAAAGCTTAAGCTTGAAGCGTAATCAATACTTAAGGGACCTGCTGTCCCTGGATCTGGATCAGTTCCATCTGGGTTAGTCGGTGTTACTTCCTTGCCTGGATTTTCTGGATCTGTTGGTGGAGTAACCGTATTATTTGGAACAAATTCTACTGACCCTTTTGACTGATAAGTTCCACCATCTGCAGCGTTTGCTACTGTTGAAAAGCTGACAGCTGTTGCTAATAACACCGTACTTGTCATTATTTTAGTTAATTTCATTTTTAAATCCCCCTATTTTGTTTTTTTGATACAATTGATAACTTCCCACAAAAACAATCATTCCTATTATAAAATAAGATGGTGTTGATTGTTCCCCTGTTTGCGGAAAATTTGTTCGGACTGTCTCTCTATTTTTTAATTCTTTTGTATCTGTTGATTGAGTCTCTTTTGGTTTTTCATATTCTCCGTAAAAGCTGATATCCCCAGTTGTAGTATGGCTCTTCTGACTTACCTCTGCACTAGCTTCCATAAATGAAGAGAAACTGAATAATGCAATCATCAAAAGAAGACATGTCCCTCTTTTTTTATTCATCGTTCCCCTCCTATGGTGTGTCTTGCAAGGTCCACTCGATTGAACCCGTATAGGATTCTGGATAAGTAGTTCCTGGCTTGATATCTAAAGCTAAACCATCGCCATTTGGCAGCCAATTATCTGTAATCGAGATGGGCTTGCTATCAGTATTTGTTTGTTGGTAAATAATAATTGAAGAGGTTCCCAATATAGCTTTTTGACCTTTATTCGTGTACTGAACAGCTGTAGGCAAAGTTTTATTACTTGTACTTGTTAATACTTGATCCATCTTCGCACTCAATGTCCATGATCCTTTGATTGAACGCGTATCTTGTACGGTTAAACTACCAGTTAGAGATTGTAGAGGATAGTTTTTATCAACAGCTGGTATCTTTAAGTTTTCACCAAAATCCAAATCTGTCGGTGCTGAAACAAAAGCTAATTTTCCATCTACAATTTCGGTTTTTGTCGTATTTGATTTGACCGGATTAGCTACCCAATTATTTGTATAGCTTCCACTAGCTTCGCCTACTGTTGTGATTGTACTTGCTAGTGGCGCATCCTCTTTAACTGTTGCTTGATAGCTCATCGATACATTCTCATTCCATGGAATTTGATCTGCTTCAGTAATTGTGGCATTTACAGATTTAGTAGAATCATCGTAAGATACCTGACCTACTGATGTTCCATCTGCTCTATTTAAAGAGAAGGTTCCAACATCGATTAATGCATCGTCAATTGGTACTGTAATCGTTAAGTCTTTATAGAATACACTTGGCGTCACACTCGTTAATTGACTGTCTAACACTGTTTTCACTTTAAGAACTTCTGTCAATGCCGCTTTTTCAGCAGAACTTCCATCCATCTTTGTAACAGTTTGAGTTAATTTGAAGCGATTTTGTTGATAAATGAACAGAACTTCTTGGGTCTGATCTTCAATAACCCCTGTTGCATTTCCTTGGGTACGCACGTATAGATAACCATTTAAATCAATTGGTTTTTCATTGTAGCTATTTCCAATATCGTCTACAATCGTTTTATCTTCTGCAAGTTTATTGCCTTCTTCATCTTGGTAATGGAACACGACGGTTCCCGTTCCAGGTGTGACGTCAACTTGGATTTCTTTTTGAACATTGCCAAGCGTCAACATGACTGGGTATGTTCCTACTGCTTGTTTCATTTTAGAAGTATCAATTGTAAGAGCACTTAAATCAGTCAATTCGTTGCCCGTTGCTAATTCCCAAGCTTGCACGGCTGATTCTTTTTGAATAAAGGCTTTCAATTCTGCTTCTGTTTGTGGATATTGTGGCAGTTTAAAAGTGATATTATGGGCTTTTAACGCTGTTGTATCTGAAACAACCGTGTCTTCATCTTTAATGAAGATAGGTATTTTTATAGCTGTTTTATTTCCTGCTTTATCAGTTAGAATAACCTCATACATCGGTAATACGGGGCCAGATTGATTCATATCGGGTTGAGGAATCGTTCCAGCAGATACAGTTACTCCTGCTCCTGTTGTCCCATCTGATTTGTCTTTAATGTCTTTAACAAATTTTGTGACATCACTTGGAAATGCACTGCCTTTTTCTAAAACTTGGATAATCGCAGTGCCTTCAGGAGGTGTTACATCTTCTACCGTAACAGGAGCAGATACTTTGGTTTTAAAATCTAAATTGGCTGTTGCAGTTACTGAGGTGTATGGCTTGATAAACCCATCAGGAATCGGAATACTATATACCCCATCTGTTCCAGCATAACCTGTTAAAGTTTTTTTAACACCAACCTCAGTATAATCAATGTAGACTTTAGAATTTTTTGTCGCTGTACCAGTTATTGTACTCTGTGCATCTGTAATTGGATCTAATGTAACGTCTATAGTCCCTAATGAAATCACTTTTGCAGTTCCCAGATTGAAATCTGTTGCATTCATTCCTGCATTTGTCGAATTGATAACAGTTGAACTGCTTCCGTTCGTTGTAACATCTGTTACTACGTTTGACCGATCTGGCATGGACCAGCTAAACAATGGCAAATCATCACGATCACCAGTACCTGCAACTCTCCAGTAATTTACGATTGGTGCATTAATGTGCATTTTTCCAGAGGAATTTCCGGATCCTTGCCAAGCAAACATTTGTTGCGAGGTTTTATTGTAAAGTAAAACACTTAGTGGATCATCAAAGTTTAAGTTTGTTCCAGCGTAGGCACTTTCAAAGCGCGCAAAATTCCCACTTCCGCCAGTTGCTTTCATCACTAGTCGGGCACCCTTGGCTACATTTAAGTCTTCTGTTAAACGCAATACCGGTTGATCTCCACCTGTTTTTTCAAACTCGACATTTGCATTCTCTCCAACGTGTAAATATTGCCCTGGATTATTACGAAACAATCCGTTATTAGTTGTTATTTTAACGTTGGCGTTTTGTTCAATATCCATCTTAATTGGATTTGATCCGTCACGATAAAACATACCATTCCCTTTAGAATCAATTACAACATTTGAATTTGCTTTGACTGTAAAAGAGTTCTCTGACCCGCCTGATAATCCTAACCAAAACATACTGTCGGAATTTGATGTATGATTAATTGTGATATTACCATCCATAATAACGTTTCTTGCTTCAGCTACCTCTTGATTTGGTGCTGAGGTACTTTGAACACGAGCAATGTAAATACTTGTATCCCCTAAATACTTCGTGATTCCGTTAACATTATGCGTAATTTGTGGACCTTGATAATCAACATTTGTATAGGATAAACTTACTTCTCTTGTATTGTCTTGTACATTCAAAGGACCATAATAATTGCGTCCAATAATTTTCATATCCTCTAAACCATAATCTTTTGGATCTGAATTTCCATTGCTTACATAGATATTATCGGTTCCCCCACCAGTTCCATTATTTTCTGTTAGGGTGTGTATTTCTCCTGTTGAGGGATTTTTCCCAGAAATTCGTAAATAAGGCTTACCATTTGGAATTTGAATGCTTTGATTTAAATTGATATCATTCCCAAAATAAATCTGAGTAATACTTAAATCTTTGATTGCGGTACTTAACTCTGTTGCATTCGTAACAACTGACGTTCCAACTGCTAGAGCAGAGGTTTCCTGAGCCTTTTCTATGCTTCTGGCACTTACAACTGATGAGCTTGGTTCATCCGATGAAGTGGCCGATTCTTCGATTCCTACCGCTTGAATAGAAAGTATTTCTGATTCGTTTAGTTGATTATTTACACTTTTTTGAGCAGTTATTTCGTAATGTCCAATATTTTTTGAAATTAAAGAAATGGGCAGTTCTTTTTGCTCTGCTGCAATCCAATCAATTTCTATATTTCTTGAATTTGAATCAAATGAAATCGTTGCTACTTTTTTTCCATCGTTCAATTGATTTGTACCAACTTCGTCAAACTCAATCCCTAAGGGCAAATAAATAACTGTTTTTGATACTTGTTTAATAGGTTCCGTTGTTGTTACCTCAAGTTGTTCAGAATCCGTATCTACTGTTTTTTCACTTTCAAGATCCTCACTGTCACTCGTCGCATTTGTCGCACCAGTATCTGTAACATTCACGATAAAAGGACTATTAACAGTAACTTCATTTTTAGAAGTCGTTAGTTTCAACCCTGAATCTGCTAAAATTGAGATTTTTTGATTTTCTATACTGTAATAATAAATTCCGCCTAATAGGATAGTACCTACTATAAAAGGAACTCCTAACAATTTAATATAACGCTTTACTTTTTTTATGTTTTTCTTACTTCCCAATTTAAATTCCCCCTTCCTTATATATTTCAATATTTGTAAAATTAATTCCCCCTATTTATAAAGATATTTTGCAAAATAAATAAAATCTAACTTTTATTTTTTTAATAATTATTAATTTTTTCAGCTCGCTCTTAATAATAGTATCAAAAAAATAACAAAATAAAACAAATATGCGTTCATATTTCTTTGCTATATTTCCAATTTTTTGGTAAAAAATGGGCTAAATCCTATTGAAATAAACATTTACAAGTTTTATTGATAACGTTATTTAACTCGTTTTATTCTTCGCTAAATTAAAAAAATACCGTTAATCATTTCAAATTAAGACAAAAAAAATAGTTCCCCTTCAGGAACTATTTTTTTCATTTATTCATTAAGAATAGCTGTTACGTACTCTTATAAGTTACTTATTTGTAAAATGAATCACTGCATCTTTTAAAAATTGAGTGCCTCCTTGGCCAACTCGATTATCATAGTAAGAAACAAATCGTGGGTCTGCCAGGTACAGATTCACTAACCCTACATGGGCTTTAGTAGAATAGGTCGTCCATGTATAAGATAACCATTCTTTATGCATTCTAGCTAGTTTTTGTGACTCTATGCTGCTCACATTTTTTGTGTTCATCGCTTTTTTTAATTGTACAAAAATGGCTTCTTCTAACTCTTCAAAAGCTTGGAATTTTTCTTGATTCATGTTTAACATCTTTTGATTTGAGTCAATGACTTGATTTGTTCCATAAAGGGCTCTACTTTCTGTACCATATTGATCTTCATTTTTTCGAACCCGTTCTCTTTTCAACCCTTCAAATTTTTCTATATTCGTCATACTACCAGTCCCTTCTTTTGTCATAAGTGTTTTTTCAACAGTATCAATTAGCTTACTCAATTGTTGTTGCTGAATTAATAATGCTCGGTAATGGCTTCTTAATGTTTTTATCTCATCAAAATCAGGATTATCCATGATTGCTTTTATATCTTCTAAAGATAACCCCAATTTGCGGTAAACTAGGATTTGTTGCAGTCGATCTACTTCATTTTGAGCATAAATTCGGTACCCTGATGAATTGATTCGAGCTGGCTTCAATAACTTAATTTCATCATAAAATCGTAATGTTCGACTACTGATACCAGCTAATTCACTTATTTTTTTAATAGTATATTCCATTTTTCTCCTCCTAACTACATTTAAGATACACCCTTACGTAACGTTAAACTCAAGCACTTTAAAAAAATAGCCAAGAAATGAACATTTCTTGGCTACCAAATTTAAAAACGCAATTCATTTTTTTTAAAGATACTAATCATCCAGCCAAGTACTAAGCCGACTATTGCTGGCAGTACCCAGCCCATTCCAATATCAAATAACGGTAAGTAGGTCGTATAAAAAGATAAAATACCTTGTGCAATTCCCGTTTCTCTGATACTTTCAGGCATCGCATTTAATCCATCTGCAAAACTAACAAAAATGGTGAAAATTGTTGTTAAGACATAGACAATTTGGCGATTTTTAAACAGTGGTGAGAGCAATCCTAATAAAATCAAGGTAATTGCTAATGGGTATAAAAACATCAAGACAGGAATAGACAGCGTAATGATATTGGTTAAGCCGACATTTGCAATACCGCATGCTAATAGCGTAAAAGCTACAACAAACTGCTTATAACTTAGGAATTTAGGAAACATCTCATGGAACGTCTCTGAACAAGCAGAAATTAACCCAATCGCTGTTTTCAAGCACGCAACCGTTACAATAATAGCTAACAAAATACTGCCAAACGATCCAAAGTAATAGTCTGCAATTTGAGCCAAAGCTACACCGCCATTGTCTGACAGCTTAAATTTACCAACACTCATAGCTCCAATATACGTTAAACTTCCATAAATGATTCCCATTAAAATCAAACTAACTGTTCCCGATTTCAACGTATCAAGCGCGATATTCCGTGGATTGTGAACCCCCAAACCTTTGATTGTTTGAACAACAATGATTCCAAAAGCAAGAGATGCTAACGCATCCATGGTATTGTAACCTTCAGTAAATCCTTTAAAGAAAGGATTTGTTACATAAGCTCCATGAACATCAGCTGCTTGAATACTTCCCATCGGTTTGATAAAAGCCGTCACAATCAAAACCCCTAAAAAGACTAAAAATAATGGGTTTAAAATTTTCCCTACATACATCAAAATCTTAGTAGGTTTCATTGAAAAGATAAGTGCAACACCAAAGAAAAGAATTGTAAAAATAATTAATCCAAGTGAATGATAGCTTGATGAAATAAAAGGTGCAATCCCAATTTCGTAGGAAACTGTTCCAGTTCTTGGCAGTGCAAAGAATGGCCCTATTGTTAAATAAAGTAACACAGTCATACACATGCCATACAGTGGGTGTACCCGACTTGCTAAATCAAATAATCCATCACTCTTTGAAACTCCAATCGCTACAACACCTAGAAACGGCAACCCGATTCCAGTAATTAAAAACCCAAGTGTTGCAGGTCCAACATTGACTCCTGCTTCTTGCCCTAAATGCACTGGAAAAATTAAATTTCCAGCTCCAAAAAATAATCCAAACAACATTGATCCTATAAATATATAAGATGATAATGACAATCGTTTATCCATCCAAACTCTCCCTATTTCAGATTTAAAAAAATACTCTTAACCAATGGTAGCCTGTTTAAAAAAAAATCGCAAGTGAATTTGTAACTTTCCTCTTTTTTTAAGTCCTACTCTTTCAATCCCCTTTTTGCTATACTTACTATAAAGGAATCAAACGAAAGGGCGTGTTTTGGTGGCAAATATCAAAGATATTGCAAAAGCTGCAGGTGTTTCTTCAGCAACCGTGTCTCGTGTAATTAATCAAAATGGTTATGTGAGTGAAGAAACGCGAAAAAAAGTCGAGTTGGTTATCCAGCAATTAGATTATGTTCCAAACCTAAATGCCGTTTATTTAAAAAAAGGAGCTACAAAAACCCTTGGCATTGTTGCTCCTTATTTTTCAGATTCTTTAACTGTTTTTTTACGAGGTTTTACTCTTTCTGCCCAAAAAGAAGGATACAACGTCACTTTATTTATGACTGGTGACGATAAACAAAAAGAGCTAGATGCTTTTGAAATGCTTCGTCGCAAGCAATTAGATGGTCTTTTACTGCTGATTCGTTTAAATGATTGGAAACAATTAGAGCCTTTCACAAAATATGGTCCTATCGTGACTTGGCAACGTGTAGAGTCTGATCATATTCCTTCCGTCTTTATGAACCATTACGACGGTTATATGTTAGGCTTAGAGCATCTTTATGCCACTGGTTGCCGAAATATTGTGAATTTATATGGCAGTACAAGTGGCTTAAACACTAAAAGTCGCATGAAAGCCTATCTTGATTTTTGTGAAAAATATCATCTCAATCCTAATCTTCAACCTCAGTTTAAAGGATTGAATTCAAGCGAGGATGGAGAAAAAGTGGCCCATTGGTGGAAAGAACAATCCACTAAACCAGATGGCTTTGCAACAAGCTCTGACGCCGTTGCAGCTGGTTTAATTACCGAAGCCAAACGGCTAGGTGTGCGAGTTCCTGATGCTTTTTCAGTTGTTGGCTTTGATAATATTGAAATTGCCCGTCTCTTAGATATTACAACGATTGATTACCCCATTGAAAAACAAGCTCAAAATGCGTTTACTCTTATTTTCAATCAATTAACTCATCGTGAAAACCCATTAATACCATTAGATTTCCATTTAATCAAACGACATACAACAAAATAAAGCAGCGTGGCAAAAGTTCGCAACGCTGCTTTATTTTTTTACGTATATTCAGAAAATTTCTTTTCCAAAACAACTTGAATCACTGAAAATAAACTACATATTCCCCAGTAAATCAATGCGACTAAAATATACATTGTCATATAATCAAACTCTCGTCCACCAACAATTTTAGCTTGTTGAAAAATCTCCGGTACTGTAATCATCGCTGCTAATGAGGTTCCCTTAATCAAGTCCAATAAAACATTGCTTAGAGGTCCTACGGCTGTTCTTAGCGCTTGTGGAAGGATAATCTTACGCATAATGAAAAAATGCGTTAACCCTAATGCATAGGACGCTTCCCATTGCCCTTTATCGATACTATTTAAACAGGCTCTAAAAATCTCAGCAATATACGCTGAACTATTCAAACTAAAACCAATTAATGCTGCTGTAATCGCTGAAAATTGAATTCCAATGAAAGGCAACCCAAAATACAATAGAAATAAAAAAACAATCATGGGTGTTCCTCGCATAAAAGAAATGTAAAGCCTCGCGATAAAATTTAGCACTTTAATAGAAGACATTCGCATCAGCGCTAAAAAGAATCCCAAAATCAAGCCTACAATCATGCTAAAAACCGCAATGAACACCGTATAACCTAATCCTGTTAAAACAAAGGGTAAACTATCTAACGCTAATTCAGGATTAAAAATAGCTCTCCATTGAATGTCCCTCATGATTAAAACTCCTAGTCTACTTTTATTTCTTCTGTAATTTTAACATCTGTCTTTTTAGAAACATCTGCTCCGCCAAAATACTTCTCTGATAGTTTTGTCAGTGTCCCGTCTTTTTGCATTGCGCTTAATTGTTCATCTACTTTTGCTTTTAATTCTGTGTCATTCTTTTTCATCACTAACCCAATACTTGTTGGTTTGTAGTAAATTTCTGGAATCATCACTGGAATTTCAGGCATAGCTTCCACAGTCATTTTTTGTAAATAGTAGTCATTTAAGATCACATCCGTACGACCATTAGCCACATCTGATAAATATTGATCATTGGTCACATTATCATAAATAACCGGCTCTGCTCCATACTTTTTAGAAATATCCATGTAAACAGTCGTTGCTGCTCCAGCTGATTTTTTACCTTTTAAATCCTTTAATGAATGAATCCCAGATTGATCTGATTTACGTACAATCATACTGCCAAATGAATATTTGATTGGTTCTGAAAAATCAAATTTCTTCTCACGACTTTTTGTGATTTCAACATCACTTGCTGTAATATCCACTTGTCCATTATTAACTGCAGCAAACATTCCATCTGCTCCAATTTCAGAGTATTCCACTTTCAAGTTCAACCGTTTGCCCACTTCATTCATTGTATCAACAACATATCCTGTTAACTCATTTGTTTTTTTATCATGAAAAGAAGTTGGGTAAAGCGTTCCTGGAGTAGCTACTTTAAGTGTTCCAGCTTTTTCAATTTTCGCCCATTTCTTGGCACTTTCAGTATTTTGTGTTGCCTCTTCTTTATTTTTTGTTCCATTACAACCTGCTACTATAACTGCTAGCATAATCACTAAAGCAGCAATCCATTTTTGTTTTCTTTTATTCACTATCAAAACTCCTTTTTCTTTATTCGCGCCTGTTTTAATAGCGCTTTAAAGAATATAACAGCAGGTAGAAACTGTGTCAATTTGTAGTATGTTTTTGATAAATTTATTTATTTCTTATGTCTCTCTCAACTAGAGTTTATCAGGCTTTCCTTATTCTTTTAAAATACAATATTGTTTTTTTGAAACAAAAAAAGGATAGAGAATTCCTCTATCCTTTAATAACTCCGACTATAATCAACTACATTTTTTGGCAAACTCTCTTTTCCTATATATGCCGTCAAGTTTTCTAGAAAAATCGCTCCTAAACGTTTTTTAAAATGTTCTGCGATTCCACTAATATGAGGCGTAATCAATACCTCTGGCATCTTCCACAACGGAGAATCGCTTGCTAAAGGTTCTTCTTCAAAGACATCCAACCCTGCAAATGCAATATTGTTTGATTTAATCGCTTGGATCAAATCATTCGTTTTTACAGACGCACCTCGACCTACATTGATAAATAGCGTATGCTTTTTCATTTGATTAAAGAGTTTTTCGTTATAAAAACCATTTGTTTCATCTGTTAAAGGTAAACTATTAACCACGATATCTGTCTTAGGCAATTCTACCGTAATCTCCGTTTGCCTGATAACCGTATCCATATACTCAACTTGGCGTCCGCTACGATTAACCCCAATCGTCTCCATTCCAAAAGCTTTGGCAAGACGTCCTACTTCAAAACCAATCTTTCCAGTTCCTACAATCATAATAGTTTTTCCTTGTAATTCAATTAAACGAGTGACTTGTTCCCACATCGCATCTTTTTGGTCTTCACTTGCTTTTTTGATACCTCTTGTATAGAACAATAGCATCCCAAAAACAGATTCTGCTATTGGTATCCCGTGAATCCCACTACCGTTTGTTAAGGTAATATTGTGCTTTTGAAATAAGTCTAAATCTAAATAATCTACACCAGCCGAGCTTGCTTGTATCCATCTTAATTGAGGAAGTTTATTTTCTGAAATTAGCTCCGTTAGTTCTTTTTTCCAACCGTAAATAATCTCAACAACCGCTAACATTTCTTGAGGATCTTGAACGGTGATCAACTCGAACTCAGGAGCACGTTCTTTCATTTCGGAAAGTTGCTCTGCGGTAGTATCTTGTATCAGCCAAATGGCTTTTTTCATTCTAATCACTCCATTTCAACTTCTATTATCTCATGCCTTATTTTCAGTTGAAAGAGATATGATTTTATCAAAAAAAGAACTTGCAAAAAAACAAGTTCTTTTTCTTCTTATTTAATTGTAGGCTGTGTCTCTCTGACGGTAAAAGTTGGCAATACTTGTTGTATTTGCTCACGTTGTGGCTCATACCATTCTGGTAGCATCAAGCTTTCTCCCATTGTTTCAATTGATTCATCATGAGCGAAACCTGGTGTATCTGTCGCAATTTCAAAAAGAATTTCACCTTTTTCTCTAAAATAGATAGCTTCAAAGTAATTCCGGTCTTGGACTGGTGTAACTTGGTAACCATCCTCACTCAGTACTTGCTTCCATTCAAGTTGGTCTGAAGCATCTTTTGCTCGAAATGCTATATGATGAACAGTTCCACTTCCCATCGTCCCTCTTTCAGCAACTTTTTTCAAAACTTCAATCGTATTTCCAATTTCACTAGTTGATTTAAAACGAAGATGGGTTTCATTTTCAGCTATTTTTTCTAAGCCCATCGTGTTTTCTAACAACTCTCCAGTACGTTCTGGTCTTCTAGAGTTCAGCGTTGCTCCTGCAAAGCCGATAATGGCTACTTCTGGAGCAACACCATTGAAATTCCATTGATTGAGTTGTGAACTTTCTCTTTCGACAATTTCTAATTTTAACCCATGAGGATCGCTAAAAGTTAAATAACTTTCATCAAAACGAACTTCTTTATGTGTTTCTATTTGATAAGCATGTAATCGATTTTCCCAAAAAGTCAAACTATTTTTAGGAACCATAAATGAAATAACCTCTACCTGCCCAGCACCTTTTTTTCCATTATAGGCATTTGGCCAAGGGAAGAACGTTAAAATAGATCCTGGATTTGCTCCATCATCTCCAAAATATAAATGATAGGTTTGTGGATCGTCAAAATTAATCGTTTTTTTAACTAAGCGCAACCCTAAAACACTAGCATAGAAATCGACATTTTCTTGTGGATTTCCAACAATTGCCGTAATGTGATGAATTCCTAAACTTTTTTTCATTTTATTTCATCCTCCCATTGCTCCATTTTAATCACTTGAATAGTTGGTTTCGTTTGTTTGTTTTTTAACGCTACTGGCGTAACATCTGCTCCTGTGGAATCATAAACGGTTGTATTTAATAGAATATCGTCCAAACTGCCACGAAATAGGGTTAAATACATTTGGCGTAGTTCTACTTGTCGTTCTTTTTCGGCAGATGATAATCCTTCTTTTTTTGATTTGTTCGCTAATTGGTTGATTTGCATTAATAATTGTTCCATTTCGTCACCTCTTTTAATTAATGAAACGAGTTAAAACGTTCTAATTCATTTCTTAGTTTTATTCTAACACTTTACTTACTTTTTGTAAACTGCTTATTTATAATAAATAACAATAATTTAACAAATACTTAATAATTTTTTCATAATCCTTTAAAAAGGATTGTTTCCCCTTCGTTTTAAGCTTATGATAAATTGGTTATAACTATCATATTTTTGAGAAGAAGGGATGTTTGCTTTAATGAAAGAAGAAAAAAAGTTAAGGTGGTATAATGTTGCCCTAATCGCCTTTGTTTCAGTTTGGGGACTAGGTAATGTTGTAAACAACTACGCGAATCAAGGCGTTTCCGTTATTACATCATGGATTTTAATTATGCTCCTTTATTTTGTACCTTATGCCTTAATCGTTGGTCAACTTGGCTCCACTTTTAAAGATGGAAACGGTGGCGTTAGTACATGGATTAAAGAAACGACAACGAAGCGCTTAGCTTATTACGCTGCTTGGACCTATTGGGTCGTGCATATTCCATACTTAGCACAAAAACCACAAGGAATTTTAATTGCCTTAGGTTGGGCCGTACGTGGAAATGGAAACTTAGTAAATGTAACACCCGCTTTACAAGTGTCATTGATTAGTTTAGTCATTTTCTTATTTTTCTTATGGGTTTCTTCTAAAGGATTAACAACATTAAAACGTATTGGTAGTATTGCAGGTATGTCAATGTTTGTTATGTCATTATTATTTATTCTCTTAGCGGTTACTGCTCCAGCGATTACAGGTGCTTCTTTTGCAACACCTAATATGGGAGACATTAAAACCTATTTACCAACTTTTAACTTCGCTTACTTTACAACGATTTCAATGCTTGTCTTCGCTGTTGGTGGTGCAGAAAAAATTTCTCCTTATGTAAACAACACTAAAAATCCAGCTAAAGAATTTCCAAAAGGAATGCTAGCTCTTGCTGCAATGGTAGCCATTTGTGCGTTACTTGGTTCATTTGCAATGGGGATGATTTTTGATAGCAACAATATTCCAAAGGATTTAATGGCCAATGGAGCATATGTCGCTTTCCAAAAATTAGGTGTCTATTATAATGTAGGAAACTTCTTTATGATTCTTTATGCAATTGCTAATACGTTAGCGCAAATTTCAGCTTTAGCCTTTTCAATCGATGCTCCACTTAAGATTTTATTAGGTGACGCTGACGAAGAATTTATTCCTCGTAAACTTGCTAAATTAAACAGCAAAGGAACGCCAGTAAATGGATACGCTATGACAGGAATTTTAGTTAGTATCTTGATCGTTGTTCCAGCAATCGGAATTGGCAATATGAACGAACTATACAACTGGTTGTTAAACTTAAACTCAGTTGTAATGCCTCTAAGATATCTATGGGTATTCTTAGCTTATATGATGTTAAATAAATTACACAAAAACTTTACGTCTGAATATAAATTTGTTAAAAATCCAAAAGTCGGTTTCCTAATTGGGGCATGGTGTTTCTTATTTACTGCTTTCGCCTGTATCTTAGGAATGGTACCAAAAACAGATTTCGATGCAAATCCATCTGCTTGGTATTTCCAATTAAGCTTAAATATTGTTACACCCATCATTTTTGTTGCACTAGGAATGATCTTGCCAGCAATTGCTAAAAGAGAATTTGCTAAAAAATAAAAACGACTAAATAGCTAGCTTATCTCATAAAAAGATAAGCTAGCTATTTTTTTGTTGTGTTTATTTTATAAGATACTGTATCCTAATGTTTTGATGTCACTGTTAAACATTCGAACAGTGTCTAAAGAAAGTTCATTTAAATCCATGCCAATCATCGACATTTTGTTAATAATTTCTGGTGTACATGTAATGATATCAGCTCCTGTTTCTTGGGCTTGGAAAATATTTAATACTTCCCTTGAGCTTGCCCAAAGCAATTCCGTTCCTGGTTTTGTATGACATTCTTTTGCTGATGCCTTCATTAATGGCATTGGATCTACTCCAGTATCAGCTGCTCTTCCTGCAAAAACGGAAACAATATTCGTTGTTCCTTCTTTAAATGCTGCCACCGTTTCTTCGACTTGTTGAATCGTTAAAATTGCTGTTACATTTAAGGATAGCCCTTTTTCAGAAAGCTTTTTAATTAACGGTACTGCAGACTCTCCTTTTGTATTTGTAATTGGAATTTTTACATACACATTTTTCCCAAATCTTGCAATTTTTTCGGCTTCTTTTTCCATCGTTTCAAAATCATCGGCAAATACTTCAAAAGAAATCGGCAAATCTGTAATTTTTTCTAGTGCTGCTTTTGCAAAATCTGTATAACTTGTAATCCCTGCTTTTTTCATCAAAGAAGGATTCGTTGTAAAACCAGTAATTTTACCCGTTTCATAAGCGGCTACCATTTTATCAATTTCTGCTCCGTCTGCGTATACTTTTATTGTTAATTCTTGTGTCATTTAAATCGCTCCTTCTTATTTTATTTATTCTTGGTCCATTTCAACATTGTTAATCGCAATTTTTGATGGTCGAATAATACTTGGTAAAATTAGAACAACTACCAAAATACCGACTAATCCATAAATTCCAAATGTTCCCATAAATTCGCCTACTTTTCCGAGAGTAATGCCAATCACGCCAAAGTCGATGTCACCAAAAGTGGTGTTGCTAAATCCTAAACTACCTAAAACGGGTAATAACAATGCAGGTAGGAAAGCTAAGCCTAAGCCATTTACGAAAGCGCCTAAGACTGCACCACGACGTCCACCAGTAGCATTTCCATACACGCCGGCTGTTGCTCCACAGAAGAAATGAGGAACTAAACCTGGAATAATCAACACGCTTCCTGCGAATCCTAAAATAAACATTCCTAATAATCCTCCGATAAAGCTGCTCACAAATCCTAGAATAACCGCTGTTGGAGCATATGGGAAGAATACCGCGCAATCTACTGCTGGCACTGCATTTGGGATAATTTTCGTAGCAATTCCTTGGAAAGCTGGAATCAAATCGGCTAAAATCATTCGTACACCGGCATAAACGATGGTAACGCCCACTGCAAATTGCAAGCCACAAATAATTGCATATAGATACGGCGACTTACCGTCAGACAATGTTTCAACAAAACTAGAACCTGCCGCAATTGCCGCAATCAAGTAAAAAATGACCATTGTCAATGCTGTTGAAATCGTCGTATTTCGCAAGAAACTCCATTTTTCAGGTACTTTAATGTCTTCTGTACTTCGACTGCCTTTTCCAACTAATTTCCCAATCGAACCTGCAACAAAGTAACCTAAGCTGCCAAAGTGACCAATTGCGACTTCATCACCATCGGTTACTTGTAACGTGAATTTTTGATTGATAGCTGGTGAAATAGCACTCCAAGCACCTAAGAAAAAGCCTCCAACTAAAATCATTTGCCACCCACTAAAACCAACTGCTCCTAGCACGGCTGAAAGTAAACACGCCATAAAGAAGCTATGATGCCCGGTTAAAAACACATATTTGTAGCGCGTAAAACGAGCAATCAACAAGTTAAAGATTAGTCCAAATACTAAGATTGTCATCGTTTCAACGCCAAGCAAATCCTGAGCTACTGAAGTAATCGCTTCGTTATTAGGCACAACGCCTTTAATATGGAAGCCTGCCTCAATCATTTTCGATAACGGTTCAAGATTAGATGAAATGACCCCTGCTCCTGCTGCTAACATTAAATATCCTAAAATGGGGCCAAGAGTTCCAGTTAATACCTTATGTGCGGGTGATTTAAGCGAAATCAATCCTACCATTGCCATCAAGCCCATTAAAATAGCCGGCTCGCTTAATACATCTTTTAAAAATTCTAATACTGCCATTTACTACCCCTACCTTCTTTTTTAGTTGTTATTCATTTCAATTAAAGTCGGCAATACATCTTCTATAATTTTCTTTTTATTCATATAACTTCTAGTAAAAACAACTTTTTGGCCATTTTTAAAAATATCGGCAAATTCTTTAACCGTTACAAATAAATCAGCATCTTTTCCTGTTGCAGCATTAGAATCAATTGATTCTGCATCAATTGCAATGCCATTTTCTTTTGCTATTTCTTCTATTTTTAGTTTCAACATTAAGCTGCTTCCAATCCCATTTCCACAAACTGTTACGACTTTAATCATCTTAAGCACTCCCTATTGTTTTTCAATTATTTGTTTTATTTTTTTATACATTGTTGTAGGATCCTTGGTTTCAATCAAGGCGTCAATTTTTTCTTCGTCTTCCAGTATTTCTGACAGCTGTTTTAGCGCTGTTAAATGTCCCACACTATCAACTGCTGCTAGCACAAAAATCAACTGAACTTGACGATCGTCGTCTTGTTCTTCTCCTAAGTTAAAATCGACTGCCGTCTCCAAATGAAGCAAACTAATGCCTAGTTCTTTGACACCATCCTCAGGTCTGGAATGCGGTACTGCTGTTTTTGGTGCCAACACAATATAAGCTCCCATGTCATGAACATTGTCAATCATTGAGGTAATGTATTGATCCGTAATGTACCCTGCTTCCCTCAAGGGTTTTGCTGCTAATGCAATGGCATCTTGCCACTCCAACTTTTGATCACTAAATTGAATAAATCGTTCTTCTAATAATTCTGTCAAAACTTTTCCTCCCGATAATTGATTTAACCCAGCGCCATATATTGAACGAGACAAGGCTTCATAAAGTTCTTTTTCATGATGAATCGTAGCATTTCTAGCAATAATCTTAATTAAATTAGAAACTTCAATCGATTTGTTCACAGCCTCAATTGCAAAATCATCAAACACTTTACGTTTTAAAATCTCTTGCTCTACGTAATTCAACATGGGGGTTGAAAGATATAATTTTTTCGTCGTGTGAAAGTAAGTCGTTGAAAAAACCATATCGTATTCCTGCTCATTAATTTGCTTTGCTTGCTTCAAATCATGAATTCGATTAAATTGAATCATTGGAAACAATTCTTCTAGTTGATGGTTCATAATTAAAGATGAACTGATGCCATTCGGACAAATCGACAACGCTTTTAAAGTTCGAGAAATCGGCTGATTCCGTTTTAATTGCCCGCCAAAATGAATCGTAAAATATGCCAGTTCATTTGCTGGAATAGGTTTATTTAATAGCTCCTCAAAAGGCAATAGTCCTTTTGAAACTAAATAATAAAGTTCCTCATATTCCGTCATGATTTGCTTTGCATAAGGATTTTCTAAATGAATATCAAACAATATCCGAAAATATGCAGGCACCAAATGTTCATATAAGCTCAATTGCAATTCTTTTTTATCCGCAAAATTATTGCCTGTAATCATTTGAACACGATTGATGATATCGTACGTTACTTTCAGTAAAGTCTCATCCTTATAAAACTGTTGCGTTCCTTGTAAAGCACTTAATAAATGTACTGTAACGAAAATGGCTTCATTTTCTGATTCATCTTGAAAAAATTCAATGGCTAGTTTTTCGCCTAGTTCATAGAGCGGCTGGCTTTGAATGAAATGCCGCTCCACTTCCGAAAATAACGGTTCATTCACAGACTCTCTCTCTATTAAAAAACACAATAGAAATAAAAATTCTTTTATTCTTTCAGATACAAATTCAACTTTATAGCTTTTTGCCATTTGATACAGTCTTTCACTGATTGAATCGATGGGCAACGTTATCTGCCAATTGCTAAAAATCAGCTGAATCATCCATTCTCCAATTGAAAGTTGTAAAAGCTTCCCAAGAGAATATTCGGCTAATTTTCTGATGTCCATTTCTGTCCCTTGAAAATCATAACCCTCGCTTCTTGAATAATTAAAAGCAACTTTATTTGTCTGACACAACTGCCTTACTTTTTTTAAATCTAAAATGACAGAACTTTTACTTAACTGCATTAAATCTTGATAATGGCTGTGGGAAATAGGTTCTTTTTTAATAAATGTATAGAGAATAATTAAATAAATACGCTCTTCTTGCATCAAAACATCGCGATGATTCAATTGCTTTTGTTCGTTGCTCCACTCCCTTTTTAGCCCCTCTGGAATCATAATCTTTCCTTGTACTAATTGAATCGTAGGTAATTGAAGATTGGAAAGTTCCATATTGGCTTGCTGAATTTCATAGTGTGCTTTTTTCTTAGAGATTGACTGCTTTCTGGAAAAAGCGTTAACTGATACATGATCATGTTCCATTAATGAATCAATAAACGTAACGATTTCATTTGTTAACATGCTTGCCCTCCTCTTATCCTTAGAGTATAATAAAACGCTTTCATATTCTATCTTAATTGAGACTTAATTGATAGCCACCTTTTTAAAAGTGATTGGTCTTTGCTTGTTTTAATAAGCAAATTAAAAAGAAAAAAGCTGATTGATTAGCTTTTACGAACTAATCCTCCAGCTTCTTTTTTTAATTCTATTAACGTCGAATTGATTGAGCCATGCGGTAATACGTATGACGTTTCCCACGAATAGCAATCGATAAGGCCATTAAATTTTCAGGATCTGCCACACCTGAATACCCCGCATCACCAATATGCTGAATATCCACACCAGCTCGTTTGCTTGATAAGGCAAATTCTCGGATTGTTTGAGGGTCTGAACTTTCTTGACTGGTTCCAATTGCCGGCATAGATAAGGCTCCTTTGGACTTAATCAATTTCACTGCCTCATGGACTTCACTTTCCAATAAACCTGGGACCGTTCCAACGGCCGGCATTAAAATAATATCTGCTCCATTTGCAATAAAATTTTCAATTGATTGTTGATCAACTACCGACTCCGAAATGCCAGCTCCATGCATTTTCCCAGCAATAATTAATCCATCAAAATGCTCTTTTGCTAAAAGAATAGCGGCCTCTATCTCTTGATTACTCACACCTGTTGATGGATTTCCTGTTAAACAGATAAAATCAAACCCTAGCTCATTTGCTTTAATAAGAGTTTCTTTAGTGGCTCTGCGTCCTAACGGAAGTTGAAGTAAGTCTCCCACAGTTTCAGCGGTCACATCGACTGGTTCCAAATTCACTCCGACAGGTCGTCCAACTAATTTTTTTAACGTTTGAATCGGATCTTTTAGCCCCTGTTCCAACCCTTGAATCACTGGATTAAAAACATCCAGTACATTTAATAAAATTAAATCTGCCCCAAAAGCTGCAGCTGTTTCTGCATTCGTCAAATCCCCTAATAAAGGCTGTGAAATCACTACGTTTTCCGATAACACTGTCCGGCCTTCACTGGCTAAAATCGCTTGCTTTAACTCTTCTTTGCTCATTTTTTCAAAATCACTAGCATGACAATTTAATAGACGTTTCATAAAAATCCCCTCACTTTTCGTTGATTGCTTTAAGTTTACCATAAATCCGCTTACATCTTGATATTCTTTTCTCCTGATTCAACTTTTATGATACACTTAAATTAGAAAATCAACTGATGAAAGAAGGAAAAATAGTGACTCAAAATCAAGAAATCGCAGTCGTCGGTGCTGGAATCGTAGGCGCGACAACGGCTTTTTATTTAGCGAAAAAAGGCTATTCCGTCACCATTTACGATGAAGGCACAGGTCAAGCAACTGCCGCTGCTGCCGGTATCATTTGTCCGTGGCTCTCTCAAAGACGAAATAAAAAATGGTACCACTTAGCAGCAAGTGGGGCAAAATTTTATCCTGAATTAATGACGGATCTTGGAGAATCTTTAACGGACTCAGCCATTTATCAACAAGTGGGAACGTTGTTATTCAAGAAAAATGAAAAGTTGCTTTTAAAATTAGAAAAATTAGCAAAAGAACGTAGAGAAACGGCTCCTGAAATAGGGGATTTAACGATTGTTGCTAGCGATCAGTTACACGATTACGTACCGATTTTGAATAGCTCACAGGCGGCTTTATTTGCAAGTGGGGGCGCTCGAGTAGATGGCGAATTGCTGACTAGAAAACTCATTGAGCAAGCCGTTGAATTAGGCGCAACTTTTCAACAAGGAAAGGTTGCTTTAACAATTGACGCAGAAAATCAGCTTTTTGTTCAATCGAAGAAATATACACAGGTCGTTCTTGCCGTGGGCGCTTGGTTGCCTGAACTATTAGAACCGCTTGGCTTTACAGTAGATATTCGCCCACAAAAAGGACAGCTTCTTTGTTTAGACATTCCTGAAGAAACTACGAACTGGCCTGTGGTGATGCCAGATGGCGAAAAGGATATTATTCCTTTTAATAACGGCAAAATCATCGTAGGAGCAACTCACGAAAATGATAAAGGCTATGATTTAACACCCACAGCACCAGAGCTGAAATTAATGCTAGCCGAAGCAAGTGAATTAGCTCCTTCATTAAAGCAAGCAATTCAAGTATCCACCAAGGTCGGTACAAGAGCCTATACCTCTGACTTTTCACCTTTTTTTGGTCAAGTCTCAGAATGTCCTCAACTCTATGTTGCAAGTGGATTAGGTTCTTCTGGTTTAACAACTGGACCTATTATTGGAAAAATGCTCGCGCAAGCAATTCACCAAGAAGAAACGGAATTGGATTTTGCAGATTATCCAGTTGCTGATTATGTTGTTGATCGGGAAAATAAGTAATTCCCTTTTTTGTCTAACAAATTTGTTATTTTTACATTTTACACAATCCAAATTGCTTTAAATAAAAAACATCATCTAATAACTATATGTAAAAACGTTATCTAAAAGTTCCATATTTGGAAATTTTTTAGATAACGTTTTTTCGTTTCTTGTTACATAGTGGTCATACTTTTTACTACATCTATAAAATCTATTTCCCTAGTGAACCTTTACTAAAAACATTCCTAATTTCTGGAGAGACATTTGACACATCATAACTTTTCACTAGCTTGCCTTTCACAATCCACCGCCAAACAGTTCCGACTTCTCCCACACATGTTATCAATGTGATTTCTTTTTTAGCCTGGTCATTAACAACCGATGAATCTGCTTCATTAATTCTATAAGCTTCTTCTGTTTGGTATTCGTATACTTTTTGAAAATCAGTTACATAAATTAAACTGCCCTCTTTGATAGAGAGTAGTTTATCAAAGGTATTTAAATAATTGTGACTAATCAACGTATAGTTCTTCTCTCCCATTACTTGCCGGGGTTTGTATTCAATTGCAGTTTCACTCATCCCTTGATTAAATAGCTGTTGATTATCGCTATATTCTTTGATTCCCATTTCTAGATCTAAGGTTGGAATCACAATGACCCCTGTTAACGAAAGTTGTTGTTTTTTAGAGGTTACATATTCATTTTGAGTTTCATCACTAGCTCTATTTTTTTGTATGACTTCTTTATATTCATTTTGAGTCAGTCCAATCTGTGGTAATTTTGTTTGTTGATAATTCTTATATAGGAAAAGCAACAATAAAAAGACTATTGCTGCTTTACATACAAATTTAATGGCTTCTTTCATTTTTTGATTCTTTTACGAATTCGCTCAAAAACAAAAACACCACTGATTGCACTTATCATTAAACTTCCTAATACCAATTTTGTAACTTGAGGATTGTTTACTCCTGACGAAACAAGCGGCTTACGTTTATTTGTCATTTGACATTTAACAATTTCTCCATGATTTTTAATGGTAAATAGTACTGGCGTTTCATCAATCAAATATCCTTCTGGTGCATCGAACTCTACAAAGGCATATTCCCCATCTGGTAAGTTCTCAAAGGTAAATTTGCCATTTTCATCGGTTCTGCCTTCTACGACTGTTTGGTTGTCCTTATCAAGAATTTTAATTCCTGTATTCGGTAAAACTTCACCTGTAGAAACATCACTTTTTGATAGCTCCACAATTCCTTTAACATGCTCATTTTTTAACTCAATTAAAGGGAATACCTCTTCATTTTCAGTTACATCCATTTCATTTAATAAAGTCCCTTTTTCATTAAATAGACTGATTTTTTCTTTCGTAACAATGATTTTTAATTTTTCTGTATTTAAGACATGACTTTGATCAGAAGGTTTTACTTCTCTTTGATAGTACGTACCAACAATCAGTTCTTTCCAACTAGCCATACCTTCATCATCTGTTTGAGTAGTTTGAATCACTTTTCCAGCTTCATCCAACAATTCAAATGTAGCTCCTTTTCCAACTTGATCGTATGCGTAGACATAACCTTCATTTGGTTTAAGAGTTGCGGATTCATTGATTTTTTTAAAGGATACATTTGTTTTGAATAATTCGTTGATTAATTGATTACGAACTTGTTTAGTCAATGCATTTTTATCAACTGCAAAGGAATCTTTCCACACATGGATAGTTTGTTTGTCTTCATTATTGTAAGCTTTGTATTCAAATGGATAGTGATGGGTATCAAGAATATGGTTTGCTTTACTGTCCACTTCTTGAATGTAATAGTTACCATCTACATTTGGCAACAAAATATCCTCGAATTTCACGATTCCATCTTTTACAACTGCGTAATTTAGCGTTGTATCTGCGGGAATCGCTACATCACCAACTACTAATTCATGTGTGTTTTTTAGAGCAAACACTTGGCCATTATTGGCTGCTTCTAACTGAATTACCGGTGAATTGTCTTTCCATTCTGTTACTGTTTCTTGTTGTTTGTAGCCTAAAACATCAATTTTTTGCAAATAGTTATCCGCTTTTACTGATGCACTCGTCAAATCAATCAATTGCCCTTGATACTTTATTTCAAATTTAATAGGCTCTTTTAATTTCACTACGCCATAAGGAGCTTTTGTTTCTACAAGTTCATATTCTCCAATATAGAGAAATTCTGGTGATTCTGCATTTCCTGATGCATCTGTTTTTAAAATAAAATCTGTTTTATCTACTTGAATAAATTCACCTTTTTTATAACGAACTGTTCCATCAGGTGTAATAATGTCTTTAGCTGGACGAATTTTGAATTCAAAGCCTTCGCCATTTTGTAGCGTATAATTAATTTCTGTTAATTTTCCAAACTCACTGTCTTTTTCTTTCACCTCAGAGGCTTGTTGGATATTTTTATGCAGGTTCACTTTTCCTTTTTGATTGTCATTTTTGAATTTAATCACAATAATACCATCGGCATTCATTTCTAATACGGAAAAAACGACAGGCTCTTTGGCTAATACATAGCCCTCTGGAGCTTCTATTTCATGTAATTCATATCGCTTTTCGCCCCATTTTAACATTTCAGAAGTAACAAGGTACCCTTCTTCATTTGTTTCAAAAATAGTGGTTTTCTCAACTGAATTTGGTTTTAGCATTTCTACCCATTGAGTTGCTTTACGGTCAAAAATTTTAAACTTAGCCCCGCTGCGAGGAATGGTTTTGTTTGTTTCACTATCTACTTTGAAAACTTGAATTTTTGACTCAATCACTTTATCTTCTAATACATAATGATGTGTGTAGCCTTGCTTTTCAATTTTAACTTCAAAAGGGACAAATAATTTATAGCCTTCTTTGCCTTTTGTTTCAGTAATTTTATACGTATCATAGGGTAATTGTTTCAGTATAAAATAACCATCTTTATCGGTTAAAGTTGAGTAGGCAATACCAGTTGTTTTTGAAGTTGCTGTAATTTCTACATTAGATAGTGGCGGTTTTATGTCTGGATTAATTGTTAAGTCGTTATTCAGTAAGGTTTTGTTCCCGACTTTATAGCCATCGATGTTACCTTTAATAACGTCTTCCTTAGCTTCAATCATTTTAATCGATTCCGCTACTTCTTGACCTGCATATTCAATTGTAAATGGAATTTTATTGGGATTTAAATTATAGCCAACAGGAGCTTTTTCTTCTAACCAATAATAACTCCCTAGATATAAATCTTTGATTTCACCTTGGACAATGCCTGCTTTAGGGCTTAACGTAATCGATTTTATTTTAGTCCCATCGGATTTGAACAGTCCGTAGACTGCGCCGTTTAGAGTAGCTGCCCCCTGTGGATGATCTCCTGTTTCTGAATCTTTTTTATGAATTCTTGCCACACCACGTTGGCGTTTGTTGTTAAATGTTAACGTGGCTGTTTTATTCGCTTTAATAATAACTTTTTGCGGAGTGCGGTTGATGACATATCCATATGCTGCTTTAATTTCTTGAACGGTAACTTCAGTTCCATCTAATACATCTTTTAATTCAGCTTCACCTTTAGCATTTGTTGTTACTTCTTTCGTTTGACCATTATAAGTTAAACGGAAAATGGCTCCCGGAATAAGTTCTCCATCCTCTCTTTTTTTCATTAATTTTACATGACCATTTTTGATGACATTTAAATTAACTCTGATTGTAATCGGATTATTATTCCCACCGGTAGTAACTGTTTGTGAGCCTGGATTTACCCAAAAATATTGTGAGCCTGAATAAGGACGATCTCTTACTAAAGTAATCGTTCCATTAGTTGACGTCACTTTAGGGGTTACTTCAAGAGCATTTCCATTGATTTTAGCACCTGAATTGGTTCCATCACTAGCAATACGATAGTGGCTTAAAACACCTTTTGTATCTGCAAATGAGCTTTTCTCATTTACGACTACTGATTGTGTAGACTGATTAATTGATGGAATTGTTTGATAATGATTAATAGCATTTTCTATTTGATTTCGATACTCAGCAAGGCCTGGCATACTAATTTCAATGTTCCAACCTAAGGCTTCCCAAACCATTACTTGAGTTGTAATAAAAAATTCTCTTGAAAAACCCGCTGTTCCTGCCCCACCTGAACCGAAGTTTACAATCTCATTAACTCGACTAGCTTGACTTTCTGATATCCCTGCAAAACTTGTTTGTGGAGTGAAATTTCCATCTGCAAATAGGACATCTGGCTGAACACAATACGCTACTTGACCATCCACTTCAAAATAACCAAATACAGATTGACTTGCAACTACACCATTTCTACTGGCTACATAATATTGTGGAAATTTATCTGCCATTACTCCAGTACTTCGAGTATTATACCCAATGATAGGATAGTTAATTTTTGTTTTATCTGTATTTAAATCTGTATCTTCAGGCTGCACCTGATTATCTGATTCATTCACTTCCTGTTTCAAAGGAGGATCTTCCGTTTCAGGATGACTCGTTTCAGTTTCTATCACCTGCTCTTGTGTTTCGTTCTTTAATTCATCACTCACTGCCAACGCAGAGGGAACAAAAGTTGTATTTAAAGTTAAAAATAAAATAATAATCGTTGTTAATTGACTAAGCTTTTTTCTCATATTGATTGACTCCTTTTTCATTTAATGTGTGTACGTAATTAAAATAAGTTGGTTCATAAATAGAACACGTAAGGTTTATAGCAATCGTAACCTCAAACTCTAGCAAGATAGAATACTTATCAAGTTCTTGCATGTACGCAGCACACCTTTTTTATGTAGGTCCTCCCTTTCGCCTTAGAGCTGCACTGATAACGAAAGCAGTCAAAATGTCGCTGACTGGTTATTCACTTTTTACTTTCAGTAATATAGACTATTACTTACTTTAAGATCTTGACAGGGGACGCTTGGTTTATATGTCAAAATTAAAAATGTACTTAATTTTACTTCGAGGAATTGTACTAACAATCGTTATTTCCTCTACATCTTCAAAAATAACTTTATCTGCCCCAGATTTCTTCAACACATAGTTGACTAATTTTCGATTTTGTAAGCTCAAATTATAAAATACAACTTCTTTAACAGCAGGATTATTTTTTAGCTTTGCTTGTAATTGTTTACGTTCATTTTTTTGAAAAAGTTGCTTTTTCTTTGATGTTACCTGAGCACTTAGCTCTATTGAGCAAGTTCCTTTTCCAGTATAATAGAGTTTTCCACCGATTGTTCTTCTAGCAATTACTTGTCTATCCTTATCCATTACTTTTTGAATATTTGAATAACAATCAGCTATCTTAAATGACTTTACAACTTTATAGTCGTTGCTCCCAAAAATATTCTGCCTTAATTCAAGGCTTGCCTCCTTAACAAAAAGCTGCTCTCCAGAAAAACAGTGGACCAAATAGCCATATTTTTGAATATTTCCACTATTCATTTCAAAATTTTTAACCCTCAATCTCGCGCCCCCCCTTTCCATTTCTCTTAATAACAGCTCATTGTGCTACTACAAACAAATCACCTCCATTAACCTTTAACAAGCAAATAAAAAAAGGCAGCAATCACTATATCTTAGTGACTACTACCTTCTGTTCTATTAAAAATCATTCTGAAATGTATCACAAAAAACATAACAAATAAAGTATTTAAATCTCCAAGAATTTTAATTATCAAAAAATTCCATTTTGAGTTTTAATACAAAATTGTCTTATAAATGTGTTATACTACTTTCAGTGACTATTAATAGTTACAAAGGGAGATTGACACCTAAACATACTAATCCTATGTTTAGAGTTCGCCAAAACACGTCGACCAAAGGTTGGTAGCCTTTGAGAGTGTCTTGGTTTCTCTCTGATTTTATATACTATTTTCTATCTGCTTGTAATTTTAGATAGCTAAAATGCTATCTTCATACAAAGCATAACAGAGGTTTCCAACTACTGCAAGTTAAATTTAATTTAAAATTAAATATATTTTAATATAAAATTTGATTATTTTAATAAAAAAGAGAAGAAAAACATTTCAATTATTCAAAAAAAAATAACAACTATCTCTTTTTTGACATGTTTTTTCATTTAAGTATTCCCAGTGCTCTTCAAATTAAAATGAAAAAAAAGCAATCTGATGTGGAATTTACATCCTCAGATTGCTTTTTTTTCATATCAACTATCTTATAAACAATTAGAATAACAAACAATACACATGAATCATAAAAATGGAATTCCATTTCAATTTATTACTCATTAGATATTTCCATCTTATGCAAAAAAACAACTATAATAATATTTATTAAAATAGAAAAAATAACCTATTTACTTGTTGATTTTAAATTTTTTCACTTTAACAACATTATTCCGTTTATCCCATTCAATATAATCACAAAAATAACAACAACTTGATAGATTTTTAAAACAACTTGTTCAGAAAATAGTCCACTTAATTTAGCCCCCATAAAACCACCTACAATCGCTGCAGGGATAATCCAATACAACATCGTTAAATCATAGTGCCTATATCTTCCAGAAATACCAATAATGCCTAATTTAGCAAGCTGTGAAAAGAAAATCGTAATAATCGAGTACACAGTGGCATCCTTAATATCTAATCCAAAGAAAAGCATCAATATAGCTACATTTATTGGACCACCACCAATACCTAAAAAAGTTGATAATCCACCTAAAAACGCGCCTACCAAAAGATAAACAAGTACTGACTGAAAGGCAAGTGGTTTCCATTTTTTTTTAGTATAAAGCAGTGCAAAAAGTAAAGATGCGATTGTTACTAAAATCTGCAACCACTGGACACGTACTTCTCCACCAAATAAACGCAAAGCTCCCTCAAACAATTCATTACCTAAAAATCCACCTATAACTGAGCCTATCGATAAAGTAAGTACAGGAATAAGCTGAACCTTAATACCATTATTTAGTTGCTTAATAGTCGAGACAATTGCCATTGTAAAAACAGCAATACTTGAATAAAACGAAATAGCACTTAAACTATGAGCACCAATTGCATCTAACAGTGGCTTAATAATTACACCGCCACCCATACCTGAAATAGCTCCTATCGTATTCGCAAAAATAATGATAAGAAAATAAATAAGTCCCGTCATGTTTAACCTCTCCTTCATCAAACACTCTTATTTATTATCCTATCATTTTTCCTTCTATTATTCAGTAATTAAAAATAAAATTCTACTTATTTTCTTAAGTCAATGCAATATCTCTTTTCTTAAAAATAAATGTCGTTGCTAGATAAATGACTAAACTATATCCTAGTAATGCAATACTAGTTTGCATCAAACTTAATTCTCCTGGCATCACGCCACCTTGTGAGAAAGTATTTACATTTAATAGATTAAAAATACTCCATTTTAAAATAGGCCATTTTGGAATAGCAATCATTAACATTCCATTAATGATTGAACTAGCAAAGACCGTTAACATTCCAATTCCAACAGCTAATGCTTGTGAACGGAAAACAGCTGAAATCATTAATGAAATTGCACTATAAAAAACAATTAGTAGATAGTTTGTAGCAGCCAACATTCCAGCTGCTTTTATTGCAGAGACAGCTCCTAAACTTGCTGAAGCCGGCAACATAAATGATTGTACTGGGAATAAAATCAATCCTACAATTCCTGCGCTAAGCATCGTAAACAATGTGACGAATGCTCCAAATAACAAACAGACAATAAATTTAGATAGTAAAATCTGACTGCGTTTAAATGGACGAATCAATAGTAATTTAATTGTTCCATCACTGAATTCAGATGCAACTGAAATACTTGCAACGATTACTACAACCATATTCACAATACTTAACATACCTGCCAAGCTTGCAAAGAAAGATCCTGCTGATTGCCCACCATTATTTGATGTAATAGGAGTGACACCACTTTCATAGTATTTCTCATAATAAGCAAGTTCATTTTTAGCACTTTTTAGCTCTTCCGGATGTTCTAGTTTATCTTTTTTAGACGCTATTAAATAGCGATCACGACTAAGTAACATCGCATCTTCTAGGTTGGTAACTGGTTTTCCCTCGTCATCAAAAGTAAAAAGTGGTTCATCTTTTTTCAGTGTTTTTGTTACAGATTTCCCATTTTCTTCAACTGTATATTCTGCTGATTGTTGAGAAAAATAAACTTGTAAACTTCCAGCAGCTAAAGTTAACACGAAGATTAAAGCAAGGTATACATAAAATGATTTTCTAAAGATTAATTTTCTCGTTTCATTCACAACCAAATTTATCATTTTAAGCTGCCTCCTTTAGTGAGTTCTAAAAATCGCTCTTCAAGATTCGCCTTATGTGGTGTGATGCCGTAGAAAGATATCCCAACTTGAACACCATGCTCAATCAATGCGGGAATTTGATCTCTTTCAATTTCAATTGTCAAGGTGTCTCCAGCTGTTTGGACAATGGACAATCCCATTAACGCAATTTCTTTTTGCAATTGGGCTTGTTGAGGCGTTTCAATGGTTACTTGAACGCGACCATTGCTTGAAGTCGTTTCAGCTAAATTTTCGATATGGGTTACTTTCCCACGTTCAATAATCATAATTCGATCGGCAAGCAATTCCATCTCTGATAGAAGATGACTGGAAATCAAGATACTCGTTCCTTCCTTAGCGATTTCTTCAATTAGTTTCCTAAAATCATACATTCCTTTAGGATCTAAACCATTTAACGGCTCGTCTAAAATTAAAAGAGCTGGTTGATGTAGAATCGCTTGGGCGATTCCTAAACGTTGACGCATACCTAAAGAATATGTCTTTACTTTTTGATGAATAGCTTCCGTCAAACGAACTCTCGTCACAACTTCCATCAACACCTCATCAGTTATTCTCCGTGGACTCATTCGTGCAAATTGTTTTAAATTTTCCCATCCAGATAAATATTTATAAAATTCTGGGTTCTCAATAATTGCTCCAATATTTTCCATACACTTGTTAAACTCTTTATCTAAATCATTCGATGCAATTTCAACAGTCCCCTTATTGCGACTAATTAAGCCTGTCAACATTCTGATAATCGTGGTTTTACCTGCTCCATTCGGCCCTAATAACCCAACAATTTCACCTTTTTGAACTGTGATATCAACATTTTCAACAATAACCTTATTTCCAACTCGCTTTGTTAAACCATTTGCAACCAAAACTTTTTCTTCCATAGCTCCTCCTCCATTCTTTTCATGATATTTTAAGTATAACAAACTTCTAACTCATACATAACAATCTCTAGTTGGAACTTTGTCTACTGCTTAAGACCTATTTTATAATAACAAAGATAGTTTCTTTATTTTTATTGTTTTTTGCTAATTTTATCTTAAGATTTGAAAACAATAAAGCAATATATATATTGCTTTATATTGAAGTTGTTGTATACTTTAACTATAAATACTATTTTTTTTTTTATGATTAGAAAGTTGGAAGTAGATGAAAAATTTAAATTTAAAACAAGCACGAATTGACAAAGATCTTTCACAACAAGAACTAGCTCAACTTGTAGGAGCTACTAGGCAAACAATTGGCTTGATTGAATTGGGAAAATACAATCCCTCTTTACACCTTTGTTTAGCCATTTGTTACGCTTTGGAACAAAAATTAGATGCTTTATTTTGGAAGGAGTCCGATAAAATATGACATTCGTACAATTATTGATTAAAGGTTTCAATAAGAAGGAAGATGAAGCACTTGATGAACGAGAGTCAAAAGAATACCTAAAAGCTTTAGAAATTAGTTTCACGGGATTACTACTGACTGCTATCATAGGTTCCATTCTATTAGATACTTTAAAAACCCATTGGGGTTACACTGTTCCCCTCACTTATTTTCAGCTATTTGTATTACCCATTTGTATAGCGAATGCTTATATTTGTTTTTATTTGGCCAAACAAGCCATCGTGCCACCAATCGTATCGGCTATTTTTACGCTACTTGTTCTGCCCATCACCTGTTTAGGCTTAGGTCTAGATTTGCTCTTTATTTTAAAGATTAATTCGTTAGTCTTGGCAATTCTACTCTTCCCAATGATTGTTTCCGCACCTTTTCTAATGTATTTCCTATTAAAAATAGTCTATCAACATGGGGTTAAAAAAATGGAACGGCAATTATTAGAGCTCTAAACAAAAAACAACAGACACAAAAGTCTTTAAAACTTTTGTATCCGTTGTTTTTTTATGCATTTAATTAAACACCTGTATTGTCTTTCTTGAAAGGACCATATTCACCAGTAATTGGATCCATTTTTTCCAAACCTCCAGTTGAAGGCGTGTATTGGAACATTCCAACCATATTTGAAATTTCAGTTCCATCTACGGTATGAGCATGTCTGATTTCAACTTGGAACAAATCAGCATTTTCTTTGGTTACATAGTATTGATTATCTGTATACGAATAGCCAGTCAAACCTGATACTGCTGTAATAATTTTTATTTTTTCACTATCTGGGTTTGTAGCAGCAGAGCTGTCACTACTTGCGGCACTGCTATCTGACGAGCTAGAAGAGTCAATCGTTCCAGTGGTAGCTTTTTCGCTGTCTGATTTTTGCGCTAACCAAGCAGCAATCTCATCGTCCGTTGCTTGTTTGATGTCTTTTCCTGTTGCTTTTTTAAATTCAGTTGCAGCAAGTTCAGAATTGCGTTCTGTTTTATATTTTGAGCTCGTTGTAACTTGTTGTTGCTGTTGTTCTTTAACTAACGCTGCTTGCGCTTGATTGATTTTCACTTTTAGTGCTTCTGCTTCTTGTTTTAATGATTTAAAGTTAGCTGCAGTTAAATCTTTTGCTAACAACTCATCAATGGTTCCAGCCGCATCGTCTAATTTACCTGCATCAAATTGTTTCTTACTTGTATCGTACAAAGCTTGATAGACCTCTTTATTCGTTGTAGCTTCTATTTTAGCTAATAGGCTTTCTCCAGCTTTGATTAAATCTTTTGAACCTTTTTTCTCGTTCACTACATTCGTTGCCTCGGTTTTAGCTTGATCTAATTTTTCAGCTTTAAAATCACTTTCTGCTTTAACATAATTTTTAGTCTGATCTAAGAAGGTTGTTGCTTTTGTATCTTTTTCTTTGTAACTTAAGGCTTTTTCAAATGATTTTTCTGCCTCAGTATAGTCTTTATTACTAATTGCTAATTGTCCCTCGCGCATCGCTGTATCATACTGATCGTTCTTAGATGTGGTAGCTTCTCCGCTGCCATTGTTACAAGCCGCTAATACAAAAATACTCATAATCATTACCAACACAACACTTACTTTATTTTTTACTTGTTTCATTTTTATCGTCTCCTCCCATAACATCCTTCTTTTTATACTTTTATTATACCTTATTTAACTTCGCAACCCATCCAATATCCCTTAATATTAAAAAAATCTTACTAATTCGTTCTATTATGCTCAACTAAATGTTAATAAAAATTTTGATAAATCCGTTTTTATATCAAAAAAGCAGTTTATTTGTGATTCATTTCACTTACGTAAGTTACATAAGTTTAACTTAATTACATATTGTTCACTATTTCACATACTCACAGTATGATAAGAGTGTTCAAAGGACATGGCCGTGTTTGAAGCAATTGAAATTATAACAAAATCGTTTGTGATTAAAAATACATTATAAATTTGGAGGAACAAAAAATGAACCTTGGTGAAATTATCAAAACTACTTTAACCGATATGAATATTATTAGTGCTATCACTTCAACTGTCTTTATCATTATGCTTGGCTTCTTTTGCAGAAAGAAAGGAATTTTTTCAGCAGAAGTTGGGAAATTACTTTCTAAAGTCGTTTTAACCGTTGCCCTTCCTGCCTTAGCTTTTAACGCTTTTATGCAAGATATTGATCCTGACACATTAAAACAAGGTATGAACGTTTTGATTTGGGGAATTGCAATCTACATTATTTTGATTTTTGTTTCAAAACCATTTTTCCTTAGCTACAAAGGAGATAAACAAGATACTTTACGTGTTTTAACTATTTTCGGCTCTACAACATTCTTTGGAACACCTATCGTAAGTGCAATCTATGGACCAGTTGGTGTGATGTTCAGTTCAATCTTTAACATTGGTTACCGTATCTTCCTTTATTCATATGGCTACATTAAAATGAGTGGCTTAAAAATGGAACTTAAAAATATTAAAACAATGTTCTTAAACCCAATCGTTATCGCTACATTCGCTGGACTTTTCATCTGGATTTTCCAAGGTTACTTGCCACAAGTAACTGTTGCTGGTATTGATGGTGGAGCTGCTCATCAAGTTGCGTTCCTACGTATCGACCAAACTGCATTATGGTTATTCAAACCTATGACTTATCTTGCTGGACTTGCTTCACCTCTTGCTTGGTTATCAATTGGTTCAACTCTTGGCGAAGTAAGTTTCAAAAAAGCTGCTTCTGATAAAACTTCTTGGTACTACAGTGTTGTCAAAGTAATCTTAGTCCCTGCAATTAACATTGTATTACTAGCTCTATTAACTGTCACTCATATTTTACCAGTAAGCTACGAAGCTCTTGCTACTATCGTAATTATGATGGCTACACCAACTGCAACGGTTGCTGCTGCTTATGCCATTAGCTTTGACAAAGATGCCTTACTTGCCTCAAATGCTTCTCTAATTTCCACTGTTACGGCTGTTGTAATGACACCTATCTGGATTGTTATTTTAGAAGTAATCAGTAAAACTGGCTTATTTTAAACCTTATTAAAACAACTTTAAATAAAAATTAACGGAGGAATTTATCATGACTATTCAAATCGCTTGTTACGGAGTACGCCCAAATGAAGTAGCTTTCTTCAATAACTTAAACAAATACAACTTCAACTTAACGTTGATTGAAGACTTATTAACACATGACAATATTGAAACTGCTGAACATCACGAAGCTGTGTTACTACGTGGAAACTGTGTTGCTGATCGTCAAAACATTGAAAAAATGGCCCAATATGGTGTGAAATATTTATTCACTAGAACTGTTGGCTTTAATCATATCGATTTAGAAGCAGCTAGTGAATACAATATGGAAGTAGCTCGTGTCCCTTCTTATTCACCAAATGCAATCGCTGAACTTTCATTGACTTTAGCAATGATGTTATTACGCCACACCGCTTACGCTACCATGAGAACAGCCAACAAAAACTTTATCGTTGATAGCGAAATGTTTAGTCGTGAAATTCGTAATTGTACCGTTGGAATTATCGGAACGGGTAAAATTGGTTTAACTGAAGCAAAATTATTCAAAGGCTTAGGCGCTAAAGTAATTGGTTACGATGTCTTTGAAAGTGATGCTGCAAAAGAAGTTCTTGAATTTAAAGATTTAGATACTTTATTAGCAGAAAGTGACGTTGTCAGCATGCACGTTCCTTACTTCCCTGGAAAAAATGATAAAATGATCAATGCAGACTTTTTAGGAAAAATGAAAAATGATGCCATTTTAATCAACACTGCTCGAGGTGAATTGCAAGATGACGATGCCATTTTAGCAGCACTTGAAGCAAATGAATTAGCCGGTTTTGGAACAGACGTCTTTGCTAATGAAAAAGACTTATTCTTTAAAGAATTCGCTCCTTGGGAACCACTTCCAAGTCCAACTGTTCAACGTTTAGTCGATATGTATCCTCGTGTTCTTGTAACTCCTCATATCGGTTCAAATACAGACGAAGCTTTATCAAACATGATTGAAACAAGTTTTGATAACTTCAACGATATTTTAACAACAGGACAAACTGAAAACAATGTTCCCTTGCCAACAATGGCTTAAAAAAACGACTCTTTCAAATTGAAAGAGTCGTTTTTTTTATAAATATTTTTCAATGACTTGTTGTTGGTCTTTATTTTTCTTATAAAGCGTGATAGGGCGCCCTACTTCACGGTATTCCATTTCCTCTGTCAGGTAGCCAATTTCAGCTAAAAAAGCGAGGTATTTTTTGGTAGATATTCTAGATAATCCAACTTTACTAGCAAGTGATTCCGTTGAAAAATGAATTTTTTCTTGATTAATTTGAGCTTGAATTTTTTTCAATGTTAATTTAGACAATCCTTTGGGTAGGTCTTCGTGTGCTTGTGTAGCTCGTTGCTCTGAAAGCTGACCTACATTGAAAAATTTATCTAAACGCGTTTGATTGGTTTTTTCATCTTCTTGAAACACCTTATTTAGCTCCAAGTATTTAGTAAAGGCTACTTTAAAGCGTTCAAAAGTAAATGGCTTGATTAAATAATCCACCACACCATAATATATCGCTTCTTTAACCGTAGCCACATCATTTGCAGCCGTGATTAGGATAACAGATAGTTCTTTTTTTGTTTCATGCAGTTCTGCTAAAAACTCAATGCCTGTCATCCCCGGCAAGTAAACATCTAATAGCAACAAATCAACCGTTTCATGATCAAGAATCACTCTAGCATCTGCAACGTTTCGGACATTTCCAACGATTTCAACTGCCGAAAGCTGTTGAATGTATTGCTGATTCAACATCGCTACCATCGGATCATCTTCAATTATTAAGACTTTGGTCACTCTTCTTCCCCCATTTCATACGGTAATTCAATATAAAAACGTGTTCCTTGTGGTTCATTTGTCGTTACTTCAATAAATCCTTGATGATTCGTCACAATTTTTTGAATGAGATTTAAGCCGAAACCACGATGCTCACCTTTTGTTGAAAAGCCTCTTTTAAACATCTTTTCTTTTATTTCAAGTGGAATACCAACACCTGTATCGGTTACTTGAATAATAAAAATTTCTCCTTCTAAATCATAATTCAATAAAAGTTCTACGGTTTTTAACTCTTGATTTATCACGGCCTCTTTAGCGTTATCGAGAAGATTCCCTAAAATTTGCAATAAAATATGAATACTGTTGCCCATTTTAAGTTCTGGTAAGTAAGAGGCTTCGGCTAGCACAATATCTACATCTTGCTCTTTTGCCTCGTTGATTTTCCCAAGGATAAAGCCTGCTACTGCAGGGACTTTGATTTTTTCTGTTACAAATCCAACTTCTTCTTGGTAGTCATAGCTTAACTGTTGAATAAACCCGGTTACTTCCTCATATTTTTGTAATTCAATTAAGCCTAAGATTACATGCATCTTATTCATAAATTCATGGGTTTGTGCTCGTAATGAATCAATATATTGTTGCGTTCCGCTAAGCTCATGAATCATATGTTGCATTTCTGACTGATCTCTAAAGGTGGCCACTGCTCCATAAAAATTACCCTCAATAAACATCGGTGCAATACTTGCAATCACTTCTAAACCATTTAAATAAAGAACTTGATCTTTTATTTTTACATGTGTATTAAAAATTTCTTCAAATAAAACAGTGTATAAGCGCTCTTCTAGTGGTTGATTTACAGCAACATCCATTTGAAGGTTCATTTTTTTGAACATTTGGGTAGCTTCACGATTCACTAGCATTACGTTTTTATAGGCATCAATCGCTACGATTCCTTCACTAACCTCGTCTTCAATAATTTCTTTTTCACCTAAACGAGTTGCAATTTCACTTGGTTCTAAACCGAATAAGATTAATTTCACTTTTTGAGCTAAGAAGATTGCGCCTACAACGCCTACAATCAATCCTAACAATAAGCCAATTAGAATCTTACTTTGAGCTGCTTCCACTTCTTTATTCACTGTTGCAAGTGTCAATCCTACGCAAACGACACCAATTACCTCTCCTTGATCGTTTTTCACGGGGCTAAAGTAACGAATCCCATCTCCTAAAACACCCTCTTGGACAGAATAATGTCCCTTACCCGACAGTGTTTTTTTTGCATCTGCTAAGTTTGAAAAGGGTTGTCCGATTACTGTTGCATCGGGATGAGAAAGCCGAATCAAGTCTTTATTTAGAACAACTACAAAATCAACATTGGTCATTTTTGACACTTCTAATGAAAAGTCTTGTAAGGTATTGTTAGAAACGGTTCCCGTAATACCACCTTGAACCTCTGTATTTGCAGCAACCAGATTCGCTACGGTTGCAATCTTTTCTTTCGTATTCACATATTCTTTTTCGACAACGTAATTGCGAATTAAAATAGCCGATACAATTAATGATACAACCGTCGCACACACGACTACAAAAATAATCGTACTTTGCAATGAGAGCTTACGGCTATTTCGATATTTAATCATTGACTCTTTTCGCTGTTTTTTCCCCATTGAATACCACCTACTCTACGCATTCTTCTTAACAATAGTACCGAATTGTCTGATAATTAGCAACTCATTGAACTACGAATTATTATGTTGTTATTTTAAAATAACTATCAACATAATGCTTCTATAATAAATGAAGTTCGTTTTCATAAATTAGTTGAATGTTTTCCCGAAATTTTGATCCCTGCATCTTATCTTAAAAGTTTATTCTACATAAACGTTTCTCTTTTATTTTAAGCCACTTTTCTATATACTGTTATTGAATACACTATCTTAAATAAGGAGGTCTCTGTTATGTTTAAAAATTTTATGAATGAATTTAAAGAATTTGCTCTACGTGGAAATGTACTTGACTTAGCTGTTGGGGTTGTTATTGGGGGTGCTTTTAGCGCCATTGTAACTTCACTGGTTAAAAATATCATCACACCCTTAATTGGAATTATCTTAGGTGGTCATGACGTTTCTGGTTTAATGGTCAAAGTTGGAACTGCTGAATTAAAATACGGCGCATTTTTACAATCAATTATTGATTTTGTTATTATTGCATTTGCTATTTTTATCTTTATTAAAGCAATCAACACGTTAACAACTAAATTCAAAAAACCTACTGAAGAAACAACCGAAGAACCTACAATTGAAGCTTCTGAAGAATATTTGAAAGAAATTCGCGATTTATTAGCTCTCCAAGCTAAAAACAATCACACTAACTAAAACAAGGTTTGCTTTAATTGAATCAATTGAAGCAAACCTTGTTTTAGTTTAGTAGTCCAGTAATCTCCCGTCATCGTGCCAAGAGCCATACAGCTTATTCAATTTTGTATGATCAATCAATTTGTCTAACCTTTTCTCAAATAATTCCGTTTCTTTTTTATTACTTTGGATTGTATCGATACGAATTCTTTGATATAACTCAGGAAAGGTTGTGAAATTTTTATAAACTTCTAAGTCTTCTTTTAAACGTTGAAGGATTTGTTCATCTATTATAAAAGAAGACAGATCCATGTTTGGAAGTACTTTTGCCCCAAAATCAGTCATCAATCCTTGTTTCTCTAATCTTCGAACACGTTCTTTATTTAATTCTGTCCAATTGCTTTTGGTTGACCTTGGACTTAATCGTTGAACTAGTTGTCCATCTAATTTCTTTTTTATTCCATCAATCCACCCAAAACACAACGCTTCTTCTACAGCATCTAAATAGAGAAGTTTATTGACTTCAGGTTGAATACTTACCGTTATCCAACAATACTTAGCTGTTTCACAATTAGTTATCAGCCAATCACGTAATTCCCGTCTACTTGTAACTTTGAGTATGTTATCTATTTTCATCCTCTTACCTTTCGTACTTAAAATTATTCTTTCCTTTAAGTTTATCATAATAACTGAACTCTATACATCTGTTTTAGCTCTATCTAACTAAAAAAAGAGACTTGAAAAAAACATCAAGTCCCTTCTTTATTAAAAAATGCTTTAAATCGCTTTCCAAACAATTGAAGTAGCTAAACTTGGCTCTTCTCCTTTAGTCCACCATTGCGCTTGGTAGCCTTTTCCTTTGTAGGTAACTTTATCCCCTGCGACATAGGTTTTGGTTGCATCCCATTCATTACTTGGAACTTCAGGCCCTTCTATCGTTTTCACAGCAAGCGATGCACTTCCTAATGAAACATTTCCAGCACGGTCTGTTGCTTTGATTTGATAGCTGTAACTAGTAGCTGGTTTTAAACCGCTATCGCTGTACGTTGTACCCTTTGCAGTTCCAACTACGACGCCATCGCGTAGAATCTGATAGCCTGTCACACCAATATTGTCTGTTGATGCTGTCCAATCCAACTGAACTTGGTTAGCGGTTATATTACTCGCTTTCACATTCGTTGGAGCTGATGGCTTTTCCGTATCTGCCACACCTCCACCACCGTTAATCAATGTATCATACGCTTTTGAAAATCCTTGATTGTAAGCAACGCCATTGACATCCTTGCCTAAATCCCAGTTAATCGACCAAGTCATCAGCCCTTTAATAGGATTGCCGTCTTTTTTTAATTGATCAAAGACGTTATACACCACTTGTGGATCTTTAACATAGCCTGATGCCCCTGCATCATTATTAGCTGGTAAACCGATTGCTAATTTTGAAGCTGGAATTTGTAAGAAGCCTCGTGTCCCATGAATTAAAGAATCTGCCATATAATAAAGAAATTCATATTTATAAGCATCATCATTTTGTGTTACCCATTTGCTGATTTCATCTACCCAAACACCATCTCCACCTTGGTTGTACAATTGTGGTGCGATAAAATCATACTCATCTTTTAATGAAGTTAAATAAGATTCATACGCATTTCCAGGTTTTAAATAAGGGAATTCTGGTGCCATGCTAATAATAAAGTTTTGATTTTGAGCTTTGTAATGTGCTTTCACGATTTTTAGAGCTTTAGGAATAACCGTTTTGTTATCTCCAGCTGTAATGGCTGCTTGTTCTAAATCGATATCAATTCCATCAAAGCCATAGGTTTCGACTAAACGAATCAGTTCATTCGCAAATGCTGTTTCATCGCCATTTTTTAATTGCACATGAGCATCCGCTCCACCTAATGAAATCAAAACCGGTTTGCCTGCTTTATTTAGTTCTCCGACTTGCTGGCGAAATTCTGCATCTGTTCCTTTGTAAGGTTTAAAAGTTGGAATTCCTTCCCCTTTCATAAAGGCTACTGCAACAACATTATATGCGTCTGGTGTATCTCTCAATGCAATTTCTGCTGAAGAACCACGTTTATATCCATCATTAGGATTGGCTTGCCAGTTATGCCAAAATCCCATTAAAATCTGTTTATTTTCAATACTTGGCATGACTGAAGCATCATCTGCCGCATTTACCTTTAATTGTTGAACTAAAAATAAAGAACATGCTGTTACTCCTAAAATTAACCCTTTTTTAAACAAGTTTCCCTTTTTCATTATCAAAACTCCTTATCAACTTTTATTTTTAAAAGCGCTTTCAACAACCATGTTATAATAAAAAAAATAAAATGTCAAAATTTAAGTCAAAATTATATTAATATTTTAAGATATATTCCAATTGGATTTATATACCAATTTACAACCAGATTAATTATCATTTCAGCTTCTAATTAATATATCCTTCATTAATATATAGACCAATTCTCATGTCTGTACTTTTTTTATTTTAGATCTTTTTTTATTAATTAAAAAATACTCTCATACTTTTTTCTATTTTATAAAAAAGAGGAAATCCTTATTCAAATGATTGTTTTTAAGGTATACTTATTGAAGATAAAATAACTAATTTATAAATAAATACTCTCTACTAGTACTATTTTTATCTACATATAAAACAACCAAAAGGAGACTTACTACTTATGAAGCACTTTAAAAATGTCTTTGAACTGTATCGTTTAGATTGGCAACGTATTTTTAAAAATCCCTTTGCCTTTCTTTTAATTGTTGCCATGATTATTATCCCCTCACTCTACGCATGGTTTAACATTGCGGCTCTATGGGATCCTTATAGCAATACGAGTGAATTAAAAATTGCCGTTTATAGTGCAGATAAAACCGCTTCGATTAAAGACACAAAAATCAATATTGGAGATAAATTAATTGCCTCCCTTCACGACAATCACAATTTAGGTTGGGAATTTGTAGACTCAAAAAAAGAGCTAGATAAAGGGGTAAAAAGCGGAAAATTTTATGCTGGAATTTACATTCCAAAAACTTTTTCTGCTGATTTATTAAGTTTTGTTAAGGGGGATATCAAAAAACCAACCATTGATTACAGCGTCAATGAAAAAATCAATGCGATTGCTCCTAAAATAACTGATAAAGGCGCTTCCACCTTGCAAGAAACTATTTCTCAAGAGTTTGTTTCGACCGTCAGTAAAACAGTGGTCTCTGAGTTTAACGCCATTGGTATTGACTTAGATAATAATTTGCCAGCTATTACAAAAATTTCAAATCTTGTTCTCGATTTAAATAATAACTTAGACACAATAGACGGCTACACAAAAGAAGTGGTTGATCTTCAAGGAAAAATGCCAGAAATGAAGGACAAATTGGCTAAAGCAAATGAGTTTATTGATTATTTACCGGAAATTAACCAAGTTACCCAAAAGGTTGTTGAGGTCAATCAGTTGCTTCCTCAATTTGATCGAACTGGCGAACTAATTTTAACCCTTCAAACAAAAATTCCAGAAATTCAAAATGCTGGAACCCAACTTGCAAAAATCGATCAAGATTTTGACGGAATCGCCAATACTTTAAATGAAGGTATTACTGAAGCTAATGGTGCTTTAAGCATTATTTCTGATGTTCAAAAAATTCTACCTGACGTCACTAAATTAGGTGAGCAGGCAAGTGGTATGGTCTCTACTGTAAAGGAAATTTTACCTAAGCTAAAACAAGCTTTTGCGGCAATTAAAACGGCGATTGATTCTGGACTGAATGTCATAACGAATATTGCTTCAACGGTTAAAGAGGTTGTCTCTTCCTTACAAACTTTTATTGACAAAGCAGAATTAACCCCTGAAGATAAAGCCACTATCAAACAAATTTTAAATCGCCTAAGTGAAAACTTAACGTCAGCAAATGCTTTAATTGGCAATTTGATTGATAATTTAACACAATTGCAAACCGCAGCTGGCAATCAAGATTTAGCGCCAGTTATTGAAGATCTAAAAAAAGTCCAAACGGCGCTCCAATCGCTCCAACAGAAAGTACAAAAACTCTATGATACCATTGATACCTTAACAACCGAACAAATCAAACAGCAATTAACTGAAATCAGCAATTCGGCTGACACCTTTATCAATGCTGTTTCAGTCGTTGAAAATGCAGGAATTAGTGACAAAGTAGACCGCTTAATAACACAATTAAGCGATGCTTTAGATAACGCAGGCAATGTGTTAAACTCTGCAAATACAGAAATTCCAAATATCGATGGCCTGCTAACGAGTACCTCTGGTACGATTACAACTGCCATTGCTTATTTACAAAAATACCAACAAGAACTACCTGCTTTAAAACAAGAAATTCATGATGCAAACACGATTTTAAATGGCAATATGGATTTAATTATCGGTGGCATTAACAAGGGTGCTGATTTTTATAAAAATGATTTCCCAGGCATCAAAGAGCATTTAAACAAGGCCACCGCCTTTATCCAAAATGATTTGCCCGGGGTTGAAAGTGATTTAACTAAAACACTTTCAATGGTTAACGAGAAATTCCCTGATGTTGAAACAGCCTTAAACGCAGCTAGCGAACTTATTACAAACGATTGGCCTTCTATTCGCGTAGGAATTGAAAAAGCAGCTACCGTTGTAAAAGAACAGCAACAAAATGTTGATTTAGGCGAAATCATCAAGCTACTCAAGGCTGATGCAAATGCAGAAAGTGATTTTTTATCTAAACCTGTTCAGATGAAACAACATTCTTTCTATCCAATTCCTAATTATGGATCGGCTAGTGCGCCTTTCTATACAGCTCTTTGTCTATGGGTGGGAGGCTTACTTTTTTCAAATATTGCTAGTACAGAATTTGTCCTGTCGGATAAAGATAAAAAGCGCTTTTCAAAAAGAGAACAATATTCAGCACGTATGTTAAGCTTCCTATCCGTTGGCTTTTTCCAAGCGTTGATTGTTGCTTTAGGCAATCTCTACCTGCTACACACCTATACTGCTGAAAAAGGCTGGTTTGTTTTGATGACCATCTTTGTTGGTCTCGTCTTTATGTCGATTTTATACATTCTCGCTGCTGTCTTTGGAAATCTCGGAAAAGGTGTGGGAATTATCTTACTTGTCCTCTCGATTTCAGGAGGTGGCGGAAACTTCCCAATTGAATTATCCGGTAAATTTTTCCAAATGATTAATCCCTTACTTCCCTTTACTTACGCGGTTAACCTCTTACGAGAACCTGTTGGTGGTATTTACTGGGCAAATGCTTGGACGTACATTACCGTCCTGTTGATGTTTGGGTTAGTCATTGGCATCTTTGGAATTATTTTCCAACCTTATATTAGCGTCTACGTTAAACGATTGCATGCAGCCGTTAATGAGAGTAAATTTTTCCATTAAAAAAAGTTCCTGATATTGAATTCAATATCAGGAACTTTTTTCTATTTAAAATCAGGATTTAAATAATTTTCACGCTTTAATCCACTCACACTCAACATAATCAAAAAGCTGATTAAGTACAAAATTGATAGGAAACCCATCACGACTAATAAATTGTATTGATCTAATAAGAACCCAATCACTACTGATGAAAACCCACCAACAGCACGCCCTGTATTAATAATAACGTTATTTGCCGTAGAACGAATGGAGGTTGGATATAAGCGGCTCACAATAGCGCCATAACCTGCAAACATTCCATTAGCAAAAAATCCGACAATGGCTCCGCCAATCAGCATAGTCCATTGATTTGAAGCATAAACGAAGATAAAAACTGAAGCTGCTGAAGCTAATAAGAACACACTATATGCCAAGCGAGCACCTAATGTATCTAATATTTTCCCAAACAATAACATACCTAAGCTCATACCTACTATGGTGGAAATCATCCATAAAGACGATCCCGAAACGGACAACCCTAAATTCTTTTGAACGATGGAAGGCAACCAGTTCATTAAACCAAAGTATCCAGCGATTTGGATAATCGCCATCATCATTAGAGAAATCGTTTGACGCGCCAACTTAGGCGTTTTAAAAAGTTCTGTTAACGAAACATTAGGTTTATTTTCGGTGTCTGCTTGACTTTTTTTCCACTCTTCACTTTCATCTAAATGATTGCGGATAAAAAAGGTCATGACTACCGGTAAAAGTCCGAATAAAAATAATGCGTGCCAACCAAATAGCGGAATAATGATCGCCGCAATAATGGCAGCTAGTATCGCACCCATTTGTCCTGCAACTGCAACAATCGAAGTCATTTTCCCTAATTTTTCTTTCGGAAATGCTTCAGCGACAATTGCCATTCCAATTCCATATTCTCCACCAGCACCAATTCCTGCTAAAAAACGGAAGAGGTAAACCAAGTAAATATTGCTTGCGAAATACATCGCTCCTGTTGCCAGTGCGAAAATTAAAATCGTATAGGTAAAAATTTTAATTCGTCCATATTTATCTGCTAAGACGCCAAAAATAACGCCACCTAAAAGCATTCCCACATTTGTAATGGAAGAAATCAAGCCTGCTGCTGCGCCGTTAACATTTAAATCTGCAATGATTGATGTTAATGCGAAAGATAAGAACATGATGTCCATACTTTCTAACCCTAATCCTGCTGCTGACGAAGCCAATACCCTTTTTTGGTAGCCTGACATTGCTGTTTTGCCTTGTGCCGTTTTACTTATCATATTCACTTTTCCTCCTAAAACGAATGATCTCTGCCATTCATTATTTTACGTTAGACTTATTATACGGATAACTGAGGAAAAGTACAATAGCTTTTTTGCATTTCGTCACAATTTTTTTATCCACCTGCATTTTTAGCTAACAGCAATTCTTTTCATCATAAAATAATGTGCTTCTGCCGGTAATGGGTGTTCTTCGATTTTTCCAATTTCTTGATACCCATTTTTTAAATAAAAACCTGGGGCATTGAAACTCATTGTTTCTAATACGATCAACTGACATTTTGCTTCTTTAGCCAACTGCTCCACATGCTCCAGTAATTGCTTACCTACTCCTTTTCCTCTTGTATTCTCAGCAACATAAAACAATTCAATCCGTAAATAATTCCAATGAATTTCACCTACAATACCACCTAGCACTTCTCCTGCTTCTTCAATAGAAAAACTGATTTTTTGACTTTCATAACCTGTTAAATCAGGGACTTTTACTTTTGTGTAATCATCTAATTTCTTCAACAATTGTTGGCTATTTTGTGTATAATCTACCTGTTTGATTTCCATTTTGCTTCACTCCATCATTAAATTTATATCTGAACAAAAAAAAACTGGACAAGAAAATTAACTTTCGTTAACCATCTTGTCCAGCACAACGTGTACCCTCCGATATTGGATTTCAGCATATCATCCTTTTCGCTAAATTGCAATACCTTTTTACAGCTCGTGATAAGCGCTATACACCTCTTGCTTTTTCAATTCTCTCAACAACGCCACTTCTTTAATGGCTTTTTTACTTGGCAATTCTTGTTCGTCCATGACTTTTTCAACATGCTCTTTCAAACTCAAATTTTCCCAATCACGTATTTCCTCATGATAAGTCCCCTCATGATTGCCTTCTAAAATCAGACAAAATTCTCCACGAACTTCTGAATCAGTTGCCCACTGGTAAGCCTCTTCTAAAGTACCTCGCAAGAACTCTTCAAATTTTTTCGTCAACTCTCGACAACACACAATTTTACGCGTTGGCCCAAAAACTTCTATCATATTTTTCAACACTTCTTTTAAACGATGGGGAGATTCGTATAAGATAACCGTTTCTTGATGCTGATTTAGCTTTGTCAATTCTTGGATTTGTTCTTTCTTTTTCCGCGGTAAAAACCCATAAAAATAAAAAGGTTGCGGTGCTAATCCAGAAGCGATTAAGGCAGTTAAACCAGCGTTCGCTCCCGGTAATGGTACCACTGGAATGGCTAATTCGATACAAGCAACCACCAATTCATGGCCCGGATCACTAATGGAAGGCATTCCTGCATCACTCACTTGTGCAATGCTTGTTCCGGCTAACAATTTTTCCGTTAATTGACCAATACGCTCTTGAGTATTGTGTTCATGAAAACTGATTTGCGGCGTCGTAATTTCAAAATGATTGAGTAATTTTTGCGTATTTCTCGTATCTTCTGAAGCAATTAAATCGACTTCTTTTAACAACCGAATGCCTCGCAGCGTCATATCTTCTAAATTGCCAATTGGGGTTGGGATTAAGTATAGAATTCCTTTTGTTTCATCTTGAAAACTTTTTTGACTTGAAATCATGCGCTATCCCTCCTTTTCATTCTCTGCTTGGCTTAGGTCAACAATACATACTTGTGTTTTTTTAATTGGAAATTCAATTCCTGCCTGTTTTAAAAAAGCTATTTTTTTAGCCTTCGTTTGTTTTTTAAAGGCATACTCTGCCTTCGTTGCTTCACTTCTTGATGGAAAGCCAGCAGCGTAAATCATTTTCAAAGGCCGTCGGTACGAAGGCTTTGTATATTTTGCACCGACACCATCATTATGCTCTTTTTCACGTCGTTTCAAATCCGTTGTATACCCACCATAAAACGTACCATCCTGACAAAGGAGTACATAGAAATAACTAGTCTTTATCGCCATATAAAATCCCTCTAATTTCTGGTAAATACTCATTATCTTCACCGTACACAAATAATGGTGGCATCACGCGAAAGCCTGTCTCTTTCCCATCTTTAATGCCTTCAATCAACAAAATATTGGCTTCTTTATTCACTTTTGGATAAACCAACTGCATTCTTTTTGGCGCTAAACGATTGGCCTTCATGGCTTCTAAAATTTCAATCAAACGATCTGGTCTGTGAACAAAATAAGCTTTGCCGTTCATTTTTAATAAGCCACTGGTCACTGACATCACTTCATTTAAATTTGTATGGATTTCATGTCTTGCAATTGCCAAGTGTGGATTGGGATTTTTTTTACTGGTGACTGGAGATGAAAAATACGGTGGATTACAAGTGACAACATCTACCGAATCCTTTTCAATCCATTTTGTCGCCTCACTTAAATTCCCTTCAATCACACGGACTTGATCCGATAGCTGATTTAGCTGAATACTTCGTTCTGCCATATCTGCTAGACGTGGTTGAAGTTCAATTCCGGTAATTTTACTTTTGGTTTTCTCACTAAGAAGCAGCCCTACCGCACCATTTCCAGCACATAGATCCACGATTTGGCTGCGATTTCCTTGTGGAACATTTGCAAAATGCGCTAGCAAAACGGCATCCAATGAGTAGGAAAAAACAGATGGGCTTTGAATAATATCTAAATTAGCTCGAACTAAGCGATCCATCCGTTCATCGTCTTTTAACCATTGTGTCAAATAAGCCACTTCCTTCACTAGTATAATCGTCATTTATTATAACATAAAAAAGATACAAAAAACGTTAGAAAAAGGTGAATTCCCCTTTCTAACGCCTTCCTTTTATTCCGTTACTTTTAAAATGATTTTCCCAATATTTTTATTAGCTTCCATATAATCATGTGCCGCTGCTGCCTTTTCAAGTGGAAAAACACAATCAATAATCGGTTTAATCGCCCCTGATTCAAAATAAGGCAAGGTTTTAGCCATCATTTCATGCGTTAATTTTGCCTTGTAAGCATCACTTCGAGGTGTTAACAACGTTCCCACCAACGTAATCCGTTTTGCCATCAAACTTCTTAAATCAAATTCTTCCACCACAGAACCACCCAGAGTGCCAATCAGAACCCAATGACCATCTACTTTAATACTTTTTAGATTTTTTTCTACATAGGACGCACCAATAAAATCAAGGATCACATCCACACCAACTTGATTCGTTACTTCCATAACGCGTTCAGAAAAGTCTTCTGTTTTATAATTAATCACAACATCCGCTCCAAGTTCTTCACAAAATGCTAACTTGTCTACAGAACCTGCTGTTACAATTACGGTTGCTTTTGTTAATTGTTTTGCTAATTGAATCGCTGCCGTGCCGACACCACTAGCACCTGCATGAATCAACACCGTTTGACCTTCTTGTAAATCACCTAACCAATACAAGGTTTGATACGCTGTTAAAAAGACTTCTGGAACCCCTGCTGCCTGTGTAAAATCAAGATGTTCTGGAATTAGAATGGCGCGATCTGCTGGCAATACTGCATACTCTGCGTACCCTCCACGATTCACCAAACCACAAACCCTTGTCCCTTTTGGAAATTCCGTAAACGTGCTCTGATTTTCAACTACTGTACCTGCAATTTCTACTCCAAAAATTGGATAGGGTTCTTTAAAATTTTGGTTTTCTCTTGTCACAATATCTGTCCGGTTAACGGCAGCTGTTTCTACCTTTACTAACAATTCCCCTTGTTTCGGAATTGGAATTCCACTATCTTTTAACACTAATTCCTTAGAACTCCCTGGTTTTTTCATACTAATTGCTTTCATCTATTTCCCCTACTTTCTCTTGTGATCGTAGGATTATTGTAACATAGATGATTCAACTTTCTAAAGAGTTGCGCTGTTAAATTCAAATAAAAAACTACTACTCTGTGAAAGGAGTAGTAGCCAATTAAAATTATTTAGATCCAACGGTAAAGCGTTCATTAATATGTTTACCTGCTTCTGCTTCGTCAACCAATGCTGTTGCAAAATCAGCATAACTAATTTCACTTGAACCTGCAGCATTTACTAATAGATGATCTTTTCCAATCACATACTCACCAGTTTTAGCGCCATCTGGTAAGAACATTGCTGATGGACTAATATACGTCCAAGTAACATCATTTGTTGCTTTTAATTGGTCGAAAGCTTCACCCATATTACTTGCAGTTGGTTTAAATGCATCTGGAAAATCGGGTGTATCCATTACGCGTACTTTCATTTCTGGATCAACATAAAGACTTCCTGCACCACCCACAACCATTAAACGAGGAGCTTTATGGCTTTTTAATAGCGTTACTAAATGTGCTAAGCTTGTTTTGTGTAACTCTTCATGTCCATGGGGTGCATTAAAGGCATCTACTAAAATATCAAAATCTGCAATATCCTCAAAAGTTAAATCAAATAAATCACGCTCCAAAACAGCGACATCTTTATTAGTTACTTTTTTTGCATCTCTTACAATGGCCGTTACTGTATGACCTTTTGCCACTGCTTCATCTGTAATCATTTGTCCTGCTTTTCCACTTGCTCCAATAATACCAATTTTCATCATAAATTCCTCCTAATTGTTTTTTTGTAACTGAAACAGTTACAATTTAACTAAAAATGAAAGGATGAACATTACATTCAACCTATTTCTAACGTTACTTCACTAAAGAACGAGCCTCTAAAACGGTAATCTCGTTAATCGTATCTGCCAATGTGGTTTTCTTAAGCTCATCTTCCATCGCTTCCTCGGCTGTTCTCATCACTCCAACAAGTGATTGCTGAATATTTTTTCCAACGACACACTCTGGGTTTGTATCTTGATGCAAGCTAAACAATTGTTTGTCTTTGACGCTTACGGCATTGTAAATATCATACAACGTAATCTCTTGCGGTTCCTTCAATAGAGTAATGCCTCCCATACCAGGAGCGGAATCAACTAAACCTGCTTTTTTGAGTAACCCTACAATACGTCTGATAACAACTGGATTTGTATTGACACTTGCAGCAATATAATCTGAGTAAATTGTTGTTTGGCGATTTAAAGAGAGAATCGATAACACATGGACAGCTACAGGAAATTTTGTCGAAATACTCATAACAACCCTTCCTCTCCATCTGTAACTATTATAGTTACAAAAGAATAAAATGTCAACCCATTTACTCAAAAAAATAAAAAGAAGAGTAGCTAATCGCTCCCCTTCCTCACTTTCTATTAAATTAATTCATTTGCTCCAACGAGTTCAAAAGTAGATTCTGTATTTTTTTCAATAAATTCATAGGCATCAGAATTATTTTTCAATTCAATTACCATCATAAAATTATCTGGATTTACCATATTAAAGGTAAACGTAGTTGTTTCTTTTTGACGTTTTAAAAATTCAGTTACTTCTACTACAGTCATTTGATTCATTTGTAGTTCACCCTTCCTCTTAATCTAAAAGCGCTTTCTTTATCTTTGTTATAATATATCATATCTTAAAAGAATTGTCTTATTATTTTTCTTTTAAGACTAGCTTATATTCCTTAATAAAAATAAAACAATCCTGTTTAGACTTGTTATTTTAACAATCTAAACAGGATTATTTTAACGTCGTTCTCCATAAATAACATCCAAACAAAACGCACAGGGCTCATCATCTACTCTTCTTGAACCATAGAAAACATTACAAACATGGAAACCATCTTCATAAAGTTTTTCTAAATTCATTCGTGACTTGGTCATTTCAGGTTCGATAGCTGCCTCATCAATTCGTTGTTGTTTTTCAATATCATCTAGCCGGTCTCTTAAATGTTGATTTTCAATTCGTAAAACGGCATTTTCTTCTACTAGCTCTTCTACCCCTTTTTTTAAACTTGTAATTTGGTGTAGCGTCGCTTCAGTCTCAAGTTCTAGTTTTGTAAAGCTATCATATAAAGTTCTTTTATCCATTTATTATCACCCGTTCTTTAATATGAAATTATAAACTTACGATCCCTTTAAAAGAAACTTACTTTACATACTAGGAGTTGCTCCATTTAACTCTTCTAACGTATACTCTAGAGCTGTTTCGCGGCCTTTTAAGCGTACCTTGATGATACGACTTAATAAATTCAAACCTACTACGGTGCCTTCACCATCTGGTGTTTGAACTTTTTTTCCGTAATCAGGCAACTCACGTTTTGCTGATTCATACTCATCATTTTCATATTTCAAACAACACATCAAACGACCACATAATCCTGAAATTTTCGTTGGATTTAATGATAAGTTTTGATCTTTTGCCATTTTAATTGAAACGGGCATAAAATCACCTAAGAAAGTCGAACAACACAGCATCCGTCCACAAGGTCCGATTCCACCAAGCAATTTGGCTTCATCACGCACACCAATTTGGCGCAATTCAATCCTCGTTTTAAAAATACTCGCTAAATCCTTCACGAGCTCCCGAAAATCAATTCGTCCTTCCGCACTAAAATTAAAAATCATTTTACTTCGGTCAAATGTATATTCTACGTTAATTAATTTCATTTCTAAATGATGTGCTGAAATCTTTTTATTTGCAACACTAAAAGCTGCTTCAGCGTCTACTTTATTTTGTTCTTCTTTTTTTAAATCTTTATCAGAAGCAATGCCATTGATTGTTTTAAGTGGTTGCACTAAATCGTCCTCATGCACTTCTTTTTTTTCAATCACAACAACGCCGATTTCTATACAATGCTGTGTTTCTACAACTACTTTATTTCCTACATGACACTCATATTTTCCTGGAGAAAAATAGTAAATTGTGCCAGCATGTTTGAATCTAACTCCAATTACTGTTTGCATTCCTTGTCCCTCACTCCAAGCATTATCTATTAATCCATTAAAAGAAGCGTCAATTGTTCAAAAACTCCTTGTGCTGAAACATTGCTTTCAAGTTTTTTCTTACTTGTTAAGATCATTTCAATACTTTCAGTCAATTTTTTTCCATTAACTTTTTGCTGGAACCTATTTAACACGTCTTGATGCTGTGGAAAAGCTAACAAATCAACTGAGCGATAATACAACATTAACGCATCACGATAAGCAAGCAACAACATGTCTAAGGCGAGTTGTTGGTTCTCGCGTTCTTTAAAATGGGTGATAATATCTGTTTGTACAAAAATAAATGCTTGTTTCTCATTTTTGGAAATCTGGTGAAACCATTTCCAGATAATTCCCCTAGCTTCATTAAACCATTCATTGCGATTCATTTCAACCGCAGAATCCAAACTATTCGTCAAATGAACCAACAAAGCCCCTTGTTTTTCACTAATTTCTAATTTTTCCAATTCTTGGAGTAAAATTTGCTTTGGCAATGGACTAAAATGAACTAGCTGACATCGTGACAAGATTGTGGGCAAAATTCGATTTTTAGCTGTTGTTAATAAAAATGCAACAACTGTTCCATCTGGTTCTTCTAAAAATTTCAATAAGCTATTAGCAGCTCCAACGGTCATTTTTTCAACATCCGTCACAATAAAAACTTTTTGTCTACTTTCTACACCACTTTTAGAGAATTCAGTTTTTAATTCTCTTACTTGATCCACCTTGATTGATAGGCCATCTGGTTCGATTTCAAGCACATCTGGGTGTTGATGATCTGCTACCCTTTTGCAGTTTAAACAAACCCCACAAGGAGAACCATCCACTTTATCCTGACAAAAAAGTGATTGCGCTAACCACATAGCCATTTCTTTTTTACCCGTGCCTGTTGTTCCTTCAAAAAGGTAAGCATGGAGAAGATCTCCATGCTTTAAATTTCGCTTAAAGCGATTCATTAATTCAGGTTGAAGCCACGCTAATTTTTTTTCTTCTGTTCCTTCCATTTTGTCACCTTCACTCATCCCTTAAAATTGGTGAAATTGTTCAACTGGCATTACAAAAACGGTCGCTCCGCCGACTTGAACTTCTATTGGGTAAGGCATATGAGTATCCATTGAAACATCTAAACTAATTGGTGGCGTCATAAATTGTTCTCTAGCTTGACAGGTTTCACGAATCAAGTTTAAAACTTCATCCACTCGCTCGTCTTCAATCCCTACGATAAACGTTGTATTTCCTGCTTTCAAAAAACCGCCTGTTGTTGAGAGTTTTGTTGCACGTACACCTGCATCTACAAATTCATTAGACAAACGTACACTATCTTTATCTTGGACAATCGCTAAAATTAATTTCATCATTACTCAACCTTTCTCTTTTTAAAATTTAGTTGGAAAAACACGTTTAATCTGATCTAAACAAGCTGCTACGACTTCTTCAATCGTACCACTTGCATCAATCAAGGTGATTCTTGCTGGATTTTCTGCTACTAAAGTTAAATACGCTGCACGAACCGCTTCATGAAACTCCAATTTTTCTTGATCCAAACGATCAAATTGACGTGTTTCCTTATTGCGATTGATGCGTTCAATTCCGACACTAGCCTCTACATCTAAGTACAAGGTTAAATCCGGCGTTACACCGTCTGTTGCAAAGTGATTGATTGCTGCTACCTCTGAAATTCCGATACCACGAGCAGCCCCCTGATAGGCTAGTGAGCTGTCGACAAATCGATCACAAATTACTAAAGCATCCTTGGCTAAAGCTGGGTTGATTCTTTCAATTAAATGTTGACGTCGAGCTGCTGCATAAAGTAAGGCTTCTGTACGAATATCCATCTCTGTGTTTTGAGGATTCAGAATCAATTCACGAATCTCTTCTGCAATCCGACTCCCGCCTGGTTCTCTTGTTGCGACTACATTCATTTTAATTGTGCTTTCTAAAAGTGGCAACAACTCCCTTAAGACACTTGTCTTTCCTGCACCATCTGGACCTTCTACTGTTATAAAAATACCTGCCACTTTATCGTACTCCTTATCTACTTTAATTCTTAGTTCTTATTATACGTTATCTAGTGTCATCAGTCTAATTGAAATCCTTATTTGGATGAATTTATTCTAAAAAAAGAAGACTATTCACTTAGAATAGTCTTCTTGCTTATTCCTCAAAAAAACCTTCATCTTCCAAATAGCCAACCGCAGCATCTCTAGTTTTAAAGATAGCCTCTAATGCCCCACTAGACATGATAATGGACCACATACCATTACGATATTCTAGCGTTAAATAATCGCCATGATCTTCCACCCAATTTTCTTGGTATCCTTCTTCATAGCCATCAACCGTTTTCTTTAAATACTCAATCGCATCAGCTGTCATTTGACGAATCATTTCTGCATCTTCCTCTAAAACAGAAATGTAGCCTTTCATTGTATCTTCTTCTGGCAAATACCCCGCATAAATAAAGGCATTTCCATTAGGATGTAAAAATTTGACTACTGTTGTTTTCGGAACAGCACTTTCTTCAAAATGGTAATTCAAACGTTTAAGGGAAACTTCGTGCATCGTTAATTCTTCAAATTCATCAAAAATCGCTTTTTTTTCAGCAAATGATAACATAATTTAACCTCTTTCAATTCTGTAATTTCAATCTAATATCCTAATGAGAAAAAACCAGGATTTTATTCTTATTTTTCAATCCTACAACTCGATTAAACTGTGCCAACCCCGCTTTTAAAACAGCCAGCTGCTCTTGTTTAATTTCTTCTCCCTTTAAAATCAATGGAATTCCTGGTGGATAAGGAGTTACCGTAACTGCTGAAATACACCCTATTGCCTGTTCTAAATCAACGAATTCAACAGCCTTCATCTTTTGCTGTTCATAAGATAACGCTAAAGTTGCCATTTGAGGGTATCTGACAATCGGTCGTTTTTTTACTGCAACTTCTCGGCTCTCAAGCTGTGCAAACTCTACCTCTGGTAGTTGAATAGGTTGCTGCGCTTTCAACAAGGGAAATGTCAACAAAATAAAGAATTCCGTCGAAAGCTCTGGGAACAACCCTTTTTCTTCAAAATAAACAGCTAGTTCTTCTCCTAAATAGCCTGTTTTACCAATGTTCAATTTAAGCGGATCAGCTGTTTTCAGTACATCAAATCCAGCTTGCTCTAATTTATTTTCCCAAAAAGTCACATAGGCAAGCGTCTGCTTAAGATCATCCAATGTCCAATTAGCTAAAAAGTAACGTGCATACTCCAAAGACATCATCAACAAATATGAAGGACTACTAGATTGAAGTATGTGTAAATAATGTTCTATTTCCCTTTGGAATTCTATGGAACTTCCTTTTCCAATATGCAAATAAGAGCCTTGCGTTAGTGCCGGCAACATTTTGTGTGCAGAATGAACCACTACATCTGCTCCAAGTTCCAGTGCAGAAACTGGAAAAGGTGATCCTAACGTAAAGTGAGCCCCGTGCGCTTCATCGACTAGCACCAAGCAATTATTTGCTTTTGCAAGTTCAATCAACTCTTTTAAAGGATAAATTTCGCCGTAGTAAGTTGGATACGTCATAACCAGCGCTTTAATTCCTGAATTTTGTTTGAATACTGCCTTTAAATCTGCCGGTTTAATTCCTGCTTTAATGGTGCCCTCCGCATCACTAACTTGACCTAAAAACAAAGGAGTTGCCCCTGCCAATTCAACCCCATGAATAACGGACTGATGGGCATCACGCGTCATTAAAATGAGGTCATCTCGTTTCACAGATGCCATAATCATCGCTAAGTTTCCTACTGTTGAACCGTTAACCAAATAATAACTCTTCTCACTTTTATAAAAATCAGACAACAAGGTTTGACTTGCTTCAATCACACCTGTTGGTTCATGCAGATAATCTAAGCCACTTACTTCGGTTTGATCATACGCCAACAGCTGTTTAAATTCACTCATTTCATCTAGCCAATTTAAACCATTTTTATGTCCAGGAACATGAAATGATTGTTTTTCCACTTTTTTGTGCTTTCTCAAAGCGTCAAAAAGAGGCCGTTGCTGTTGGTTAAGTTGTTCTTTCTCCATCGGCTAATGACCTCCTCTAATCAAACCTATCTAATTTTTGTACTTTTAATTTTACGAATTCGTGCTTCTTTAAATAAATAGAAGTATTTAGCTTCAGCTAATTTCGTTTCTGCAAATAATAACCCATCTTTATCAAATACAGCCTCTTCAATTTCTTTCTTATTTTCCCATTGGTCTTTTGTACGATACATCAAGTTTAAAAGGGCTTCATCGTATTCTTTACGCAATAATCCTTTTTTATTTTTCTTAAAAAACATTTTCGCTTCCCTCTTCCTTAAAGTTCTCTACGTCCTTCAACAGCTTTCAATAACGTAATTTCATCGGCATATTCAATATCACTACCTACAGATAATCCATGAGCTAAACGCGTCACCTTAATTCCTGCTGGCTTAATTAAACGTGATAAATACATAGCGGTTGCTTCGCCTTCTGCGGTTGCATTTGTAGCAATAATCACTTCATTGATTTCATCCGATTGAAGTCGTTTGATTAAACTTGGAATGTTGATATCTTCAGGACCAGTGCCTTCAATTGGTGACAATACGCCATGTAGGACATGATATAAACCATGATATTCACGCA